>JAMCTH010000005.1 GCA_023379025.1 Patescibacteria group bacterium | reverse complement strand
ATAGATCCTGCACGCAATATCGCCAAAGCTGCCAACGCCCGGGGCATACCGACCATCGCGACGTTTTTTAACCTGAAGACTGCCGGAGAACTTGTCCGCAAGAAACATCTAGAGGCAGACCTCATTTACGGCGCGAACGTTTTTGCCCATGTGCCGGAGATCCGAGATTTTGTGCACGGGGTCGATATTCTCCTCAAACCCGTCGGCACGGCGCTCTTTGAGTTTCCCTATCTCGGGGGACTCTTTGAGAATAAATTCGACACCATCTATCATGAACATGTATTCTATTTTTCTCTTCTGGCGCTTATCCGGTTGTTCCGTGATGCAGGACTTGAGGTCTATGACTCGGAATTTGTATCCATGCAGGGCGGATCACTGAGAATCTATGTCGCTCACCAGGGGGCGTTTCCGGTGTCAGGAGCGGTTCACCGGCTCAAAGAACGTGAGATCAAGGCAGGATATGACCGCGTTGAGACGTACGAAGCTATAAAAAAGCACGTTTCTGCGCTAAAAAAAGATCTTATCCAGACCCTCGCACTTCTGAAAAATGAAGGAGCCTCCATAGCGGCATACGGCGCTCCGGCCAAAGGCATAATTCTCCTTAATTATTTCCGGATCCGGAAATACCTCGACTTTATTGTCGATAAATCCGAGGCCAAGCAGGGGCTGTACATCCCGGGGGTTCACATGAAGATAGAGGATCCGGATCTAATCCGGCGGAAACGCCCTGATTATCTTCTGATCCTTCCGTGGAATATCTCGGAGGAGATTAGGTCGCAGCTCCGGTGGTACCGAAAATCCGGCGGCAGGTTTATACTGCCTGTCCCGGCCGTAAAAATTCTCTGATGGCTTATGAAGCGGACGGTACATACCCTTCACCGGATAGCCGGATGGATATCTGCAAACAAGCTCCTGTGTCTCGTGACGCTCCTCCTGTTTCTGACACCCTTTTTCTGGTTTAAGCCGGGGGAAATTGATTTGGGAGGGGACGGGGGGAGGCTTTACCTCTATGACCCCGTCAATCTTCTGAGGCATTCCGTCCTGTATTACATCTACCCTTTTGCGGAGGGGGTGGTGGAGGCCAAGTTTTCCATACTGCCGCTGACGCTCATGCTGGCGTTGTTTATCCAGATCAGCCACTCCGGGTATCTGGCCAATATTCTTTATGACTCGGTAAAACTCGTCGCGGCATTCCTGGCGGTGTATGCGATTGTCAGGGAACTGTCGTCGTTCACCGCGAGGCGGGGCGGCCAAGCGGCCGTATGTTCCGGGTATGCGGCCATACTTGCAGGCCTGTTTTATGTGTTCTGCCCGGCCGTAACCGATAATTTCGTCAAAGCCCTCTCAACGCAGGACCAGGTGTTCCTCAATCCCCTCATGTTTTACCTCATCCTCCGTTTTTTCCTGACGTCGGAGTGGAAATATGTCTGGACGGCGCTTCTCGTGAGCCTCCTGTTTGCCCACGCGTTTGCCTACAATGCCGCTCCGCCGGTATTTGCCTTTTATCCGCTGTCGCTTCTGTTTCTTCTGATGTATGCCACATTCATACGGCACGCGGCTATTCCCTGGAGGCGGCTTGCGGTTGCGCTGGCTGCATTTCTTGGCCTCCATGCCTTTCATCTCCTGCCGGAATTTCTTGATCTGTTTACTCCGGGGAGCAACACGAATACCCGCGTCTTCAATGCCGCGGACATTCAGGCACAGCTCGGGTACTTCTATGGCGTGCTCCATATCCCCAAAGTATCCGATTTTCTCCTGGCGGCAAGCCCCACCAAAGGAGCGGCATGGGGGAGTGCGTTCGTACCGATCCTGACGGGCGCGGGTCTGCTCCTCAACAGAAAAAAACCCGGGACGATGCTTCTGACTGCAGTATTTTTTCTGGCGACCCTGTACCTTGTCAGCGTCAATGTGGCCGCCGTCGGAGTGCAATGGTATGCGTGGCTTTTGGTACACGTACCTGGATTTACGATGTTCAGGAATTTTTACGGCCAATGGCAGTTTGTGTTCTATTTCTTCTATGTCCTGCTTTTCGGTCTTTCCGTGTCTGTTGTTTTGGACAGGGTCAACAGGACGGTATTCGCACGGACGATCCTCCTCCTTTGCAGCATTTTTTTGGCCATGAATTCATGGCAGTTTATTACCGGCGCGGCCGTCAATCCATACCGCGAAGAAGCCGTCGGGGTGAAAGGCGCGATTGCCATGGACCCCCGTTATGAACAAACGCTTTCGTTTATCCGGTCGCTTCCGGATGACGGCAAGATACTGGTCCTGCCTTTTTCCGATTCTTACGTACAGGTACTCCACGGGTTAAACCCCGACGGGGCGTATGTCGGAAATTCGACGATCAGCCAGCTCACCGGAAAAAACGATTTTGCGGGCTATGTGGATATGGCGCCGTACAGCGACCTATTCTGGAAACTGAGCCGGGACAGGAACTACGCGGCCATCCGCAGCATGTTGGGGCTCCTCAATATCCGTTATATTTATTACAACTCGGACCGGAGGATTTACGACAGCACGTTTCCCGGCAGGCCGTACTCGCCCAATTATACGCGCAAATACCTGCCGAAGACGCAGTCAGAATATCAGACGTACCTGAAGGGCCTCTCGGGCCAAAAAATATTTGAGAAGGGATTTTACAAAATCTACGAAATTACCGGGCAATCCTATCTGCCGAGGATATACATTCCGGATATGATTACCGGGTATGCCGAGAATCCTGCTTTTGGCATGTATGGGGAAGCAGAAGCGTTTTTCCGGCCGGACAGAACCGGCAGACCCCTCTACCTTGAAGATGCCGCCTGCCGGGTGATACCGGGCGGCCTCTGCCGTCCGGACAGTGCGGTCCGTGAAACCCGGACGCCGGTTATCCAATTTACCGAAATCAACCCGGTGAAATACCGGGTGGACGTATGGGGGGCCTCCGTACCATATTTTTTGGTACTCTCCCAGGCGTTCAATCCCCACTGGAAACTGTATATTTCGGAAAAGCCGCCAAAAAAGGAAAACGCCCCGGCAAGTTTTTCCGGCGGATCGGTGCATGAAGGAAAGAGCAGGAACGTATTTTTTGCTAAAACTACGTTTGAAACAATTGGGTTGAAAGCCATCCCGGAAGCACGGCATGTTTTGGTCAACGGCTATGCCAACGCCTGGTATATCAGTCCGGCCGACACCGGCGGCGCGCGCGACTATGAACTGATCATGGAAATGGACGGACAGCGCTGGTTTTACCTGAGCCTTGGGGTATCCGCGGTTTTTCTGGCAGGTGTATTGATCGGGGGCGGCCGGCTGTTTTTCCGCCAACAAATACCGCGGAAAATATGGCATAATACGGACTAATCCATGAGACAGCTTCCTCAAGCGGCACGGACCTTCCTTCTCCGGTACAGGCATGTGGTCTGGACGCTTATTGTCGTAATTATCGCCGGGGACATCATTGCCGTATCCCCGCCGTCCGATCTTTTAAACTTCACCATCCTGGGCCTTGCCGTCGTGCTTTTTTTGTTTTATCGTTATCCGGCCCGAAATTTTTTCCTGCTCAGCCTCCTCCCGCTTTCCGTCATCGGCCTGCTTTTCCCGGTCAATCCCGGAGCACCGGCCCTTGAGACTTCGGCTGTCTGGCTCTTCATCCTGCTTGCGGCGGGGATACTCCTGAGCTTATTCAGAGGTACAACTCATGAGGCGGCATAAACTGGCACTGATTATCGCGGCAATCCTGTTTGTCATACCTTTTTTCTGGCTCAAATCCGGCCAGATGAACCTGGGCGGCGATTCGGGGCGGTTATACTTCTATGATCCGGGTACGTACCTCCGGCTCCACGCCTTTTACAATTACCTCGAAAGTTCGTTCGGTTCCGAGCTTACCTACTATATTTACCTTCCGTATTTTATCCTCCTGTATCTTCTCAAGCTTATCCTCGCCTCGCCGACCAATCTCATCTCTTTTTTCAACGGACTGACGCTCAGCGTAGGGTTTTTTGCCGTTTACCTTATCGTGCGCGAGCTCCTGAGCGGTGAAACTGCAGGGACGAAACTGAAGTATGCAGGGGTTTCTTCCGTTCTGGCAGGTTTATTTTATGTGCTTTCCCAGCTTTCCATCTACAGCGGTTGGGAAAAGCCGATCATCACGTTTAACCAGGTATTCATCAATCCGCTGATGGCCTGGCTGATCCTGAAATTACTGCTGACCCAAAATGCCGGATACCTGGCGGCCGCGCTCCTTACGACGCTGGCTTTCTCCCCGAACTTTTCTGCCGTCGGGGCTCCGCCGTTTTTTGCCTTTTATCCTTTGACCGTATTGTTCTTAATGAGTTATACGGTATTCGTACGGAAGAAGGCTGTTCCCTGGCGGCTCCTGGGGATCGGTCTGATCCTGTTCGTGCTTTTACATGCATATCATTTGGCCAACACGGTCAATAGCGTTCTCTCGACAAGCAGCGCATACTATCATGATCTTTTTTCCCCCGAAGGAACGGTTGGCGGGCGCAATCCCCTGAGTTATTTTATCGCCGTCGCAACGTCGCTTAAGATAAGCCGGATCTGGCTGAGTCTGGCACAGTTTGAGGACAAGCCGTATTTTGTGCTTGCCGTCCTCTATCCGTTGCTCCTTGTGCTGTCTTTTATCTATAACCGCGGGAAAACGCTGCTTTTGACCGGACTGTTTTTTCTCGCGGCTTTTTATTTTGCTTCGGCGGTGACCCAAAGCGGCTTTTACCTCTATAAACTTTTTTTCCGTATTCCCGGGTTTGCCATTTTCCGCAATTTTCACGGCCAGTGGCTCTATGTATTGTGTTTTTTCTATGCGCTGATGGTGGGCCTGGCGATAGCGATTGTCACGAGCAGACTGCGCCGGCGTATGGCCCGGACCGTTCTTCTCCTGTGCGCGGCAGTCACGCTGGGCTTCAGTTTTCCCCTTATCAGCGGAACCGTACCCATGCCCAAGAGTGCCGAGACGGGAATAAGCAACAGTTTCCGTATGGATCCGGCCTTTGAGAACGCACTGCAAACCCTCCGCGCTTCTCCGGTAGACGGGAAGGTTCTTCTGCTGCCGCTGACGCAACCGGGCTATCAGCTGATTCAGGGCAGAGACGGAGGTTATTACCGCGGATTGCCGCCGATATCCTACCTGAGCGGCAAGGCGGAGTTCGGCGGGTACGAGACGCTCAGGCCCTTCCAGGATATTTTCCTTGACGCAGTCAAAAACAGCGACCTCGCAACCCTTGAAAAGATGATGGAAATTTTAAACGTCAGGTGGGTATTTTACAACTCCGATCCGTTCATCATGGGTAGCCAGTTCAGCTATCTGTACAGTTACATTTCGGGTTTTCTGCCGGACAACCAGACGGAGTATTCCGCCTTTATCCGCACACTGCCCCTGACTGACCAGGTTGATTTCGGCACGAAATTCCATCTGTATCAACTGGATTCCCGCCTGCTGTACCCGCACCTGTACCTCTCCTCCGGAGCCCTCTATACCAACGATGAAACCAGCCTTTTGTTTGACAGCAGGTTTCATCCTGACATGCGCCAGGCAGTGGTGCCGGTGCAGGAGGCCAGAAGTACGGGCGATCCGATGGTTCTCTACGGCGCGCCGGATGACCTTCTGTCCCAGATCCATGACAACACGCATTTGCATAAACACATGCCCTATGTCAACCATCCGCTTGACGACCCGCTCTATCCGCTCGTGGTTCTCCGGGAAAAGTTTGATCTTGCAAGACAGAAAAAGGACCCCGGCGGGTATCTCGACTATTCCCTGTACCTTCTGAGCAAGCGGGTGGAGGAAATGGTGCATTACGGCAAAACCATGCGGGTTATCCGCCGCCCCTGGCAGGAGCCGAGTGTCACTTCACCTGCAACGTGGTTTTCCTATAACAGCTGGGAGGCGAGCTTAACGCGCTATGCGGACAGCGTGCGGTACATACTGGACTGGATCAGTAATACAAACCTTTCGGATACAGACAGGCTGCTCTACCGGTTAAAAGTAAATGAGCAGCTCAACCAGCATGAACTGAGCCTCTGGCGTTCGGTGTATGCCCTTGATATACCGTCTCCCGATAAAACCTACCTGCTGGCCAAAATCACCGCCCTGTTCAGCCGCCTGCACGGTCTCGTCAATTTTCCCCACATCAATCCCGACGTGTATACTTATGCTTTGGCGCCCTATGCCGACCGCGCCGGCAGCTATGAGGTCTTTTTCGGAGGCAGGAGCCTCGGCAGTTATGGCCAGGATATCCTTAACCTCAGGATCGGCCGGAAAACGGTGTCGCCCGTTCCTGCGGCAATCAGCCTCGACAGTGAGAGCCCGTTGGAGGCCACCGCTACTCTTCCGGCTGACAATCTGGCGGAGCGTGCCGCCTGGGAAAACAGCGGTGCGGTCAGCCGGTCGGGTGAAACGATAACATTATTGCTCCGTCATGAGGCGGGTGATTTGTCCGGCGGCGCCATGCTGAGGGTGCCCGAGTGGAGTCCGGGCAGTACCTATCTCATCTCCTTTGCGGCAGATACCGGCGGGCGTGATTTCGCGTTTTCCTTTGTCGAGAACCTGAAGACCGGCGATACGGTACGTAAAAGTACGCCGCAGTCTTTGCTGGAAAGAAGACTCTATACGACCGCGCCCAAAGAGTACCAGGCTATCGTGGTGGCAGAGACAGGTTCGACCGGCGGGTTTGTGAAGTTCGAACCGCTGGCGCAGGAAGATAACGGGACTTTGAGCATCACGGATCTCGTAATCCGTAAAGTTGCCTATCCCGAGCTTGTATTCCGGAAAGAAAGTCAGGCGGCTGGCGCGGCCGGGGCGGAACCGGACATAACCTGGCAGGAGATCAATCCGACGAGGTATGCACTGAACATTACCGGAGCGGCCAAGCCGTATTACCTGGTGTTTTCCGAAGCGTATAACGCCAACTGGAACCTCTTTGATCCGACCGGCGACACCGTGTCGTTAAAAGCCGGATTTTTCCGGCTGGCGGGCCGGGCGGGCCGAATGCTTGCAGGACTTTTTGTACATTCCGGAAATAACACGGGTGAAGTCGCGGCGACGTATTTTGGCGGCCGGGTGCGGGAGCAGGCACGGCAAAACATCATTTTGGACCGGCATACCTTCGATACCTGGGGTAAAGATACGGTCGGCCGGCATCTCCAGGCCAACGGGTACGGCAACGCCTGGCTGGTCAGTCCGTCAGATGTCGGCGGCAGGAGATCGTATACGCTCATTCTCGAACTCAAAACCCAGAAGCTTTTTTACGGGGTGTTCCCCGTTTCGCTGGTGACCCTGATCGGTTTGGGGGGATATTGTTTATGGCTTGTATGGCGCGCAAAGCACTGAAACTTTTGCTGTCCGGGTTGCCGCTCGTGGTCATCTACCGGAACTGGTTCCTGTCTCCGTTTCTGACGGCCGCCGACTGGCCGTATTATTACCGGCAGACCCTGGCCGGTTTTGGCATGTTCCAGCCGGCCTGGACATCCGCGACCGGCAACGGTCTGGGAGGCGAGGTCATCAATTTCGGCCTGGGAAGCTATATCTATTTTATCGTAGGGATTTTTGTCAACCGTCTGGGACTCCCGTGGGAGCTCGTCAGCCGGATTTTGATTTTCGGCCTGTTTCTCGTTGTTTCGGCCGTTTCAAGTGCCGTTCTGCTCCGCCGGGTTTTGGGGAAGGCCGGATTCATGTATGCCGTTTTGGCTGCTCTGCTTTATACCGCCAACACGTATATCCTCATGATCGTGGACGGCGGGCAGATGGGGGTAGCGCTCGCGTATTCCCTGGCGCCCCTCGTGATTGCCGGATTTTTCCGGCTGGCCGTGGGGAGCGGAGACGGAAAACGGCCTGACCGACGGTTGTCGGGGTTTCTCCGCACCGCGGTTATGACGGGCATTGTCCTGGCCGCGGAGATTATGTTTGACGTCCGGATTGCGATCATCGCCGCCGGAGCGGGCGTTTTGTACGGCCTGGTCCGTTTTGCGGCGGAAAGCCGGCGCGGCCGGCGGCAATACGCGGGGGCGCTTTTAGGGACGGCGGCAACCGTTGCGGGGCTCCTGGCGTACTGGTTGTTACCGATCGTCATATCGCGGGCACAGCCGGTGACGGCGCTCGTTTCCCGTTATGCCGGGTTTTACAGCTCCGTCGGCAGTTTCCGGTTTTTTTCCTTCGCAGACTTTTCCCATGCGCTGGCGCTTCTCCACCCGAACTGGCCGGAGAACATTTTCGGCAAGACGTATTTTCTGCAGCCGGAATTTCTGCTGCTGCCGATCATTGCCTTTGCCAGCCTTCTCTGTGTCTCAAAAAGCAAAAATCAAAAAGACGGAGATATGCCGAACGACAGACCAATTTTATTTTTTGCATCGCTCGGTCTTTTGGGAGCCTTTCTGGCTAAAGGCGCCAGTGCACCGTTTGGCGCAGTTAATATCTGGCTTTTTGTCCACCTGCCGCTTTCCTTCCTCTTCCGCGACCCGACGAAGTTTTATGTCCTGACCGCAGTTTCCTACAGCATGCTTATCCCGTTCTCCCTCTACAGCGCTTCTTCGTACCTTACTGCCCGGATCAAGGGTAACGGCGGACGGCCGGTGCGTTTGGTCGGGGAGCATGTCCGCTGGGCCGTTCCGTCGGCCGCCGTGGTTTTTCTGCTTGTATTAATCCGGCCGGCGATCGGAGGGCAACTGCGCGGTACGTTTGCAAAACATGAGGTACCCGCGGACTACGTGAGGCTCGCTTCCTTCCTGCGTAGCCGGCCGGAGTTTTTCCGGACTCTCTGGGTGCCGACCACCGAGCACTATAACTTTTATACCAACACGCACCCGGCCGCGGCCGCCGATAAGCTCCTCATGGCCAGCGATTCCGCGGAGCTTATCAGGAGCCTAAGGAACCCGGACACCCCGGAACTGTTGGCCAACCTGAGCATACAATACGTCATCGTGCCCGACGATGTCTTCGGCGGGATTTTCGTGAGCGACAGAAGATACGACAATACCAAGTACCTCAAAACCGTCAATGCGCTTGACGCCATCGGATGGCTGAAACACATCGCGTCCTACGGCAAGATTATCGTTTATGCCCTGCCGCGCGCCAAAGACCATTTCTGGCTCCGGGGCCCGGGCAGCCTGAGCTATGCGGCGCTTGGACCGTCGAGCTACCGCGTAACCGTCAGAACTTCCGGTCCCGCTGAGATTATGTTTACCGATGCTTACAACCGGTATTGGACGGCTTCCGACGGACAGTATGCCATTGTGAGCCGGCCAACCGGAGACGGCGTCAACAGTTTTAGGCTCGAGAGAGCAGTCTCTGCCTCTTACACCGTTTCCTTTACCAAACAACGGTATTATCTTTACGGCGGTTTCATTTCCCTGGTCTGGGGAGCGGGGGCACTCCTTGTCCTCATGTATACCGGGGAAGGGCGGAGCCGCACCGGTGATGGTATAATAGGGCATTATGGCAGATCCGCTGAAACGGACGGTGGAAAATAAGGTCATTCTGGTGACCGGGGGAACCGGATCGTTCGGCAATATCGTCGTAAGCGAGCTCCTGAAACATTCTCCCCGGAAAATCATTATTTTTTCGCGGGACGAAAAAAAGCAGGATGACATGCGCAATGCCTTCAGCAGCCCCGTCCTCAGTTTTATCATCGGCGATGTCCGCGACGCGGATATCGTGAACCGCGCTGTTGAAGGCGTTGATTATATCTTCCACGCCGCGGCTTTGAAGCAGGTCCCGACCTGCGAGTTTTTCCCCCTTGAGGCGGTGAAAACCAATATCTACGGCGCATACAACGTACTGAGCGCGGCCGCCGTGAACAAGGTAAAAAAAGCAGTAATTTTAAGTACCGATAAAGCTGTATATCCTATCAATGCCATGGGGATGACCAAAGCGCTCATGGAAAAGACCATGATCGCCGCGGCCAAAAACTATCCCCCGACAGCCGGGGGCGGCAGCGTTTTTTGCGGTGTCAGGTACGGGAATGTGCTCTATTCCAGAGGGTCGATATTGCCGCTGTTTGTAAACCAGATGAAACAGGGCAAACCCCTAACCGTGACGTACGGCAGGATGACCAGATTCCTCCTGCCTCTCCGCGATGCGGTTTCCCTCGTAATGTACGCGCTTTTAAACGGCGTGAACGGGCATATGTATGTCAGGAAAGCTCCTGCCTGCACCATCAGAACACTTGCCGAGGCGATGGTCGGCCTGTTCCGTTATCCTCAGGGCATCGTCGAAGTGGGATTCCGTGCAGGAGAAAAGATACACGAAACCCTGGTGTCCGAAGAGGAAATGATCCGCGCAAACGATTTACCGGAATATTACGATATCCCGCCCGAAAGCCAGGGTTTAAACTATAACCAGTACGAAATCCGTACGCCTCACCGGAAGAAGGGTTTGGAGAAAATTACCTCATATACATCAGAAAATACGGACCGTTTATCAACAGCCGAGGTAAAAAATCTGCTTCTGACAATTCCCGAAATCCGGCAGGAACTCGGCGGTCTGAAAAAATGAGAGCCTCCTGTCCCAACGGCCATAAAGAAGGCAGGTTGCTTTATGAATCGCGGGACCGAATGTTCCATATCAGCGGTACATTTAACGTTTACCGGTGCACGGTGTGCGGAGTCAGCTACCTTGCCGATCCGCCGACGCCTTCTGAGATCGGTAAATACTATCCCCGGGACAAGTATTATTCCTACCATGACCAGGATGATGACGGCTTTTTCGGAGCCCTGCGGGGCTATTTACTAACGCACTATTATCACCCTACTGTTGTAAGCCGTTTCATTGCGGCAGTTGTTCATAATGTCCCGGCGATTCCGTCTCCGAAACTGAACGGCCGGATTTTCGACATCGGCTGCGGTACCGGCGGGACGCTCGCATCTCTCGGCAAGCTCGGCTGGCAGACATACGGGAGCGACCTGGACCGGAGGGCAATCCAAATTGCCAGATCAAAAGGGGTCCGGCATGCCCTGGTCGGCGGGTATGAAGTGCTGAAACGTTTTCCGGACAATTATTTCGACGCCATCCGTATGTACCACGTCATCGAGCATCTCGCCGAGCCTCTGGATTGCCTTGCGATCATCAGAAAGAAACTCAGGCCCGGCGGCGAGCTCATCATCGGCACGCCCAATGCCGGAAGCCCGGCCGCACGGCTGTTCGGGAAATACTGGTATAATCTGGATACACCGAGGCATCTCGTCCTTTTCAGCCCTCGTTCTTTAGGGGAGACCCTGAAAAAGACCGGGTTTTCCGTACGGAAGACGGAATTCTGTTCGGCCGGCGGCATACTCGGCAGTCTCGGCTATCTGCTCGGCGAAAAGACCGGAAGAAAGACTGATTTTCTGGCCAAGCAGTGGCTTGTACTGTTGTTCTATCCGGCAGAATGGCTTATGGATAAATTGTCATCGGGAGACATTTTTGTCGTCCGGGCGGGGGTCAGCTGATATGCATGTGCTTGTTACCGGCGGAGCAGGATATCTCGGAAGCGTACTCGTGCCGTCGCTTCTTGCGGCGGGCCACAGCGTAACCGTTCTCGATATCCTTATGTTCGGCGGGGAGTCGGTAGTACCTCTCGTGCAGGAGGGGAGATGTACTTTAGTGACCGGCGACATCCGTTCGTCCGAAAGCCTTGAGATGTTGAAAAAACAACGCTTCGGCGCCGTCGTGCATTTGGCGGCTCTTGTCGGCGAACCTGCCTGCAGGGTGTATCCTCAGGCAACCGAAAAGATTAATCACGAGGCCGCTGTCACTCTGGCGGAAAGAGCCAAAAGGTTAGGCGTCCGGCGGTTTATTTTTACCTCGACGTGCAGCAACTACGGCCTGTCGGCCGGCGGCGGATTGGCCACAGAAACCTCGCCGCTCCGGCCCCTCTCCCTCTATGCGGAAACGAAAATCGCGGCCGAGAGAGACCTGTTGCGGTTAAACGACGCGCATTTTTCCGTCACCATCCTCAGGCTTGCCACTCTTTTCGGCATCTCGCCCAAGATGAGGTTCAACCTCCTTATTAATGAAATGGTGAGGGAAGCGTGGGCCGGCCGGCCCGTTCTTTTATATAAGGAAGACGCCTGGAGGCCGTATTTACACGTTAGTGATGCGGCGGAAGCGATTGGGCGGGTGCTTGGCGCGGATCCGGCCAGGGTCGGTGGGCAAATTTTGAATGTCGGAACGGAAAATCTGCAAAAAAAGAGGCTCGTACAACTCGTACTCGGGATACTCCCTTCCCTCAAAGTCGCCAATCACGGCGGTCTGCCGGATAGCCGTGATTACCGGGTATCGTTTGAAAAGATCAGAAAAGCAATTGGATTCAGACCGGCAAAAAGGGTTAAAACGGGAATTTCCGAAATCGCCAAAGCGCTTGAAGACGGTCTTTTTTCCGACCCGTACGCCGAACGGTATACCGCCTGGTTAAATGAACCGGTGTTAAAAAAATACCACTATGCGTGACATCCGGCAGATGGAACCATGGCTCGGCAAGGAAGAAGAGGATGAGATCATCAAGGTCTTAAAATCCGGCTGGATTACTGAGGCCGTTGAGACAAAGAAACTTGAGTCGGAGATCGCGCATTTTGTGGGCAGTACCTACGCGAGCCTCGTGACGAACGGCACCGTCTCCCTTGCGGTTGCCCTTATGGCAGTCGGTATCGCCCGCGGCGACGAGGTCATTGTTCCTGATTTTACCATGGTCGCAACCCCCAACGCGGTTTATCTGGCGGGAGCCGAGCCGGTTTTGGCCGATATTGACCGCTCGACGTTATGTCTCGACCCGAATGCGCTCGACAGACATCTGACCCGCAAAACCAAAGCGATAATCCCGGTGGCCTTAAACGGCCGGGCGCCGGACATGAGAAAGCTTATGCTTTGGGCCAGACGCCATAATCTTTTTGTGATCGAGGACGCAGCCCAGGCGTTTGGTTCGACTTTCGGCGGCAAATATCTGGGGACTTACGGCGACATCGGCAGTTTTTCCTTCAGTACGCCGAAGGTTATTACGACGGGCCAGGGGGGCGCTCTGGTTACCGACGATAAACGATATTATGAACGCATTATCAGATTAAAAGATTTCGGCCGGATTAACCGGAACAGCCAGGAACATGACGAGATCGGGTTTAACTTTAAGTTTACCGATATCCAGGCCGCAATCGGTGTGGCGCAGATGGGCAAACTGAGCGTACGACTGAAGAGGAAAAAGGAAATGTATGCTCTCTACCGGAAAGAATTGGAAGCGGTTGGGGACATCCGTTTTTTGGAGACTGATTTAAGAGAGGTGGCCCCGTGGTTTATCGACATTTTTGTGCCCGATCCGGTGAGCCTAAAGAAGTATCTGCAGAAATTCCATATCGGTACGAGGGAATTCTATCCGGCGATTCATACCACGCCGCCGTACAAAAACAGGGGAGCATTCCCCAATTCGCTCTGGGCGGCACGGCACGGCCTCTGGCTGCCGTCGTCTTCCTTCCTTTCCGATTCTGATATAATCATGATCTGCCGGAAAATCCGGACATTTTATGGCCGTCCATGACTCCGCTATCAGGCATCTTCTCCACGGCAGGACGGTCCTCGTGACCGGGGCCGACGGATTCGTCGGTTCGCATCTCACGGAAACGCTTTTGGCATACGGGGCTGACGTGCACGTCATGATCCGGCCTTCTTCCTCCGGTATGCTTCATAACATCGTCCAGCTCAGGAAGCTGATTACGGTACATCATGCGGACCTGACGGATAAAGAATCCGTCCGGCAGACGCTTGCGGAGCTGAAGAAAGCGGGAAGTTCCCGGCCGATCATCATGCATCTCGGGGCCCAGGCCCACGTCGGGGAGTCGTGGCGGCGGGCATACGAAACCATAAACTCAAACGTTATCGGGACGCTTAATCTCCTGCAGACCATCCAGGACGTAAAACTGGCACCGTATAAAATATCCTTTGCCGGCAGTTCCGAAGAATACGGCAACGTCAATCCCGAAACCAAAGACCAGTATCGTTTCGACAGGTCCGGCGGACTGATTCTGGATGAAAAATCGCCGGTCAACCCCCAGAGCATTTACGCCGTTTCCAAGCTCGCCGGAGATTTCCTTTGCCGCAATTATTTCAAGGCCTACGGTTTGCCCTGTGTGGTGGCAAGAAAGTTTAACAATTACGGTCCCAGGCAAAATCCGCGCTTCGTGACGGCGACCATCATCACCCAGGCACTCGTGCGCGAGGAGATTAAGCTCGGATACCTCGGTTCCAGGCGGGACTTTACCTACGTCAGGGACGGCGCCATGGGGCATATCCATGTCGCTCTCTTCGGGCATCCCGGGGACGTGTACTGTTTCGGTTCGGGGAAAACCATAAAGATTGCCGACTGGCTTGATCTGATACTGACTATCGGTCGGGAACTCGGCTACTGGAGGGAGAAGAGGGTTATATACGAAAAAAAACGGGGGCGGCTCGGCAAAAGCGAGGTAGATGAACTCCGGGTGGATTACGCGAAACTCAACCGTTTGACCGGGTGGAAACCGGCATATTCCCGGGAAAAAGGGTTAAAAGAAACCATCCGCTGGTACGCCGAAAACAAAGCCTCCTGGCTCGGACGCGTTGACTGGTAAATCACGTATGCACGCACCGCAACTCCGTTCGGATCCGGCCAAACGGCTTTCCTCCAAGAAAATCCTCTTTGTAATTCATACCCATATAACGTTTTTCCTGGATGTGCTTACCGCCTATACTACGTCACGATGCCGGTCGTTTACGGCAATCGGGCATCCGCTGTATCCGGTGAGGGGGACACGCTCCATATTGCGGATATACCGGGGGAAAAACCCGGTGCGGCAGGCCGTTTTCCCACGTTTGCCCGGCCCATCCTCAGCCAATTTTCTCAAAGATTTTTTTCTGACCGTTTATTGGGCTATCAGTACTCATACGGTTTACGACATCGCGATCGGCGCTGACAATCTGAATACCCTCTCCCTATTGATTCTCCGATTTTTGGGAAGGGTTCGGAGAGTGATCTACCTGTCCGTTGACTACACACCCAGGAGATTTGCCAACCCGCTGTTAAATACGTTGTATCATCTATTTGACACAGCCTGCTGCTACCATGCGGATATCATCTGGAATAGTTCCGGTCGGATGAACGAAGCAAGAATCAAAAACGGGATGGAACCAGGGAGGATAGCATATTCGCTGGTAACGCCCGACGGATGTAATTTTGACAGCAGAAAATTATTGCCGGTAGGACGGATTGTCCGGAAAAGATTGATTTTTCTGGGACACATGCGTCCGGTTATGGGCGTTGACCTTATGCTCGAAAGTTTTGCCGAGGTTATAAGGAGCGTGCCGGATGCGGAATTTATCCTCATCGGTGAAGGGCCGAACCTTGCCGACTACCGGGCGCTGGCGGCACAACTTGGTTTGGGCAGTCACGTCCGCTTTACGGGATTTATAGAAAACCACGATGAGGTTGACGACCTCCTTTGCACCGGTGCCGTCGGCCTTGCCCCGTTTAAACCCGACAAAAATTCGTATGAATTCTATTCCGATGTCGGCAAACCCAAAGCGTATCTGGCCGCCGGTCTGCCGGTCATTATCACGAGGGTTCCGGAAATTGCCGGGATCATCGAAAAAGCCGGAGCCGGAATCGCCATAGCATACAATAAAAAGGAACTGGTGAGCGCCATGGTCCGGCTGTTAACCGATGATGCCCTGTACCGGCGCTGCCGCACCAATGCCATCCGGCTGTCCGAACATTACCGCTGGGAACATATATTTTCCGAAGCGTTTGGCCGGACGCTTGACTATTTTGAACAAGGCCGGCCGATCTAGTATCATACCCTGAATGCAAACATCCAAAAGCAAACTCAAAAATTCCCTCTATTTTGCCTACAGAATCGTGAGTCCCTTGGTTGACCCCCTCCGGCTCTATCTCGGGCTCACCGGCTACCCGCGGTATATCCGGGATCTCGTGAGATACAAACGGATGGACCCGTCTGCTTCTCTCCTAAACGGGAACATCTATCCGATCGTCCACGAAAAGACAACGTATACCCCGTTTGACGCCCATTATTTCTACCAGCAAATCTGGGCATTCGGGCATATCATGCATCGCCGTCCGAAACGGCACGTCGACATAGGCTCAAAATACGAGATGAGCGGATACCTTTCGCACATCACACACGCGGTCTTCGTCGATATCCGCCCCATCAGAACATCGCTAAAGCACCTTCAGGTCATAAAAGGCGATATACTGCACCTGCCGTTCCGGGATAATTCGCTCGGCTCCGTTTCCTGCCTTCATGTGGCCGAACACATCGGGCTCGGAAGATACGGTGACGCGCTTGATCCCGACGGCACGCGCAAGGCTTGTGCGGAGCTCAAAAGAGTTTTATCATACGGAGGAAGGCTGTACTTTTCCGTTCCGGTGGGACGGGCGCGGATTTGTTTTAATGCGCACAGGGTTCTTGCGCCGGAGACGATACTCGGGTATTTTGACGGATTGAAACTGCTTGAATTTTCCGTAGTTGATGACCTCGGGCGGTTCCGGGGAAAAGCCGACTGGCGGAACTATACTACAATCCACTATGGCTGTGGATTGTTTTCGTTTACGAAGAACGCATGAAAGACGGGTACATTCTGGGAATCACGAGTATAGACGGGTATACGCACGACAACAGTATTGCCGTCGTGAAAAACGGCAGGATACTCTTTGCGGCCTCGGAGGAGCGGTACTCGAGGAAAAAGCACGACGGTTCATTCCCGCAGAAAGCGATTTCCTCGGCGGTCAGGTATCTCAGAATCCGGCCGTCAGAGATCAAGACCGTCGCTGTCGGATATCCCAAGCGGAAAATTCTGTCCGTATTTGCCAATAGCTATGGTTGGGAGATTCTCCCGTTCGCGTTCAATTTTATTCTCAGGAGGAACGTCCTGCTGTTGTACGATTTTTTTGTCGGCCTCCGGCTCTGGGCCGGCAAATCCGTAGGCGCCGGCAGGTTTCAGCATGCATTTCTGGAAAAGAAGCATATCCGCTACGTCGATCATCATTACGCTCACGCCGCGTCTGCCTATTACACAAGCGGATTCAAAACCTGCCTCGCCATAGTCATCGATGCGTTCGGTTCTGACGGAAACGGCCGCATCCGTTCGGGCGCGGTATATGCCTGCCGGGACGGAAAGATGCAGGAGGTCATGTCGATACCGCTTTTTGCTTCCCTGGGTACGTTTTACCTGTCCGTGACGTATATGCTCGGGTTCAAACCGGGAGACGGGGAAGGGAAAACGATGGGTTTGGCCGCCTATGGAAAACCGGAGGCGCTCTACCGGTCCCTGAACGTGTTTGCCCCTTCCTTTGATACAGGCGTCTGGAAACCGGGGCGGGACTGGATTGCCGGAGTGATTCCGACGATGCCGAAGCTGTACCACCTGTTCCTTTTTACGAGATTCGGCCGCTACCTCTCAACGGTTCTCAAAACCCACAAAAAAGAAGACCTGGCCGCTGCGGCGCAAAAGATCCTCGAAGAGGAACTGGTAAAGCTTACGGTATACCTGCGCAAGAAATACCCGGAATTTTCGGATATCTGCCTTTCGGGCGGACTGTTCCTGAACGTCAAAGGCAACAAAAAAATTATGGAAGTACCCGGCGTCAAACGTGTCTATGTCCAGCCCCATGCCGGGGACGGCGGCGTGGCGCCCGGAGCGTGTTTTGCCGTAACGGGCGAGAGGTATCTCCGGGATGCGCCCTCCCGCCCGCTTGTAAACTGCGGGCTCGGAGAGTCGTATTCCGCGCGTCAGATTGTCAGGACGCTCAATACCTATAAAACCCGAATTGTGTACCGGCGGCGTGATGATATCGCCGATTACGCCGCGGAACAGATCGTACATGGGAAAGTGATCGGCTGGTTCCAGGGGCGGGCGGAATGGGGGCCGCGGGCACTTGGATTCCGGAGCGTCCTGGCAGACCCCAGAAAAAAAGAGGTCAAAGACCGGATCAACGAGGTATTAAAGAGCAGGGACTGGTTTATGCCGTTTGCGCCGTCGGTTCTCGAGGAGAAAGGATCTGAGTATTTCAAAAATTTCAGGCCGTCCCCCTTTATGACGTTAACGTTTGACGTGCCCCGGCAGAAAGCAAAGCTGTTCCCGGCCGCTCTCCATATCGACAATACCGCACGGCCTAATTCCGTAAGAGCCCAAAATAACGAACGGTATTACCGGCTCCTCAATGCCTTTTACAAGAGAACGAATTTGCCGATTATTCTGAACACGAGCTTTAACAAGCACGGGCTGCCGATCGTCAATTCTCCCGGGGATGCCGTGGACCATCTGCTTATGGGGGCGGTAGACGAGCTTATGATCGGCGATTTTTCCGTGACGAGGAGGTAGAATAGCTTCATGAACAGACGGCTTCCGGAAGCAAAGATTACGCTGAGAAAACTGCAACGGGACGATCTGCCCTGGCTCCGCAACCTCAGAAACGGCAACCGGGACTATTTCTTTGACACACACCGCATCTCCCAAGCGCAGCAGGAAACCTGGTACAGAACATTGTCGTACCCGTTTTTCGTCATCGAATATGACGGCCGGAAGGCCGGAACCGTCGGCATAAAAAACGCGGCGCAGGGAAACGAAATCCATAACGTTCTTATTGACGGCACATACCGCCGGAGAGGCATCCTGCGTCGGGTCATTGACATTCTCTGCGCAAGATACGGCCTGCCGATATACGCAGAGGTCAAACCGTCGAATAGGGATGCGATTAAGGCGTACGGGAAGCTCGGTTTTGAGCCTGTCGCGTATCGGCTGGAACGGCGCGATAAAACTGTCTGACACAGCGGATAATATACTCCTGCTCACGTGTGGTGAGGCCGGGGAATAACGGCAGCGTCAAAAGTTCGGGCCAGACGGCTTCCGTCACGGGCAAGCCGGTCTTGGGGTAGCGTTTCCGGTAATAGGGCTGGAGATGTACGGGCATGTAGTGCACTCCTGTCGAAATATTTTTTTCCCTGAGATACAGATGGAGGCGGTCCCGTTCGCGGGTGCGGATGACGTAATTATGCTTGGCTGAGACGATTCCGGGCGATTCCTTCGGGCAGCGGATCTCAGGGATGTTTTTGAACGCTTCGGTATACCGCGCGGCGAGCCTCCGCCGTTTTTCGTTTCCCTTCTCAAGCTTACTCAGCTGCACGATGCCAAGCGCCGCGGTTATGTCGTTCATGTGATACTTGTATCCGAGATCGGTCACTTCGTAATACCATCCGTATGCCTTATAGGAAGCGCGGTTATGGCCCCTAATATCCTCCAGCCGTTCCCAGGTATTTTTGCTGATGCCGACCCACCGGAGCCGACGCAGGATTTCGGCGAGTTTTTTGTCCCGTACCGTAATCATGCCGCCGTCGCCGGTCGCCAGATTTTTCACCGCGTGGAAACTGAAGCAGGTGAACGGGCTGATACTGCCGATTTTTTTGCCCTGATACACGGTGCCGCAGGCGTGAGACGCATCCTCAATGACGGTGAGGCCGGCTGAATCGGCAAGTGCGGAAATTGCCTCCATATCGCACGGGTACCCGCCGTAATGGACAGGGATGACGGCGCGCGTCTTCTTGGTGATTTTTTTCCTGAGCGCGTCAACCGACAGATCCAGAGTTTCCGCATCGATATCCGCAAAGACCGGCGTGCCGCCTGCATAGAGAACGGCGTGTGCGGTTGAGGCAAACGTGAGGGACGGAACGATGACTTCGTCACCCGGTCCGATGCCTGCCGCAAGAACCGAAAGATGGAGCGCGGCCGTTGCCGAGTTGACCGCAATTGCGTACGGCGCTCCGATATATGCCGCAAAACGCTTTTCAAACTCTTCGGTTACCGGTCCCAGGCCGATCCAGCCGGACCGGAGGACGCGCGACACCGCCCGGACCTCCTCCTCGCCGTAGTCGGGATAAAAAACCGGGATCAGTTTTTTCATGGCTGGCGCAAAAGCATGTTAAATTTTTCCTCAAGTATTGTATCTCCTTTGTATTTCTTGTAAAGCCTGTCTGCGCCAATTCTCAGGCGGGTGAGGAGTGCCGGATGCCGGTAAATTCCCTCGAGGACAGTACGTATCCGGTCCGGATCGTTGTCGACCACAAGGCCGGCGTGGTAGTCGGAGAGATATTTGGCAAAATAGGGGACCGTTGTGGTAATCACCGGCAGGCGCTGGCTTATGTACCGCCGGAATTTTCCCGAGGTGAGAAACCAGTTTGGACTGTAGGGCTGGGCCGGATAGAGTGCCATGCCGAGGTGGCAGCCGGACAATATACCGGCAATTTCCGCTCCGTCGTCCACAAACCCGTGAAACCGAACCTGCCCCGTGAGCCGGTGCGCTTTGACGTAACTCCGAAGCCGCGTGTCCTCCGGGCCTGAGCCGATCACTTCGAGCCTTACATCAAGGCCGTGGTGTATGCAGTTTCCGACGACATCGATGGTCTCATAGATAGCCGTGTCCCGGCGAAGCGATCCAAGGAACCCGAGCCGGAGCGGAGGGACGGGCGCGGGGGGAGCCGCGGGAATGCGCCGGAAGAAGCATCCTTCGGTGAGCCTTCTCGTGACCGTCTCCGGAGGCTTGCCGAAGCGGTCTTCATCTGCTTCCAAAAGCCGCGGCGTTGTGTACCAGATTTCGTCAACCCGGGATCGGGTATAGCCCTGTATGACGTCCATGCCGCGGTAATACATTCCGCGGAGAAATTCCGGAGGTATCGGGAAAAAGTCGAACATCCAGAAAACAATTTTGCGGCATTTCAGGATGCCGAGGCGCCGGAGATGGATGGCCACGAACGCCGGCAGAAAATGCTGGGCAAAGAATATGTCAGAGGTAAAATTGATGCGCGAAAGCGCGCGAACGAGGTCGATCGTGACGGATAACAATGCTTTTGGAATAGAGAGGAAATACAGTTTCGCGCCGGAGGCCTTCAGATTATTCTTGATGTATACTTTTTCTTCCGCAAGCTTGCCGTCGACGTATGTTTTCAGGATGCTCGGGGGGATATTCGACATCTGTCCGAGACTCATGATGAAATCGTCGACTCTCGAGAAATGATTTTTGAGAAAGAAGGTAACGGTCTGATCCTTTTCGTACGGAAGTTCTGCCGTGAAAACGTGCTCCTTCCGCCGTTTGGTTGTAGTAGTATTGCTCACAGATGTTTTGTGCTGATTATATCAGAATGTCCGGGACTGCAGGAGACGGACGAAGTTGAACCGGATCAGTTGAACCGGATCATAGTGACACCCTTCCCGGGCATGCTATATAATGGCTTACGTTCCGTTTTGCCTTATGAGCAGTAATTTACCGACCGTAAGCGTCATCGTCAACGTTTACAACGAGGAGAAAATCATTCCGCAGTGCCTCACACGCATCAGGAGTCAGACCTATCCCCGGGATAAGATTGAAATTATCATCGTCGATGACGATTCGACCGACAGGAGCATTCCGCTGGCGCGGAAGTTCGGGGTGTCCGTGGTACGAAGCGGCTATAAAAACATCGAGCGGTCGAAAAGCATCGGCATAGAGCATGCCAAAGGGGAACTCCTGCTTCTTCTGGACGCCGACGTGTTTTTGGTATCCCGGTCGTACATCCGGCGCGTAGTTGAACTATTGGCCCGATACCCGGAGGCCGTAGCAGTACAGAGCATCCGCTGGCACTACAGACAAAGTGACAGCGCCGTAGAGAGGTACTGCAACCTCTTCGGCATCAACGATCCGCTGGTCTTTTTTCTGGGGAAAAACGCCATAGTGCCGCTCTACGCCGGGAAGAGCTATCCCTACAATGAGAGCATAAAGGAACGGGGACGCGACTATTTAGTGGCTGAGTTTACGCGGGATACGCTCCCGACCGTCGGGGCCCAGGGATATACGATCCGGAAGCGATATGCCTTGGAGACATCCTGGAAGCCGTATTTTTTCCATATGGATACGGCGTACGAACTGGTGTTGAAGGGGCACGGACAATTCATCCTGTCGTTTCTTGAGGTAGAACACCGGTATGTGACAACAGCGGGCGAGTTTTACCGCAAGCTCTATAGGAATATGACGCTTTTTTTGGAGTTGCGGGTCCGGAGGAAATATACGTACAGCATGTCGCCGCTCAAGCTCCTTTTTGCCGTAGGCCTCATGATGACGCTTGTATACCCCTTCTACCAGAGCGTGAAGGGGTATCGCGCAAAAGCGGATATTGCCTGGTTCCTCCACCCGGTGTTCTGCTTTACCGTACCGCTTCTCTATGCCGCCGTCATGCTTAGATGGAAATTGAGGACAGCGTTTGTACGCGCCAAATATCTTTGGCCCGGGAGAGGCGGACCATGAAACTTTCTCTCTATTACGAGTCGGATTATTACGTACACCAGAACGGGAGGGAACTTGAGCAGATGTATGAGACACGCCTCGGCTACCTCCGAAAGGCACTTGAGGAGTACAGATTCACAGTCGTCCTTGATGCGGCCTGCGGCGACGGAAGGCTTTCGAGACTCGTTAAACGGACCTGGAACGTACCGGTATACGGCGTCGACATTTCCGGCAAAGGGGTACGGATAGCGAAAACGTTCGGAATTAAGGCCAAAGTCGGCGACCTTTCAGAAAGAATTCCGTTTCGGAGCCGTTCGTTTGATTTGGTGCTCTCGAGCGAAACCATAGAGCACCTGGTGAATCCGGATACCTTCCTGAAGGAAGTGAGGCGAACACTCCGACCCGGAGGACTTCTGGTGCTGACTTCTCCGAACCTTGCTTCCTGGCTTAACAGGATTCTTTTTCTCTTCGGAGTCTACCCGCTGGTTTTGGAAGCCAGTACGGAAAAACGGGTGGGGCTCAGGGGTCTTTCCAAATTCATGTCCGGAGAAAAACTTGTCGGCCACATCCACGTGTTCAGTTATTATGCACTTGCGGATTTTCTCCATCATCATGGTTTCCGCATAGAAAAAGTCGTAGGGATGCCGATTGCCTTTGAGAGTCCGCGTTCAAAACTGCTGACCGCACTCTATAGCCTTGTCGATAGGGTTTTTACCGGGATCATTCCCCTCAGTTCCAATTACGTCGTGGTTGCCGGGAAAAGAGACAGTGATGAGGAGGGCAGTCTATGATACCGAAAAAAACAGCACTGCTGTTTGCGGTTTTCTGTGCCGGGATTGCCGTTGACGTCTTGACGTTCAGACCTGCCGCTACGTACGATGACTTCTCAGGAGACCTGCGGCTGGTTTTGTTTCTCGCGCTTTGGCTCTCGGCTATGAGAGTTTTTCATTCTACGAGTCTCATGACCTTCCGGCTTGTTTTCTTGCTCATCGCGGCGTTGTCTGCTCTTTCGCTCTTTGCTCCCGGGGGCCCTGCGATAGGAAGAGTTGCGTCATGGATCTATGTTTTTGCCGCCGCCGGCGTGGCCGAGCAGCTGATCGAGTTAAGGAATCCGGCCTGACCGCGGACCTTATTTCTTGACAAGATAAAAATGCAGATTGGTATAGACGTAGAGAGCGCTCTCCGGATTGCGGAATCCGCGGATCAGGTCGTCAATGGATTTGAATTCCGGCAGGAGGCCCAGGTTGGTGCCGCCGTGCTCAAGAAGCCAGGTTTTGATGAGGAACCACCGAACCGGGCGCGGCATGCGGATGAAGTACGGCGGGTAGCATGATACGGCATACTCAAGCGAAAAGCCAAGCTGCTTGAGAAGATTCAGAAATTCCGCGATCCTGCGTTCCCCCAGAAAAAACGCGTGGAATTCCATGATGATGGATACGTTTTTGAGGCTTTTGAACAGACGGTAATTTTCTTTTACCAGGTTATATTCATAGCCTTCGATGTCCCAGCGGAACAGTACGTTCTTTTTGGGAATACGCCATTCGGAAAACAGCGTTTGGAGCGAATACATCCTGACTTTTTCCTTCACGGCATTTTTTTGGTACCATTCCCCGCCTGAAACACCCTCAATTTGCGTATAGTTCCCCTGCGCCGGAACTATCAGATTGATGGATTTGTCTTCCCCGCCGGCTGCTGCCTGGATGACCTTTATACCGGTTATCGAATTGAGTCTGACGTTTTCCTGAAGAAGCGCGACGTTTCGGGATACCGGTTCCACGGCAAAAATCCGGACGTTCTTTTGCGGCCGCTGGTTTTGGAAAATCGCATGCTCGTAGGCTACGTAGTAGCCGATGTTGGCGCCGATTTCTACGATGGTCGATATGCGTTTCCGGTATGTATCCAGGAATTTGCGGAAAAAGAGGACGTTGGGGTATTCCCGGAGCCTGCCGATGAACAGGTCGATCGCGATACCCTCATCGTTGAGATCCAGTTGCATCCTGAACTTGATGTTGCCGATGGAAATGGGTACCACGGGATGCTTGTTAAACGCTTTGACCAGTTTGAGTTTGGGGTAGAAGCGGTAGATGTAGAGAGCGTAGCAGAATACTCCGCGGATGCGGACGAGGATATAATTCCTGAGTCTGATAAAACCTGATGGTGAGGCCATACGTATGAATACCGGTTATTCCGCGTGCGTAAAAAAGTATTATATGGGGAATCGGCGATCTTTTCAATGCGTGTGCAGTAGCTCCAACAGAATGGCCTTCTGTACATGCAGCCGGTTTTCCGCCTGGTCAAAAACGATTGACCGTGGCCCGTCGATTGCCTCATCGGTTATTTCTTCCCCGCGGTGGGCCGGGAGGCAGTGCATGAGGAGCGCGTGAGACGGCGCCCGTGCCAGAAGTTTTCCGTTGACCTGGTAGGGAGAAAAGGCTTTTTTGCGGGCTTCGGCGTTACTTTTGCCCATACTGACCCAGACATCAGTATAAATGACATCCGCCTGTTTTACCGCCTCGTTCGGATCGGTTGTCAGGCGCAGGGACGCGCCGGTTCCTCTGGCAATGTTCCGCGCAAGAGCAAGAATCTGTTTGGAGGTCGTATACTCTTTGGGTGCGGCGACAATCATGCGTATGCCAAGTCTGGCCGACAGGAGCAGGAGCGAATTCGCGACGTTATTGTCGCCGTCGCCGATAAAACAGATTGTCAGGTTTTTGAGCGTGCCGCGTTTTTCCAAGATCGTGTAGATGTCGGTCAGCGCCTGGCAGGGGTGATAGGTATCCGAGAGGCCGTTTATCACGGGAACCGCGGCGTTTTGAGCGAGGGCCTCAATATCATCCTGGCTGAATACGCGTGCCATGATGCCGTCGACATAGCGGGAAAGCACTCTTGCGGTGTCGGCGATGGTTTCGCCCCGGGAGAGCTGCAGGTCAGTGGGGCCGAGGTAGAGCGCATGTCCTCCGAGCTGGGTCATGCCGACCTCGAAACTTACCCTCGTTCTGGTTGACGGTTTGGCAAAGATCATCGCAAGCGATTTGTTTCTGAGAGCCTTTGTGGCGGCTTCCCGGTATGTCTTTTTTTTCATTTCGCCGGCGGTCCTGAAAATCCTCCGGATTGTGCCGATATCCAAATCCAGATCGTGACGCAGGTGCTGAGGATGTTTTTTCATGTTTCGGTTTTTCGGCCAGGCATATATGATAAACTATACCATATGTCGAAAGGAATTGCCCTGGTAACCGGCGGAGCCGGATTTATCGGTTCCCATCTGACGGACGGGCTTCTGGGTCTCGGGTATCGGGTTACGGCTCTCGATAATCTTCTTACCGGAAGAGAAGAAAACCTTGCCGCTGCCCGGAAGCACGCGGCATTCACGTTTGTCCGTCATGATATAACTCAGCCTCTGCCCGACATCGGTGAGGTTGACTGCATCGCGCATCTGGCTTCGCCGGCTTCCGTCATCGATTACCAGCGCTATCCCGAGGAGACCGCGCTCACAAATTCCTGGGGTACGATACAGATGCTTCGGCTGGCGGTCAAACACAGGGCAACCTTTCTTCTGGCTTCAACATCCGAGGTTTACGGCGACCCGAAGGAACATCCGCAGAAGGAAACCTATTGGGGGAACGTGAACCCGAACGGCGTCCGTTCCTGTTATGACGAGTCGAAGCGTTTCGCGGAAGCGATGACCATGGTGTATGTGCGCAAATATAACCTCAACGCCAGAATCGTCAGGATATTCAATACCTACGGCCCCAGGATGCGGAAAAACGACGGGCGGGTGATATCGAACTTTGTCAATCAGGCATTGGAGGGGACACCCATCACGGTCTACGGGGACGGAACGCAGACGCGTTCCTTCTGCTATGTCAGCGATCTGGTCGCAGGACTCGTGAAAGCGATGACCAGCAGAGACGCGGCGGGCGAGGTTATAAATCTCGGTAATCCCGAAGAGTACACGGTGCAGGACCTGGCGGAAAAAATAAAAACGATGACGCATTCATCCTCTGCCATAACCCATAACGGCTTACCCGATGACGACCCGAGGGAACGGAAGCCGGATATTGCAAAAGCACAAAGACTGCTCGGATGGGAACCAACAATATCCGTGACGGACGGCCTGGAGAAAACCATTGCATATTACCGTACCTTGTCGTGAAACCCCAGGATTTCCTATTTGTTATTCTGTTTGCCGTCCTCCTTATCCTGAGGCGGCCGAGACTTTTGGTCTTTGCCGGGCTCGGGTGTCTTCTCCTCGCGATACCGCTTTTTGCCGGATGGATTTTTTTCACGGCCGAGCGGCTGACCTGGTACGCGGCTGCCTTTTTTCTCACGTTCATCGTGCTTTCCCTCGTACGCGGCCGTAAGGTACAATAAGACCTATGAATATCCTCGTGACCGGCGGAGCCGGGTACATCGGTGCCATTACGAACAGACTTCTGGCAGAGAACGGGCATCGCGCGACCGTCTTTGACAATCTGAGCACGGGCCATGCGCAGGCCGTGGGGGAGGCGGAGCTGATCCGGGGAGATCTCACGCACCCCGATGAGATTAACGCGGTTTTCGGTTCGCATCAAATCGATGCCGTGGTTCATTTTGCCGCTTTGGCACTGGCCCCGGAGTCAATGGAAAAACCTTACGAATATTATCGTAACAATATAGCCGGCGGCATTAATCTCCTTGAGGCGATGCGGAAAGCCGGTTGTAAGACACTCGTTTTTTCCTCATCCTGTGCGGTCTACGGCACGCCAGAGACGTTGCCGGTTGCGGAGGATGCACCGATCCACCCTGAGAGCGTGTACGCGTCTACCAAACGGACATTCGAGGAAATTCTGGTCTGGTATGACCGGATTTACGGAGTCAGGTCCGTGAGCCTCCGGTACTTTAATGCCGCCGGCGCGGCTCTTGACGGGAGTCTGGGAGAGGACCATAGCCCGGAGACCCATATCATTCCCGTTGCTCTTGCTGTAGCGCAGGGGAAACTGGCGGAGTTTCCTCTTTACGGGAATGACTATCCTACTCCTGACGGCACGTGTATCCGCGATTATATCCATGTTGTCGACCTGGCCGAGGCACATATCAAGGCGATAGATTATATGCAGAAGCAACACCGGTCGGATGTCTTTAATCTCGGGGTCGGGCACGGGTATTCGAATAACGAGATCCTCTCAACGGCAGAAAAGATTACGGGAAAAAAGCTTGCCAAAAAATACGTCGCGAGACGGCCCGGAGATCCTGCCATGATTTACGCGGATAACTTGAAAGCCCGCACCATTCTCGGCTGGCAACCGGTACACTCTGATTTGGAGACCATCATAGGATCCGCGTGGCAGTGGGAGAACATAAAATCCGGTAACAGATAACGTCCGCCCCCGGAGCGTGGCAGATATCCGTACGTATGCGTATCGGCATAGACATCAGCCAGATTGCGTTTGAAGGCACCGGAGTGGCCAGGTATGTCCGCGGACTCGTGATGACCCTTTTGGAGTACGACCGCGGAAACGAGTATGTGTTATTCGGGGCTTCCCTCAGAAAACGGGCAGTTTTTCATGCCTACTTCAGTACGCTCCGGCGTTTGTCCCCCCGCGTATCCCTCATTGTGGTTCCCATCCCCCCGACACTCCTTGATATTTTTTGGAACCTGTTGCATATCGTACCGGTTGAATGGTTTATCGGGAGTGTTGATGTTTTCTGGAGCAGCGACTGGACGCAGCCGCCTCTCACCCGTGCCCGCGGAGTCACCACGATCCATGATGTGAGTTTTTTAAAATTCCCGGAGCAGTTTGATAAACGTATCATCGCAGTCCAGAAGCGCCGGCTTACCCGGGCCGTTGCTGTCTGCAGCGCGATATTCTGTGATTCGGAGGCGACGAAACGCGACGTTCAGGACGCCTTCACCATGGTACCGGCCAAACTGCACGTGGTCTATCCGGGCTTTTCACCGATATGATTGTTGCCATCGACGGATACGAAGCCATGAGTCCTGCCCGGGTGGGCGTAGGACGCTATGCCTTTGAAATCATCACCCATATCCACGAATTGCTCCGTACCGGCCAGGAAGGGCGGATGACCGTCCGGGTCTATAGTCCTGGTTCGGTTCCGGATGGTATGCCCGGGCAGTCTTCTTTTTGGCAGTACCGGATCCGCGGACCCAGGAGGCTCTGGACATTTTGGGGCCTGCCTCTTGCCATAGCCCGCGACATGCCTCCGGCCCGCGTTATCTTTTCCCCGACCCATTATGCGCCAAGATTTATCCGTACACCCAAGGTCATTTCCGTCATGGATCTTTCGTATCTCCGTTATCCCGAGCTGTTCCGGCCCAAAGATCTTCACCAGCTTGTGCACTGGACGGCCTATTCCGTACGGCATGCGGCCCGGATACTGACCATAAGCCAATTCACCAGGGATGCTATAATACGGGCATATCACGTGCCCGAAAGCCGTGTAACCGTAACCTATCCGGGTATGACGCAAATTTCCACACGTCCCGAAGGGGAAAGCAAACAGGAACCGAATATATTCCGTACCTACGGCATAAGCAGACATTATGTCCTTTCCGTGGGAACGCTGCAGCCCAGGAAAAACTACGTCAGGCTGATAGAGGCGTTTTCGGGGTTTTTGAGGGCAAACAAGCAGAAATTCGGCAGTCTCGAACTCGTCATCGTCGGGAAAAAAGGCTGGCTCTATGAGGACATCCTTTCTGCTCCTGAAACGTACGGCGTGAAAGACCGGGTGAAGTTCCTCGATTTTGTCCCGGATGCCGACCTGCCGGAGCTTTATCGCAGGGCCCTCTGTTTTGCGCTTCCGAGTCTCTATGAAGGATTCGGCCTGCCGGTTCTGGAAGCCATGGCATACGGATGCCCTGTCGTCGTGAGCAATAGCTCGAGCCTTCCGGAGATTGCAGGCAAGGCCGGGATCTACGTAGACCCGGCGGATGTTACCAGTATTACGGAAGGCCTTCTGACGGGAGTCAGGCAGCGGAATCTCAAGCAGGGGACCGACAGGCTTGTAGAGGGTATGAAGCGGGCAAAACAGTTTACCTGGGAAAAAGCCGCAAGAAAAACCCTGGAGGTATTGGAAGACGTTGCGGGAGAAGGATAAAATTCGTTGGAAAAGTAAAAAAATCGTTGATGGAAAATAGAAATCTGTAATGGGGGACTGGCCAACGGAAGATTGGCAAGTATCAATTTCTGATTTCTATTTTCTATTACCAATATCGAATTTCCATTATCTAAACCTGAATTTCTATGAGATTCATAATCGACTTATGGGTGTACCTGGCCACGCTGACCGGACTTATCCCGAGTCATACCGTACGGCTGTTTCTCTATCGGCATGTGTTCCGTATAAAAATCGGCAGGGACAGTTCCGTGCATTGGCTGGCCCGGTTTAACCTGCCTTCCGGCGTCGAGATAGGACATCATACGATCATCGGAAACGATGCATTTCTTGACGGACGTTTTTACCGGACGTGGAGGAAAGGCAGCTGGAAACCATGGGGATATCTCATGGGTTTTCTGAATCCGGAGAAACGTCCTTTGAGGATAGGCAATAATGTTTCGATCGCGGGAGAGGTCCGTATCTATACTATGCAGCATGATATTGATGATCCCGACTTCAGGGAGAGCGAGGGCGAGGTGGTTATCGGAGACTATGCCGTTATCGGAACGCGCGTTACCATACTTCCGGGTGTTCATGTCGGAAAAGGGGCAGTCGTGGCATCGGGCGCAGTCGTGACGCATGACGCCGCACCGTTTACCCTGGTCGGAGGAGTGCCTGCGGCCTATATCCGTGACCGGGCAAAAAATCTCCGGTACACACTCAAGTTTCGCCGGATGTTCCAGTAGAAAGAAAAATGGATCTTTCCATCATCATCCCAAGCTACAACACAAAACTCCTCCTCGAGCGCTGTCTTGATTCCGTTTATCAGGGTCTTGGGAATGGGAACATATCTTATGAAGTTATTGTCGTAGATAACGCTTCACATGACGGCAGTCAGGAATTATTGAGAAAGAAATATCCTCGGGTAATTAAAATACTCAATAAAAAAAATTTTGGTTACGGCAGGGCGAATAATATCGGTATAAAAAAGGCAGAAGGAACATATATTCTCCTCATAAATTCCGATATAGTTGCCAGAGAAGATTCGATCGTAACATTACTCAAATATGCCGGTCAGTCAGACCGGACCTTTTTCGGGGGAAAACTGCTGAACGAAGACGGAAGTGCTCAGTCCTCGTGCGGTCCCTTTTTTTCGATTCCCGTCACCTTCCTCATGCTGTTTCTGAAAGGGGACCAGATAGGCCTGACAAGGTATTCCCCACAAACACTGCGCACGGTCGATTGGGTTTCCGGCGCATGTATCCTCGGGAAAAGAGACTATTTTTTACGGGTAGGTCTGTTTGACGAGGATATATTTCTCTATATGGAAGAAGTTGATTTTTTTTATCGGGCCAGGCAGAAGGGATACAGGACCGTATTTGTGCCGTCGGCCCGGTTTACCCATACGGGTGCCGCATCAAGCGGGAGTAAACGACAGCCTGTCGTTAATATCTTCCGCGGCTTAGTCTACTTTTACGGCAAACACAGGTCTATAATGGAACTGCAGACTGTGAAAGCGCTGCTTACGGCAAAAGCCAGGATCGCCATGGCGGTGGGAGGACTTACGGGCAACCGGCAGCTCATACAAACCTATGAAGAAGCTTTACGCGTGGTGTAGCCGCCATATCCTCCTCATTCTGAGCCTGTTCCTTTTAGCGTTCATACCGCTCTATCCCAAACTGCCGCTTATCAATGTGCAGCACGTGTGGGTCTATATCCGTGCCGAGGATTTTGCGGTACTGCTGACGGTATTTCTGTGGGGATACGGTATCATCCGGAAACGCGTGACATTCAGCACTCCGCTGACGCTGCCGATTCTCCTGTTTTGGACCGCGGGAGCCATTGCTACCATCCATGGCATCCTTATCATTTTCCCCGATCTTTCCAACGTATTTCCGAATGTCGCATTTTTGAGCTACCTCCGGCGTATAGAGTACATGCTGTTGTTTTTTGTCGCGTTTGCCGCATTCCGTGAAAAGAAATATTACCCCTACCTCATCGCCGTCCTGACGGGTACGGTGCTCTGTGTTTCCCTGTACGGCATAGGACAGAAATATTTCACTTTCCCTGCCTATCTCACCATGAATGAGGAGTTTGCCAAAGGTATTCCTCTCCATTTATCCGCACTCGGAAGAGTGTCATCAACCTTCGGCGGACAGTATGATCTGGCCGCATACCTTGTCCTTACCCTGCCCGTACTTATCAGCCTCCTGTTCGGATACAGAAGTTTTTTCGTCCGGCTCATCCTCCTCGGAACGTCTTTTTTGGGTCTTTTTGTTTTATTTCTGACGGTTTCAAGAATTTCGTTTCTTGCCTTTCTTCTTGCGGCCGGACTGGTTCTTTTCTGGCAGAAGAAAAAACTTGTCATTGTCGCGGTTCCGGTTCTGGCTGTCATTGCAGTCGTGCTTCTGGCGTTTGTGCCGGGTCTCGGGAACCGCTTCAGCAGTACCGTTAAGGACATAGACGTTTTGGTGGATGCAAAAACGGGCGATCCGTTAGGACAGGTCACGGAAATGCCGAAATCATACTTTCAGGATAAAATCGTAAAACAAAATTATTTTCTGAGCATTTCCGGAGCACAGGCGAGTCCGTCGGCTGAGATTATCAGACCGTACCGTACCCTCGGTCCGACACTTCTCCTTTTTGTACAGCCGAACGCTCCGACGGGCGAAGACCTGCCGCAGGGGACGGGCTACATCAATCTGACGCTTTCGCCGATAGCCCGCCGGGTAGGAGAATTTTATTATGCCCTCAAAACGCCGGACAAGGAGACGGGAAAGGCTGCGGTGACCGTCATAAACGGCGATTACCTGGTGAAAAAGGCACTGGCGTACGACCTTTCATTTACGACGCGTTTTCAGGGGGAATGGCCGAATGCGCTTGCCGCATTTAAACGGAACATCATCTTCGGGAGCGGGTACGGGTCGGTCAGCCTTGCCGTGGATAACAGCTATCTCCGGATGCTCGCGGAGGTGGGTCTTCTGGGGTTTGCCGCCTTTGCAGTCATCTTCCTGATTTTGGGACTTGCCATAGCCCGGTCGTTACCGGAGGTAACCGATCGTCCGGTCAGAAGTCTCATGCTCGGGTTCAGCGCGGGGACCGTCGGACTTGCCCTGAATGCTCTTTTTATCGATGTGTTTGAAGCCTCGAAAGTTGCCTATGTCTTTTGGCTCCTGACCGGAGCCGTTATGGCAGCCACGCTTCTTTACGGCAGGGTAAAAATCCGTCTGCTTCGGGAGCTTAAAAAAATACTGGTATCACCGCCGGCCATCATCCTGTCATTTGCCGTGCTGACCGTTGTGGTCTTTTCGCCGATTCTCAGGAATTATTTTGTGGGTGATGACTTTACCTGGCTCCGATGGGCGGCGGATTGCGGAAATGCCGCGTCCGCGGCGAGCAGGTGCCCGCTGACCCTGCGGACCGTCATGGGATATTTTTCCAACGCTTCAGGATTTTTCTACCGTCCGGGGATGAAACTCTACTTTCTTGTTATGTTTTCCTCATTCTGGCTGAATCAGACGGTTTACCACGCGGCATCGCTGCTCTTGCATTTTTTCAATGTTGTCCTTATCTATCTCATCGCGCGAAAGATTCTGAAGCACGATCTTTGGGCCGCGCTGGCCGGACTTCTGTTCCTCCTGTTGAGCGGTTTTCACGAGGCGGTGTACTGGATTTCCGCCGGTGGATTCCTGTTTGCGACCTTCGGCACACTTGTCAGTCTTCTCGGGTTTATATACCGGCAGGAGACGCAAAAGGCGCGCTATGTCTTTCTGGCACTGTTCGGATTCGTCGGCGCCCTGACGTTTCATGAGGCAGCCCTGGTAACGCCTCTTCTTTGGATGAGTTATGAATGGTATGACAGCGGCTGGTCCGGCCTCCGGCGGTTGGCAAAACGCAAATGGTTCGGACTTCTGCTTCTGCCGGTGCCGCTCTATCTGCTGGTACGCTATCTGGCCGGGAGTTTCTGGTTCGGCGGAGACTACAGCTATAATCTGGTCAAACTACCCCTCAATGCGGCCGGTAATGCCCTGGGATATATGCTCCTGACGGTGCTCGGCCCGATGACCATTCCCGTCTACGGCGTGGGCAGAACCCTCCTCAAAAACAGTCCTGCCGGCGCGTATTTCCTGACGGGGATATCGCTTGCGGCAGTCGCCGCGGTAGTCATGAGGATGCGGAAGAGCGTCTCCGGAGAGACGGCAAAAGACCTGGTATTCGGGGCAAGCTGGCTTTTCATAGCGCTCCTTCCGTTCCTGGGGCTCGGGAATATTTCGTCCCGTTACAGCTATCTTGCCTCAGCCGGTACGGTGTTCCTTCTCGTGATCCTTATGAGATCGCTGTATCGCTTTCTCCTGCCCAACGGGAAAGCAGTTGCGGGATGTGTCGCCATACTTGCCGTGAGTACTTTTTCCCTCTGGCAGCTCATCCAGCTTCAGCAGGTGACCGGCGATTGGTATGAGGCAGGGGAGACGGTGAAACGGTTTATTGTGTCCATGGACAGCGCATACCGGGACTACTGGCGTACGGAGCCGGTGGAATTCCATTTTGTGGATGTCCCGATCAGGCACGGACAGGCATGGGTATTCCCGGTGGGCCTGCCGGACGCCCTCTGGTTTATTTATAGGAATCCGAAGATCAAGGTGTATTCCCGGCAATCCCTTCGGGAGGCGTTTGATGCGGTAGAGAGCGGGTCAACGCTTCAGAGCGTCTTCCAGTTTTCCCCGGACGGCAGCGTCATACCGGTACAGAAACCGAGGTCCGGCGTATGAAAAAACTTTCTTTTGTACTGCTTATCGGCATATGCGTCGCGGCGTTTGCCGTCCGTCTTTATCGGATCAATAATCCCGTGGCAGACTGGCATAGCTGGCGCCAGTCCGATACGGCCGCGGTTGCGAGGAATTTCCTCACGTGGGGGATAGACCCGCTCCATCCGCGGTTTGAGGATCTCTCCAATATTCCATCCGGAAAGGACAATCCCATGGGGTGGCGCATGGTGGAATTTCCGGTATATCAGGTTATCGGCGCGTGGGCGACGAAAACCATGGGATTTTTTCCGGTTGAGGTGTGGCTTCGTCTTGTGACCATCTGTGCCTCCGTCGGTGCGGCAATCCTCCTCTACAGTATCACGGCCGGGGTAAGTGACAGGCTGACGGGTATGTTGGCTGCCGCAGTCTATGCGGCTTTACCGTACAGCATCTATTACGGCAGAACTATCCTGCCGGATACGTTTATGGTATGGTGGTCTCTTCTGTCGCTCTGGCTCCTGCTTCGCGCGTTCAAACACACATCCAGGGTCTATTGGGTACTCCTGCTTCTTTCGGCGTTGTCGGCATCGGTTGCATTTCTGGTAAAACCATTCGCCGGATTTCTTCTGGTTCCCGCAGGGTACCTCTTCCTCAAACGGTTTTCCCTGACCAGACACTGGATCGTGAGTATCATCGTGTTTACGGCAATTGCGCTCTACCCCCTGCTCTGGTGGCGGACATGGATCCTGCAGTATCCGGAAGGCATACCCGCGTATACATGGCTTTTTAACGGGGGAGGGATACGGTTTAAAGGCGCATGGTTCTATTGGCTTTTTGCGGAACGCATCGGGAATCTCATTTTGGGGTATTGGGGGTTAGTCCCGTTCGGTATCGGACTTTTGCTGCCCCACGGGAAAAAGGAAGGTTGGTTTTTCCGGTGGTGGCTCCTCGGAGCACTTTCGTATCTTATCGTCATTGCGCGCGGGAATGTGCAGCATGATTATTACCAGATTGTCATAGTACCGGTGATCGCCGCGTACGTCGCAAAAGGACTTGCCTGGATATTCCGTTCGGGTACCGTTCCCAGGATAACCGGCGCTGTTGCAGGAACCGTGTGCATTTTGTTTATGCTTGCCTTTTCGTGGTACACGGTGCGCGGGTATTTCTGGATCAATCATCCGGAAATCGTGGCAGCGGGGAGGGTGGCGGATGCCATATTGCCGCCGGACGCCAAAGTGATCGCGCCGTATAACGGGGATACGACTTTCCTGTACCAGACGCACCGTCAGGGATGGCCGATTGGTTTTGATATCGCGAAAAAAATGTCCGAAGGCGCCGGATATTATGTCACCGTCTCTCCGACCGATGCAGATCTTGAAACTAAGGAGCTGGCGGCAAAATATACGGTGCTCGTCAGAAACGACAAATACGCCATTATAGACCTGACGCGACTCAAAGGTACCGGCAAATAACACACCGCGCCATGAATATCCTATTTGTTTCCGCCGTGGTTCCGTACCCACTCCATTCCGGAGGACAAATACGGATCTATCAGCTTCTCCGGCGTCTTTCGGAGATGCACGCAATCCACCTTCTGTGTTTTATGAGAGACAGGAGCGAGGAGCAGTATGCCGGGCACTTGGCATTCTGCAAAAGCGTCGACCTGGTATATCGCGGACGGGCCTGGAGTCCACGAAACGTACTCCGTTCGGTTTTCGGATCACATCCGCTTCTTACCGTCTCCTATGACATTCCGGGGATGCGCAGCCGTATAGAGCGCGTTTCCCGGTCCGGACATATAGACATTGTCCACCTTGAGCCCGGCTATGTCTGGCAATCCCTTCCCGATGCGCTTCGCGGACATGAGAGGTCATCACGGCCGCGGCTGGTCGTAGCGGAACACAACATCGAACATACGGTCTATCGCGAATATACTGCCCGTACGCCATGGATTCCGCTCCGACCCGGTATGTACTTAGACACCGTGAAGCTTGCCTATTGGGAGCGGAGAATCTGGAAACGGGCCGACCGGATCATTACCGTATCTGCGTCCGACCGTGATATGGTGCTCGGTACGGCACCCGGATGCCCCGTTGATGTGATTCCGAACGGGGTGGATATCGGGGAATTTTCTTTTTCCTCCCCGCGTGCCATACTCCGGGCGCCGCGGTTTCTTTTTGTCGGTGATTATAACTGGCTTCCGAATAAAGAAGCCGTGCATTCGCTCCTTGGTCGCATATGGCCCGTCATGAAACAGGCGTTTCCGGATGCCACACTGCTTCTGGTAGGCGGACACATTCCCCGGGTCGGAGGTGCGGGAGTCACGGTGGCAACCGATGTGCCGGATATCCGGACGGCATACCGAAGGGCAGACATACTCCTGGCTCCGATGGGCATTTCCGGTGGTACCAAGTTCAAGATATTGGAAGCCATGGCCATGGGGGTACCGGTCATCACGACTGAGGAAGGGATACGGGGTCTTACCGTATCCGACGGGGTTGAGGTGCTTGTTGCAGGCAATGCCGCGGGTTTTGTCGAATCGGTCCGGGGCCTCCTCAATAACCGCCGATATGCCGCGGTCCTCACGAAGGCTGCAAGGGACCGGGTAGAACGCTCGTATAACTGGGACGCGCTTGCGCTCATGTTGGAGCGCACCTGGAACACATGCTTATGAACAAATCAGTACCTGATGTTTCCGTTATCGTCGTGAATTACAACACGAGGGATCTTTTACGTACCTGCCTCAGGCAGGTGATTGCGGGTCAAACGGGCCGGTTTTCCCAGGAAATAACGGTTATAGACAACGGTTCGGCTGACGGAAGCGGGGCCATGATCAGGAACTGCTTTCCGAAGGTGCAACTCATTGAAAACGCCGATAACCGCGGCTTTGCTGCGGCAAATAACCAGGGAATACGGATATCCCGCGGGCGCTACATTCTCCTTCTCAATTCCGATACAGAGGTGTCTTTCGGAGCGATCGAAACGGTTGTAGGCCATATGGAAGCGGATCAGACCGTCGGCGCAGGTACGTGCAAATTGCTTCTTCCGGATGGTTCAATGGATCCTGCCTGCCACCGGGGGTTTCCGACGCCGTGGGCAAGCGTATCGTACTTTTCGGGTCTCGAACGGCTCTTTCCGCATTCCAAAATCTTCGGCGGTTATCACCAGGGATACAAGGACAGCTACCGGGCGCATACCATTGACAGTCCGAGCGGAGCATTTTTTCTGGTGCGGAGGGATGTCGTTGACCGTATCGGTCTTCTGGATGAAGCCTATTTCATGTACGGCGAAGATCTGGACTGGGCCTACCGGATTAACGCTGGCGGCTGGAAGATCATGTATTACCCTGATGTGACAACGCTCCACAGAAAGAAGCAAAGCGGCAGGGACCATGCCGATCCCGAGCTCCGGCAGAAAACCCGCCGGTATTTTTATGAGACCATGCGTTTGTTTTACCGGAAGCATTATGCGGGGAAGTATGGTCCGCTGGTCACCGGGGTTGTCCTGTCGGGCATCAGGATACAATCGGTCATATGAAAATCGGCATTGACGCAAGACTCATCCGGGAGACGGGTGTCGGACGGTACATCCGCAATCTTATTCATGAACTTTCGTTAATCGATACGGAGAACGACTATAGAGTCTTTCTCCGGAGGGAAAGCTCCGGCGGATTTGTTCCTCCGAACGGGCATTGGCAGATACGGCGCGCAGATATTCCCTGGCACAGCGTTACCGAGCAGATCCTGCTTCCGTATATCTTCATGCGGGAGCATCTCGACCTTCTCCATGTACCGTACTTTACCATACCGCTTTTGTATCCGGGCAGGCTCGTTGTGACGATTCACGACCTGACGATTCTCCATTTCGATACGGGAAAGGCATCGACATTGCCGCTCCCGCTTTATACCGCGCGGCGGTACGGCTACCGGACGGTGTTGCGTTTGGGACTCATGAAAGCCGGAAAAATTATTGCGGTATCGGAATCGACGAAGGACGAAATCATAGCCCATTATCATACGCCGCCGGACAAAATAGTTGTCACCCGTGAAGGCGTGGGCATACCTGCCGGAGGTGACGGGGGACAACGGCCGCTCCCGTATCCGTATCTCTTATATGTCGGCAATGCCTACCCGCACAAAAATCTGGAGACGCTTCTTCTGGCCTACCGCATGGTTCTCAGGAAAAAACTTCACCATCGGTCCGGGATCCATCTCGTCCTTGCCGGCCCAAAGGATTATTTTTCCGAAAGACTCGCAAAAACCGTAGGGGCACAGGGTATCGGTGATCATGTCCATTTCATGACCGGTGTTGCAGATCACGAGCTCGGCATTCTCTACCGCCATGCGACCGCTTTTGTGTTCCCTTCGCGTATGGAAGGCTTTGGTCTGCCGGGTTTGGAAGCCATGGCCCTGGGCATCCCGGTACTCTGTTCGGATATACCGGTCTTTCATGAGATTTATAACGACGCGGCGCTGTATTTTGATCCGTATCAGCCGGCTGCGATTGCGGACACGATCCTGTCCGTCATCGGAGACAGCGCCCTCCGGAGCCGATTGAAAAAGAAGGGTGAAGCACAAGCCGGGAAATATTCCTGGAGCAACCTTGCCAGGGCAACGCTTGCGGTATACCGTTCCTGCCTCGGAGAGAAGATATGAAGGTGGCATTTGTGTACGACCGGGTTAACAAATGGGGAGGCGCGGAGCGGGTTTTACTGGCACTCCACGCCATATGGCCTGATGCGCCGCTTTATACCGCAGTGTATGATCCCGTCCGGGCCCCATGGGCTTCCGTGTTTACGGTCCGTCCGTCCTGGATGCAGAGCGTGCCCTTTGCCCGATCGCACCACGAATTTTTTCCCTGGCTGACGCCGTTTGCATTCGAGATGTTTACTTTTGACCCGTATGACGTTGTCATATCGGTGACCTCTGCCGAGGCCAAAACCGTCATAACCAAGCCGGAAACCCTGCACATCTGTTACTGCCTGACGCCCACGCGGTATCTCTGGAGCGGGCAGGAGACGTACCGGAAGTATCCCGGTATGGGAAGGGGGAACCTGCTGAGCCGTCATGTCCTCGCCGCGTTGACTCCCCGACTCAGGAAATGGGACCTGGTCGCTGCAAGCCGTCCGGATTACTACATAGCAATTTCTGAAAGAGTCCGGCAGCGGATACAGACGTACTACGGGCGCCGATCCGAAGCAGTGATCTATCCTCCCGTAGATACGGCACTTTTTGGACAAGCAGCAGTTCATTCCCGATCAATGCCCTATTTCCTTCTGGTTTCACGGCTCGTCGGATACAAACGGATCGATCTTGTCATCGATGCCTGTACGGCTTTCCGGCTTCCGCTTGTCGTGATCGGACGCGGTATGGCGGAACGGGAGCTCAGGAGACGTGCCGGTCCGACGGTGTCATTTGTAACGTCCTATTTGACAGATCAGGAATTGGCCGGCTATTATGGAGGATGCCAAGCGCTTATCGCGGCCGGAGAAGAGGATTTCGGCTTAACGGTCCTTGAGGCGGGAGCGATGGGAAAACCGGTGATCGTCTGCCGAACCAGCGGAGCTGCCGAACTGGTCAGCGAGGGAAGTACCGGTGTTTTCTATAGCCATGGGTCAGGGAAATCCATCCGTGAGATTCTGAGACACTTTGATGCGCGGCGTTTTGATACTGTGCAGTGTAAACGAAACGCCCGCGTTTCGGAGATCGGCCGCTTTTCCCGTACCATGCGAGAAACTGTTGAGCGGTTATTGTTGCGGTATACATCCCTATGAAAGCGATTATTTTTGCCGGAGGCGTCGGGACGAGGCTGTGGCCGCTGTCCAGAAAAAAATCCCCGAAGCAGTTCGAAAAAATCATCGGCGACCGTTCAACGCTCCAGCTTGCCGCGGAAAGGCTCCGTCCGGATTTTACCTGGGATGATATCTATGTCGCAACCGGCGCCCAATATGTACCGATCGTCCAGAAACAGCTTTCTGCACTTCCTCCGGACCATGTTATCGGCGAACCGGATGTGCGCGATGTCGGACCGGCGGTAGGACTTGTGACGTCGCTTCTCGTCCATGAAACGCCCGATGAGCCGATCGTCATCCTGTGGAGCGATCATTTGGTGAAACAGGATGCGCTGTTTCGTAAAATCCTCCTTGCCGCGGGCAGGGTTGTCGAAAAACAGCCGGACAAAATCGTGTTTGTTGCCCAGAAACCCAGATTCCCGAGTGTCAATCTCGGCTGGATCGAATACGGAAAGCCGCTTGTCCGGGAAGACGGATTTCCGTTCCATGCGTTTGCCGACTTCCAGTACCGGCCGGACAAGGCGACGGCAGAGCGGTATTTTGCAAGCGGTCACCACGCATGGAATCTCGGATATTTCGTTACGACCCCGAAATATCTCTGGTTGCAGTATAAGCGGTTTGCCCCGAACCTGTACCGGGGGCTGGAGCGTATCGGCAGCGCATGGCACACGGACCGGTTCGGAGAACAGCTGGAAACAATCTATCCGACACTTGAGAAAATTTCGTTCGATAACGCCATCCTTGAGAAGCTCGATCCCGGGGATGCGCTTGTCGTATCGGAAAATATCGAATGGAGCGATATCGGCGCATGGGAGGCGCTGAAAGAAGCTCTGGAAGATTCCAAAGAGAAAAACGTGACGCAGGGCAAGGTGCTTGTCACGGATACGGATGATTCCCTCGTTTATAATTTTACGGACCAGCTGCTCGTGACAATTGACCTTGCGGAAGCGCTTGTCGTCAACACGGGAGATGTCGTGCTGGTCTGTAAAAAATCCTCCGTCCCGAAGATCAAAAAACTCGTCGAGCGCATGACCGGCACCGAACACGACCACCTGACGTGAGCATACGCTATGCGATACCGCGCTACAAAACGCATTATTGACCTTGCCGGAGCCGTCATCCTCCTTATCCTTTTTGCACCGATCTGGATGGTGACTGCGGTATGCATCCTTCTTGACAGTCCGGGACCGGTCCTTGCAGATACCCCGCGCCGCGTCGGGCAGGACGGAAAACTCTTTACGCTCTACAAATTCCGGTCCATGGTCGTCAATGCCCATGAAAAACTGAGGAGCGATCCCGCACTTGTCAAACTTTTTGCCGAGTATAAACGCAATAGCTACAAGCTCAAGGAAGATCCGCGCGTCACCCGGGTCGGCAAATTCATCCGGAAGCACTCGCTTGACGAGATACCTCAGCTGGTCAATGTCATCAGGGGGGAAATGAGTCTCGTGGGGCCGAGGCCGTATTATCCGGATGAACTCGTCGAGCAGCAGAGGAAATACCCGCATACGAAGCATCTTGTCAAAGTCGTACTTTCCGCCAAACCCGGCATTACGGGGTACTGGCAGGTATCCGGACGAAGCGAGGTAAACTTTGACAAACGGATCAAGATGGACGCGGACTATGTAAAACAACGTTCCGTCGTCTTTGATCTGACCATTCTTTTCAAGAGCCCATGGGCCATGATTTCCGGAAAGGGCGCGGTCTAATGCGCGGTGAGTACAGGAAAACCGTACTCATTGACAAAATTACGCCGAAAGGGAACAATGATGCTATGCCTGAGGATCTCAAACGCATAGATCTTGCGACCATGGCTCCGGCCGAGCCTCCGAAGCCGGAGAAACCGTCACGGAAGCTCTGGGTGTTTATCGGGGCGCCTCTTGTCGTTATTCTCATTCTTTTTGGTGTCCTGGGCATACTCCTCCTGCCCATGCGGACCGTGATTGCCGATGCGCGTGCCGTCATGACAAGCGGTCGAGAAACCGCGACCGCGATAAAGAGCCAGGATATCGGCAAGACCAAGACAGCCCTTGCCGACACCAGAGCAAAACTTACCATCCTGAAAACCGATTATGCGAAAGTATTGCCGCTTGCGGCGGTGCCGATTCTGGGAAGCTATATCCAGGACGGCCGGCACGGCATAAACGCCGGGTTTGCCGGGCTGGACGCGGCGGATAAAGCCGTTGAGGCCTTGGAACCCAATGCGGATCTTCTGGGTCTTAAAGGAAAAAGCACGTTTGTGTCCGGTACGGCGGATGACCGTATCCAGACCGCGGTCAGGACCATGAGCGCGCTTATCCCCAAAATCAACGATATTGCCGTATCGGTCGACGTTCTCAGGAAAGAGCTGGATGCCATAGACCCGAACCGCTATCCGGAAAAAATCGGCAGTACGCCCGTGAGGAGCCAGCTCGTCAGTGCGAAAAACGTCATAGAAAACGCGGCAAACCTTTTTGTCAATGCCCAGCCTCTTCTCGTCAATCTGCCGTCACTCCTGGGCGATCCCACGGATAAACGGTATCTTGTCCTGTTCCAAAACGACAAGGAGCTGAGGCCTACAGGAGGGTTTATCACCGCGTATGCGCAGTTCCGGTTCGTCAAGGGAAAGGCAATTCTGGAAAAGGCTGATGATATTTATGCGCTCGATGCGGCTCAGACCAAAGTACCGCCTGCGCCTCCGGACATCCTGAAATTCCATAAAGGAGTGTATACATTTAATCTCCGTGACAGTAATTTATCGCCGGATTTCAAAATTTCCATGCAGACGTTCGAATCGCTGTATAAAACCGTGTCCGGGCATGAACAGATAGACGGCATCTGGGCGATAGACACGCATGTCCTGGTTGATGCGCTCAAGATCCTGGGGCCGATCACCGTGTACGGCAGGGAATTTTCCGCAGACAACGACCCGCGCTGCGATTGCCCGAAGGCGATTTACGAACTCGAGGATTATTCTTCGCGGCCCGTCAACTATGTCCGGACAGCGAGGAAAGATATTATCGGCGTTCTCATGCAGACGATCTTACATCAGGCGCTTGGCGTATCGCCTTCCAAGTATTGGGGACGGCTTTTTCAGATGCTTCTGACCGAGATCAGCCAGAAACACGTATTGGCTTATTTTCATGATCAGAACGCCCAGAAGGCCGCAGAAAGCTTTAATCTCGCGGGCCGCATCATGACCGCGTCCGAATCCGCTGCCGTACTCAAGTACAAAGAAGGGCAGGGATGGGATTACCTCCATGTCAACAACAGCAACATGGCAGGTGCAAAATCGAATATGTTCGTGAGCGAGAAGGTGAAGAAGGAGGTGACCGTCAACGGCGACGGTACGATCACCACGAAGCTGACGCTTGAGTATAAAAATCCGTATCCCGGATCTGACTGCGGACTCGAAAGCGGGGGTCTCTGCCTCAATGCGCCTCTCCGTGACTGGATCAGGATATATGTTCCGAAAGGCAGCACGCTCGTAGACAGCCAGGGGTCGCAGTCTCCGCAGACGGGAAAACCGGTGCCGCTTGATACATTCGAGAGTCTTGATAAGACCGTCTTTCAGGGGTTTCTCATCGTCAATCCGCTGGGGACGGCGCAGATGACGTTGTCCTATACGTCACCGGTAAAGTCAACGGACGGGAAGTACCGCATACTTATCCAGAAACAACCGGGCACTGACGGACAACACTATACCGTAGACGTCACCGGAAAGAGGACTCAGTCATTTCCGCTTCAAACCGATACAGAACTCACGTTTTAGTTCCGCATGATTTCTTCCCACATCTATAAGACCGAAGCGATCGTGCTTGGGCGAAAGAACACGGGTGAAGCGGACAGAATACTCACCCTGTTCACCAAGACCTACGGCAAGATCCGGGTATTGGCAAAGGGGATACGAAAGGTCCGTAGCCGCCGCGCATCCCACGCTGAGGTCTTTTGCCGGTCGGTATTCCTTCTCCATACCGGCAAAACGCAGCTCGATCTTGTAACGGAAGTGTCCCCGGTGTCTTCCTACCAGAAGCTCCGGAAGAACCTTACTGCCGTGGGTACGGCGTATTTTATGTGTGAACTTGTCGGTAAATTACTGCCGGAACGCCAGGAAAACGGTGAGATCTATGAGTATCTCGTGCGGCAGCTATCGCTTCTTGACGCAGGAGACGGAGATGCTGTTCCGGATCTGACGGAATCGTTTGCCAGGAGGCTTCTCAGGATGCTCGGGTACCTGGATGAGGACGGCAAACCGGACAGCCGGGAGCTTGAGGCATATATAGAAGAAATCACCGAGCGCCGGATCCAGTCCCTCAGGTTCATACGCCGTCTGGAAGAGGCGGCATCTTCCTCATAAGCATTCCCCTTACGGACCGGAGTGCCGCCGGTATATAATAGATAGTATGATCTCTATGGACGGCGTCGCTGCACTGGCCAAAAGGCGCGGATTTATCTATCCGTCAAGCGATATCTACGGCGGAATCGCCGGATTTTGGGATTACGGACCGCTCGGTGTCGAGCTGAAACGGAATATCAAAGAGGCGTGGTGGCGCGCGATGGTCTATGAGCGCGATGATGTGGTAGGTCTTGACGCGGCGATTATCATGAATCCGAAAGTTTGGGAGGCTTCGGGGCATGTCGCTTCCTTCACGGATCCTCTGGTGGAGTGTAAAGTCTGTCACCAGAGATTCCGGTCCGATAAGGAAGAGCTTCTCCTGGCACACGAAAAAAGCCATAAGGAAACCGTTTCCTGGACGGAGCCCAGGAAATTTAACCTCCTGACGGAAGTATTTTTGGGTGTGACGGAGCCAAAAGACAAAGCATACCTCCGCGGGGAGATTACCCAGGGCGTGTTTGTGAACTTCAGGAATGTCGTTGACTCGACGCGCGTGAAGATCCCCTTCGGAATCGCGCAGATCGGCAAGGCATTCAGAAATGAAATTACCCCCGGTAATTTTACGTTCCGGAGCCGTGAATTCGAACAGATGGAACTCGAGTTTTTTATCCGTCCCGATGACGGGGAGGGAGAGAAATGGTTTTCCTACTGGAAGGAAAAGCGGCTATCCTGGTATACCGCCCTCGGCATGGACAGAAAAAAGCTCCGTTTCAGGGATCACGCCCCGGACGAACGGGCGCACTATGCACGGTTTGCGACGGATATCGAATACGAGGCACCCTTTGGTTGGAGCGAATTTGAAGGTATTCACCACCGCGGTGAGTACGACCTTACAAATCACAAGCTCACCTATCATGATGACCAGACCGGAGGGACATACACGCCCTGGGTGATTGAAACATCCGGCGGGGTAGACCGGGCAACGCTTTTTTTTCTCATCAACAGCTACAGAGAAGACGGGAAACGGACCGTGCTTTCGCTTCATCCGACTCTTGCGCCCTATAAGGCCGCCGTGTTTCCGCTGGTTGCAAACAAACCTGAACTGGTAGAAAAAGCCCGCGGTGTATACCGGGCGCTGAAAAGCAGGTTCCCTACGGTATGGGATGAGCGCGGCAATATCGGGAAACGGTATCTTGCCCAGGATGAAATCGGGACTCCCTGGTGCATGACCGTTGATTACGATACGCTCCGTGATGACACGGTTACGGTCCGTGACCGGGATACGACCAAACAGGAACGTGTACGGATCTCCGAACTTGCCGGTATCCTTGCTTCCCGTCTTGCGGCAACACCGCCGGGAAATATATAGTACAATAGGACTATCCGTGCTCTGGGCCGGCATCCGTCCGATGGCCGGTACGGGGAGAAGGGTTCTCATAGCTATGAAAAACATGAAAGTACTTCTCGGCGTATTAGTTGTCCTCCTCGTTATCACCGGAGGAGTGGTCTGGAACGTGCTGTCAAAACCCAAAACGGCAGCTCCCCAGGCCGTCCAAACCCGGCAGACGGAGACTCAGGCAGAGCCGTCGGTTGATGCGTCCGTGACCGTTGCACTCACGAAAAGTACGGCAAAAGCCAATACGGTGGAACTTGCCGTAAACGGCCTTTCCGGGAAATACACCTCAATTGCCTATGAGCTCAGCTACAACAGCAACGGACTCATCAAGGGCGTCAACTCCGGCAGTAAGCCCCTTGATGTGGCAGGGAAAGACACGCTGACCCGTGAAGTATACCTCGGGACCTGTTCCAGAAATGACTGTACGCCGGATACCGGCGTTTCGACCGTGACGGTTGCGCTTGAGTTTACCGACGTCCAGGGTAAAAAAAGCCAGTTCTCCAAAGATTTTGCCATCTGAAGGGCCGATAGGTCTGCCGCCTCAGTTTACTGCGATTCGATACGCCCCTTTTTTCGTGTTGAAAGTGAACCCTCACAGCCACGTTTGATGTGGGAACTTCCGTGAAAATCCCCCTTGACAGGGCGTGAAAAATGGGAGACTATGGATATTAGTGGGAGGAAGTGGTAGACTCGGGACATGAAGTTATTCCTTGGGGAATACGGCCACGCGTTAGATGATCGGGCCCGTGTGACGCTCCCGCGAAAGATACGCCAGGAAATCGACGAACGCGAAATAGTTCTGGCTCGGGGGTTTGACCCGTGCATATTCGGGTTTGACAAAACGAGTTGGGAACGGGAAGCAGCCAAACACCTCGAAACACCGGTTACGGACGAAAAGGCGAGAAATCTGAGGCGATATCTGTTTGCAGGAGCCGAAAAGGTTGAAATAGACAAGCTTGGCCGTATTCTCTTGCCTGCCCAGCTCAAGGAATACGCATGTATCCGGAAAGAGGTAGTTGTAGTGGGGGCCGGAGATCATTTCGAACTGTGGGATAAGGTGCAGTGGAGCGAGTACTCGGCAAAACTTGAGGTCGTATGAGCACATTTCATACGCCGGTACTGGCAAAAGAAGTTATTGACGCCCTAGGTATTCGGAGAGGGAAGCGGTATATAGATGCAACGGCAGGGGGTGGAGGACACGCTCTGGGTATTGTGGAACAGGGTGGCATAGTGCTGGGGATCGACGCGGATGCCGATGCGGTTGCGGAAGCGCGGAGGAACCTACGCAGGGTACGACCCGAAGCGGAGGAAGGGAAAGACTGGATTATCGTAAAAGGGAATTTCCGCAATGTGGTGACCATAGCCAAAGATACCGGATGGGAGAACGTGGAAGGAATGCTGTTTGATCTCGGGGTATCGAGCTTTGAGCTCGATACCAAAGAGCGGGGATTCAGTTATCGGTTTCCTGATGCACCTATTGATCTTCGGTTTGACAGAACGAGCGGTGAAACAGGGGAATCACTACTACGCCGTCTGTCGGAGGATGACTTGTATGAAATTCTGGCAACATATGGTGAAGAACAGTCTGCTCGGCGCATTGCTCATGGTATTGTGCGCGCCCGTTCGGTAAGACCGGTGAAAACGGCAGACGGACTCATGGCAATAGTGAAGGATGCGGGTCACCACATTGCGGAAATTCCCGGGATTGCCGCGAGGGTTTATCAGGCGCTCAGGATCGCGGTAAACGACGAAATGGGAGCGCTCAGGGAAGGTCTTGAGGGATCGCGGGTACTCGTAAAGCGTGGCGGAAGACTGGTCGTTTTGAGTTTTCATTCGCTGGAAGACCGTATGGTCAAACAGGAAATGCGCACCGGTCCGTGGCACATGGTAACGAAAAAACCGCTGACACCAAATGCCCGGGAACTGTCTCAGAATAGACGTGCAAGAAGCGCAAAACTGCGCGTTGCGGAAAAACTATGATACAAAAGGGCATAAAAATCATATTCAGTGTCATGCCGCTCATTGCGGCGGTGCTGGTCGTTGTTGAGATCGGTTTGAGTAACGAATTTGCCGGCATGAGCCGGAACGCCATGCAGCTTGATAGCGATATCGAAACGCTCCGGACGGAAAACGAGCTGTTAAGCCAAAAAGTAGCATCTGCAAGCTCTCTTCTGACAATTGAAGCAAAAGCCGCGGCAATGGGTTTTACGGCAACACCCACATACCTCTCTCTCGGCGAGGAGCAGGTGGCACTTCAGAACATCCGCTAATGTCTTCGTGTTACACTGTACGGATACCAGCCTATGTGGAGAATCCGGATACTGTTTACGATCATTCTTATCGTTTATGCCGTCATCTTTCTCAGGCTCTTTTACTGGCAGGTTGTTGCCGCCGATAGTCTGCGCCTCGCGGCTGAGGCTCAGTACTATGCGGAACTTACGCTTCCGGCGTTAAGAGGCAGTATCTTTGCTTCAGACGGCAACCCCCTAGCCATGAATGAAATCGGACATCTGGTCTATGCCGAACCAGGAAAGATCAACAATATTCCTTTGTTTTCCCGCGGGGTGTCCGGAATTTTCGGAAGAGACGAGACGAACCTTGCGCGTGAGTTGAGCCAGCCGGGAAGAGTCTGGATTCCCCTGGCCCATAAAGTGGACGACGCAACCGCAGCAACCCTGAAGGCGCTTCATCTGGACGGCCTTGGGTTTGAAAACGAGTCGAGAAGATATTATCCGGAAAGCTCGATGGCCGCGCAGCTTTTGGGGTTTGTCGGCTCGGATACGGACGGCAAGGATAAAGGATATTTCGGACTGGAAGGGTATTATGACCGCGAACTCCGCGGCAAGGACGGGGAGCTCAGAATGGAAAAGGATGTCCGCGGAGCACCGATCCTTATCGGAGACAGCGAGCGCATTGAGCCCCAGGACGGCCGTGATCTTACGCTATGGCTTGACCGAACGGTTCAGTATATTGCAGAGAAACGGCTCAAAGAGGGGATCGAACAGTACGGTGCCAAATCCGGTACCGTAACCATACTCGATCCGAAAACCGGCGGGGTCTTAGCTATGGCATCGTTTCCTAATTATGACCCCGGTAATTTCGGGGAGTACAGCAGGGATGTGTATAAAAATCCGATCGTTGCAGGTTCCTACGAACCCGGCTCTACGTTTAAGGTGCTGGTTATGGGCACGGCCATAAATGCAAAACTCGTCACGCCGGATACGAAGGTTCCGGAAACGGGCCCGGTTCCTGTTGCGGGATATTTCATCAGGACATGGAATAATCAATACCATGGCCAGATCACAACGACGCAGGTCCTCGAATACTCATCAAACGTCGGCATGGTAGCCATAGAGCGTCTCCTCGGACGGGACCGGATGCTTTCGCTTATTCACGCGTTCGGATTCGGAGTGCCGACGGGAGTAGATCTCGAGGATGAGGCTTCACCGGAACTCCGGCCGGACAATGCATGGGCGGATATCGATCTTGCCACGGCGTCCTTCGGTCAGGGAATTGCCGTGACCCCGCTTCAGATGGTGCGCGCTGTTGCCGCTCTTGCCAACGGCGGCTGGCTTATGGAGCCGCATGTCGTCAAAACGATTACGGACAGCCGCGGAAAAGTCATCCCGATACCCCCCAAACGCATACGTCAGGTGATAAGCACATCAGCGGCCCATATCATGACGGAGATGATGATCGCGGCCGTTGACAAGGGAGAAGCTAAATGGGCCAAACCCGCCGGATACAGAATCGCAGGGAAAACCGGAACCGCCCAGGTTCCTGTTGCAGGGCACTACGATGCGCAAAAGACCATAGCATCGTTTGTGGGATTTGCCCCTGCGGACGATCCGAAGTTTGTGATGCTGGTTACCCTTTCGGAGCCGACGGCATCGATCTGGGGGTCGGAAACCGCAGCACCGGTATTTTTCAGGATCGCCGATGATCTCTTTTCCTACTACGGTATCCCGCCACAGTAACCGACGAAAGATTGCAGGTACGGGTTCGACTTGGGGCGTTTATGCGTGCTATAATTGACCGTATGCTCCGGAGCCTAAAAGGGCTGTATCATTTCTTCATTGCGCTCTTTGCCGTCCTCTGGTTCCGGTTTCCGGGCCGGCGATTGACGGTCATCGGCGTCACGGGGACCGACGGTAAAACAACAACCGCAACGCTCATCTACACGATTCTGAAAGCGGCCGGGATCCGGGCATCCATGATCACCTCGGTCCATGCGGTCGTAGGCGGCCGCGTATACGACACCGGCTTCCATGTCACGACACCCGATTCTTTTGCGGTACAGCGGTATCTGCGTAAGGCGGTCGATCACGGCGATACGCATGTTGTCCTTGAGGTGACGTCTCACGGACTCTCACAGCATAGGGTGTTCGGTATTCCGTTTGCCGTGGGTGTACTGACAAACGTCACGCACGAGCATCTTGACTGGCATAAAACCATGGAACACTACCGGGCCGCCAAGCTGTCGTTGCTCCGGCGCGCGGCTATTGCCGTTATCAACCGGGATGATGCGGAAACATATACCCGCGCGGCCCCCTTTCTCCGCAATAAACGCTTTTTTTCGTACGGAATCAGAAGGGAAGCAAAAATAAACCCCGAAACGGTACCGTTTACGACGGAACTACCCGGTGAGTTTAACAGATACAATTGTCTTGCGGCGCTTGCGGCGGCCGGGGCCCTTGGTATTGACATGGGTATCGCCAGAAAAGCAATTGCGTCTTTTGAAGGAGTAAAGGGAAGGCTCGAGGTCGTGCAGAAAAAACCGTTTTGGGTTATTGTCGATTTTGCCCACACACCGAATGCACTGTTGCAGGTACTGCGTACCGTGCGAACATTGACGAAGAAACGGCTTATCCATGTCTTCGGAAGCGCGGGTCTTCGGGACCGGAGCAAACGGCCGCTTATGGGGCAGGCGTCCGCGCGTTTTTCCGATATCATCGTGCTGACGGAAGAGGATTACCGGACAGAAAACGTCGAGACCATTATGAACGAGATCGCGGGCGGTATACCGGAAGGAAAAACGGTATACAGGTTGGGACAGCGCAGGGATGCCGTGGTGTTTGCCATCGGGTCGGCCAGACCGGGCGATCTCGTGCTTATAACGGGAAAGGGACACGAACAAAGTCTCTGCCGGGGCAGGAGGGAAATACCCTGGAGTGATGTTGAGGAAGCCGGGAAGGCGCTCCGGAAAAAGAGGTAACCGCATGTTTATGACGCACCCATCCGGGTATCTTACGTCGCGTTTGCTGTCCGGCATACCGGGTCTTACCCATGCGTTTTCCGTTCGTGCTTTGGGGGACATGCGCGCTGATGCCGCCAGACGGAAATTTTATCGTATGTGTATGGATGCCGGGGATATATGCTATACGGCCGGTCAGCCGCACGGCACGGCGGTTGCAGTATTTTCCGGAAACGGGATACCCGGGCAATCGGATTTAGACCGTGTTGACGGTATGGTCGCTGACCGTTCACAACGCGCGAGCCACGGGATATTTTTGGGGATCCGGACGGCAGATTGCGTGCCGATTCTTTCCTATGCATCTGCCGGTATCATCGGCGCAGCCCATGCCGGATGGCGCGGAACGCTCGGAAACATCGCAGGGAAGCTTATCAGCCGCATGAACGATCTCGGCGCTCCTGCCGGCGACATCAGGGTGGTTATAGGTCCGCACATCCGGCGGTGTTGTTACCATATCCCAAAAGACCGGTCGGATGCTTTCCGTGATGCGGGGTACGGAGATGCCGTATCGCATGCAGGAGACGGCAAACACTGTCTTTCCCTCGAAACGGTTATCATGCGGCAGCTTAACGAGGAAGGGGTGGCTGCTGAAGCAATAGAGCGATATCCGGGATGTACGGCATGCGACCGGGGCTTTTATTCGTTCCGAAGAGATGGCCATGAGAAGTTCGGTGAACAGCTGAATATCATCGGGATGCGTGCGGGGGAATCAGAGTGACCTATGACAGAGTGGGCGCATAAACGATTGAAAATTTATTTTACGGGCATCAAGGGGATAGCTATGGCTGCCCTTGCCGTCTATTGTAAAGAGCGCGGCAACCGTGTTTCCGGCAGTGACCGGGACGAAGTGTTTCCGTCGGATCAGGAACTGTCGGATCACGGTATTTTATGGCGGAGGGGCTTTGACCGGAAGCATATTTCCGAAGAACACCCCGATCTCGTCATCTACACCGGGGCCCATGGCGGTCGTTCTAACCCCGAAGTAAATGAGGCAATAGCGGAGGGTATTCCGGTTCTTTCCCACGCCCAAGCACTGGGACAGTATATGAGCGGGGCGACACAAATCTCGGTTGCCGGCAGTCACGGGAAGACCACAACCTCGGCAATGATCGCCACAATTTTGGTCGGTGCAGGACTCGACCCGTCCTATGCGATCGGATGCGGCAATATCCGGCCGATCGGAGCCGCCGGTCATTACGGCAAAGGGGTATGCTTTGTCGCGGAAGCGGACGAATACGTGACGGATCCCGGTCATGACCGGACACCCCGGTTTTTATGGCAGCGCCCGGATGTTTTGGTCGTGACCAATATCGATTATGACCACCCGGATGCGTACGGTTCGGTACACGACGTGATCCGTGCATTCAGAAAGCTCCGCGACCGCATGCCGAAGGACGGAACGCTCATCGTATCGGCGGATGACCGCTGGTCTGCCTCACTCGGCGGGAAAACCATTTCCGCCGTTTCGGTAGGGAAAAAGCCGGGCGCCACCTACCGGATACAGGAGGTCAGGTTTTCCCGCGGAAAAACGTCATTCCGTCTCTTGGGAAAGGGTAAAGCTGCAGGTCGCTACCGTATCGCGGTTCCCGGCATGCATAATGTAACCAATGCGGCGCTTGCGGCTGTCGCTACCGAGCGTTGCGGCGTCGGGAAACGCAAAATCCGTGAGGGTCTCGGACGTTTCGGCGGGACGCTTCGCCGTTTTGAACTTCTTGCGCACAGAGGGAGCTTTTGGATGTATGACGATTATGCCCATCACCCGAGGGAAATAGCCGCTACGCTGAGAGGCGCAAGGAACTGGTTTCCCGGTCAGCACATTATTGCGGTATTCCAGCCTCATACTTACTCGCGGACCGCCGCACTCCTTGACGGGTTCGCCCGGTCATTCAAAGATGCGGACGAGGTGATCATAACCGATATCTATGCTTCGGCACGGGAAAAAAAACAGCGCGGCGTTTCCGGCCGGCAATTGTACCGTCAAACCGCTCTTTATCACCACAGAGTCCGGTATGGCGAAGCGCCCGAAGATGTGGAGAACTATTTATTTTCAACAGATCTTCATCATACGGTCGTCATATGCATGGGAGCAGGCGACATCTATGTCTGGAGCCGCGCCATCGCATCCAGGCTGGTATACGGGCAGAAACGGGTAAAACGCGGTATACTATGAATAATCCATTCTCTGAACTCAAAAAAGAATTCGGCGATACGGTCGGAAGAGATGTGCCGCTTGCTCCGTATACCACCTTTAAAATCGGGGGGCCCGCTGAATACTTTATCGAAATCCGGTCTGCGGAGGAACTGGCCCGCGCCGTCTGTCTCGGAAGATCGCTCTCCCTGTCCGTTACCGTACTGGGAGGCGGGTCAAATATCCTGATAGGAGATCGGGGCATGAAGGGGTTGGTCATACGGAACCTTACCTCCTCCGTTTCCATACGCGGTGCTACGGGAGTCATACAGAAAGGGAAAAAACAGTCCGGAAAGGTATACGTGGAAGCGGACAGCGGCCTCGGGATGAACCAGCTCGTGAGGACCACGATTGAGGAGGGGCTCGGGGGACTGGAAATGCATCTCGGTCTTCCCGGAACGGTAGGAGGCGCTGTCTTTATGAATTCAAAATGGACCCATCCGGAGGGTGCTGTCGGAGACGCGGTCTATCAGGCGACGATTCTGAACGGGGACAATGAGGTGCAAACCGTTCCCAGGGCATATTTCCGTTTTTCCTATGACACAAGCCATATGCAGAAGACGGCGGATATCGTGCTCCGGGTTGTGTTTGCCCTCACTCCGGGCGACAAGGAGCTGTTATGGAAGACAGCCAATGAAAGTATCGGATACCGCAGGAAGACGCAGCCTCAGGGGGTTTCCTCCCCGGGGTGCACGTTCCGTAATCTGACGGTATCGGAGGCCATTTCCATTCCGACCCCGAATCACACCACATCAGCAGGGTTTCTGATCGATCACGCCGGGCTTAAAGGATATCGCGTCGGAGATGCACAGGTGTCTCCGGTCCATGCGAATTTTATCATCAATCTGGGGCATGCGAAGGCTTCAGATGTTGTACAATTGATAGAGGAAATGCGCCGGCGCGTTCATGATCAGTACGGCGTGACGCTTGAGGAAGAAATACGGCGTATGGGGGATTTCTGATGGAAACGTTTTTAATACACGGCGGTAGGCCGTTATCCGGGGAAGTAGCGGTGAGCGGCGCAAAAAATGCCGCTCTCAAAGCCCTGGCCGCAACGCTTTTGACGGACAAGGAGGTGGAGCTTCGTAATATTCCGGATATTGCCGATGTACGCATCATGTGTGATGTCATCCGGACGCTCGGCATGACAGTGACCGAGCGGGGGAAGGTTCTCCGGATACGGCGCACCCATGAAGGGAAAAAAGAAGTGCCGCTTTCTCTTGGCGCGCGGCTTCGGACATCGTCCATGGTATTGGGGCCGCTTCTCGCGCGCTACGGCGAGGCAGTGATTCCGAATCCGGGCGGCTGCAGGATCGGAGCGCGTCCCATAGACCGGCATATTCTGGGATTGACGAAGATGGGCGCGGCAGTGCGATATGATCCCCATGACGGATATTTTCATGCAGAGGCGTCCCGACTGCACGGCGTGCGATACCGCTTCGATAAAAATACGCACACCGGTACGGAAACGCTTCTGCTTGCCGCAGTGCTGGCCGAAGGAGAAACAGTCCTCGAGAACGCGGCTGCCGAAGTGGAGATAGATGATCTGATTGCGTTTCTTAATCATATGGGTGCAAAGATCCGCAGGACAAAGACGCGGGAGATCGTTATTCACGGAGTACCATCCCTAAACGGTGCCACGCACTCGATCATGTCTGACAGAAATGAAGAAGTGACGTTTGCATTGGCCGCGTGCGTTACGGGCGGGGATATCGTCGTCCGGAATAGTTGTGCCAGACATCTGGACGTCTTCACGAAGCTTCTCGGGGAGTGCGGCGGAAAGGTTGAACGCGTGGGCCCTGAGACGACACGGTATGCCGCCGGCACCGGGTATCGCCCGAGCCATATCACCACAGCGCCGTATCCCGGATTTATGACCGATTGGCAGGCTCCCTGGGCGGTTCTCATGACACAGGCACACGGGGTATCCACCATCCATGAGACCGTGTTTGAAAGCAGGTTTTCATATGTCGCGGAACTCAAAAAACTTGGTGCGGATATATCTTTTTTTGATCCTCCGGTCCGGGATCCGGAACGGTTTTATAATTTTAACTGGGCCGACCGGATACAGGGGTACCATCAGGGCATACGGATCAGCGGTCCGACCAGGCTTCACAACGGCATACTGGAGATTCAGGATCTGCGTGCGGGGGCAACCGTTGTTCTTGCCGCCCTTGCCGCGGAGGGTGAAAGTATGGTGCGCGGCGTTGAACAGATAGACCGCGGTTATGAACACATCGAAATACGGTTACGGAAACTCGGGGCGGGTATCACCCGACGGAAGGAGGATGTGTGAAACATGAAATTGTTGCCGTCGTTTGCGCCGGAGGCTCAGGAAGCCGTTTCTGGCCCATTACGGAAAATAAGATCCTCTTTCCTTTTATGGGGAAGCCGTTTTTTTCCTATACGGTGAGGGATGTACTTCCCAAGGGGGTTACACGTGCCGTCATAATCACCAACACGGTCAATCACGATGTCCTGGATGCGCTCAGGCTTCCCGTGCCGCACGTCACGGTCGTACAGGAGCGCCCGCTCGGCATGGCCGATGCCATATTGTCCGCGGAAAGTCAGATCGGCGGCGCTTCGCTTCTGGTTGTCATTGCAGACGATGTGACCGATCCGTCACTTTACGCTAAGGTTCTGAAGCGCGGAGGAGGTCTTGCTAAAGGAGGAGTATTGCCCGGATTAAAAACCGGTCAGTATCTGCCGATCGGATATTTCGAGATCGTGAACGACAGGATCCGGGCAATCAGGGAAAAGCCCGGGGCAGGGAATGAACCCAGTCCCTACGCAGATATCACCGGCCATTTCATTATCCACGGCGATGCATTTCTCAGGAAGCTCAGGTCGACGACAAGCGACCGGGATGATGTATACGAACGTGCGCTGACGTCTCTCATGTCAGAAGAGAACTTTTCCATGGAACCGTACAAAGGGCCTTTTGCGTCGCTTAAGTATCCCTGGCAAATTTTGGATGTCATGGAAATTCTCCTGACCCGTCTTTCTTCCCACAGGGGGAACCATACGGAAATTAATAAATCCGCGCGATACCCGGTGCCGGTATGGATAGGCGATAACGTCCGGATACTGGAAAACGTAAAGATAGTCGGACCGGCCTATATCGGCGATAACGCGATAGTCGGCACCAACACCATGATACGGGCGAGTCACATCGGTGAGGGGACGGTAACCGGCTTCAGCAGCGATATCACGAGAAGCTACGTCGGAAAAAACTGCTGGTTCCATAATAATTACGTCGGGGACAGTGTCCTTGAGGAAAACATCAGCATGGGTTCGGGAACGGTCCTTGCCAACTTACGGCTGGATGAGGAAGAGATTGTTTCCGCCGTAAAACAGGAACGGATCCCAACGGGCAGGAACAAGCTCGGGGCGATTATCGGCAAAAACGTACGGATCGGGGTAAATGCGAGCACTATGCCCGGAGTGAAGATCGGCGGGAACAGTTTTATCGGCGCCGGTAGCCTTGTCGACCGGGACGTTCCGGACGGAAGTTTTGTCCGTACTATCGTGGAAACCCGCGTGAGCGCCAATAGGAAGCATGTCGGGGAAGACCGCGACGCATTCCGCCGGAAACTTTGACGGTATGAAAACGAAGGCGAAGACCATACTCATTCTTCACGGATGGGGGTTGTCCGGAGCAGTGTTTGCGCCGCTTGGACGGACGCTGGAAACCGCAGGGTATACCGTCTTGGCTCCGGATCTTCCGGGATTCGGCAGGTCCCCGATGCCCGAGCATCCTCTGACGCTCGGTGAATATGCGGAATACGTACACCTGTTTCTGAGGGAAAAACATGTTGCAAAACCGGTTGTCATAGGCCATTCGTTCGGGGGACGCGTTGCCCTCCGGTATCAGGAGATGTTTGCCGGCGGACTTTCCGCCCTGATCCTGAGCGGCGCGCCCGGGTACACGCCCGTACCCAGAAAGAAACTCCAGATTTTCATCTTTATTGCCAAAGTCGGTAAATTTATTTTTTCCCTTCCCATGCTTTCCGTCGTACAGAATCAGCTCCGGCTCTGGTATTACTACCTCGTGGGAGCCCGTGATTTTTACCGTGCGGAAGGCGTCATGCGGGATACCTTCAAGGTTATTGTGCAGGAGGAACTGGAAGAATGTATGCGGGCGGTCCGTGTACCCGCGGCGCTCATCTGGGGCGAGGAAGATACGATCTGTCCGGTTGCCATAGCACGCCGGATGCAGCGGGTAATCCGCGGATCCGAGCTTATCATTCTTGAACACGCAAATCATTCCGTACCGTTCCGTCAGCCTGCCCTTTTTGCAAAAACCGTTGAGGCATTTTTGTCCCGGGTATGAATATTTTTCTCCAGTTTCTGACCGCGGTGTGGTTTCTGCGGATCTTCGGTAATGTCTGTTCATTTGCACGGCTTTGGTACATCAAAGAATACCGGTTTGACCGCATGCGCATCCACCTTGGTACGCCAGAGGGCAGACGGCTGTATGTTCCCCCCTGGAGAAGACCTCCGGTTTCGCCTAAATCGGTCAGTCTTATCGGAGGGACGCTTGTCGTTTTGGGAGCTTTTTTTCTGGTGATTCCCTTGCCGCTTATTCTTCGCCTTGTTCTTGTTGATATTCTTTCCTTTCCGGTCACTGCCCTCATCGTCGGATGTCTCAGGATGCCGACGTGGGTGTATCACCGCGTAATCATTGCCCGCGCCGTATCACTGCTCCGGCACCACCGGCCGATGGTGGTTATCGGTATTACCGGAAGCTATGGCAAAACATCCGTTAAGGAATATCTTGGGACCATACTCGGCAGCCAATACCGTGTACTGACAACGGAAGCCAGTAAAAACGCACCGATCGGTATCGCGGAAGTGATTATCCGGCGCCTTCAACCGGAACACGGGTATTTCATCGTGGAAATGGGCGCATACAAACCGGGAGAAATACGGTTCATGGCCGATATGGTACGGCCTGAGATCGGTATTGTCACCGCTATAAATGCCCAGCATCAGGATCTTTTTGGTTCGGTTGAGGGAACGGTCCGGGCAAAATATGAGCTCTTAGGCGGGTTATCGGGTATGCGTATCGGCGTCATGAATACGGACAATTCCTATGTATGCCATATGGCCCGGGACGCCCGAAAGGACGGAGTTCACGTGTGGGCAGTAGGCCGCGGAAAGCAAACCGGAGATGCGGCGGAAGAGGCCATAACGTTCGGGTCGGTAAAGGACACGCCGGACGGCGTAACATTTGAGGTGCAATATCGCGGTAAACGGGCAACGGTTACCGCCCACGTTCTGGGTCTTCATCAGGCGACCAATATAGCTCTGGCAATTGCCGCCGCGTGTGCTGCCGGCATGAAGTTTTCTGACGCCGTCCGGGCTGCAGAAATGATCCGGCCGTACAGAAAAACCATGGAACCCTTCAAGACGTCGGGCGGCGCTCTGGTGATCAATGATACATTCAATAATAACCCGGATGCGGCGCTTGCAGCGATTGCCTATCTTGCATCCCGACCGCACGGACGGTTTTTGGTATTTCAGCCGATGATAGAGCTCGGTTCTTTTGCCGCGGAAAGTCACCGGCGCGTGGGGGAAGCGGCGGGCCGCGTCTGCGACGGGATCATACTCACCAACAGTGACCATGAAAAAGAATTTCTGTCCGGCGTCAGGGGATCCGGAGGAGCTGCAACAGTCAGCGTCCTGACGGCGCGGGAAGGAGCGCGCCGGCTGTACTCTGCCGTTACGTCGGGCGATACGGTGCTGTTTAAGGGAAAGGAATCGGAGACGATGCTTCGACGCTTTATGGAGCTTGCAGCTGCAACAAAACCATGAACACCATAATCTCCGCATCGCTTTCTCCGAATACCGGTGGATCCGATGTTAAAAAGGCGGTTTCGCTTCTTTTCCGTCCGCGGCTTTGGCAACGGGGCCCGGATATCGGACGGACGGAATCCTGGTTCCGTATGCGCTTTCGGGGGTACAGCGCCGTATCGTTCAATAGCGGCAGGAGCGCGCTCATGGCGGTGCTCCGGTCGTTCGGAATAGGTCCGGGTGATGAAGTCATCGTACAGGCTTTTACCTGTGTTGCGGTACCCAACAGCGTTTTATGGACCGGCGCAACGCCCGTGTATGCCGATATCGACCGGTACTACAATATGGATCCGGAGGATGCAAAGAAGAAGATTTCGCCACGGACGAAGGCAATCATCGTACAGCATACATTCGGTATCCCCGCGGATATGGATGCGTTCCGGACGCTTTGTGACGACAATACTATCATGCTCATCGAAGACTGCGCCCATGCGCTCGGAGCAAAATGGAAAGGGAAGCTTCTGGGGAGTATGGGAGACGCGGCAGTTTTCAGTTTCGGACGGGATAAAGCCGTTTCCAGTGTATTCGGCGGCATGGCGATCGTGCGGGACACGCATAGGGATGCGCAGCGGAAGCTTCTTGCGTTTCAAGAGTCGCTGCCGTTCCCGTCGTGGTTTTTTATCGTCCAACAGCTGCTCCACCCGATCGCATTTGCCGTGATTCTTCCTCTCTATACGTTGGGTATCGGAAAGCTTCTGTTAGTTGTGCTGCAGCGGCTGCACGTATTATCCTTCCCGGTGTATCCTTCGGAAAAACAGGGAAAACGTCCGGGGATATTTCCCGAGCGCTATCCCAACGCGCTCGCAGGATTGCTGCTCCCGCAGCTTGGGAAACTCGGGGCACTTATTCGCCTCCGTCAGACCGCGGCAACCTACTATGAAGCTCAGCTACGGGGTTTCGGAGCCGGGGTTTCCGGAGAACGGCTTCGAGATGCAGGATTTCTGCGGTACCCCATCCTTGTCCGCGACCCGGAGAAGGTAAGAAAAACCGCTCAGGCCCGGGGGGTACTGCTCGGAAATTGGTACCACAATATCATCGATCCCGGAGGGGTAAACTTTACGGCGGTCGGATACCGGAAGGGCAGTTGTCCCGAGGCAGAGAAGGCGGCGCTTAGCATCATAAATCTCCCGACGACACTGCCGCTTGCCCGCGCACGCGCGGTTCTCGAAGAGCGTCTCGCCGGCAGTTTTGCCTGAATACCCGAAGGGAGGTATACTTGCAGGTAGCATGCAGTTCAACTGGGTCGATATCATCATAGCTGTTGTCGCTTTTTATTTTTTTATCGAGGGGTGGGAGGCAGGGTTATTATCCCTTATTGCAAGCTTTCTGTCTCTTCTTGCGGCGCTCTGGCTGGCGCTGCGGTATTACAGTGCTGCGGCGGCATTCATCGCACTAAAATTCGGAGTGCCGTCGGCCTGGGCAAACATTCTGGGATATGTCGGAGTGGCACTTCTTTCGGAATTTGTGCTGTCCGAGTTATTGTCCCGTATCGTATCACGGTTTCCGGATGCCGTACATGTGTCGCGTACCAATCGAGTACTGGGATCCTTCGTATCGGTCGTGAACGGACTGATTATCCTCGCTTTTTTCCTGATCCTTGCGACATCGCTGCCTCTTCGGGGTACGATACGGCAGGATATCACCGGTTCGTTCCTCGGTTCGCGCCTTGTCCGGCTTGGGGAGCAGTACGGGGGGACAATTACCGGAACGGTTCAGACCGTCGGACGTGAAGCGACAAAATTTCTGACCGTCGAACCAAAATCAAACGAAAGTATCCCCATTGACGTAACGCCGTCGTCCCTTACCACAGATGAAGCGGCGGAACGGGAAATGCTCTCACTGGTCAATGCCGAACGCGCTAAAGCAGGGGTTGGGGCATTGGTGAGCGATCCCGCTCTCGCGTCGTTGGCGCGGGCAAAAAGCCGCGACATGTTTGTACGGCACTATTTCTCGCATATTGATCCGGACGGTCATGATGTGGCGTACCGGGCAGAGGCCGCCGGTATTTCATTTTCCGTCATCGGGGAAAACCTCGCGTATGCTCCGGATGTTCAGATAGCCCACCAGGGACTGATGAACAGCCCCGGTCACCGGAGAAATATTCTGGACCCGGCATTTCACCGGGTCGGAATCGGAATCATCAGCGGCGGAATATACGGAGAAATGTTTACGCAGGAGTTTACCAACTGACAGCATTCTATGCCGCACGGTTTTCAGATACAGACACTCGTGGTCGGCAGCATGGCGGCAAACTGTTATATCGTATCCGATGCCGGTTCCGGAAAGAGTGTTATCATTGATCCGGGTGATGATGCCGACTATATCATCAGCCATGTTGCGGCGCTTGCTATTGAGCCGGTTGCCGTGGTCGCGACGCACGGGCACCTTGATCACATCATGGCGGCATTTGCCGTATCACGGACGTTCGGCGTGCCGTTTTGTCTTCACCCGGCTGACCTGTTTCTCGTGAAGACAATGAATCGTTCGGCAGAAAAGTACCTGAAGATTGGGGAGGTTGATCCGCATCCCCCCGTTGACAGGCCGGTGAAAGACGGCGATCTCATGAACCTTGGTACTCTAACACTGAAGGTTATGCACGCTCCCGGACATACACCCGGCAGCATACTTCTTTACGAACGGGAAAGCCGCAGCCTATTTTCCGGCGATCTCGTTTTCGCGGACGGCTTGACGGGGCGTACGGATTTCCCCTATTCCGACCGCGGCGTACTGCGGTCGTCACTTACTGTCCTCGGACGCTTTTCCGGTGATGTCACCGTCTATCCCGGGCACGGAGCGAGCTTTTCTCTCGCAGAGTACCATACGATTCGGACTTCTTCCGAGACTGGAAGCCAGGGAGACGAAGACATAGTCATCATATGACGCCGCTTATCATACGCTGGATGATCAACGCGCTTCTTCTCTTTCTCGCCGGTTCTGTGACACCGGGATTTTCCGTGCAGAAGGGGTTAGGATAGGGGTGTAGTGCTGTCTCATATGTCTTATCCGATGGGTGAAATTACCGATGAGGAAGAGTGGGAGTCCGTACTTCTCTGTCTTGCTCCGCGGTCGCTCTTTCAGAGCTGGGCCTGGGGAGAAGTGCAACGGGCTCTCGGGCATGACGTCCGCCGTATCGGATGGAAACGGAACGGGAAACTTCTCGCGCTTGCTCAATGCATGGTGGTCCGTGCAAAACGGGGCCGTTTTCTCCATATCCGTCACGGTCCGGTACTCGGGGAGAGGCCGGATCCGCGATTTGTAGCGGCGATTCTTTCGGATCTCAGGGCGTATGCGGCGTCGCAAAAGTGTTGGTTCATCCGCATAAGTCCGCTTATACCGGATGAACCGGCGGTAAGAGACATGTTTCGGGGATTGGGGCTCGTGCCGGCACCGGTCCATGCGATGGACGGCGAATACTGCTGGGTGCTGGATCTTCGGAACAGCGAGCAGGAGCTTCTCGGCGCTATGAGAAAAAGTACGCGCTATGATATCCGCCAGGCGGAGAAACGGGGAGTACGGATACACAAAGGAACGGACGGAAAAGACATGGCGGAATTCCTCCGCCTTTATAAAGCTACCTATGAGCGTCATGGATTTGTGCCCCATACCGGTATTGAGGAAGAATACCGTGAATTTTCCAAAAAAGGGGAGTGCATGCTTTTTTTGGGAGAGTACAAGGGCGCCATAGCTGCAGGTGCTCTTATACTCTTTTACGGCCGGCAGGGGATATACCATCACGGCGCTTCGATAAACATCGGTACTCCCGTTGCAGCGCTGGTACAGTGGGAAGCCATCCGTGAGGCAAAAAAACGGGGAATGGAAGTGTACAATTTTTGGGGTATAGCTCCTGAAGACAGCATGAAACATCCATGGAGGGGAATAACATTGTTCAAAAAAGGTTTCGGAGGGCATGCGGTTAAGTACATGCATGCCATGGATCTGCCGATTTCTCCGTGGTATGTCATCCCGAAGACTATCGAAACGATAAGGAAAATCCGGAAAGGGTATGTGTAGCAGGGTCCGGGAAGCCGTACGGGAAGCCCGGGAGAGCTTCATTGTATTTCAGAATTTCCTTGGGGTATACTAGTATGTGAGACAATGCTTACAGATACGCTCCATCGACATCATGTTTCATTCCGTGCGGCATGCGAGGGTATGGTCTGGGCGTTTCGCACACAACCGAATTTCCGCATACATCTTATCCTGTCCGCCTGTGTGCTTGCCGGAAGCGTTTGGTTCGGCTTGTCGCGCACGGAAACAGTGCTTCTCATTTTTGCCGTCGTGCTTGGTCTTTCCGCGGAGATGGTCAATACGGCACTTGAGGCCATGACGGATCTTATAACCCGGGAGTGGAAAAAAGAAGCCAAGATCGCCAAAGACGTATCCGCAGGCATGATGCTTCTGACCGCTATAGGTGCGGTGGTTATCGCTGTTATTGTCTTCTGGCCGCATATCGTTCCGCGTTTTTTGGGGTACTAGAGGCGAGGGGAATATTATGATCATACTTTTCGGAGCGCTGTTGTTTTCCTGGTTTATGGCGAGCATCCTCTTTATTCCGTTTATCCGCCTCCTGTATCACCTGAAATTCCAGCGGCTCAGGCAAAAAACGCTTGATGCCTTCAACAACCGTACGCCGATTTTCGACCGCCTCCATAAAAATAAAGCAGGTACGCCGGTCGGCGGCGGGCTCCTCATCATCGCCATTACGACCGCCCTTCTGCCGGTTATCCTTCTCCTCTTGCATTATTTTTGGTATCCCGTCACCCATGTGTACCCCATGCGCGCGGAAGTGAAAATACTTCTGTTTACCTTCGTATCGTTCGGACTTTTGGGACTGGTCGATGACATAAAAAAAACGTTCGTCCTCCCGCATGAGACGTTTTTCGGATTGCGGCTCCGTCATAAGCTGGTCCTTGAAATACTTTTGGCGAGCATCATCGGATTCTGGATGGTGCGGGACCTTCAGATAGACATTATCTACGTGCCGGTTTTGGGCGTCATACAGCTCGGATGGTGGTATATCTTTCCCGCCGTTCTGTTTATTCTGGGATTTGCGAACGCATTCAATATCACGGACGGGCTGGACGGACTTGCGAGCGGCGTCCTTATGATCGCGCTTTTCTCTTTCTGGATTATTTCTGCCTCCATCCTGGACACACCGCTCTCCGTGTTTCTGGCGGTCTGGATCGGAGCCATCCTCGCATTCCTTTACTTCAATGTGCATCCGGCGCGCATATTTCTCGGAGATGTCGGCGCCTTGTCTTTCGGGGCAACGCTTGCTACCGTCGGACTCATACTCGGGAAGGGGCCGGTCCTTCTCCTCATCGGCGGGGTATTTGTTGTCGAAGTTCTGTCTTCCTTCCTGCAGCTTGTATCCAAGAGATTCTTCGGAAAAAAGCTCTTCAGTGTAGCGCCGCTCCATCTCTGGCTGCAGTATAACGGGTGGCCGGAGACGAAAATCGTTATGCGCTTTTGGGTCATATCCATCATTCTTTCCATTTTCGGCCTATGGCTCGCGCTCCTAACAAAATCTCCGCTTTCCTGAACCGCCGGCGTTCCGGAAGCAGTCGCGGTTATCACCGTGATATTCAGAAGAGCGCACACCGTTCCGGACTGCCGGACAAAGCGCTTGTCCTTCTCGTACTCATGGTATCCGTCATCGGCATCATTATGGTGTATGACTCTTCCGTTGCCATTGCTATCCGCGATTTTTCCGATCCCTACCACTTCGTCAAGGACCAGCTCCGGTGGATGGCAGTAGGGTATGCCGCGCTTACTGTATTTTCCCTGACGGAGTACCGGAGGCTGTACCGGATCGCATTGCCGTTTCTTCTGGTGACGATGTGTCTTCTCATCCTCGTTTTTATTCCGGGGTTGGGCATCAGGGCGCTCGGAGCTCACCGATGGTTAAATTTCCGCCTCTTTGTCCTGCAGCCCGCGGAAGTGGCCAAGCTCTCCATGATCCTCTATCTGTCTGCGTGGTTCAGTACGGCGGAAAAAGGCAGATTTCTGGCATTCTTACTGCTCATGGGAATGATCTTCGGTCTTATTATCATCGAACCGGATTTCGGAACCGCGATGATTATCGTCGGTATAGCGCTCGCGCTCTATTTCCTTTCCGGCGCGGCGGTCCGGCATTTTTTCTTTCTTTTTCCGATTCTTGCCGCCGGGGCTTTGGTGGTTGCTCTTATCGCCCCGTACCGTGCCGGACGGATCATGACGTTTCTCAACCCCGACAGCGATCCGCTCGGCGCTTCCTACCAGATGCGCCAGGTCATGCTGGGACTGGGTTCCGGCGGTTGGTTCGGGCTTGGCATCGGGAAATCCCGGCAGAAATACGAGTATCTGCCGGAAGCCAATACGGACTCGATTTTTGCCGTTATCGGAGAGGAGACGGGACTGGTCGGAGGCACGACCCTCCTTGTTCTGATCCTCCTCCTGATCTGGCGTGCATTTCATATAGCCATTCACGCGCCGGACCGGTTCGGCAGGCTTTTGGCGGCCGGCATCGGATCGTGGTTTGGCATACAGTCCGGCATTAATCTGGCTGCGATGGTCGCGCTCGTGCCTCTGACCGGCGTGCCGTTGCCGCTTATCTCCTATGGAGGCTCCGGGCTTGTTATGATGCTTATCGGGATGGGGATTCTCATGAACATCAGCAGACATCATGGATAAAACAGGCACAAAGGAACACACACAGACATTGTTTCTGACCGGAGGCCACCTGTCTCCGGCTCTCGCGGTTATTGATGCGCTCCGGTCAGAAAAACCGGACTGGAACCTTTTTTTTGTCGGGCGGCCCCGTGCATTTGAAGGTGATAGCTTCGATTCCGAGGAATTCAGGATTATTCGGAAAAAATCCCTCCGTTTTCTTCCCCTCGATACCGGAAGATTTTCTCGGGAAAATTTGTTCCCAGCACTACGTTCATTGTCCAAGGTACCGTTTGCATGTATTCGCGCATACGGATATGTCCGGCGTTACCGTCCGGACTGTATCCTGTCGTTCGGCGGGTACGTGGCGCTTCCGGTCGTCCTGGCTGCCCGGCTCGGAAGAGTACCGGTCATAACGCATGAGCAGACGAGGGCGATGGGGCTTGCAAACAAGCTTATCGGAAATTTGGCGTCGCACGTGCTTCTTTCGTTTCCTGGGGGACAGGCCGGTCCGTCAGGGGCAAAAACGATGGTTGTCGGACTTCCGCTGCGCAAAGGGCTTTTCCATCCGCCGCTAATGCCGTCGTTTTCCCTGCCGCAAACCCACCATCCGCTTCTCTACGTGACCGGCGGGACCACCGGCGCCGTCAGCCTCAACGAGATCGTCGCGGAGGCACTCCCCAAGTTATTAGAGCGGTACACCATCATCCATCAGACCGGGCAGCACTTTCTTACGAAGGCCCGACAACGTAAAGACATACTTGCGCCGCATCTGGCTTCCAGATACGTCGTTGCACGGTATTTTGATGAAACGGATATTGCCTGGATTTACCATCATGCGAATCTCGTGATCGGCAGATCTGGCGCAAATACCGTGGGAGAGATCGCCGCCCTCGGCAAGAATGCACTGTTTATCCCGCTTCCGTGGTCCGGCGGCGGAGAGCAGGAGAAGAATGCCGAACTCCTTGTGTCCGCCGGCACGTCCGAAATGCTATCCCAGGAGACGCTTACGCCGGATAGTCTTACAGCCGGTATTGATGCTATGTTTACTGCAATGAAGCCGTACAGGAAAAACGCGGAAACGTATGCATATACGGTGCCCCGCGATGCTGCGGAGCGGATTGTTGCGGTATGCTACCGGGTGATCCGCCGCCGCGGGGCAGGGGTATGAGGTGGGGGCGCGGGCTTCGTAAGACCGGAAGAGTTCTGACGTTTGCAATTGTAGCGGTACTTGCCGTCTGGGTTGCATACCGGTTGCTTTTTGCGGTGAGCAGCATACAAAAGATCGAAGTAGTCGGGCAGAATGTACAGGTGGACGTCAATCAGAAAACGCTGCCGCAGAGCCTTTTGTTTCTTTCAACATCGAAACTGAAAAAGCAGATTCTTGAGGATAATCCGCTTATCGGTGCATTAACCGTATCCAAAAAATATCCGCATACGCTGGTGATCACCGTCCTGGCGCGGAACGCGGTTGTTGTCCTCAGAAGTAACGGGAGGACGGTCGGCCTGGATGATAAGGGATATGTCATTGATGACGTGCGCCAGAGCGGATTGCCGGTCCTCATTTTTCCCGTCTCGCCGCTTGTTGAAGGCGTTCAGGTATCGGACCGTCGCGTCCTCACGGGTATAGGGTTTTTGGATGCAACACGGACCTATCTCGATGTCCGTGAGATCACGTCTTATGAGAGCACGTCGCTTCTTGCAAAAACGCCGCAAACGGACATCTATTTTTCCCAGGATGCCGATACCAAAACACTCGGATCTGCTTTACAAATCCTTATGGCGGGGTTTAAAATAAAAGGTAAGCTGCCTTCGCACGTCGATCTCCGGTTCAACAAACCAGTAGTCACATTTTGATTGCACCAAAAAGCGTTATGTCCGACGAAGCCGGTCAAAGAATACCATATCAGAATAAACCTGTTGTATCGGACAGAGGAAACGCTTTATACTAGTGTATATATTTCGTACCCGGCGGATGAAGATATACGTATCCCCGCGTACGCCATTTATGGCACGTGACCATGTCCTATCCAGCATAGACGTCGGGACTTCAAAAATTACGACGCTTATTGCCTCGGCTACGGAAGAGGGGACGGCAAATATCCTGGGCGTGTCGACAGTGCCAAGCAAGGGTCTTCGTAAAGGACAGGTGGTCAACATAGAAGAAGCCACAGGCGTCATCTCCCAGTCCGTTGAGGCGGCGGAACGGATGGCCGGCGTGACGGTCGGACGCGCGTATATTTCCGTCGGGGGTAATCACATCGCTTCCATGAACTCGCACGGCGTTGTAGCGGTGGCAGAACCCGATAAGGAAATAGGAGGAAACGACGTCCGTCGGGTCATCGAAGCTGCCAAAGCCATACAACTCCCTTCTTCACGGGAAATCCTTCATGTGTTGCCGCGGGGATATGTCGTAGACAGTCAGGAGGGAATCGTGGATCCGGTCGGGATGACCGGTGTACGCCTGGAAGTTGATACGCATCTGGTGACCGGCGGCGCTACCGCGGTAAGGAACCTCCACAAGTGTGTGGAGGAGCTTGGGATAGAAGTCGTCTCTGCGGTATTCGGCGGACTGGCATCCGCCTTTTCCAGCCTCTCTGATACGGAAAAAGAACTCGGTGTCGTACTCGTGGATATCGGCGGAGGCACCACGGATGTTGCGATCTTTGTCGAAGGCGCGCTGTCGTATTCGTCCGTTATCCCGATCGGCGCCATCAATATCACCAAAGACGTCGCCGCGGGGCTGCGCGTGTCGCTTGAAAGCGCCGAGAAAATCAAGATCCATCTCGGCGAAGCGCCCAAGCTGCCCATACTCCCGGAAGAGGAAAAGCCCAAACAGAAAAAGGATGCAATCGGGGATGAGCTCGACGTGAGCGGTCTCGGGCTTTCGGAAGAGATGAAAACGGTATCGAAAAAAACATTGGTGGAAGGCATCGTAAAGCCGCGGCTCAACGAAATTTTTACCATGGTGGGTCTTGAAATCAAGCGCAGCGGCTTCGGCGGCATGACGCCGTCGGGGGTCGTCATCACGGGAGGCGGAGCGCTGACGGTCGGTGCAGCGGAAGCAGCAAGGAGAAACCTTGCCATGCCGGTCCACATAGCAACACCGACGCGGATAAGCGGACTGATCGATGAGATTATGACTCCTGCGTACGCGGCTTCGGTGGGACTTCTTCTCTATGGCATCCGTATGGAAAAGTCCGAAGGCGGGACCATGTTCGGAAATATCGGAAAAATCAGCCAGCATATTCCCGTCAAGGGTATTGCGGGACGAGTGGTTGATCTGGTAAAGTCATTTCTGCCCTAATGGGTGCGGAACGTATCCGGAATGTGGTATCCGTACCGTTGCCGCAGTCTCTCGAAGTTCTGATTTCAGCTTTCTGCCCGGACCGGTGAGGTCCTGCCTCTCACGTCAAATGGTATGCTTATAAAACCCGATATTGCGCATTTTGCCAAAATTAAAGTTATCGGCATCGGCGGAGGGGGTTCCAACGCCCTCAACTCCATGATCGGTGTCAATCAGATTGCGGGAGTGGATTTCATCGGGCTCAACACCGATGCCCAGGCGCTTCTGACCTGTCAGGCGACGACGAAGATCCAGATCGGGGAAAATCTGACGCGGGGATTGGGCGCCGGAGGCAATCCGGACATCGGCCAACAGGCCGCAGAAGAATCACGGGAGAAAATCAAGGAATATCTCCGCGATACCGATATGGTGTTCCTGACCTGCGGGGAAGGCGGAGGAACCGGTACCGGGGCAACACCCGTCATTGCGGAGATCGCGAGCGAGCTCGGATCCCTCACCGTCGGCGTCGTCACGAAGCCGTTTCATTTCGAAGGAACGCGGCGGATGGTGACCGCCGAAGAGGGGATCATGAACCTGAAGGATAAAGTAGATACCCTCATCGTTATCCCCAACCAACGGCTCCTTGACGTCATCGATAAAAAAATGACCCTCCTTGAGGCCTTCAGGGTGACTGACTCGGTGCTCGGTCAGGGGGTGCAGGGGATAGCGGATCTTATCACCATGCCGGGACTTATAAACGTTGACTTTGCCGATGTCCGGACTATCATGACCAAGGCAGGATCATCCCTTATGGGTATCGGTACCGGCGTCGGGGAAAACCGGGCGGCAACCGCGGCACGCACCGCTATCGCATCGCCGCTTCTTGAGCTTTCCATAGAAGGGGCCAAAGGCGTATTGTTTAACATCACCGGCGGTCCGGACCTGACCATGAGCGAAGTGGATGAGGCGGCTAAGCAGATAGCCGCGGCTGTCGACCCCGATGCCAATATCATCTTCGGCGCAACCATCGACGACCACCTGGTCGACCAGGTGAAAATCACGGTGATAGCCACAGGCTTTGACGAAACCAAAAAGCGCCTCCGGGAATTATCGGGGCGTCCGGCTATGGGCGGGGCGATGACGGGCGGCGCCATGGGCGGGAACACTTCCGTCTATCAGAAACCGGCTCAGCAGCCGCAACAGCCGCAGAATTTTCAGCCACGGCAAACTCCGGTGCAGCCGGCGCAGTCTTCAACGTTCCCGTCTGCTTCCGATGATCTTCCGCCCGAGGAAGACGAATTCGACATCCCCGCATTCCTGCGGCAGAGGAGTTAGGAGAGAACAGGTTTGAACCTATTCAACCCGACGGGTTGTTGTTTCTTTTATTTCTGTCTTGCTTTAGCACTTCAACCTTCGTCAACCCTTAAAGACAGGCATGAGGAACTTTTTATCCGGGTTATGCAGGATCTAAGTAATCGAGTGGCGAGGTTTGAACCCACACTATCCACCGTCTGTATAACTGAGTATCTTACTGATCACTTCGGGAGAGTCGTGGATAGGGTACAGCGCCTCGGACCGCAAATGAATGGGGTAAATGTTGTGACAGTAGCCGGTCACCAACTTTCCTGGAAAGACGCATTACGGCCAGTTTTTGCAGCCCACAACTATCACCTCATCACGTTTTCCGATATGGCGCGGGATATTGCAACTGCGTGGGGAAAGGATCGTAATAACAACCAGGATAAAATAGACGTCGGGATTAGTTTCAAGGAAATGTTCGGTGATGATATTTTAGTGAGGCTTGCGATTTTGAAATCGGCCGAAACGGGTTACACTAAGTTGGTTTTATTCGGTCCAAGACGACCGAAGGAGGCGGTTGGAAACGTAATTTTTGTCACGTTGAATCCTGATGATAGTGCGAGAGACTATGAGATGAGACGCAGGCGTGCAGAGGCACGTGCACTATTGGATTCCAGTCGATCCGGAGATGTAGAATCGTTTCAATCACGAGAGGAACAAGAACATGCGCTTCTGGAAGAAATTCGGAATTTTGCGACTATCACTCTTCAAAACGACTCCACAATGGAAGCGTTTTTAGTACAGGCAGAACGTATGATTGCTGTTCTAGATTAGCAATCCTATTCATAAAATTGAGAAGGCCATGACCGAGATACGATGATCTTCTACCTAAGGAAGACGAATTTGACATCCCTGCATTTTTGCTACTGGGAGTTAACGCTGAAGAAGCACTCTACTCGAAATGTAGTTCCTTGGGGACAATATCTGCATTAACGGGAAGCAAACCGTTTTCTATCATATACGTTCTAACGGGTTCTGGTACGGGAAAAGACCAATTGGAACGTAATTCTTTTCCGTAGATTTGTTCGCGCTGCCGCAACTCCGCTAATTCACCAATTCCTTGAGCAGCCGCGTCTTCGTTGAGATAACAATCGCTCAGCATGGAAGCCCAGTTCCGGAGATACACCGGAAAAAATTCATCATCACTGATTCGTTGAAGTTGTTCCCTGGTGAAATTTCCCAAGTATACACTCGGCCAATCAGGGTGCGTGTTCCTCAGTTCATGAGCTTCCGGCATGTAATATTCTGTCTGACGTATGTGAAGTGCAGGAAGAGGAAAGAGCGAGCACAAATCCTTTAAGAGTTTTTGAACTGTGCTGTTTTGTTCAGGTTCACTCATATCGAGATGATTGTAGCACATCCGGAATTAGTGCGGAATTCTTACATGTTTTCGGGAAGCAAACGATCGATCATTGGAGGTTTGAACCTAAGTAACCCGACGGGTTGCTGGTCCCTTTTTAAAGTAGAGACAAAGTCCCTCGACGACCGTTGTTGCGCCGATTGGTACGACCGCGGAAATCGTGAGCGGTCCGAAACCAATGGTTACCTCCGGATGGACGCCGAGGATCAGTGTGAGCCCGAAGAGGAATACCACCCCAGCCCAGCCGAGTATGCGCAAAATCTGTTGAGCGCGAGTTAAGTGCATTTTATTCCTCCGTTGTCATAAGATCCCGATTTGATAACCAATTTGGAATTTCTCGATAGGCTTTTCTCCTTTCGCCGGAAAAATTTGGAGAGGGTTGATTCTCCGGATTTTTTTGACGTCTGGCTACTTTGTTTCGACCTGAATCCCCAATCCTTCAAGATAGGCGTCGGCTGCCTTCCCCACTTTCCTTGCGATGTCTCTAATGTCGGTCTCGGTCAATGGGTCGAGATCCAACGCGACAGCCTCTTTAGCCAGGTCGACCACCTCGTCAGCGATCTCTTCTGCCTTTGTGATGAGAGTCGCTGCTTTTTCCCTGTTTGGATTTAATGGCGATTGCACGGGTTTCACCTCCCTTCACACATAAAGTCGTATTGGGTGCCGAATGCAACCCTCTCCCGTCCTCTCGGCAGAGCCTAGAGAAAGACAGGAGAGACTATCTTCCCGTCGGCTCTGCCGAGATTGACACCCGGAGTTGTTAAGGCGCAACGACTATAGCAGGCAGGTAAGACACCCTAAACAAGCTCTGATGTTTAGGTCCTGAACTGACAGCGTATTATAAGCCAAAACAGAAAAGATACAAGACTGCACGGCCGGACTCATGAATGTTATAGTAAGATTTGAATACAGATTTTTAAAAGAATATGCCGAACGCTAAAGAAGAAATCGATACGCATATTATCAGACCGACCACCCGATATAGCGATCTGTACGACTTTCTCGTCCTTCAACGGGACTTGATGCACAAAGAACGGCAAGGGCTCATGACCTCAGACGAACTAACAGGTCGCATTACGGCTCTGTGCGAAGTATGGAAGGACCGCGTCCATTTTGACCGGGACATGTATACGTTCGGCTCGTTCGACGTATTGGAGCGATTTCTGGTTTTTCTCGGGGCGGAGGGATATACGGAACGAATTGTTCACGAGAAACAACATGCCCGTGAGGCTCAGGAGCTCGGAGACGAGTATGTCATAGGGGTCTGGCTGTTTATCGATGATCAAGAGGACAATGCCATCGGCTATCTTCCCTTTGTTATGATACCAGGCGTCTTTTCCCCCGAGCATCAGGACCGTATACGGCTTGCGCCGGAGGAACCGAGTCCATGGGATTTATTGCCATAGAGGGCAGCTATTGAGGAGTGTTGAGTACCTCGCTAGTGGTTGGCGTCCAATAGGTTTAAACCTATTCAACCCGACGGGTTGAATCATGAATGGGCGCTTTTACTGAAGCAGAGTTGCCTCATTATCCCACCAAATCAAACGCCGCAAGCTGTTTTTGGCGTTCTTCCGTCGGGGCGGCCATGAGGGTTTGCTGGAGGGAAACGAGCTGCGCGTAGAGACCCTTTTTGTCCCGGACAAGCTCCCGATGGTTCCCGTACTGCGCCACTTTCCCGTGTTCGAGGACCAGGATATGGTCGGCATTGGCGATGGTCGAGAGTCTGTGTGCGATGATCATTGCTGTCCGCCCTTTGAGAAGTGCCGCAAGACCCTTCTGCACTTCGAGTTCCGCCTTACTGTCGAGCGAGCTCGTCGCTTCATCGAGAATGATGATCGGCGCGTTTTTGAGGATCGCACGGGCTATGGCGATGCGCTGTTTCTGCCCGCCGCTGAGCCGCACCCCGCGTTCCCCTATGAGGCTTTTATATCCGTCGGTAAGTTCGGTAATGAAGCCGTCCGCATTGGCGGCGCGCGCCGCACGTCTGACATCGCTATCCGATGCGGCAGGATTTCCATAGCGGATATTGTCCATGATCGTGCCGGAAAAAAGGAGCGACTCCTGGAAGACGACGGCAATCTCGCGATGGAGCGATTCCTGGCTGACCGTCAGGATATCCTGTCCGGCAATACGGATCGTGCCTTTTTGCGGTTCGTAATAGCGAAGCAGGAGATTGACGAGTGTGGATTTTCCCTGTCCGCTTTCGCCGACCAGTGCAAACCGCTCGCCCCGCCGGACGGTAAAGGATATATCGCTGAGGACGTTTCGGACGGCGTCGTACGCAAACGACACGCGGTCAAACGAAATAAACTCCGGTATCCGCGCCGGAGACGGGATGACCAGTTTTCCGGAGCCCGGGCGGTCGGTAATACGGGACGAGGTTTCCAGCACCCGGAAATAATCGGCAGATCCGGCGCTTGCTTCCTGTATCTGGCCAAGGATAAATGACATGGCAAACAAAGGGAACCGCGCCTGTTGGACGAGCTGGAGAAGGAGCGTCATATCTCCCAATGTATACCGTCCGTGATAGGTCCAGTAGACGATATAGCTGAAAATCGCAAACAGGATGATGTTAAGGACGAGTCTCCTGCCGAAATCATAGAGGTGCCACTGCCGTGTCTGCGTTTTCGTGAGATCCTCAACCTCACGCCGGGTTTTCAGGAACGAGGCCAGTTCTCCGAGTTCTGCCGCAAAGGATTTGACGACGCGGATGCCGACGAAACTTTCAAACACCCGTCCCTGGCTCTGGTCAACGAGCGTGTTTTTCCGGTCTTCTATGCCCATCCATGCTTTGCTTGATCCGTGGGATATGAGGATATATGCCGGGAAGAGGATAAAAAGGAGGATACTGATGACCGGCGAATAGAACGAGAGGACCACAATGGTGATAAAGGCCGTAAAAAAGAAGGGGAGGAAATTATTAAGCATATTCTGCATAAACTCCGTAATGGAGGTAATGCCGCGGTACATTTTGTTCACGATCTGTCCGGTAATTTCATTGTCGAAATAGCCGATATGGAGGGAAAGGACGTGCTCGTAAAACGCTTTGGAGAGAAACGTCTGAAGCCGGATGGTCAAAAGATCTCCGGCCCATTGGCCGAGAGCGGTAAAGAGTGTAATCGCGATATCCGTGGCTATGATGCCACCCAAAAAAACCAAAAACATGGAGATATTTCCCGGGTGCCCCGTAAGTTTTGCGACGATGAGGTCGACGATGCTTTTGGACAGAAACGGCCCGACCAGCGAAAGCGCCGATACCGAAAGGACGAAAAGCCCCATACCGATATACCAGAGTGCAAAGCGCCGCGTAAATGAGATGATACGAAAAATCGGTTTCATATCAGCCGTATTATCTCAGGTCTTTCCGGTACGCACAACAAATGGGATGTGATCTATATCACAATTTGTTCTCCCGGCGGCTATTTGGTATACTGGCAATAGATAACGGCGCGTGCTTCCACTATCCATGGGGGACGGACTATGCGCTACTGCGCGAGTCGGCGCCGGATGAAGAACCGGTTTTGCGGCCGTAGTAGACCATCCCGGGTATGCCCGTAACAGCTGGAATGAAGGGAGCACATGCGTTAGTTCGTTATTCGTTAGTTCGCAAAAACGAGTTTCGAAATCGCGAAGCTCCAAAATAAGGTGGTACCCCGGCATGCCGCTCGGCCTTATATAATGGAAGGAGAGCGGGTTTTTTATGACCATATCCCATACGTTCAAACCGGTCCGGACAGAGATAAACTTTCCGGAAATGGAGAAGGACACGCTGGCCCGTTGGTACAGGGACGGCATCGTGGCGGCATATCTTCACCGAAATGACCAGTCAGATAAACGGTTTTCGTTCCTGGACGGTCCCATCACCGCCAATAATCCTATGGGAGTCCACCATGCATGGGGCAGGACCTACAAGGACCTCTGGCAGCGGTTTTTTGCACTCCGCGGGTATAAGGAGCGGTTTCAGAACGGATTTGACTGCCAGGGGCTCTGGGTGGAAGTAGAAGTTGAGAAGGAGTTGGGGATAAAAAACAAACGGGACATCGAAAACCTCGTACCCGGGGACCCGAAAGCCTCAATTGCGAAATTCGTGGACTTATGCAAGGAGCGTGTGCAAAAGTACAGTTCAATCCAGTCGGAGCAAAGTAAGCGTCTCGGGTATATTGTCGACTGGGACCACTCGTACTATACGATGTCGGACGAAAACAACTACATGATCTGGTACTTCCTGAAGGTGTGTCATGAGAAGGGCTGGATCTACAAAGGCAAAGACTCCGTGCCGTGGTGTCCGAGGTGTCAGACGGCGATATCCCAGCACGAGATGCTGACGGAGGACTATAAGGAGGTGAGCCACAAATCGGTGTACCTGCCGCTTCCCATCACCGGCCGTTCCCGGGAGTATCTGTTGATCTGGACGACCACACCCTGGACCATACCGGCAAACATAGCCGTCGCGGCGGATGCATCGCTTGATTACGCCCTTGTGACGGATGAGAACGGCGATTCGTTTTGGATCGTCAGGGAGCGGGTTCCCGCGGTATTCGGAACCGGCGCGAAAATTCAGAAAACCGTAAAGGGGAAAGAACTTGACGGACTTACCTATACTGCTCCCTTTGATGCTCTTCCTGCTGTTGCCGCCGTAGCAAAAGCCCACGCCGATCGGTTCCATAAGGTCGTGATGACCGACCCGCTCATACTGCCGGTCTCCACGGAAGAAGGCACGGGACTCGTCCATACCGCCGTTTCCGCCGGAGCCGAGGATTTCCGGCTCGGAAAAAAGTACGGGCTTCCCATGATACCGGTTATCGATGATGAAGCGACCTATCTTGACGGGCTCGGGTTTCTGACCGGCAAGAACGCCAAAAAACACCCGGAGATCGTCCTTGACTATCTGCTATCCCGGAGTACGGCCGATCACCTGACGATGTATAAGGTGGAGAACTATCTTCATCGGTATCCGGCGTGCTGGCGATGTAAAACCGAGCTTGTCTGGAAAGTGACGGATGAATGGTATATCAGTATGGACCAGCCGGAGAAGTCCAAAAGGAGTGATCAAAAAGGAAAAGGGAAAACCCTGCGCCAGCAGATGATCGAAACGGCAAAGCAAATCACCTGGAAACCGGCATTCGGACTTGACCGGGAACTGGACTGGCTCACGAATATGCATGACTGGCTCATCAGTAAGCCCAACCGCTATTGGGGGCTTGCGCTCCCGATCTACGAGTGCGCGTCCTGCGGATGGTTTACCGTTATCGGGAGCCGCGAGGAACTCAGGGAAAAAGCCATAGCCGGTTGGAAATCATTTGACGGCCACTCGCCCCATAAGCCATACATCGATGACGTCAAAATTGCCTGCGGGCAGTGCGGCAAGCCTGTGTCACGGCTTCCCGATGTCGGCAACGTGTGGCTTGATGCGGGTATCGTCGGGTTTTCGACGCTTGTCGATCCGGCGACCGGTACGCTCAGCTATACCGGCGATAAAACCTACTGGAAATCGTGGTATCCTGCGGATTTTATCACCGAGTCGTTCCCGGGCCAGTTCAAGAACTGGTTTTACTCGATGATTGCCATGTCGACGGTGCTTGAAAAACGGACGTGCTTCCGGACGGTCCTCGGCTATGCGAGCATGCTCGGGGAGGACGGCCGGCCCATGCATAAATCCTGGGGGAATGCAATCGAGTTCGGGGAAGGGGCGGACAAAATAGGCGTTGACGTCATGCGCTGGATGTTCGCGAGACACAATCCCGATCAGAATATCCTCTTCGGCTACCGCAATGCGGACGAGACCCGCCGGCAGTTTCATCTCCTTCTCTGGAACGTCTACAATTTTTTCGTGACGTATGCGCTGGTGGACGGGTGGCATCCGGGGACGAAAACGCCATCAGCCAATGTTCTGGACCGGTGGATAGTGAGTAAACTCAACGGGCTGATAGCTGTCGTCACAGCCTCTCTTGAACGCTTTGACGCGGCAACCGCAGCAGGCGCGGTAGAAGCATTCGTGACGGATCTGTCACAGTGGTACGTCCGCCGGAGCCGTGACCGTGTGGGACCGGCTGCATCCGACGCAGAGGATAAAGCGGCCTGTTATACGACCCTGTATGAGGTGTTGACGACACTGACGGCGCTTCTTGCACCGTTTGTGCCGTTTGTGTCCGATGAAATATACCGGAACCTTACCGGGAAGATCTCGGTCCATCTTTCGGATTGGCCGGAGGCAGATACCGGCCTCGTCGATACAGCGCTTGAACACGCCATGTCTGACGGAAGACAGGTGACATCCGCACTTTTGGCTTTCCGCAAACAAGCCAACGTGAAAGTGCGGGTGCCGTTTCTCCGGCTCGGGTATCGGGGGCCGCGTCAGGTACACCCGGAAATACTCCGTGTCGTGTCGGCAGAAGCCAACGTGAATATATTGGAGTATGAAGGAGCAAACAATGAAGCGACAGAAGTTTATTCGGCCGGCGGCCAAACGGATGTCGGCAATCAGGATATTGAGGCCGGGAAAACCCGGGATCTTGTCCGCGAAATACAGAAACTGCGTAAGGACAAAGGGTGTAAAATAGATGAACGCATTCGTCTGGAGGTACCGGAAACGTATAAGGATCTCGGCAGTAAAAATCTTGAAGTACTCAAGCGGGAAACGCTTGCAGACACGATCATATGGGGAGACTCGCTCGCGCTGTCGACTGGATAGATCTCTTGACCATCTCCTGCCTCGGGTTATTCGGATTATTTCTCCTTCTGTCGGTGAGTCACGGTCTTTTTACCCAGCAGGCCCTCTACCTGGTCATGGGATTTTTCCTCATGATCGTCCTGGCACAGGTTGATGCCGTCATACTCCTGTGGTTTGCGCCGTACGGGTATGTCTTGTCGCTTCTCCTCCTTCTGGCAGCGTATCTCGGACCGACGATCCGCGGGGCAACGCGATGGATCATGATCGGAGGTATTCAGCTCCAGCCTTCCGAGCTCGCCAAGCCGCTCATACTTCTGGCTTTTTCGTGGCTATTTGCCCGCTATCCGCCGCGGAATCTCCCCCACGCCGCGATGCACACCATCCTGTTTGCCATTCCGTTCATTCTTATCTTTAAACAGCCGGATCTCGGGAGCGCTCTCGTGTTTGCGTCTTCCTGGATGGGCATGATGATTGCGGCCGGATTTCCGATCGGCGTATGTATCGCAAGCGCGGTACTCGGAAGCATCCTCCTTCCCGTTGGGTGGGAGGCTCTCCACCCGTATCAGCGCGCCCGGATCCTCACGTTCCTGGATCCCGGACTTGATCCCAAAGGCGCGGGATACAACGCGCTTCAGGCGATGATTGCCGTCGGAAGCGGGCAGCTCTTTGGCAGGGGGTTGGGGCGCGGGACGCAAAGCCACCTCCGGTTTCTGCCCGAATACCATACGGATTTCATTTTCGCCTCACTGGTGGAAGAGTTCGGTTTTTTCGGAGGGATACTCCTCCTCCTGGGGTATGCGGTACTCCTCTGGCGGACGATCTCACCGCTTCTTCGGGGCGTTGTTGACCATCTCACGCCTTTTGTCTACTCCATAGGACTCTTTATGATGCTTCTGACGCAGATTTTTATCAACGCCGGTATGAACATGGGCATCATCCCGATTACCGGTATCACGCTGCCGCTCGTATCCTACGGAGGGAGCTCTATTTTGTCCATTGCGGTCTCCTTCGGGATGCTCTGGTCCCTCAGGCGGAGTGAACGGCGGGGAACCGGCATTGCAATTGCCCGGTAGTGTTTGGTACAATACCACGCTATGTTTGCCGTGATTTCTGTCGGTTCCAAGCAATATAAAGTCTCTCCCGGAGAGGTCATAGAGGTCGACCGTGTCGTAGGAAACGCGGGAGATACGATAAAGATCGAGGAGGTGCTTCTGACGGGCGACGGCAAAATAAAGGTCGGCACGCCGAACGTGAAGGGGGCCACGGTAACTGCCAAAATCGTCTCCCAATACAAGGGAGAGAAAATTCACGTCCGGCGGTTTAAATCGAAAGTGCGGGAACGGTCATCCATCGGATTCCGCCCGATGCTCACTAAACTGGAAATCGTCTCCATAGAAGGTGCATGAAAGGCCTGCTGTTTGTTTTCGGGAGAACCCCTGATCTTTCTTTCTTCGAATTATGTGCTCTTTCCCCGGCATCCAAGCGGATCCACGAACGCGTAGCATACCTTCCGGGGGAAAGTTCCCCGGAAAAAGCACGGCAATGGATCGCGCGTCTCGGAGGGACGGTAAAGATAGGTGAATTGTTGGATGAGGGAAAATTACCGGATCCGGAAACACTTTCGTCTGTTGTCTCAGGTAGTGCAGGATATGATGCCTTTGGCCTCAGTTGGTACGGCGATGATGCGCACTATCCCCGGGACCTGGTCCGGAAATGCAAAGAGATACTCGCCGGGGAAGGGCGGCACGTGCGGTATCTTCTCCCGCATGACGGGTCCGTTCTCTCGAGTGTAGCTATTGCCAAACAGCACGCGCTGGATTTTTTACTTATCCCCTCTGATGCCGGGGTGGTTTTTGGCAGGACTCTGGAAGTCCAGCCGTTTGAAGCATGGAGTGCACGGGATTACGGCAGACCGTCTGCCGATCCCAAAAGCGGTATGCTGCCGCCGAAAGTCGCGCGGATGATCGTCAACATCGCGCTCGGCCCCAACCCGCAAGGGAAAACACTGCTTGACCCCTTTTGCGGAATGGGCACGATACTTACTGAAGCCTACAGTCTCGGAGCGGATGTCTGGGGAGGTGACACGTCGGATCAGGCGGTCTCTGCTTCGGAACAGAACCTTGCCTACATTGCCGGCAGGACGGGGGCGGTCAGGCGCCCCTGGCACCTTTTCCGTATCGATGCGACGCATATTTCCGAACGGATCCCCCCCCGAAGTATCGACGCCGTCGTGACGGAACCGTACATGGGTCCGACTTCTTTCGGCGGACGTACGGGGGCGCCTGTGGAGAACGACGCCGGACGGATAAAAAATATCGTAAAAGGCCTTGAAAAATTATATATCGGCTGCCTCCGCGACTGGCAGACTGTGGTCAAATCCGGCGGCACCGTACTCATCGCACTGCCGGAATATGTGCTGGGAGCACATACGATTTCCGTGAAAAAAGTAATTGACAAGTGTGAAATGCTTGGTTATACTGTGGTAACCGGTCCTATAGAATATAGTCGGCCCCAGGCGGTGGTCCGGCGTAAGTTCTATATAGTACGAAGACACTAGGAAACGTATCTCACTATGGCACATATCAAAGCGGGCGGAGTAGCGAAAGGCAATAAAGATTCCGTATCCAAGCGGCTCGGCGTCAAAGTATATGGCGGGCAGTACGCCGCGCCCGGCGGCATCATCGTCAGGCAGCGGGGCACCAAAATCCATCCGGGCGACGGCGTCGGCCTTGGCAAGGATCACACCATATACGCGACGGCAAAGGGGAAAGTGCATTTTTCCGTCAAACGGGGTCAGCAATTCGTTTCCATCCTGCCGGTCCATGGGTAGTATGGCCGATACACAGCAAATCCTGCAGCTTGATATCAATCTCATCGAGAGCAATCCCCTGCAGCCGCGCGGACTCATATCTCAGGAATCCCTCAGCGAACTCGTTAACTCGATCCGTGAACACGGCGTGCTTGAACCGCTCGTGGTAGCCAAAACGCCGGCCGGGTATCAACTGATTGCAGGAGAGCGCCGGTGGCGCGCTTCGAAGCTCGCGGGGCTTGCGACCGTACCGGTACTCGTCCGGGAGACGACCGCCCGCGGGATGCTTGAAATGGCCATCGTCGAAAACGTCCAGAGGGAGGACCTAAACCCCATAGACCGCGCACAGGCATTCCAGCGGCTTGTCGAGGATTTCGGGCTGCCGGTTTCCGAGATTGCCAAACGTGTTTCCAAAAGCGAATCGTATGTATCCAATTCCATGCGACTCCTCGCGCTTCCGGATGCGATCAAGGACGGGCTTATTTCGGAAGCCATCAGCGAAGGGCATGCGCGGGCTATCGCGGGGCTCGGGGAAGTGAAACTCATGGTTGAGGCATATAAGACGATTTTGGCCGAAAACGCATCGGTGCGCCGGGCCGAGGATTTGGCGCGGAGGCTCAAAGCGGCAAACGATAAAGCGCCGGTCCATAAGGTCGAGCGCATTCACAGTGACGAGCTTGACAACATCTCTAAAGATATCGCACAGGCAATCGGCGGCCTCGTGAAGATCACGCAGTCCAAAGTTGAGGCGAGACTCATCTTCGTCATCCGCGGAAACCTGGAATCGACGAGTCAGACCCTCAAGCTCATCCACGAGCGCCTCAGCAAAAAATAGAATTGAGCCGAATCAGGGGATATTGTAGGTCGGGCGCCGTATCACCCCGAGAAGCGGAAGCGGCCAGTACCGGAGGACGGCCTTCCCGATGAAATCCGTTTTCGCGATCGGGCCGAATTCCCGTGAGTCGGAGCTATGCGGACGGTTGTCGCCGAGAACAAAATAGTCTCCCTGCGGCACGATAATCGTCTGCCCTTCGTGAAGATAACTTTCCCCGAAAATATATACATCCGGAGCAAGATACGGTTCATCCAGCCGTTGGCCGTTGATGTAGATCCCGTTGTCTTTGAGCGTCACCTGTTCGCCGGGCAATCCGATGACCCGTTTGATAAAATCGATATCCTTGTTTTCCGGTGATTTGAAGATGACGACGTCGCCGCGCTTCGGATCGCCCAGGCGATAGGAAAGCTTATTGGTGAGGATGAATTCGTTGTTGTGGAAATTCGGTTCCATGGACTGGCCGTTGATTTCCTGCGGAGACATGACAAAAAGATAGATCATGACGACGACCGCCATGACGACGACGATACCCTGGAGAAAATCAAAAACCGCGGCTATTGCGCGTTTTACCAATTCCATAGTTCTGAAACTCTACCGCTAGAATAAGTGTAGGTGATATAATTAGCTGAGTCAATGAGAGTTTGGGGCGCATAGCTCAGCTGGTAGAGCGTTTCATCGACATTGAAAAGGTCTCAGGTTCAAGTCCTGATGCGCCCACTATCCGATCGTTCGGCGAATCCGTTCGTTTTCCGTGTCTGTTACACTGGGGAAGAGGAGGAAACAGTATGCAAAAATTTCGTGAGTATACCAAACCGTATGCACTGGTCTATGTCGTCACCGGTATAGGGTTGGGACTTCTCATTTGCGCCGTGTTCAAGTCCGTCTATGACCTCGGCGCAACGGTCGGCATCATCGTTACCGTTCTCGGTGTCCTCGGTTCGTTTGTGTGGGGAAAGTGAACCCCTACCCGGACGCCTGTCTTTATGGTATTTTTTTCGAAATTTGTCCGGGTCATGGAGGGGTACATGACGGGGACAGTGATGCCGTCGTTTTTCGAGTTCTTCGCGCGCGGCAAGGGAAAGGGCAGCTACCATGCGTTTGGTACCCGCGTAGGCGCTCATGTCCGGAAGGTTCATACGTGCCGTACCGGAGCTGACATTGACGATCACCCGGAATGTTGTTTCCGCATGACAGGGATCACGGCCTGCATCGCCGAGAGCTGCCCGAGCACGTTGAGCTCGAAAATTTTCCGGAATGTCAGGGTTTTGAGATAACTCCGTTTGTTCAGGGAGACTCAATACCTCCATATATGTATTCCTCCGTATTCGGTCAAATTTTCGGTGAAATGTCGGCGATCAGGATTACAGATGCACATTTAGAGACCGATAGGATATGGTACAATCGGAAACTTGATCGATTTGCACACGCCTTACTCTGGATGCATAACAGTTTTCCAAAAGAATTATCACTCTCGCTGCCATATTTGATCCGGAACTGCAAAATATCTGTACGATGCGAGTTAAGTATTTATGAGACCCACACTTGGTATGAATGGTGAGCTGGATCGATTGCAGGATGAGGATCATGGATCAAAGATTGCCATATACTTTGATGATGCGTGGCATACGTACTATCACTTTGCTGATCGCGGAGATGATCGTCTGTTTGTCGGTAAACGAAACGCCGACCGGGGAAAACCGAATGTACCACTAAGAAATACTTCTCAAGATTTGGATTTTGGGGGTTTCTCTCCCGCACTCTAGGCCCGGGAACTATCGGAGACCGGTGTCGGGAAGTCCGGCAAGGACAATCGTGCGATCGGGCAGGTCCGTTATTCTACGGCGTTCTCTTTGGGCGTTTTGTCGTTGAAGCGGATGACGCGGTATTTGGGAAGCTGGTTCTTGAGGGTGTATTCCTTCCAGAGTATCCGGTCGTTTGCAAGGAACTGTCCGACGATAAGGGTCGTCTTGGCTCCCTTCGGAAATATGAGGAGCCGGTATGTTCCGTTTTTCGGGTTTACCACAGCAGCCATACCATCCTGGTCGCGGATTGCGGCGCCGTTTGCATCAAAAAGCCAGAACATGGATGGATGGGCGATGACGACGAGCGCGGTTTCCGGCGGCAGTGAGGAAGGTTCTCCCAGGAGCGGTTTTCTGAGTGTCTCGGGTGCGAGACCCGAGAAAAATCCGACAATTGCCTCTTTACCTTCCGCAGACGTGATAAGGCCGGAATGCGTTTGCGGTATCGTGATCTGGGTCGTACCTTCCACTAAGGCGCTTGTTGCCAGAATGGTGCCGTCGCCGGCGGTATCGTATTCTTTGCCTGCGGGTTTGCCGTCGAGCCAGTTGCCGAGCCGCACATCGCGCTTCGTCGGTTTCTGGACGTCGATATTCCGGAGTGTGGAGAAGCCGGTGCCGGCCATGGTGCCGACGGAAGCGCCGTTAAACGGAGGGGAAAAACCCGCAGTCGGAAGCCAGGTGTTTTGTGCGGACATAGTCCCGAGCGGCAGCATGGTTTTGGTTTTACGGTCACGGAGATAGTCCGTGGTCGGAAGAAGGTTCGCCGCAGCGGGCATGATAGTTTGGAGCGTCTCCCTCCGATCAGACACGAACCCACCGCAGTGCTTGAGTATCGCGGTTGCGGAAAATTTCCATAACAGGTCTCCCCACACCTCGCCGCCGGACCAGGCAGGGTAGGCGAGGGCAGTGCCGCGGTGCGGCGTTCCGACGGTCAGGAGCTTACCGATGCCGTGCGTTTGGGGATATGCTTCCAGATATGCCCGGCCGACCAGGCCTCCCATGCTATGCCCGACGATGTCGATGAGCTCATTGGCTGATAAGCGGCTCCGGATCAGGTTCTGGAGAGAGGCTGCGTGTTCGGGAACGGATTTCCGCCAGTCGTAGTAAAACGGGATGACGTCATAGCCGGCATCGGAAAGCCTCTGCATAAGCGGTGTATATATGATTTCAGCGAGCGGATTCATGGTCCAGCTTTCATCGGGAGAAAATGTGCAGGAGAGTATTGCATCGGCATTCCAGCTCGCCCCGAGCCCGGGGATCACAACGATTTTCTGCGGCGGGGTCGGGGTGGGGGTCGGAGTTGCTTCCGGCGTAGGTGTTGCCGTAGGGACGGGGGTGGGGGTCGGTTCCGGTGTCGGCGTCGGTGTCGGTTCGGGGGTGGGAGTCGCCGTGGGTTCGGGGGTCGGGGTGGGGGTCGGGGTAGGTGTTGGAGTCGGCTCTTCATAAGTAGAGAGCACAAAGTTTGCCATTTCGTAATCGCCATGACCAAAAAAGGAGACCGTAGTTGCCGTAATATTAAAGTTGGCGTTAGTGGTTAGCGATGTTAGTTCCTTACCATCCTCGATCGCGATAAAATTTGTACCTCCAATTGGAGAAATAACGAATTCGAGATGGTGAAGTCCTAGACTATGGTCCCAGACAACCATACTTTCAGCGCGTTCTGAGTCATGAATTTGTAGGTAATTGTCATACCCCAAGTTACCAGTCCCCACCCAGTTTCCAAAACCTTTCCAATGGCCACTATTATCATTTATACCGCCACCCCATGCGCTGTTAAGATTTGTTGAATTTATCCAAAGATCGAAGCTAATATCGTAGGTTTGGTTACTAGTCAAAGGAAAGGCAATTGCGCTCCATGGGTTAGTTACATTGGCTGCTGTAATACCATGAGTTGATGAGATAGGGGAAATCGTACCATCAGGTATATACCATGAGGAATTATAACCGCCGGAAAAGGAATCAGAGAAAATTACTGCTGCCCGGGCAGGCTGCGGAAAACCCAACAGAACAAAAAGGATTATAAGTATACTTAAATACCTTTTCATGAACGGGTATGATTTTTGTTTCTCTTACTTGTCCGGGCGATGTTTCGACTGAAATAACAGGTTGAACAAAGGGGGAAATGTGAAGAATACAAACCTTGCGGTTTGCAGTATGGTTGGACTACACTGTGAAAAATCCTATGGGCAGGGATGGTCATTACATGTATAAAAGCATAAGAGAAATTCTTTGTCGATGAGATATCTCACAAATCTGTGAAACTTTCGATCCTGATGGTTACCAAAAATGCCGGAGATGTCCTTGAGGATGCACTTAAAAGCATCACCGGTCTGTGGGATGAGTTGTTAGTAGACGATGACGGGAGTACCGATGAAACAGTTAGTCTCGTAACACGATATGGCGGCACTGTACTTCATTCGGGGAAAATAACTTTGGGTGAAAGGAAGCAGTGGCTTATCGAAAAAGCAAAAGGGAAGTGGATTTTGATACTAGATAGTGATGAGCGAATATCGCCTCATCTTAGAGAGGAACTAACACAAGTTTGTAACAATCGAGTTAGAAATAGAATTGTTGCATACTGGATTCCTCATCTAAAATATGCTTTTGGACAGAAGATAAATTGGGGCGGAGAGAGTTATTCCTTGATTAGATTGTTTAGAAGAGATAGAGGCAGATCAACAAAATCCGCAGTGCACGAAGAAATAAATGCTGAAGGAAATCTGGGCACTCTAAAAAGTGTTATATTCCATTATTCGTATAGAACCCTATTACAAGTTTTCACAAAGTTTACTTATTACGCTAAATTAAGAGCTAGTGAAATGGTTATTTCAAAAGAAAGGTTATCTCTCAAGAAGTTTTTTCTTTATTCTCCCCACATGTTCTATGCCCGGTTTATAAAAGATAAAGGTTATCGGGACGGGTGGAGAGGTCTGGTTTTGGCTCTGGCATTTGCCTACATGGAAGAGATGACCTATGTGTTTCTCCTCTTCCGAATCCTATGGAGAAAAAGATAGTACCGTATGCGCTGCTTGCCGGACTTCTGATACTCCACCTTGCGTATCTTCTGCATACGCATTTCACGGACTGGCCGGAGATGCTTTTTTACCCCTGGTTTCTCACGAAAGGCATGCTCTACTACCGAGACGTGGTCCTCGCGTACGTACCCGGAGCGTACTATATCCTTTATGCCCTCTATCGGTTTCTGGGGTTTACACCGGCATCACTCAAAGTAGTTGCATACGGCTTTATCCTTTTGTCCGACGCGATGCTCTTTGTTATCGCGGGAAAACTTCTGAAAGGCACGTTCCTGGCCTGTATAGTGCTTTTGTTTTTCATCTTCTGGCAGCCGATATTCGACGGGAACGGCATCTGGTATGAAACCATCCTCCTGCCGTTTTACCTTCTGGGGTTCTCTGGTGTGTACGGGTATACCCGGCTCTGCGTTGCAAGAAGAGATCTTGCAACACGGTCTCTCCTTGCAGGGAGTGCGGCGTTTGCCGTGGCTGTCCTCATAAAGCAGACCGCGTTCTGGCCGCTTCTGTTTTCCGTTCTGTTTCTCGTAGGGAACGAGCGTCGAAATCTGCCCCGCGCACTGGGAAGCGCGGCTCTTTTTCTCTCGCTGCCGGTCATGGGCGTTGTTGCGACGTGGCTCTATTTTGCCGTGCAGGGCGCCGGCGGGCAGTTCTTTTTCTGGGTATTCCGGTTTCCGCTCCTTCTCACCCGACCCGGCTATGATTACATCCTGCCGCCGAGCCCCGGTGATGTTGCTCTTATCGCGCCGGCTTTTATACCGCTTTCCGTCCTCGCATGGTGGTTCGTGAAAAAGAGGAAGCGCCCGGATGCTTCGGCGGTCCTGACCGTGCTTTTTGCCGTGTCGCTTTTCATGGCAGGACTTCCCCGGTGGGGCGCGATCCGTATAGTGCCTTCACTTGCGTTTGCCGCCCTGGCCACGGGTTTTTTCCTCCGCTCGGGAAAGCGGCGGCTTGTTCTTCCCGTTATGGTACTCGTCCTCATCGGCGCTGCGCATAGCGCAGTAAAGTTCCGGGAGCGGCAGGCATCCGCCAGTACATTCTTCGGTCCGGAATACCGGCAGCTCGGATCGTTTCTTGCGCGGGAGACCCGTGGTAAGCCATTGTTTGTCTTCGGGAACTTTGACGATATCTATATGTTCCTCAACGAGACGCCGCGCATCCTCCCGTGGACGCCGCTTTTTCCCTGGAACGCCAAAATCCCCGGTGTCCAGGAAGCGCTCGTCCGCTCTTTTGATCGGGCAAAGGTTCCTTATGTTGCGTATATTCCGTATCATAGAGAGAGGTCCTACTATGACGATTACTATCCCGTCATAGTCGGGGCTTACATCATGAGTCACTATACGGAAATCGCGCCGCTGCCGGTGTATGGCTGGCTCATGAAACGGAACGGCTTATGAAACAGGATGTTTGTTTTGTGATCGTGACGTATAAACCCGAGCTGAAGACCCTTCGGCTCCTCAAACAATGCCTTTCCGGGTATCCGGTCACGATCGAAGAAAATTCCGACAAAAGAAACCGCGGGTATGGAGGAGCGGCCAATGCCGCGATCCCGGGTTGTCTTGCCGGGGGCGCTTCCTGGGTGGTAGTCCTGAACCAGGACCTTACGGTTACGGAAAAAGCCGTGCGGCATCTTGTTTCGGGTCTCGGCTCCGTAGCTCCGGGCATCGCCGGACCGTTCGGAGGTACGTTTGACAGGCTTCGCTGGACGGCGAAGCTCGGGAACGGAGAAAACAATCCCGACTATATTTCCGGTTCCTGCATGGCGCTGCACCGCGACGTTATCCGCGACATCGGACTTTTGTACGAGCCGTACTTCATGTACTACGAAGATGCCGATTACTCCGTCCGGGCAAGACTGCGCGGATATCCGCTTACCCGCATTCCCGGTACCGGTATCCGGCACCAGGATGCGGGCACGTTTTCCCCGGGATCCTTTTACCATGAGTATTATCTGGCGCGAAACCATCTTCTGTTTGTCGAACGCCTGGCGCCGACGGGAGTCAAACTGCATGAGTTCCTGCGCATGCCGAGGACGCTTGCTGAAGCATACTGGGGCGGGAACATCGGGAAACTCAACGGGATAAAGGATTTTGCCGTCCGGAAATTCGGCCCATACGGAGGCCGTTCATGATCATCGGGGTTGATGCAGGCGCCTTGTCCATTGCCGATGCACGGCTCAAGGTCGGCGTGTGGCGGATCAGCGTCAATCTTCTCAAACATCTGGCCGTTTTAGACCGGGAAAACATCTACCGGCTCTATGTTTTTGACCCCCTGGATCGGAATATCACAAAGGAATTCGGAAGCCGTATGGAGGAGCGGGTGCTTCGCCCGACCACCGGCTGGTTCCGTATCCGTCTTCCCCTCGAACTCCGGCTCCGGCCGGTTGACTGTTTTTTGGGTCTGTCGCAGGCACTGCCGTCGGGTGCCCCCAAAAGCATCGGGTTTATCTATGACCTGGGGTTTCTCCATACGCCGCAATCGTATCCGGATTCATCGGACCGGCTTACCAGGCAGACCCGCGAAGTGATATCGCGGGCCGGGCATATCGTGACCATTTCCCAAAGCGCCCGCGATGATATCATGAGGACCTACGGCGTCGACGGTAGCCGGGTGACTGCGGCGTATCCCGGAGTCGATGAACGCTTTCATCCCAAAGGCGCCGGGTATCGCGCAAAACGGCCGTATTTTTTGTCGGTCGGCTCGGTCAAGCGGGGGAAAAATATCCCCCTCGTCCTCCGGTCTTTTGCCGCGTTTCTCCGGAAAACCGGAAAGGCATGCGATCTGTTGATCGCCGGCGGGGATTACTGGGAAGATCCGGAAGTTAAAAAGACCATAGCGTTTCTCGGTCTTGCTGGCCGGGTGGAGCTTTTGGGGTTTGTACCGGATACGGATCTGCCGGCCTATTACCGCGGTGCCGTAGCTCTGGTCTCGCCGTCCCGCTGGGAAGGGTTTTGCCTGCCTGCAGCAGAAGCCATGGCTTCGGGGTGTCCGGTGATTGCCTCGACCGCCGGCGCGCTGCCGGAAGTGGTGGGGGATGCAGGTATACTGGTTCCCCCCGATGACGGAGAAGCGCTTACCCAGGCGCTTGCTGCCGTGGCTTCCGACCGAAAGCGGCGGGAGCGCATGATCCGCGCGGGGCTCGCTAAAGCGAAAGCGTACCGGTGGGATACATTCGCCCGGTCCGTTCTCCGCGTAATACAGCACCTATGAAACCGAGTATAGCCGTTGTCCGTGGTAAGTTTCTGAACCGCTACGAAATGCAGTTTTTCGAGCCGCTCGTCCGGGATTTCCGGGTGACGGCATTCGGATCACTTTTTCCGTATCACAATCGGTTTGCTTTCCCCGTGGTCAAACTGCCTTCTCCCATGGATCTGCCGGAATTTCCGTATAAAATGTCCATACTGAACAGACTCTTTATTGATGCTCATTACCTTTGGGGTCTTGAAGAAAAACTTAAAGGCCCGCCTGCCGGCAGGCAGGGCTTTGACCTCGTCCATACGGCGGAAACGTATTACCGCTATACCCAGCAGTGTCTTGATGCCAAACGGAAAGGCTACGTCCGCAAGGTAATCGCGACCGTACTGGAAACCATACCGCACAACAACGAAGGCATTCACGGCAGGAAGCAGTATAAAGCGCGGGCGCGCCGGGAGCTTGACCACATGATCGCACTGACCGCAAAAGCGAAGGACGCGCTTGTTGAAGAAGGCGCCAATCCGGGAAAGATCACGGTCATAAGCCATTTCATCGATACCAAACGCTTTACGCCCGGCGTGAAGAAAAGGGATCCCCGCGCAGTGACAATACTGTTCGTCGGCAGGCTTGAGGAGTACAAAGGGATTTTTGATATCCTGGAAGCCCTTACTATCCTCAGGCACGATCCGGACCTTTCCGGCACTGCTATCCGCGCGGTATTTGTCGGGGGCGGGACGGAGCAGGCCCGGATGACCGCGTTTGAACAAAGCCACGGTCTCGGCTCTCTGGTCATCCACGAACATCATGCGTACGATGATATGCCCGATGTCTACCGTGGGGCTGACATAGTTGTTGCTCCGAGTAAGCCGCGCGTGGTCTCCCGTATAGGGAAACGCCTGACCACCTGGGAGGAGCAATACAACACGAGCCTCCTTGAGGCGCAGGCTTCGGGCCTTGCTATCATCACAACAAAAAGCGGCGGCATACCGGAAAATATCGGCGAAGCAGGCATCCTGATCGCTCCGGGAGATACCGCTTCACTTTCCCGTGAGCTCAAACGGCTTATAACCGACCGTCCTCTCCGTATCCGTTTGGGGGACCTCGCGAGAAAAAGGGCGATCCGGGTCCATGACATCGCAATCGGCGCAGGCAAGCTTACCGATTTGTACCGGCGCATACTGTCGGAGTAGGGCGCGCTCCTTGTCTCCCCGGATCAGTGCAGTGCGAGGTAGGAAGCGGTAAGAAGGACATTGAGGACGGACAAGGGCGCGAGAAGAACAAGGACGAGTATCCGGGTTGACATACGTTTGAGGAGTTGTTCAAAGGATATACCAAGCCCTATGGCAAAAAGCGGCAGTGTCCCGATCATCATGCGGCTTCCGACACTTGCTCCCTGCCACCAGGTGGACCAGGATGCTATGAGGTAAACTGCGGCAGCGGGTACGAGAAGATAAACATACCGTTCCCTGTGGCGCCACAATCCGGCGGCGCCGACGAGGAGTATCGGCGAGAAGAAAAAGAGGCCGTACCACGGCGCAAACAGCACCTCGATGATATGGGGATGGAGGAAGGTAAACCCTTCACCCCGTCCGAGATACGGACTCACGAACGACCCGTAGAGTGCAAGCCACGCCAGAAGTTCCGGGAGAAACCCCGTCAATGCTCCGCCAAGAAAGCGAACCCATGCGTTCGGCCGGAGATACGGGAGGGCAACGAGCCCGACCACGGCGTCCTGCGGCCGGATCAGGGCTACGAGGCCGAGGGATATGCCGATCAAAAACCACTGTTTCCGTTCGGCGGCAAGAAAGCTGAGAAACAGGCACACCGCAAAAAACGACAAAGCATGCGAGTTCACCGGATCAAGCGCTCCGTAATACAATAGGTTCGTGGCAAAGGCAATACCCAGGATACCAAGCTTCGCGGCCCTGTCGGATACATACCGGAGGAGCAAACGGTACAGGAGCACCAGGCCGAAGAGCGCAGAGAGGACGCTCACCCCCCCGATCATGATCTGATACGGGAGCCCGTAGCCCGACCCCCCGAGGAGAGACAGCATCGGGATATATCCGGGAGCCCAGAACATCGCCGGACCCACAGAATACTTATTGCCCGGCAGACCCGCAGAAGTTAACGGCTGGGATACGCCGAAATGCGCGTATTCCGGAGTAAAGTTTATGCTGTGACGAACGAGGACGCCGTGGAGCCATGAAAAGTAAAAAATCCCGTCGCCGTAGACGGTTTTACCAAGATACAGACTGTGGGCCAGAAACCCGCCAAGATACAGGAGGAAGATGCACAAAAAAACCGGAATGCTCCTCATGGTGTGCTAGAATTATACCAAATGATCTCAGCGGTCGTACTCACCCATAATGACGAGGAGCGCATCAGGACCTGCCTTAAAAGCCTCGCATGGTGCGGCGAGCGCATCGTCATCGATGACCGTTCGGAGGACCGGACACGGGTAATAGCCGGGGAAGAAGGCGCACAGGTCCTGACCCACGAGCTCGGCCACGATTTTGCCGCGCAGCGGAATTTCGGGCTCTCAAAAGCAAAAGGGGAGTGGATATTGTTTGTTGACAGCGATGAGGTTGTGACGCCCCAATTGGCCCGTGAAATACAGGAGGAGCTTGAAGCTGCGGACAAGGTGACTGCCGGGTATTTTTTTCACAGAACCGACTGGTGGGGTGGGGGATGGCTCCGGCACGGAGAAACAGCGTGCATTAGACTGGTCCGCCTCGGAAGAATGGGATTCGGGGAGTGGGAGCGCCCGGTACACGAAGTCTGGAAGATCCGCGGACAGGTCGGATCGTTCCGGAATCCGCTCACGCACTATCCCCACTCAGACGTCGCACAATTTATATCAGAAATAAACCGGTATACGACGGAGTATGCGCGGTATCTCAAATCACAGGGCATCCATGAGCCGTCCTGGTATATCGTAGCCAAGCCCGCTGCCAAGTTTCTCCGGAACTACCTCTTCCGTATGGGCTTTCTGGACGGAACGGCAGGTATGGTGCTCGCGCTCATGATGAGCTTTCATTCGTTTCTGACCCGGGCAAAACTTTATCTTCTCTGGCACTCCGGGGCGGCCGGCGAACCGCCTGAATTATGAATGTGCTTCTTCTACTGTTTTTTGCGAGTCTTCTTGGGGGGCAGCTCGTGACGCTTGCGGTTTTCCCGTCTGCATATCTCCATCTTCATGATCTTGTCCTGGGGGGCGTATATCTCTGGTTTGCCGCGGCAGCTCTACGCGACAAATCCCTCCTGCGGTGGCCGGCGATCGGGCGAGCGATTTTGTTGTTTGCCGCGGTATGTTTTGGGTCTATCGTCATACATGCCATGGGGCAGGATCAGTCCGCCGTGGTCCGTGGGCTCCTGTATCTTGCGCGCTGGCTCTGGTATGCGGGGATCGTGTTTGTCGTCGTTGGGGCAGGCATCCGTTCCCGGCGGTGGCTTATGGGGCTTTTTGCCTTCGGCGCCGCCGCCGCCGCTGCCGGCCTGGCCCAGCTGTTCCTGTATCCGGACATCCGCAATATCTCCTATCTTGGCTGGGACCCGTATTATTACCGGGTAGTATCCGTTTTCCTGGATCCGAACTTTGCAGGCATCATTTTTGCCCTTACGGTTTTTACGGGTATCTATCTTGCCCGGGGCACGGTAAAGCGGCGGGCGCTCATCCTTGCCGGCACGGCGCTTGCGTTTACGGCGCTTCTCCTGACGTTTTCGCGGGGGAGCTACCTCGCCTTTGCCGCCGGCATCACGGCCATGATCGTCGTTACCAAGCGGTGGAAGCTTGCCGCTCTTCTTCTCGGCATCATCCTTCTCGTTGTCGTCGTTCCCAAGCCTCCGCTTGAAGCACTGCGGTTTACCAGAGAAATTTCCGCGTTAGCCCGGGTCCAAAACTGGCAGGAAAGCGCCCTGGTAGTGGCCCGCGCGCCGCTCACCGGCGAAGGGTTCGGTATGACAGCACTTCCCCGCCGGACCACGGAAACACTGCCGGTCCCGGCGCCCCCGAACCGCGCGGGAGGCGGGATAGACAACAGCATACTGTATGTCCTGGCTTCCTCGGGTGTTCTCGGAGGGATCGCATTTCTTTTTCTCATACGGGAGTATCTGAGGCCCGCGATTGCGCTGCGGAAGAACCATAGGGGATTTTGGGCGCTCTATCTTGCCTCTTCCCTTGCCGCGGCCTTCCATAGCCTGTTTACGAATACGCTGTTTTATCCGTGGATGGTGCTCTGGTTGTTTATCCTGGCCGGGGTAGCCGTGGTAAAAAGCGCTACGGATGGTAGCTGACGTGGCGTTCCACCGTCGTTTCGTTGCCGGCAGTATCCGTTGCCGTTGCTGTCAGGATGTTGTCTCCCTCATTGAGCTGTATGGTATAGCTGAAGGAGCCGTCGTCCCTGACGACCGCTACCCGCCCGTTTATGGTGACGGTGTCTTCCGGGTCCGTTTTCCCGGAGACCGTTGTCGTGTTCGGGTCCCCGTTTACTGTGGCATTCTCTCCCGGCTGATCGATCGTCAGTGTCGGTTTGGAACGTTTTACCGTGGTCGAAATGATGTTCGACAGATCGCTGACGTTGCCTTTGTTGTCCGTTAATTTGGCGCTGATCGTTTGCGCACCGTCACCGTCGGCGGTATAGACGGTGCGGAACAAACCGGTGCTGTCGACCGGCAGCCGCGATGCCTCGGTGCCGTTGGCGTAAAGGATGACGGTCAGTCCCGGCTGTCCTTTACCGGTAACCGTAAGATCGGCGGAGTTGGTCGCCTCCGGCAGCGGGTCAAGCGCCGGAGGGAGGATGTTGACGGAGGCTGACTGCGTGGCGCTCGTCCCGGACCCTCCCTGGAATTTTTCCAGAAGGACGCTGAAATTGACGAGCAGTTTGAAGCCGAAGAAAAAAATAAACGCGAGGATCGCCACGCTCCCGAGGAGCGAATAAATGAGCCTCCGTTTCTGGCGCTTTTCCTCAAATCGTGACAGTCTCGAGTATGCCATAACGATGCCGCAGTTTTTCCGTCCTTCTATTGTAGCAAACCGGCGCAAACGCGGTTTGGGCAACCCGTGATACAATGCAGGCGGAGGCATTATGCTGACGCATGTCACCTGCACGTACTGCGGCAAAGAGATCGAGATTACGGAAGCGCTCATGCACGACATGAAGGAAGATCTCCTTCGTGACGTTGCGGGCCAGCACGCCAAAGAGCTTGCCGACGCGCGGAAAGCTGCGGAAGAGCAGGCGAAACAAAAAGCAGCAGCACTGGCGGAACTGACGCTTAAAGATAAGGAAAACGAGATGGCGGAGCTCAGGAGCCGCAATAAAGAACTCTCCGGACAGCTTCTTGACCTCAACAAACTGCTTCGGGAACTCAGGGACAAAAACGACAAAACGGAACTCGAAAACCAGAAACGGCTGTCCGAAGAGATAGACAAAGCGCGTTCGGAACTTACGAAAACCCTTCAGGAAAAAGCCGAGTTTCAGATCCTTGAACTCAAAAAACAGCTGACGGACACGCAGAAAGCGCTTGCCGAGGCAAACCTCAAGGCACAGCAGAAATCCCAGCAGCTCCAGGGCGAGGTGCTGGAGCTCGACCTGGAAGCCAAACTCCGTAGCGCCTTCCCCCACGATGAAATTACTCCGATTGCCAAAGGGGCACAGGGCGGCGACGTCCTCGAGACGGTCCGCAACTCCTACGGACAGACGGCCGGTTCAATCCTCTGGGAGACCAAGCGCGCCAAATGGAGCCCGTCATGGCTCCCGAAGCTTCGGGAAGACGGACGGAAAGCGGATGCAAGCCTGTCCGTCCTGGTCAGCGAAACGCTCCCCAGGGATATCGATACCTTCGGATTTATCGATAACGTGCTCGTGACGGACATCCATTATGCGCTTCCGCTTGCCACAATACTGAGAAGGAGCATCATGCTGACGGCGGCGGCCAAATCAACGGCCGCTAACAAGGATGAGAAACTCGAAAAACTCTACGGCTATCTCCAGAGCGATACCTTCCGGCACCGGTTTGAGGCGTATGTCGAGGGGATCGTCGCCATGCAGCAGGACCTCGAAACGGAGAAGCGGTCGGTGCAGCGCCTCTGGAAAAAGCGGGAACTGGACATCACCCGCACCCTCGAAAACATCGCCAATATGTACGGAGAACTCCAGGGCATCATGGGAGCAAGTCTCCCGGATATCAAACTCCTTTCCCTTCCCGACGGGGAACCGCGGGATACCTGATCGTTTCCTCCGACAGTTTGTGATACAGTAGTCGTATGAGAAAGCGTTCCGGTGTGGCTCATCTTCTGGGGGCCGTCCTTCTCTCCGAAGCGGCAGGCATCATCGGCTCCTTCTTTACCGTATCGGCTATCCCCGGCTGGTACGCTACGCTTCATAAGCCCTGGTTCAGTCCGCCGAACTGGGTGTTCGGGCCGGTCTGGACAACCCTCTATGCGCTTATGGGCGTCGCGCTCTTCCTCGTATGGGAACGCGGCATGACCAAAAGCCGCGTCATGGGTGCCACGTATCTTTTTCTCCTGCAGCTTGCATTGAACGCTCTCTGGTCCATACTTTTTTTCGGGCTGAGAAACCCCGGTCTTGCGTTTTGGGAGTTGGTCATTCTCTGGGGATCGATCGTCCTGACGATCCGGGCGTTTTACCGGATCCGGAAGAGTGCGGCTTATTTCCTCGTACCGTATCTTCTGTGGGTTTCGTTTGCGGGCGTGCTGAACTGGGCAATCTGGAGCCTCAATTCTGCTTTTTGAGCCTCCAGTCAGAATCGGACTGACATCGACGGTTTACGATACCGCTGCTCTGCCACTGAGCTATGGAGGCGGTAGTGTGATTTTAGCAGAATCACTTGCGTTCTGCTCCGGTTAGACTAATTTTTTTACCGATATACCCCATCCCGAAGAACATGGGGATGAATGCAATAAGCTGCCAGGCGGTCGGCGCCGTTTTGAAGACGACCCATGCGGCAAGAAGCGTCACGAGCGGACCGAGCGCGTTCAAACCGTTCGCTTTTGTGACGGGGATCCTGTGAATTCCTTCCACCCAGAGCATATTGGAAATTCCCAAAACCACAAGACCGTTCACGAGAAGAAACGAAAGCGAGTGCATGATATCCGTAAGCGGGGATGCGGTATGGAACAGGAAGGACAGGAACAGGATGGCAGTTCCGCCGACCAGGGTCCGGATAAACAGGACGGATTCCGCGTTGGCGTGTTTTCTGGCTTTTTGCAGGTAGTAATTTCCAAACGGGACGATGGCTGCTGCGATGAGGATGAGGATGTCCCCGAGCCGGAATACACCTACGGAAGGAAGAAGCACCACGATTGCTCCGAGGAGTATGAGTATCGCTCCAAAGATATGCTCTTTCGGAATGAATTCTTTTTTCCACACCTGGAAGAGCATAAAACTGAAAAATGCCTCTGAGAGCCCGAGAATGCTTATGTTTCCCGCACTTGAGTATTTCAGGCTCAGGAAATACAGTGAATAAAAAATGATGCCGGTAAAGACTGTGGAAAGGAGCGCGTACCGGAGCGTTTCTTTGCTTTTGAGTTCATGCCAGCGGTGGCGGACGGTCAAGACTATGCCGAAAAATGTCGCGGCACAGAGTGAGCTTCCAGCCAGTGATGTAAGCGGGGAAAGCGAACGGTAGGAGAGCTGGGTAAAGACCGGAAAGATACCCCACAAAAGGACACCCATTACAATACAGAATTCTCCGATGCGCTGATCAGATATGTTCATGCAGTTGTATATAGGCGCAGGCGTCAATATCGGGATGATAAAGCTCTATGAGTTCATGACCGGGGTGATCCGGAAGCATCCGTACGCCACCCGGGGCTTTCCGGTTTTCTATGTCGCGTTTGAGCTCGCTATAGGGATTTTTCTCCATGAAAAAGTCGAGGTCGCCGACCTGCGCGCGGTAGGGGTCGGGTTTCCTGATATAGAGGTGGGTATAGACAGCCTGCGGAATACCCTGTGTTTTCCGTATCGTGATGGGGTTTTTCAGAAGGAAATATTTGTTGTTGAAATTGCCGGCCCGGATCGTCATCGCTTCGCAAAGGCGCGTGAGATATGCGTACTCCCGGTCGTAGTGGCAAAACACACCGATGAAGCCCCGCACCGGCAGAAACTTTCCGGTTTTTTCCCGGCAGAGCGTGTGACCGGCGCGGTGGATGTACCGGATAGCGCGGAGTAACTCCGGTTCCGAACCGATAGGGCTGAAACGGTATAACTTCATACGTATATTGTCTCATAAATCGAGTTACGAATGCGTTTTGGCAAATCCATTAAAATGAATGGTTTTGTCACCCGGTTTATACACTTCAATTACCTTGTATTTCCCCACGGTCCACACTGAACCACCTCGTAGACGATGTGTTGCCTCTAGAATTTGAATACTTGCAATCGGCAGACCCAATTTTTGATCTCCGTGGGTTACTAGGAGTGGTATTTCGCCCATAAGCCAATAATTCCGCTGACCGAGCTTGGCAAACGCATACACCCTGCCAGCCGTGAGTTGTTTGGGCACACACTCTTCGCGATTGCGCCTACCCCTTGTGAATTCACTATGATCCCGGAGTGCTAAATCCGGATTGTATTCAACCACGATGCCCATATACGTTCTTTAAATTAGACTTCAGATTTTTTTATTTGAATTTAATTCGGTTATGAGCGGGATAGGGGAATCCTTCGGCAAGCTCAGGACGCTGTCGAACTCGCTATAATTGAGCCGGATACGCAAATTATTTTGAACTCTTGCTCGACGAGATACTAATACATTTTAACAAGTTGATGGAGACTTATCAAACGGCGTAACGTCAATAATCTTTAAGGGCAACAACCTTTATTTCTGGAGCTTTACTTTGATGTTTCAGATTATCAGTAACTAACGTCGCGTTGTAATTTTTTGCAACTGACATAAATGAGGCATCATAGTAGCTTATTCCGTAATTATAAGCCAGCGTATAGGTATCTTTTGCCTGTTGCTCCGAATCAGCTATAAATGTTACAGGTAAAGAATATGCTGTCCCCAAAGAAATAAGAGCTTGATCTGGTGTCAGTTGCTTACCCTTAAGAAGCACATTTCCTAATTCATATTTAAGCAGTTCCGGAACAAAAATTTGGGTTTGGCCGTTTTTTACTTCCTGAAGAATTTTGTCCGCCTTCTCAAGGCTTTGTTCGTTATCCTTGTTAAGCCATTTAATAAATACAGACGTATCCGTGACGACCGTTTTCATTAGTGTGAGTTACGATCAAATTCTAAAAACTTTGCTGCGTTGATGCTGCCTTTGCCTTTTATAGCTCTGGATTTTTTAATGCCTTCCCAAATCCCTTCCCAGTTAACATAATTTTGGTGAGGCGTTATGACAATTTCGTCTGCTTTTCTAACTGAAATTGTTACCGCAGATAAGGGAGCCACCCAACTAACGAGTTGACGAATAGAATCAGGAATGGTCAATTGGCCCCTATCTCGAATAATGCTTACTGCTTTCATATTTTCAGAATATCAGAAAATATGAGAATTGTCAAGGCCAAGTTGATTTTAAACATTTTGAGTTCGATTTCCGTCTCTCCGAAACCCTATTTGAAGGTAAATCAATTTTGTTTATATTGTTGTAAATTTCATGATTAGCCCGTTATATCAATACATTAAGACCTTTTCGGGGCAAGGTGTCCCGTCTGGAGCGGGATACGAGAATCGAACTCGCTTCTCCACCTTGGGAAGGTGGCATACTACCGGTGTACTAATCCCGCACCTAAAAAATTTGGCAACTCTGCCAAATTTTTAGTGCCTGAAGCTTCAGGCTTTCCTACTCATTGTACGTTGTTTCCTTTATTGCGGCAACGTCAGGACATTGCCGGCAAAAATCAGGTCCGGATTTGCGAGGGTATTCGCTTTGGCGATATCCGTCCACCGGTACCCTGTGCCGTAATGACTGGCCGCAATATCCCACAGACTGTCTCCGCGCGATACCGTATAGGTCGTTTCTTTGGTGTTTACCTCAAAGTGACTTGCGGCAATCTGCTGTCCTGCCGTACCGGTCTGGACCGCGCTTTCCGGCATTATCGGTGTTGCGACCGGGATAATGAGTGATTCGCCGGTTTCGATGTGGTTGGCATCGGCCAAGGTATTGGCTTTGGCGATATCCACCCAGTTGTACCCGGATGTGTAATACGTATCCGCGATACTCCAGAGCGTATCTCCCGCGCGGACGGTATACTTCGTCGGTTCTTTCGGCGGTACCTCGCTGGCTGCCGAGGTAGAGGCTCCTCCGGTGACGCCGGCGGTATTGCCGGGGTGCCGGTTTTCGAAATATTTGACACCGAGAACGGCAACAACCACAACCACAGCAAGTCCCAATGCCAAAGAGATGAGCGACTCCGTGGATTCAAAACGTTTCAAAAATTCTTTGACCATTTCATCTCCTCCATTCCGGGCAGAAATAGATGCGGGCAGGAAGATATCGGTCCCATCCGGACGTGACACAGGATCATCACGTGTCCGGTATAAGACCACATTATAGCGGACCCGACCGGATTCGAACCGGCGATCTCGTCCTTGACAGGGACGCGTGTTAACCAGGCTACACCACGAGTCCAATTTTTGACTTATAGCATGATACCATAGGGGCACACCCCGCACAATCAAGCTTTTTGCCTTTTTTGCCCGGATTGCGTCGGTTTGGTATGATGACGATAGGTATGACGAACCTCGCAATTGCGGGCATGCTCCGGAATATGGCTGCGGCCTACGAGATCCTCGGTGAAAACAGATTCAGAACCATCGCATACGAACGGGCTGCCGACAGCATCGAACACCTGACGAGCGAAGTGAAGGACCTCTGGGAAGACGATAAACTCAGTGTGATACCGGGCGTCGGTCCCGCGATCCGGTCGCATCTGGACGAGCTGTTCCGTACGGGCCACGTGCGGCATATTGAAGCCACACTCAAACGCGTGCCGGAAGCGGTGTTTCCGCTTCTCCTCGTGCCCGGCCTCGGACCGAAAAAGGCATACAAACTCGTCAAAGCGCTGGACATGCGGACGGAAAAACGGGCGGTCAGTGATCTCGAGACTGCTGCAAAAGCACACGCTATTGCTCCGCTTGAAGGGTTTGGAGAAAAATCCGAACAGGACATCCTTTCGGCGATTGCCATATACCGGAAGGGTCAGATCAAAGAAAATCGGATGGGACTGCCGCAGGCGGACGCTATCGCCCGGGATATCATCGCATTTCTCCAGAAGGGAGCTCCGGTCCGTGAGATTACGGTTCTGGGGAGCCTCCGGCGGCAGGTTGCCACAATCGGGGATATCGACATCGCCGTGGCAACCGGCAGACCGGCCGACGTCATATCCCGGTTTCTTTCGTACCCGCACCAGAAAATGATAGAAAAGGGGCCGACCGGAGCTTCACTTCTTCTCCATAACGGCAGGCAGGCGGATCTCCGGGTCCAGGATCCCAGGGCATACGGTGCCATGCTCCAGTATTTCACCGGTTCGAAAAATCATAATATTGCCCTCCGTACCTGGGCTCTCGGCAAGGGACTGTCCCTCAGCGAGTACGGGATAAAACAGGTCAAAACAGGGAAAACGACGGCGTACGCGACGGAAGAAGCTTTTTACCGCGCGCTCGGACTGCCGTGGATCCCCCCGGAATTGCGGGAGGACCGGGGGGAGCTTGAGGCTGCCATCCGCCAGGCTCAGGGGAAGCCCGACGGACTTCCTGATTTAGTCGGACTTAGCGATATAAAAGGCGACCTCCACATCCATAGTGATTATGACCTCGAGCCCTCCCATGACCTCGGCCGAGACAGTCTTGCCGTACTTCTCGACCGGGCGGTCGAGCAGGGCTACCGGTATATCGGGCTTTCCGACCACAATCCGAGTGTCACCAACCATACGCCGGAGGACATAACGGCCATCATGAAACGGAGGAAGGCGTTTTACGAAAAAGCACACGCAGCCTGGCAACGAAAGCACACCAAAGCCGTCGGCATCTTTATTCTCTGTGAGGTGGATATCCTGACGGACGGCACCCTTGCCCTTCCGGAGAGCGCGTTTACCTATGTGGACGGCGTCATCGCCTCCATCCATTCGAGCTTTACCCAGCCGGAGGGAGCCATGACCAAACGGGTGGTCCGCGGTCTCACAGCGCATCCGAAAGTCCGGATATTCGGTCATCCCACGGGCCGGCTCCTTCCGGACCGCGAAGGGATCGCCCTTGACTGGAAGGAAATGTTCCGGGTCTGCAAAGCACGCGGGATTGCGCTTGAGATAAACGCACACCCCGCCAGGCTCGATCTGCCGGACACGATCGTCTTCGATGCCCGCCGGCAGGGACTCAAATTTATTATCGATTCGGATGCCCATGAGGCAACTGCCATGGATGTCATGCGCTACGGCGTATCCGTTGCGCGCCGCGGATGGGCCGGCACTCATGATGTTTTAAACTCCATGGAGTATAATGATCTTGCTGCCTGGCTCACACCTTCCCGAATATAGAAATTGTCGAGAAAGGAGGTGACCTATGTCTACACCACTCGTTATCATCGGAGGAATTGTTGTCCTTATAGCGCTCTGGCTCTGGAGCATGTACAACAGTCTCGTGTCCATGAAGACCCAGATCGAGGAGGCATGGGCTCAGATAGACGTGCAGTTGAAGCGGCGCGCTGATCTCATCCCTAATCTTGTCGCGACCGTCAAGGGGTATGCTAAGCACGAGAAAAGCGTTTTCACTGAAGTAACGAACGCCCATAAAGCCATGCTGGGAGCTACATCCGTCCCGAAAAAAGCTGCGGCAAGCGACCTTCTGACCAATGCGTTGGGGAAGCTTATCGCGCTTGCGGAAAACTATCCGCAGCTGAAAGCCAATGAAAATTTTCTGGAGCTTCAGCGTGAACTGACGGACACGGAAGACAAAGTAGCCTACAGCAGGCAATTTTACAACACGACCGTCATGGACTATAACGCGAAAATCCGTATGTTCCCGACCAACCTCATGGCCGGTCAGATGGGATTTGCGGAAAAGGAATTTTTCGGTGCGTCGGATGAGGATAAAAAACCCGTACACGTTGCTTTTGAGTAACGCGTCATGTCTGATAGGGGACTTTCTCCCGAAGCACTGGAAGCGGTTGAGGCTATATCCGGTGGCTGGTGGGGGTGTTCCGTCGGGGAAGTAAAAGATATGAGTATACAATCGCAGATTTCGTCCAATAAAACCAAAACCTATGCGTTTATGGTGGGGTTTGTCGTATTTGTCGTCCTCATCGGCTATGTCCTGGGACAGGCTCTGGGGTATGGCAACTCCTGGATGTGGATAGCGGTATTTCTTGCCGTCATTTCAAGCTTCGGCAGTTACTATTGGGGGGACAAGATGGTTCTGGCCATGACGGGCGCGCGCCCCGCGGACCGTAAGCGCGACTTTAACTTCTATACTGTTGCAGAAAATCTCGCCATGGCAGCCGGGCTCCCCAAGCCCAAACTCTATGTCATTGACGACCCAGCCATGAACGCGTTTGCGACGGGCCGGGATCCTCAGCACGCCGTGGTCTGCGCCACAAGCGGCATCCTCGGGAAGCTCGACCGTACGGAGCTTGAGGGCGTCATAGCCCACGAACTGTCGCATGTCAAAAATTACGACACGCGGCTTCTTGCCGTTGTTGCAGTCCTGGTCGGTACTATCGTGTTCCTTACGGATCTCTTCATGAGGAGCCTCTGGTGGGGCGGCGGCAGAAGAGAGAGCGACGAAAACCGTTCCGGCGGGCAGCTGTTTCTCGTCGTCGGCATCGTTCTTGCCATCATTTCACCGGTCCTCGCGACCCTTATCCAGCTTGCCGTTTCGCGGCGGCGCGAACTTCTGGCCGATGCGTCGGGCGCCTACCTTACCCGGTATCCGGAAGGACTGGCGCGGGCGCTTGAGAAGCTTGCCGCCGACCGGCACGTTATGGCGCAGTCCACCAATGCGACGGCGCATCTTTTCATCGTCAATCCGTTCAAAGGCAAAAGTTTCGGCTCATGGTTTGCAGGACTCTTTGACACGCATCCGCCGATTGAGGAGAGGATAAAAATACTCCGGTCCATGTAAATGACAGCTGTCGAATAACTTCCTGACTTTCGCTTCATTCGAAATGACACAGCGGGTGTGAGATAATTGCTTTCAGGATGAATATTCCGATTTCCGTAATCGTAATCCTGAATAACCTCGTTTCCCGTCTAAGCAGATTTTTGAATCTTGGCGCTGGTGCGACATGGCCGGGAGAGCTTGCACTCTATGCTAAGCCGGACATACTCAACGATTTTACCTCGGATCTCCGGAAAGGCGTCATCATTGTGGCGGGAACCAACGGGAAAACGACCACTTCCCTCATGATCAAAAAAATTCTTGAGGATAACGGTGAGCGGATTGTGCATAATGCAAGCGGAGCAAATTTGTTGAACGGCATCGTTTCCGCATGCATCAAATCTGCTTCCCGGACGGGACGTATCGATGCGGATTGGGGCGTGTTTGAAGTAGACGAAAATTCATTACCGCTGCTGTTACCTTTCATGCACGGCCGTCAGGTCAACATTGTTTTCCTCAACCTTTTCCGCGATCAGCTCGACCGGTACGGGGAAGTCGACATCATCGCCGAAAAGTGGGAGAAGGCATTAAAGATACGGAGTCCGGGAGACGGGAAGAGGGGAAGACAATGTGCTGACATTCAGCTTATTGCCAATGCCGATGATCCGCTCATCGTCTCTATAGCCCAAAAAAGCGCTCTCCCGACGGTGTTTTTCGGGATTGACTCGCCGTCTTTCTTCTTAAAAAAGGCGGAACATGCCACTGATTCCGCATACTGTCCGCGCTGCGGCCGGAAGCTTTTCTACCAGGGCGTTTACTTTTCTCATTTGGGCGTATGGTCATGCCCGCATTGCGGTTTCGCAAGGCCCCCGGTGCAGGCCTCCCGGCTCCGGTCTCCGCTTCCGGGGCTCTATAATCTTTACAACACGCGCGCGGCAGGATGCGTCGGGAAACTCGTTGGTTGCACCGATGTATCGATACATCGAAGTCTCGCGGGATTTACGCCCGCATTCGGCAGGCAGGAAGAATTCGTCAAAGACGGGAAGAAGATAAAACTTTTCTTATCAAAAAACCCGGCCGGCTTTAACGCTTCACTGCGCACGGTCATCGAACTGAAGGCAACAGCGGTCCTCCTGGTCCTTAATGACCGGATTCCGGACGGGCGCGACGTGTCCTGGATCTGGGATGTGGATTTTGAAACGGTCCCTCCCGGTGTACAGGCTGTCGTAAGCGGCGACCGGGTATATGACCTGGCGCTCCGGATGAAATATTCGGGTATGACGGAATACCACAGAGAACCGGAGCTACCGCGCGCAATCGAGAGCGCGCTAGACAGGGTCCGACCGGGCGAAACATTGTATGTCCTGCCGACCTATTCGGCGATGTTAGAGGTGAGAAAGATTCTTACAGGTAAACACATTCTGTAAAACCGCAGTGTAAATGAATCGATTCATTTACACTGACGGCACATTTTGGTTGTTATAACAATGAATTTGAATATCGCGTGGCTCTATCCGGATCTTATGTCCACGTACGGGGATCGCGGGAATATCATCGCGGTTACCAAAAGGGCCGAGTGGCGGGGTATTGATGTTATAGTCAAAGACATTAGCCTCGGTACAGCGGTCCGCGAACTGAAATCCTCCGACCTTATCTTCATGGGAGGGGCGCAGGACCGGCAGCAGAAAATCGCCGGGCGTGATTTTCTGGAGCGGAAAAGCCCGATTATGAGAGACATGGTGGAACGCGGAGTCCCGGCGCTCTTTGTCTGTGCCGCGTATCAGGCGGTCGGGAGGTATTACAAGCCCTATCAGGGGGACCGCATTCCCGGTCCGGGAATTTTTGACCTCTATACCGAGCACTCCGGCGATCAGGCCAAACGTTTGATAGGAAACGTGGTTGCCGAGATTTTGCCGTCATTCTGGGGAGCGTCAGCGACTCCAGAATCAGATTCTGGACACGCCAGAATGACTAAAAGAACTACTATTGTCGGATTTGAAAACCACGGCGGCAGGACGTACCTCGGACCGGCGCTCAAGCCCCTGGCAAAAGTCATCAAAGGGTTCGGGAACAACGGGGAAGACGGTTTTGAAGGTGCCGTCTATAAGCATGCCGTCGGCAGTTACTTCCACGGGCCGCTTCTCCCGAAAAATCCGCTGCTTGCGGACTGGCTGATACAACGCGCGCTTGAAACCAAATACGGAAAACGGATTCCGTTACCCGCGCTTGATGACACGCTCGAATACCGTGCTCAAACTGCCGTCTTGAACCGTATCTGACGCCGGGTGGTATACTGGATGTATTCTGATGGAAACCGTTGCCGCGGAGATTATCGGTACGCCGGGGTGGGCAGAAACCCTTGGACGGATGACTGCATGGAATCTTCAGCAGTCGACATGTGCCGAAGTAAGTCTTAGAGCAGATGTTGAGGAATTTTTTTATATCCTTGCCTGGTCACTTCCCCTTATCCGCTCCGATCCGGTTTTGTCCCGGGCGTTCACCTCAGGAGCCGGAGGACTTTTCGAGTCCCTGGGATATTTCCCATAATTATTTCCTCACGTAGCCCTTTCCGGTATAATGAGTGCATGGGGCAACAGAAAAGATCAGCAGTCTCATTGACGCGTCATGACATTCAGCACGCTGCGGCACTTGCTCATCTTAGGCTTTCGACGAAAGAAGAAGAAACACTGTCTCCGCAACTCACCCGGGTCGTCGGATATATTTCCGAACTTTCGGCCACGCCGACAGATGGCGTCGAGGAGACTTCGCAGGTCACCGGGCGTTCAAACGTGTTCCGTGAAGACGTCGTTGATCCCTCCCGTTCCCTCTCCCAGGATGCAGTACTTGCCAACGCACCGGATGCTTATAACGGATTTGTGAAAGTGAAAGCAATTTTGGACGGGGAATCATAGCATGGATACAGCATATATGACCATCGAAGAAGCGCGGCAAAAGCTTCGGGCCCGTACCATTTCTTCCCGTGAGCTTACCGGGATGTGCCTTGCGCGTATCAGGCGATATGACGGTTCCCTCCATGCCTTTCTGACCGTCACGGAAGATGAGGCATTGTCGGCTGCAGATGAAGCAGACAGACGCATTGCCGGGGGACTGGACGGACCGCTTCTCGGTATCCCGGTCGCCCTTAAAGACCTGTTTACGACAAAAGGTATCCGCACGACAGCAGGTTCCCGGATCATCGGGAGCTATGTTCCTCCGTTTGACGCCACCGTAGTCTATAAACTCAAAGAAGCAGGTGCGGTTATCGTCGGAAAAACCAATGAGGATGCCTGGGGACACGGGTCTTCGGGAGAAAACACGGACTACGAACCCACGAGAAATCCGTATGACACCGGTCGCGTTCCCGGCGGCTCGAGTTCCGGCTCTGCCGCGGCTGTCGCAAGCGGTATGTGCCTCATGGCCACGGGCACGGATACCGGCAGCTCCGTACGGCTTCCCGCCGCGTACTGCAACCTGGTGGGACTCAAGCCTACCTATGGCAGGGTATCCCGGTACGGCATCATCCCCATGGCGTCCTCCTTTGATACGATCGGCCATATCACGCGGACCGTCCGCGATAATGCCATGGTCTTGGGAGTCACTGCGGGTCACGACCCGTATGACGCGACCACGGCGGATGTTGCGGTACCGGCGTATGTGCCGAAAACGACGGGAACGCTCAAAGGCGTCACGATCGGTCTGCCGAAAGAATACTACGGGGTCGAAGGTATGGATCCGGACGTAGCGAAAACCATTGAGGATGCGGTCCTCGTATTCAAGAAACTCGGTGCCGCGGTACGGCAGGTGTCCCTCCCGCATACCGGAGCGGCCATGGCCTGCTATTACATCCTCGTGCCTTCCGAGATCAGCTCGAACCTGGCACGGTTTGACGGTGTGCGTTTCGGTCTGGGTCGTGACACCTTCGGACCGGAGGCCAAGCGCCGTATCATGCTCGGGACGCATACGCTTTCCGCAGGCTATTACGACGCCTACTACCGTAAAGCTTCGAAAGTACGTACCCTCATAAGGAAAGATTTTGCTGACGTCTTCGGGACGGTTGACGCACTTCTCGTTCCTTCATCGCCGACCCCGCCGTTTCGGATCGGGGAAAAGACGGCCGACCCGCTTACGATGTACCTTTCCGATATATTCCTTTGTCCCATGAACATCGCGGGGGTTCCGTCACTCTCCGTTCCCGCCGGATTTACCCGGGGTCTGCCGGTCGGCATGCAGCTCGCCGGGCCGCAGTTTTCGGAACCATTATTATATAAAATCGGTGCGGCATTTGAGAAAGAAACAGCATATTACAACGTACATCCCGAGGGGTTTTAACACTTCGATGTATCGATACATCGAAGTGTGCGTATCATGAGTATGGATCAGCAATTCGAACCGGTCATCGGTCTGGAAGTCCATGTCGAGCTTGCGACCCGGAGCAAGATGTTCTGCGGCTGCAGTGCCGACTATTTCGGCCACAAGCCCAATACAGACTGCTGTCCGGTATGTCTGGGGCTTCCGGGAGCGCTTCCTGTCCCGAACCGGAAGGCGGTCGAGTGGTGCATCATGTTGGGGCTTGCCTTGGGCTGCAGCATCCCCGAAGTGAGTAAATTCGACCGGAAACATTATTTTTACCCTGATCTGCCCAAGGGCTATCAGATCAGTCAGTACGATCAGCCGCTCTGTATCGGGGGACTTCTCTCGATAGCATTGCCGGGAGGCAGCGCCAAGCCGATCCGTATCCGCCGGGTCCACATGGAAGAAGATACGGGCAAGCTCCTCCACGAGACCGTAGACGGCAGGCACGTCTCCCTTATCGACTTTAACCGGAGCGGCGTGCCGCTTGTCGAGATCGTGACGGAGCCGGATTTTTGCTCGGTTGACGAAGTCGACATTTATCTCAAAAAACTCCAGGAGATCGTGCGCTATCTCGGCATTTCCAATGCGGATATGGAAAAAGGCAGCATGAGGCTCGAACCGTCAATATCGATGCGTAAATCACAAATCCCAATGACCAAATCTCCAAAAAACCCGACATCCCAAGATTTAAAGGCATTGCCGCCCTATCGCGTGGAGCTCAAAAACATCAATTCGTTCCGCTTCGGCAGGAAGGCACTCGAGTATGAAATAGCCCGTCAAACCGAAGTTCTGGTCCGCGGGGAAGAGCCCGTCCAGGAAACGCGCGGATGGAACGAAGGCAAAAACATGACCGTGCCGCAGCGCCATAAGGAAGAAGCAAACGATTACCGCTATTTTCCGGAGCCGGATATCCCTCCCATGCAGTGGAGACGATCCCAAATTTCAGTGCTCAGATCCCGGATTCCGGAGCTGCCGGACGCGAAGCGTTCCCGGTTTACGAAGGACTACGGGCTCAACGCAGCCGATGCCGTACGCATTACGGAGAGGCGGCAGCGCGCCGACTACTTTGAGGAAGCCGTACGGGTAGGCCGTACGCTCGGCGCAAAAGCCCCGGTCACGCCGAAACAGATAGCGAACTGGCTTATCAACCGCGGCATCGATACGGAGACGGTGCTTCCTGCCGAGCTTGTGAAACGCATTATGGAAGCGTCAGAGGCGGTAACCGTATCCGACGATGACGTGGATGCCGCAATTCAGAAGGCCATCACGGACAATCCCAAAGCCGCCGCCGATTACAAAAACGGCAAGGAAGCAAGCCTTATGTTCCTTATGGGACAGGTGAGGAAGCAGATTGCTGCGGACCCAAAATTGATCCTCACGCGACTGAAAGAATTATTGGCAAACTATTCGCTATGAGTCCATCGGAAGGTGCATTGGAGCTTCTGTCATTACCCGAGCGCGAGGCTTATAATCGGCTTCGGTACAAGCCTCCCCCTCTTCTTCTCCGCGGTCTTAAAGCACACCTTCGTGAGGAATATGCACGGCTTTATGACGATTTGTTATTCCGGCTTCTCCCTATTGCCTTACCCAATGTCGACGTACCCGTGTTTGAGAGTATGCTTAGGCGTGGAGTTGTGTCATCGTTTTACGAAGCCCAAAAGGCCCAACGCGATTATCTTACCAGTCTTCCGAATAAACCAGTTCTTGTTAGCATAACTAATCGGTATATGGATATGATCCGGGAGAACATCCCTGGAACCGTATCAGTTATCGTGATCGATATTGATCATTTTAAAAAAGGCGTAAACGATGTACATGGGCATGAGATTGGTAATCAGGTGCTTCAGACGGTGGGTAACATGGTTTCCGCAATCAAGAGGCCGTATGATATCGCGGGCCTTGGATTTGACGGGACTCGTCGAAACATCGATGCCCATGTAGCCGGCAAGGCAGAAAATGGAGATGAGTACGGACTGATATTTTTCGGAGCGGGAGATATACCGGTAGAAGAATTACAACGCAGATTGGAACGGCAGTATGAGCTGAATAAGAACCTACCAGGTATGGAAGCCATAGGATTAAGCGTAGGAGTAGTTCATTTTAATCAGGAGAGTCTTCCGGGTTTAACTGCACAGGATCTCTTTAATCAGGCAGATATCGCCATGTACAATGCTAAAACCATTGATTGGCAACGGCAGAGGATAAAAGTCGTAGAATATACGGAACACATGACGATACCGGAAGGATTGGATCGCTAGGAATTATGTCAGATTTTGTCCACCTTCATGTCCACAGCGAATATTCGCTTCTCGACGGCTTGGGGAAGCTCGAAAACCTCATCGAGCGCGCCAAGGCGCTTGGCATGGACGCCATGGCCCTGACTGACCACGGTGCCATGTACGGCAGCTTCAAGTTTTACCTCAGGGCCAAAGCCGCCGGGATCAAACCGATCATCGGTGTCGAGACGTATATGGCCAGGCGGAGCCGCTTCGATAAAGAAGCCAAAGTCGATACCGATCCGTTTCACCTCATCCTTCTTGCCAAAAACGCAACCGGGTACCGCAACCTCATGAAACTCGTGACCCATGCGCACCTGGAAGGGTACTATTACCGCCCCCGGATAGACTGGGACCTCCTGACCAAACATGCCGAGGGGCTGATCGCGACGAGCGCGTGCCTCCAGGGCCAGGTGCCGCAGCTTCTCCGGAATAATCAGGAAGGGGAGGCGGAGCGCGTAGCGCTCCAATACGCGGAACTGTTCGGGGCCGGGAACTACTATATAGAGCTGCAGCGCCATCCGCACATCCCGGAGTGCGACGAAGTGAACGAAAAACTCGTCCGGCTTGCCAGAAAGCTGGGGCTCCCGCTCGTCGCGACCAATGACGTGCATTACGTGGATGCCGATGATGCCGAAGCGCAGGAGATCCTCCTCTGTGTCCAGACCCAGCGCACGATCGTCGAAAAAAACCGTCCGCTTTCCATGCTCGATTCCCCGGATTTTTACCTGCGCTCGCAGGAGGAGATGAAGGGGCTCTTTATCCAGTACCCCGAGGCGATAGAAAATACCAGACGGATTGCGGATATGTGCGATATCACGCTCTCCGTCGGCAAATGGATCCTGCCGCACTATCCGATTCCCGCGGGTGACACGCCGGTGACCTTCCTCAAAAAGATGGTCGATGAGCGAACGCCGCTCAAGTACCCGGAACTGACGAAAGAGATTGCCGACCGGATCGCCTATGAGCTTGACATCATCAATACCAAAGGGTATTCCACCTACTTTCTCATCGTCCAGGATTTCGTCAACTGGGCCAAAGCCCACGGCATCGGTGTCGGGCCGGGCAGGGGCTCCGCTGCCGGTTCCGTCATCTCCTACATTCTCAATATCACGGGTATCGACCCGTTTTTCTTCAACCTGCCGTTTGAGCGGTTTCTTAATCCCTTCCGTCCGAGTCCCCCGGACATTGACCTCGACTTTGCCGACGACCGGAGGGACGAAGTGATTGCCTATGTCACGGAGAAATACGGGGACGACAAAGTGGCGCAGATCGTTACCTTCGGCACCATGGAGGCCCGGGGTGCGGTACGGGACGCGGGACGGGCGCTCGGTATGCCGTATGCCGGTCCGGACCGGATTGCCAAAATGATCCCCATGGGGTTCCAGGGGGCGCCGATGACCATCGATCTTGCACTCACGCAGTCCCCTGACCTCCATCGGGCATATGAAACCGAGCCGGAAACCAAACGGCTCCTCGACGTAGCCCGAAAACTCGAAGGGGTCGCACGTCACGCATCAGTGCACGCGGCGGGCGTCGTTATCGCCGACAAGCCGCTCGTTGAGTATACGCCGCTCCAGCGCGAGTCCCGCGGGGAAAAAATCGTCACCCAGTACGATATGTATACCGTGGGCGAAGACGGCGTCGGGCTTCTCAAGATGGATTTTCTGGGGCTCCGGAACCTCACCATCATGTCCCGCGCCCTCGGATGTATCCGGGCCGTGCAGGGGAAAGAACTTGACCTCCAGAAGATCCCGCTTGACGACCGGAAAACGTTTACCATGCTTTCGGCGGGGGAGACGGTCGGTACGTTTCAGCTCGAGTCGGCGGGGATGCGCCGCTACATCAAGGAGCTCCAGCCGACGACGATCTTTGACCTTATGGCTATGGTGGCGCTGTTCCGGCCCGGGCCCATGCAGGTCATCCCCGAATTTATCGAACGCAAGAGAAACGCCAAGCATATGGTGCTCCCCGATCCGCGGCTCAAAGACGTCCTCAAACAATCCTACGGCCTCATCTGTTACCAGGATGATGTCCTTCTTACGGCCATAACCCTTGCCGGCTACTCGTGGGGTGAAGCGGATAAGCTCAGGAAAGCCGTCGGCAAAAAGATCCCGTCCGAGATGAAAAAGCAGAAGGAGAAGTTCGTCGAAGGGTGTGTCAAAAACGGTCTTTCCGGGGCGAAGGCCGCGGAGATATTCACGCTTATCGAGCCGTTTGCCGGCTACGGGTTCAACAAAGCGCACGCAGCCTGCTATGCCATGATCGCCTACCAGACGGCCTACCTCAAGGCAAATTTTCCGGTTGAGTACATGACGGCGGTGCTTACCGCCGAGTCGCGGGCCCAGACCGGCCCCTCGCGGGATGAAAAAATCACGCGGATCGTCGAGGAATGCCGCAGGATGGGGTTAAACCTCCTTCCGCCCGAGATCAACCGGTCGGACGTGGACTTTGCGATTGCCGACGGGGCGCTCGTGTTCGCCCTTTCGGCGGTCAAAAACGTGGGTACGTCTGCCATAGAAAGCATCCTTGATGCGCGCAAAACCGGCGGTCCGTTTACCGGTCTTTCGGATTTCATCCGCAGGGTGGATCTTTCGAAAGTCAACAGAAAAACAACGGAAAGCCTCATCAAGTCCGGCGCCATGGATGCGTTCGGTAGCCGGCTAGCGCTTCTGTCGCTTCTGGATGCCGCCCTTGATGAAGCGCACCGCAGGAAAAAAGCGGTTGCCGCGGGACAGGGGAGCCTGTTTGACGGCGACGATACCCCGGAGATGCCGCTCTCCGAGGGCGTACGTGCCGGCCCTGATACGTCGCGGGAGCAGCGTCTTGCCTGGGAAAAAGACTACCTCGGCGTCTATCTTACCGAGCATCCTATGGCCCGGGCTATGGCAAAGCTAGCGGGTCTTGGTGCCCAACCCATCGGCGATATTACGGCAGAAGATGCCGGCAAGCGCATAACGATTGCCGGTATGGTGTCGCAGGTTAAGCGCATCATGACCAAAGCCGGCAATAACGAAATGGCATTCGTGCGTCTTGAAGACCTTAGCGGATCCCTTGAGGCGGTGGTGTTTCCGAAGATTTTCGCGCAGACGTCGGATCTCTGGAACCGCGACAGCCTTCTTCTCGTCAGCGGCAAAGTTGATGAAAAAGACGGACGGCTGACGATGCTCGTGGACGGCGTGAACCATCTTGACTTGGAAGAAAGGAGCCCGTACAATGAAAAAAACGGTGAAGAAGCGTAATGTGCTGCGGCTCAGGCCGGACGAGACCTTTGAGATAGCCGAGGAAGACGAGCCGCCGAAACCATCGGATGATTCAGGAAACCGGTATTTTGCGCTCATATCACTAGCCAGTGAGCTAGGGTTTTCCATTTCTCTTCCGATCGTGGGAGGAGCGCTTATCGGCAATTTCCTGGACAGCCGCTTCGGCACCGGACCGAGGCTGACGCTGTCGTGTCTTTTCATCGGGCTCGTCATAGCGGGGACCACTATCTACATGGTCATGAGAGACAATGACCGTGAGAAATAATAGGAAGATATGCCGTCACTCAATATCTCGCTTGTTGCGGAGACCGTCTTTCATTTGGGGCCGGGATTTGCCGTCACCAATTCTCTTCTTACAACGTGGCTTGTCATGACGTTTTTGGTAGTGGTTTCGTTCGCCGTTACAAGGAACCTTGCCCTCGTGCCGGGACGCGTGCAGTCGGTTGCGGAGATTGCGGTTGAAGGGCTGTACAGCCTGTTCGAAGCAGTTCTTCATGAGCAGGCCGGCCGATATTTTTCCCTTCTTGCCACCTTTTTTGTCTTTATTGCCATGATGAACTGGACGGAAATTCTTCCGGGTATCGGGACGATCGGCGTTACGCTTGTTGAGGAAGGCAAAAAGGTGTTCGTGCCGCTGTTCCGGCCGGGCACCGCCGACCTCAACACGACGCTCGCGCTTGCCGTCATCGCATTTCTCGTCATCCAGTCGGCCGGGCTTGCCGTGCTTCGGGGGTCCTATATCAAAAAATTCCTTAATTTCGCAAATCCCATCAGCTTCTATGTCGGCATTCTCGAAATTATCTCCGAGCTGTCACGGGTAGTGTCCTTCGCGTTCCGGCTGTTCGGCAACATATTCGCCGGAGACGTCCTTCTCACCGTCATCGCGTTTCTCATGCCGCTTTTCGGCCCGCTTCCGTTTTTGGGCCTCGAACTGTTTGTCGGATTTATCCAGGCGCTCGTGTTTTCCATGCTGACCGCCGTATTTCTTTCGGTTGCGATCACTCATTCCGACCACTGACCTGTACCGTTATGTCAAAGGGGGTGAGGGGATATGGATACGAAAGTGCTGATGACCGGTCTGACGGTAGCGCTTGGCGGTATGACGCCGGGTCTGGCCATTGGTATTATTACTGCGGCAGCCTTAAACGCGATCGGGAGAAATCCGGACAGCGCGGGAGAGGTACGGACGAACATGATTTTGGGGATAGCGTTTGCCGAGGCGATCGCCATATACGCACTGGTGGTCGGACTCATCATAAAGTTTGCGTAGCGCACGAGGGGTATTCCCTGCAGCGGTAAAGGAGGTGAATGATATGCCGGTAGACGGATTAAAAGCACTTGCGGCAGCACTTGCCATAGGACTCGGCGCTCTCGGCCCGGGAGTCGGTATCGGACTTCTTGCCATGGGCGCGCTTCAGGCGATCGGAAGAAACCCTGAGGCGGAAGGGAAGATCAGGACCAGCATGATCCTGGCCATAGCATTCGCTGAGGCCGTTGCAATTTACGCGCTCGTCGTTGCGCTTATTATCAAGTTTTCGTAAGGATATCGTTTCTTGCCGGAAGGCATCATGATGGTATGGAAAAACTAGGCATACAACCGGTACAGCTGTTCACGCAGGTCATCAATTTTTTGGTGATGGTTATCATTCTTGCTAAATTTTTGTATAAGCCGATTCTCAAGGCCCTTGATGAGCGGCGGAAAAAGATTGAAGCCGGTCTCAGATACGCGGAGGAAACGAAGGCAGAACTTGAGAAAAGCGAAAAAAGACGGAAAGACATCGTGGCCGAGGCCAAGGATGAAGCGCGCCATATTATCGACGAGGCCAAACAATCCGGCAAGAAGCTCGAAGCCGAGATTGTCGAAAAAGCCCACAAAGAAGCCGAACAGATCATCGCCAAAGGGAAAAGTGAAGTAGAGCTTGAGCGCTCCGAGATGGAAAAGGAACTCCGCGCCGGGACCATCAGCGTCGCTTCGGCCATGGTGGAGTCGGTTCTGCGAGGAGCGCTTGACGCAAAGACCCAGCACGCAATTATCGGCAAAAAGTTACAGGCGCTTGCGAGGGTATCCAAATGAAACGCATATCCAATCCGTCGACGGTCGTCACGAAGAGTCTGGTCACGTACCTTTCCGAAAAGGGAGAGATGGAACTGCTGCCGGAGGTGACGAAGTCGCTTGCGGATATGGCCGCAAAACTCGGTCGGCCGGAGGAGATTCTGGTCCGGAGCGCCGTTTCCCTCACGCCCCGGGAGAAAACACAGATTGCGGCGAGCATGAAGCGGCGTTTCGGCATCACGGTTCCGATCCGTACTGTTACCGATGCCGCTCTTCTTGGCGGGTTTACCATCCAGGTGGGCGACTGGGTGCTCGACGCAAGCTTTTCCCATGCGTTGAGGACGGTCGAACAGGCGCTTTTGGCGGCATAACAATATACCGGTATGGCAAAAGCATCACATTCCGAACTACTGGCGCACGAAATTATCGAGAAGCTCAAAGCCTATGAGACGGCGATGTCCGTCGGGTATGTGGGTTCTGTCCGGGAAATTGCCGACGGTGTTGCCCGGGTGACGGGTCTTGCACACCTTGCGTATGCGGAGCTCGTCGAGTTTCCCAAAAAAGTCTATGGCCTGGCGGTGAACCTTGAAGAAGAAGACGTCGGCATCATCGTCCTCGGCGATTACCTTCATATCAAAGAAGGCGATGAAGTCAGGGGCACCGGAAACCTTCTTTCCGTCGGCGTCAGCGAAAAGCTCATAGGCCGCGTTATCAATCCTCTGGGTCAGGCGCTTGACGGCAAAGGAGCCGTCCCGGTTGCAAAGCGGTATCCGATTGAGAAAATCGCGCCGGGCGTGACCAAGAGGAAGCCCGTGACGACGCCGCTCCAGACCGGTATCAAGGCCATAGACAGCATGATACCGATCGGCCGGGGGCAGCGCGAACTCATTATCGGGGACCGCTCGACCGGGAAGACGGCTCTGGCCATCGATACGATCATCAACCAGAAAGAAGAAAACGTCGTCTGCATCTATGTCGCGATCGGCCAGAAGGCATCGCGGGTTGCGCAGCTGATTGATACCCTGTCGCAGCACAAAGCGATGGACCACACGATCGTCGTTGCCGCAAATGCGAGCGATCCCGCGGCGCTCCAGTATCTGGCGCCGTACGCCGGCTGCGCCATCGGCGAGTATTTTATGGACCAGGGGAAAGACGTCCTGGTCGTGTATGATGACCTCACGAAGCATGCATGGGCCTGGCGCCAGATATCGCTTATCCTCCGGCGTCCCTCGGGACGGGAGGCATACCCGGGCGACGTCTTTTACCTTCACAGCCGGCTTCTTGAGCGCGCATGCCGCTTAAGCGATGACATGGGCGGCGGTTCGCTGACGGCCCTTCCCATCATAGAAACGCAGGCAGGTGACGTGTCGGCATATATTCCGACCAACGTCATCTCGATTACCGACGGACAGATATATCTTGAGCCCGACCTTTTCTATGCAGGGATCCGTCCGGCGGTAAACGCAGGGATCTCCGTTTCGCGGGTGGGAAGCACTGCCCAGATCAAGGCCATGAAGCAGGTTGCGGGAAAGCTCAAGCTCGACATGGCACAGTACCGTGAACTTGCGGCGTTTGCGCAGTTTTCGAGTGACCTTGATAGCGCGACCAAATCGCGGATTGACCGCGGCGCGCGCATGATGGAGCTTCTGAAGCAGCATCAGTATGCGCCGCTTTCCGTTGAAGAGCAGGTCGTCCTCCTTTATGCCGGGACCGGAGGATATCTTGACGACATCGCCGTTGATAAAATCGGCGGATTTGAAACGAACTATCTCGAGTACATGGGTTCTGTTCATAGGAAACTCCTCTCCGCCATCAAAAAGGACCAGAAGATCAGCGAAGCAGTCGAACCCAAGCTCAAAGAAGCGATCGAGGATTTCAAAAAACGGTTCTGACCCGTACGACTATGGCAAATGTCAAACTTATCCGTCGCCGCATGAAATCGGTCCACAATATCGGACAGATCACGCGGGCCATGGAGATGGTCGCCGCGTCCAAGATGAAAAAAGCGCAGGACCAGGCGGTCATGGGGAAGCCATATGCCGAGAAGATCTCCCAGGTGGTACGGGAGCTCGTATCGACCATCGAGAAAAAATATCACCCGCTTCTTTCCGCAGGGAATCCCGACGGAAAAACCGCGATTATCCTCATTTCCTCGAACAAGGGCATGTGCGGCGGGCTTAATGCAAACCTCTTCCGGATGTTGGTCCGGGAGCTGCATGCCGGGCCCGGGACGGATATCGTGACCATCGGCAAAAAAGGGGAACAGTTTGCGGCACGGGCGGGACTTGCGCTTGTTGCTGATTTTTCCGGCAGCGGGAGCTTTACGGAGGCAGTTCCCGCGGTTACCCAGTTCGTCATCGAAAAATTCCTTGACGGTACGTATAAAACGGTTCTTCTTGCCTACAACGTGTTTGAGACGGCGCTCCGGCAGACGCCGAGCAGAAACGTATTATTGCCCCTTGCCATGCGTCCGGAGACGGATCGCAGCGAACGCGTGAACTTCCGCGAGTTTCTCATGGAACCGGGGCCTTCCGAGATCCTCACCAACCTCCTTCCGCACTATCTCGAAAACCAGGTAAGGAGCGCCGTATACGAGGCAGAAGCTTCGTTTTACTCGGCCCAGATGATCGCCATGAAAAACGCCACTGACGCGGCCCACGACTTCGAACACGAGTTATCCCTTCTCTACAACAAGGCGCGGCAGGAAAAAATTACCTACGAAATCGCGGATATGGTGACCGCCAGAATGGCAGTGGCGTAGAAATGTATCAATCAGAAAAGAGTTGGTAGAAAGGAGAAATTTGTAAGAGATACTTGAAATTGGATCACAGTATACTGGATGTAGAGCAATGTTCCGATTTCCATTACGAATTTCCGTTTTCCAAAAACGATTTTCAAATTTTATAACCTATGAATACAGGCAAAATAACGCAAATCATCGGAGCAGTCGTTGATGTTGAATTTTCCGGAGGGAAACTTCCGCCCATCTATACGGCGCTGCGTGTCGTATTTCCCGAAGACGGGAAAAGGAAGCTTGTTCTCGAGGTTGCCGCGCATATCGGGGAAAAACGCGTGAGGACAATCGCGCTCGGGTCAACGGACGGCCTGACCCGCGGACAGGAGATCACGGATACCGGATCCCCCATATCCGTACCGGTCGGCCGGGAAGTGCTGGGAAGGATCTTTAACGTCACGGGCGACCCGACCGACGGAAAGCCCGCTCCCAAGACCAAAATCAGATACCCCATCCACCGGCCGGCGCCGCTTCTGACCAATCAGGAGGTGAAAACGCAGATCCTCGAAACGGGCCTGAAGGTCATCGACCTCATCGCTCCCTTTATCAAAGGCGGAAAAGTCGCGGTTTTCGGAGGCGCGGGCGTCGGGAAAACCGTCCTCATCCAGGAGCTCATCCGAAACGTCGCGACCGTGCACGGCGGCGTTTCCGTGTTCGGCGGTGTCGGGGAGCGCACCCGTGAAGGCAACGATCTCTGGCTTGATATGAAAGGGTCGGGGGTGATCGATAAGACGGCGCTCGTCTTCGGCCAGATGAACGAGCCGCCGGGGAGCCGGCTCCGCGTGCCGCTTACGGCGCTCACGATGGCCGAGTATTTCCGCGATACCCAGGGAAAGGACGTCCTTCTTTTCCTTGACAATATCTTCCGCTTCGCCCAGGCCGGAAGCGAGGTATCGGCGCTTTTGGGGCGCATCCCCTCTGCCGTCGGCTACCAGCCGACGCTTGCCTCGGAGATGAGCGCACTCCAGGAACGCATCACCTCGACGAAAAAAGGCTCGATCACGTCGGTGCAGGCGGTGTATGTGCCGGCAGACGATTATACCGACCCCGCGCCTGTTGCGACCTTCGCACATCTGGACGCGAGCATTTCGCTTGAGCGCGCCATAGCAGACCAGGGGCTCTACCCGGCTGTCGATCCGATCGCATCCAACTCGCGGATTCTCGAGCCCGGCGTGGTCGGTGAGGAGCATTACGCGGTTGCCCGCGGCGTACAGCGTGTCCTCCAGCGGTATAAGGACCTCCAGGACATTATCGCCATTTTGGGGATTGAGGAGTTAAGCGAGGACGACAAGCTTACGGTCGGACGGGCCAGAAAGATACAGCGGTTCCTGACCCAGCCTATGTTCGTGGCCGAAGCGTACACCGCGCGGGCCGGGAAGTACGTCCCGCTTGAGGAAACGATCCGGGGATTTAAGGAAATCCTGGGCGGCGTGCATGACGACAAAAACGAGCAGGCATTTTATATGGTCGGCGGGATAGATGAGGCGGAATGACATGTCACTATTCCTTCTTGAAATCATCACGCCAGAACGCCGGGCGTTCAGCGCCGAAGTTTCTGCCGTGACCGTGCCCGCGAGTGATGGAGTGATCGGCGTATTGCCACGGCACGAACGGCTTTTTACCGTCCTCGTTGAGGGAGAAGTGAAAATCATACAAAACCAGGAGGAGATTTTTCTCGCTATCGGCGGCGGCTTCATGGAGGTGACGGAAGCGCGGGTATCGATCCTGGTGACCCGTGCCGTCCATGCGGACGAGCTCAACGAAGAAGAGATCAAAAAAGCCCGGGCCGAGGCGCAGGCGATCCTTGCCCGCACGAAAGACCGTACATCAACTGCCGAGGAGCTGGAAGCCGCACAATCGACACTCAGACGCTCCATCCTGGAACTCGGGGTCATCAGAAAACGCCGCCGTCTTCCGCGGCCGCTTCCCAACTAACTTTTATCCACGGATTGCGATATTGTGCGGTTGACAGCCGGAGTGGCTCACGGTACACTCCCTCTCAGAGAGAAGAAAGGAAACTCCATGAAAGTCGGCGAGATCATGGCGCGGAACGTCAAAACCGTGCACCACAAGACTCCGATCAGGGCCCTGTGGAAGGTCATCATGGACGAGCGCGTCAATTCCGTTCCCGTCGTCGATGAGAAGGAAATGCTCGTCGGCATCATCTCCAAGCAGGATATGCTCGAGGCGCTCTATCCGGACTACCGGGATGTTACCGAGGATTTTTTTTCGATTGCCGATTTTGAGGATATCGAAAAACGCATCACTGAGATGGGGGATAAGCCCGTGCGGGATATCATGCGCTCCCGTGTGATTTTTACCCGTGAGGATACGCCGATCATGCGCGCGCTTTCCCGGATGCTCGTCAGGCGCCTCAACCAGATGCCGGTACTTTCCTACGAGGATACGATCATCGGCCTCATCACCAAAGGCGATATTTTTAAGGCGCTCGTGCGGCATCATCTCCTTCGGAAAGGGAGGAACCGTCCCGAACCGTCGTCCCGGAAGGCACTAAAGCGGCGGCATTGAGGAAGACTGCCCTCGACAGAGGGGGGGAAGAACTGATACACTACACTATGCCCACGAAATTTATCTTTGTATCAGGCGGTGTCATTTCCGGTCTCGGGAAGGGCGTCACCACCGCCTCGATTGCACTCCTTCTCCAGAACCGCGGCTACCGGGTCACCCCCGTCAAATGCGAAAACTACCTCAATATCGATGCCGGGCTCATCAACCCGATCGAGCACGGCGACCCCTTTCTCATGGATGACGGGACGGAAGCGGATATGGATATGGGTACCTACGAGAAATTCCTCGGGAAAAACATGTTCCGCCATAACTTCATCACCATGGGCCAGATCTACAAGGCAGTGATTGACCGCGAGCGCAATTTTGAGTACGAAGGCGAAGACGTGGAAGCCATCCCGCACGTGACGGATGAGATCATCAAGCGTATCAAGGAGGCAGGCAAGAACGAAGACGCCGACGTTGTCGTCGTTGAGCTCGGCGGAACGGTCGGCGAATACCAGAATGCGCTCTACTATGAAGCATCGCGCATCCTCTCTCTGGATAAGAAAAACACAGTCATCCATGTGCATGTCAGTTATCTGCCGACGCCCTCCCATCTCGGCGAACCCAAGACCAAGCCGACCCAGCTGTCCGTCCGGACTTTGAATTCTATGGGTATCCAGCCGAACTTTATCGTCGCGCGCGCGGAAAAGGCCATGGACGCGAGGCGCCGGGCCAGGTTTGCCCTTTTCTGTAACGTCGACCCTGAGTGTGTTATCGACAGCATAGACCTTCCGAGTCCCTACGAGACGCCGCTTTATCTTGCCCGTCAGAAGACGGACGAGAAAATCCTTACGATGCTCGGGCTTGAACCGCGGCAGCTCGATCTCTCGGCATGGGAAGGGATGATCGCGCGCGTGACTGCCAAAAAGGAACAAACCGTGACCGTAGCAATCGTCGGTAAGTACTTTGCCACCGGTGAGTATCAACTCCGTGACAGTTACGCGGCGCTTATGGATGCAATCGATCACGCGGCATGGGACCGGGGGATTGCCACGAAAGTGCGCTGGATTCAGGCGGAAAAACTGGAAAAAGGAGACCGGCAGGCACTGGCGGGGGTGGACGGGATTATCGTCCCCATCGGATGGGGTTCCCGCGGCGTTGAGGGGAAAATTGCCGCGATACGCTCGGCCCGGGAAGAAAAAATCCCGTATCTCGGGCTCTGTTACGGCATGCAGCTTGCCGTTGTTGAGTTTGCGCGAAACGTCCTGGGGCTTCACGGCGCGCATACGACGGAGTGCGATGACGGTACGCCGTACCCGGTCATCCACAGAAACGTCGGCCAGGAGGAAAACGTGAAACGCCGGGCATACGGCGGTACCATGCGTTTGGGGCGCTGGGAATGCAGGGTGGCGGCAGGATCCATCGCGGACCGGGCGTATGCGGCTCAGGGGGCGTATGATGAGCCCGGAAAGCGCATCGTCGGCGAACGGCACCGGCACCGCTACGAGTTCAACAACGATTTTGCGAACCAGTTTGAACACGGGGGATTAGTCCTTTCCGGCAGGTCCGTGGTCGAAAACCTCGTCGAAATCATCGAACTTTCTCCGTCCGTCCACCCGTTTTTCGTCGGGACGCAGTACCACCCCGAATACCGCTCCCGTCCGCTTGCACCGCATCCCCTGTTCCTTGCCTTTATGGATGCCTGCCGGAAGCGATAATTGTCGACTGATGGCATCCGCGTAGCTTTCGGATTGAATACACGGGCAGAAATTGGTACAATAGCGGGAGTTGCGTTTGAGGAAGGTGTTTTTACATTCCTATGGCAAATCAGGCGGTGTGGACCGGTGATGATCAGGATCCGAAGAAGCCGGTGCCCTTCGGGGTCGGCGATACCGTCGCGGTTCACTACAAACTCATCGAGAAAGAAAAGGTCGCCGGCAAGACCAAGCGCGAGGTTCATGAGGAAATTCATGAACGGACGCAGGTGTTTGAAGGCATCGTCATAGCACTTCGCGGAAGCGGCGCGAATGCCATGATGACGGTCCGGAAAATCGGGGCGGGCGGAATAGGAATCGAGCGCATCATCCCCGTCATGTCCCCGTGGGTCAGGAAGCTCATCGTCAAAAAGCACGGTTCGGTCCGGCGCGCGAAACTCTATTATCTCCGGAGCCGTATCGGAAAAAGCGCGACCCGCATCGATGAAGCTGCTGCCCCAACAACCGCATAAGTCAAACAGAAACGATCTTGTCCTCGGATCCCGCGGTGAGGATATCGCGGCAGACTACCTCAGTAAGAAACAGTACCGGATTCTAGCCAGGAACTTCAAAGCCAGGTACGGCGAACTTGATATCATTGCCCTTGCGCCCTCGGCGCCCTTGCGGGCAGCCCGTATATTCAGAAAGCCGTCTTCCAACACTGTCCTCGTGTTTGTCGAAGTCAAAACCCGTATCGGCCGGCAGTACGGATTCCCGGAAGAGGCGGTGACGCCGAGAAAACTCTCAGAGGTCATCCGTACGGCCGGATATTATACCGCACTTCATCCCGAGCTTCCGGAAAGCCAACGCATAGATGTTATTGCCATTGAACTTAGCGCGGACTATACCGTCCTGGCGCTCCGGCACATCGAAAACGTCACCGGCTGACCGCTGCAAGGTCTCTCCTTGCAAAGCAAGATTTTCTCGTGGTTCCCGCGCCTGCACCGCTTTCCTTTAGCGTTTGAACATCACGTATTTTTCCTTGAGTACGTTATGAAATCCGAGGCGCGTGAAATAGTCGACTTTGGACGTCACGACGAAGACTTTCTGGTGCCTGAGTTTTCTCCTCATGAGGAGACGTACCAGGCGCCGCGCGATGCCCTGGCCGCGAAAGGCAGGAAGGACGACGAGCGAGCGGATTTCGGCAATTTCCGGCGAGTAGTTTTCGAAGGATGCGCATCCGACAGTATCCCCCGCGGCATCCGCAACCAGGAAGTTCCCGATATGGGCGATGATCTCTTTTTTGGGGCGGTACAGGAGATACGTTTTTTCGGAACGGATAAGCCGGAGGATGACGGGAACGTCTGAGAGTGTTGCCGGGCGGTAGGCAACAGATACGCGTTTTCCGTTTTGCGTCATAGAGGAGACTGTATCATATGGAAGTCGGGTTACAAGAGGCAATTTCCCCTCTTGCACAGTGTTACGAAAATTCTTTATAGTAATATTCTATGGCAGATACAGCAGCTGATGAGGGTGCGGCAACCGTCCTTCTCAACCTCGAAAGCATGATCCGCGAATATATCGCGCGTATCGACCGCACGAAAAAAGAGCTCAAAACCCGCCGCGGGATGCTCGAAAGCGCGCTATCGAATGACGAAACCTACCGGGATCACGATCAGAAAGTAAAAGAGGCAAACAAGACCAAAGCCGCGACCAAAAAGCAGATCCTCGATGCTCCGGAAAACCGCGCGCTCGTTGAAAAGGTCAAAGAAGCCAGCATCGAAGTCAAGGAACTCGATACCGCCCTGTCCGAGTACCTCCGAGAGTATCAGCGCATGACCGGATCAAACGAAATAGAAGGGGAAGACGGGGAAGTCCGGGAAATCGTGTATGTTGCGCGCCTCGTGAAAAAAACAGAACGCTAAGTTGTTGTTCGTTCCGCTCGAGAACTCTAGGCACAGCAGATCCGGATGGAGGGATGGTTTTTCCAGGCCGGGCTGAATTGTTCGAACATCCATAGAGGTATTGTCTTAGTGGCGTTTCGAGACTGCTTCCGGCTGGCCCCGATACACGGAAATTGGTATAATGAGTGCCGAACGTCGTGATATGCGGCGCATCTTTGGGGTCGGTAGCTCAACGGTAGAGCAGTAGCCTTTTAAGCTATTGGTTCAGGGTTCGAATCCCTGCCGACTCACAGAGGGAGTCGAAAACGCGTGGGGGAAGAGGTTTGAACGTAAGTAACCCGGCGGGTTGATGGGGTTGAGGGGTTTATTAATTAACCGTTGTCCTCATTTTCTGACGATGTTGTTCTAATTGTTGAGACTCCAATACTTTTTCAGCAGGCGATAAACCGTTTAAAATTTTGTGTGGGAAGTAATTCCAGGCATCATTTACAGTTTCCAGTATGTTTTGTATTTCTATCCCGCCTTGGCCAGTATCAAACATTGCTATGATATCAGATATGCAGTCATTGCCGTCTTCATTAAAGATACTATCTTTTATATCGTATAGGTCATAACCGCTTCTCGCTCGTTGAAGTAAATCCTTAAGTTCGCCTTCTATTTCTCTTCTCCTTATAGCAATTTCAGCAGGTAAGGGCCTAGTCTTTTCTAAAATTCTCTGATAACAGCGGGATTCAGTTAATCTGCTCCAATAAAGCTGCAGGCTTTTATTGATCGATGGTTTCATATCTTGGATATATTGGACGCTTTCACTTCCATCATCGTATTGATCGATTAGCAATTCAACGTTGTGGACAAGATTTATATATTGATACTCTGCTTCTTCTTGTATTCTTTTTTGCTTTTCTGTTAATTTCTTACCTTTCGGGTAGACAAAGGGGCATGCACGAGAAGTAAGGGATACAAAAAGCCAATCTGCGGTTTTACGGATTGCCTCACGAACAGTTCCGCTCGGATGTTGAAGAAGTTTTAGGGTAAAATCTGCCAACGTATCAAAATATTCATCTCCCAAAGACAGAAAAAATAAGCTCAATCCAGAAGCAAAAGCGGCCTGATTTTCAACCTTTTTAATTTGATCGAACCCCGGAAGGTATTTAAATACTATATATGTACTCTTATGGAATACTTTTCTTTCCTTATGGCATAATTTTTCAATCTCTTTTTTAGCGTTTCTTACTTGCCCAGGGTTACCTGTTATGAAAATGTCTAGTAATTTTCCTAGTTCTTGTTCCAGTGCTTTTTTAGTCATAAGTCTGCTTTTAACTCAATTTTACCACAAAATATCAGTTTTTACTGAGTGATAAAAGTTATGACATCTTCTCTGCGATATGTTCTCTCGCCAACTCCTTTTTTATTGCCTACCCGAATTGCTTTGAAGGCTAATTCTTGACATTCTTCATGAAAACCCCGTAAGCTGAAGAGAGGAAAGAGGGGAGGTGAATACACATGACAGGAAATTCCGTTACGGATGTGGTGGTTAAAGTGTTTCTTGACCTTCTCGATTCGGTCCTCCGGGCCATCCCGCAGTTTGTAGCGGGTCTCGTTATCCTTGCCGTCGGGCTCATCAGCGCAAGTATTTTGAAGCGCCTCGTTGAGGGCATCCTTAATCTGCTGATGCTTGATAAGTGGGCGGAAAAGGCAAACATTGCCAAAGGCAGTGAAGTGCGCGTATGGAAGGAATTTATCGCGCAGCTTGTCCGCTGGACGGTTGTCATATTATTCCTTGTCCCGGCTCTTGATACGTGGGGCGTTCCGAGGGTTACCGAGGTTTTGGATCAACTCCTCCTTTATCTGCCGAAAGTGATCGTTGCGGCAGTTGTCGGCTTTGTCGGCATTGTGATCGCGAACCTTACCTACGATTTCGTCAAGCATGCGGTGAAGGGGTTGGGTGCAACATCGGCAAACGTGGTCGGCGCACTTGCCCGGTACGCTATTTTGTTTTTTACCGCGCTCGTTGTCCTCAATCAGCTGGGTGTGGCCTCCGAGCTTATCCAAATACTTTTTACCGGCATCGTCGCCATGCTTGCCCTTGCCGGAGGTCTGGCGTTTGGATTGGGAGGTCAGGATACGGCGCGCGACATCCTGAAAGGGATCCGCTCGAAGCTCGAAAAGTAGTGAGCGGTCCGTGTACCGGTAATCCCCTCCGGAGAAAGAGGGGAGAGGTTTCTGTTTTGTATGGAAGAACCGATATCACAGTGTCCGCAATGCCATACAACGGTCCGTCCGACGGATTACTTTTGCTACAACTGCGGCAAAAATCTCCATGCGAAACCGCCGTCCGTGACACCGGTAAGCCAGGGGCTTTTGTATGCTGGCAGTCTTCTGCTGCCGCCGCTCGGCATCTGGTGGGCACTTCCGTATCTCAAACAACCGGACAGTAGGTCCCGTACGGTGGGGTGGATTGCCGTCATACTCACCGTTCTGTCCCTCCTTTTGGCCGTCTGGTATACCATGAAGATCGTCAACGGAGTCACGAGTACGGTCAACCAGCAGATGCAGCTCTACCAGGGGTTGTAGTATACTTTGTGTGTTAGGGGTGTCCTGAGTACGTTGGACGTACGAAGGACTGAGATATACCCTTTGAACCTGATCCGGGTCATACCGGCGGAGGGAAACATGAGCGCTTCCGAATCGGATCAACTTTTTTCCTTTCAAATCTCTCACCCTGAACGCAGTGAATTTTCTGATATGGGACAGGGCATAGCGCTTCTTATTTTTAATGATCGCGGTGGAATTCTCCTCTCCAGGCAATCTGAAGCAGATGAACAGTATGGTCGACGTGCCGGTCAATGGAATATCGTTACGGAGACCCGTGAAGCGCATGAACTTCTTAAAACGACCGTGATCCGGGCGCTTCTCGAGGAGCTCGGACAGCCGTATGAGGATTTCCGCGTTATTCCGTTAACGTACCGTGAATCCGACCCGGATACCTACCGGAGGAAATGGGATTATGCGTATAAATACCGCTGTGTGTGCCTGGAGCATACCGGCGGGACGGACGCAAGCTCCTTCCGGTCCTGTGACGGGGAAACGACGGAATCGCGATGGGTCTATCCTGATGAGCTTTCTGGATTTGAGATCGAAGATGGTGCGAGGTTTTTAATAGACTATTATCTAGCGTTCCTCGTAACATAACAACCTGGCGGGTTGATTAGGTTCAAACATCTCAATGCTCTGCGCGACCCCACCCGCGCAGAGCCATCTGACCGGCTCCGCCGAGATTTCTGAAAAAGTACCCCGTGTCGGATTCGAACCGACGATTCTCTGGCTGAAAACCAGATGTCCTGGGCCGCTAGACGAACGGGGCGCTAATAAAATCGCTGCATGACACGTGCGGGTAAGCAAATGCCAACTAGCCAGGTAATTGTAGCAAAATCAGGGAAGAAAGCGAAATCCGTCTACCTATCCCAGCATTTCCTGCACCGCGCCTCGTATTCGCGGACTTTCCCGACGAGCGACGGATCAGGATCCGTCGGATCATCGACAGTACTTTTTTTCATCCGTTTATGGAAAATGGCTTCTTCTCCGCATACCGAACATATTGCAGTGAGCTTGGTCACGCGGTCGGCCTGGGCCATAAGGGTCGGGATCGGTTCAAAGGGTTGTCTGTCAAAAGTCAGTGCCAAAGCAGATATCATAACGGTTTTTCCCTGTGTGAGGAGGCTTTCGATGACGCCGACGAGTGCGGGTCCGAACCACTGTGCTTCGTCTATGGCCACGACGTCGATCCGTTTTGTCACACGCTCGCGTATTTGAGATGCATCTTTGACGAGTTCAGAATCGATCGAGCCTCCGTTATGGGAGACCAGTTTTTTATCCGTTCCGTACCGCCGGTCCAGCGCGTGTTTGAACACAACGACCCGTTTTTTGCCGATCTGGGCCCTCCGGATCCTGCGGATGAGTTCTTCCGTCTTGCCGGAAAACATCGGGCCGACGATCACTTCGAGGTACCCTGCGCGTTGTTTCATATCACCCCATTGTACACGGCCGGAGTTGTCTGTAAACCCTTCAATTTGTTCCCCTTGACGCCGCATATGTTCGGGTATATTTTGGGTATACAGGGAAAAAAGATGCCTATGCCTGAACCAATCGATGAGTCAGTTTCGGTAAATCTTCTGACCAATCATCTCCGCCGGACGGTCACACCCACATCACTCTACTGGCGCGGCAGACGCTACCAGATTACCAGGATCGGTCTTCACTACACGGTCCGCGAGGGGCGGACGCTTTTCCACTACTTTTCCGTCACCGACGGCACCGGCTGCTTTAAGCTTCGCTTCGATACGGAGACGCTTTTATGGAAGTTGGTAGAAATAGAAGACAATTGTTAAATTTAAAGCGCAAATGTCAAATTTCAAAGCAAATCCAAAGATCAAAATTTCAAACAGGGAGACCGGCTTCAATCCTTCTCCTCCCACAATGCTCCATGTCGATCTTAACTCCTGTTTTGCGACGGTCGAACAGCAGGCAAATCCGCTTCTCCGGGGGCGTCCGGTTGCCGTCGCGGCATACACGACCGGCAGCGGCTGCATACTGGCCGCATCCGTTGAAGCCAAACGGCAGGGGGTCGCGACCGGCATGCGCGTCCGGGACGGAAAAAGACTCTGCCCCGCGCTTACCGTCCTTCCGTCGGATCCGTGGAAATACCGTTTCGTCAACAGAAAGCTTCTCTCCCTGTTCCGGCAATATACCGCGGATGTTGAGGTCAAATCGATCGATGAAATGGTCTTGAGGTTAGACCGTACCCCGGCTTTAGAAAAAAGGGTTAGTCAGTTTTCGCAAGGACGTCTTAAACATTCGCTGCATAGCGATATCGCCGCGGCAATGATGGCTATCGGTCGGGAGATCAAAGAAAGGATCAAAGCCGAGATCGGCGAGTGGCTTACCGTATCCGTCGGCATCTCGACAAACCGCTATCTGGCCAAGATCGCCTCAGGCCTCCATAAGCCGGACGGACTTGATATCATCGACCGCTTCACCATCGAGGCGGTGTTGGGGAAGATGGATTTGGAAGATCTGACCGGTATCAAACGAGGCTATGGCGGACGCCTCCGCTACCACGGGATTACGACGCCTCTTGCCTTGTACCGCGCTTCTCCCGGCACTGTGGAGCGCGCATTTCATTCGGTCGTCGGCTATCACTGGTCGCTCTGGCTCCACGGCTATGAGACGGAGAAACCATTCGGCCGGAAGGCTGATCAGAAAAGCTTCGGCCATTCCTATGCCCTGTATAAGCCGTATACCCCGCGCGACAGGGAACTCGGGCAGATCCTCTGCGAGCTTTCGGCCAAGATGGGTAGAAGGCTCCGCGCGGACGGGTTCCGTGCCCGCGGCATCCATGTATCCTGTCTTTTCTCTAATGACACTTTCTGGCATACGGGCCATAAACTGCCGGAGGCTGTCTTTGCCGATGCCGATCTTTACCAAAGAGCTCTCCGTCTCCTTTCCGGGGCGCCGGTCCGGCCGGTACGCATCATTGCCGTGTCGTGTTTTGCCCTGACGCCGGACCTCTACGGGCAAAAGAGCCTCTTTTCCGGAGACAACAGAAAAGAGGATCTGACTCGCGCCGTAGACGCGATCTCCGGGCGCTGGGGGGAATTTGCCGTATTTCCTGCCCGTATGCTCCGGATGGAACAGAAGATCATGGACCGGATCGCCTTCGGCGGGGTAGCGGGACTGGAAGAAGAGATACCGTCTGTTAGGTAAAATAGCTGATATATGCGTCGGTGAACGCCGGGATGACATCACCTGAAGAAAAATATTCGTAGAGCATCGTCGTACCGATTGCAACTACCGTTTGGTGGCGTCCGTCATGTTCAAGTGTTGTGTTCTTCAGGTTGCGTCCTATTTGTTTCAATAAACCGCTGTCGCGCCAGTCTACCCACTGGTATACCCAGCGCGGTATCTTTCGGGAAAGGAAAAATGCGTGCCCGAAATCCACAACTCTTGGATAGCCATCGGGGCCGATCCGTATTTCGTCAAGACAATGCGTATCTCCGAGGGCAACATCGCGTTTGGCAAGTTCCGAAAACACGTACGCAAGAATCTGACAGGCATAGTTTACATTATCCCAGTCTCCTCTTTCGGCAAACCGTTCGAGCGCAGGATGAGTTTCCGGAGGAAGGAATTCCTCAATGAAAAAATTGGGCCCGATATAGGGGTGGAACGGAGCAACCGTTCCTTCTATGGTTTCCAGTACCCGGCGTTCAGTACGGTCATCGATCTGATATCGCTTATAGAGCAATGGCCCGGTTTCCGTGGTTATGAGGAAGGGACGTCCGTTAAAGGAAACCGGATCTCCGTTTGACTTGCGGAGAAAGCCGAAAGAGGAGACTGG
>JAMCTH010000004.1:716-128197 GCA_023379025.1 Patescibacteria group bacterium | reverse complement strand
TCGGCCCGGTTGCCCCAAGGACACCGGTTGCTCCGGTTGCCCCGGTTGTGCCGGTACTGCCGGTCGGCCCGGCTTGCCCGGTTGCTCCGGTTCCTCCGGTCGTTCCCGTGGGTCCGGCCTGGCCCGTTCCTCCCGTTGCCCCGGTTGCCCCGGTTGCTCCCAGGACCGCACCGACTTGGGAGGCGGAAGGGCCAAGCGCGAGCCCCTCTGTCGTTATGAGCGGGCCCGCCGCGCGGGAAAAGAGCGGTTGTTGTGCACCACGGTTGATTCCGACAATCTGCAGAAAAATACCTCCGGAGAGAAACAACAGCAGAAGCGCAACCATGCCGAGGCCCTGCGGTGTAGTCAATTTTTCCAGGAGGGAAGATGAAAAACGTGCTTTCTGTGCGGAAACAATATCCGGGACATCCGATACTGCCGGTGCGGGGGGCGGGGGAACGACAAACGTATCCGGTGAACTGATGGGTTCTGAATCATTGAGATATGGTTTAACAGGGATGGGCGGTTCCGGTTGTGGTATTGCCGGAGGTGCTTTTGGCAGAAGGGGTACCGGAGGAAGCAGGGGGAGGCCGAATTTTCCCCCGTACCATTGCGAAAATTTTTTGAGCGATGATCGTTTGCGCTCAACGGTGGCGGGTGCTACGCCGGACGCAGCAAGTCCGGACAGGTAGCGTTCAATATGTTCAGGCAGATTTTTCATGGGTGTTCAGGATTGTGCCGCAAGCCAGGTGAGAAAATCCGCGGCATCGGCGGTATAGGTACGGACTGTCGTTTTTGACGCGCCTTCTTCTGCAAGATACCGGGAAAAGGCGTTGATAAGATCCCGGGGATTCTCCCTGCCGTTTTCCTGCCCCCGGACATTGCGGACGCAGTTCATCGGATTTTCATGGATCCAGCCTTCTTCTTCGGCAAAACGATAGAGCATCCGGAGGGAAGATAAGCGCCGGTTGATGGTGGCAAGCGGCGTGCGGGCGCGTTGGCTATCGCGAATGTAGGCCGCGATATGCTCAGCGCGGATTGCGGCGATATACAGGGTAAGTTTTTCCGTTTCGCCGGACGGGAGGTGTGGTGCCGTGTTCGGGAGCGGGAGCGATTCGTTCGTGTGCGATGCCCAGGAAAAGAAATGCCGGAGGTCGCTTTTATAGTTTTTGCGTGTCTTTTCCGATACCTTTTTGCGGATTAAAAATGTTTCAAACAATGTTTCGAGAAATGCTTGATAATCCGGGATATTAGACCATATTAGATTTACCATACATACAGTAAACACTTTATATAATAAGCCTGTCAAGAGGTTGATGATATAGTTAAGTAGTAGAAAGTTACGAGGTCGGAGGGAATACCGGAAACGGCTTTTCGGGAATACCGTGATATTTCACATATTCCCGCATTATTTAAACAGCTTTATTTAAGAATACAAACTATATATTTAACCAATAAATATTGATTGATGTAGTTATGTTCGGAAGATATTTTGCGGGAATTGAAAAAATGCAGTCAGGATGTATGCGGGAAATTAACGGCTTATTGCAGCGGGACATTTTCTATTTTTTCCTATAGTAATTTTGCTCACGGCCTTATAGTTTGAGAGACCGCACTGTGCCGGCAGACGCCGTCCGTGCACATGGGCCGGGTCTCTCTCATCTCTCTCTCTGGAGAAACCGCATGGTTTCCGTTATACTTAAGCCTATGAAACGGCAGGGAGCACGCTACGACCACACAGCCATAGAAAGGGCCTGGCGCGCCGTATGGGAAAAGGAACGCCTGGATGTTGCCGCCATTTCCGGAGTGAAATCCGCCAAACGGTCCCGGCGGAAAGGCCCGTTCTACAATCTCATGATGTTTCCGTATCCGTCTGCGGAGGGGCTTCATGTCGGAAACATGTACGCGTTTACCGGGTCGGATATTTACGGGCGGTTTAAGCGGCTCCAAGGGTATGAAGTTTTTGAGCCTATCGGCCTGGACGGTTTCGGCATACACAGTGAAAACTATGCGCTCAAAATCGGCCGGCACCCCATGGACCATGCGGAAGTGACCGAGAAGCGGTTTTATGAGCAGCTCCATACCATCGGCGCCATGTACGATTGGACGAGGACGGTGGAAACGTACGATCCGGGGTATTACCGCTGGACCCAGTGGCTCTTTGTGCAGATGTTTAAACACGGATTGGCGTATCGGGGGAAAGCAGAAGTAAACTGGTGCCCGAGCTGTAAGACGGTCCTTGCGGACGAACAGGTGATCGACGGGTGTTGTGAAAGATGCGGGAATATAGTAGAAAAAAGATTGTTAGATCAATGGTTTTTTAGAATTACCGCATATGCGGGAAAATTATTGGACAATCTGAAGAAGCTGGATTGGACAGAAAAGGTCAAGGTCGCGCAACAAAACTGGATAGGACAAAAACAGGGAATAGAAATCACGTACGACATCCTTACGAACGACGGTTCATCCGCCGGAGAGGTGGTCTGTTTTACGACGACCCCCGTGAACTTTGCCGCAACATTCCTCGTACTTTCTCCGGAACACCCGTTTGTCAGTCGCATCCTTCAGGTGACAGATGCGCAACGGGCTGCTGATATCCGCCGTTACGTTACTAAAACGCAGCAGGTCAGCCGGGAGGAGCGGGAGCGGCAGGGAAAGAAAAAAACCGGAGTCTTCAGCGGTTTGTATGCAGTGAACCATGTGACGCGCGAACGTCTGCCCGTATGGATATCCGATTTCGTCCTGACGGGCGTCGGAACCGGCGCGATTCAGGCCTGTCCTGCTCATGATGCGCGTGATTATGATTTTGCACGGACGTTCGGATTGCCGATCCGGTCCGTGATTTCATTTGATACTGAAGTACATATTGTAGTCCTAAAGAAGTTTGTCTCATCGGATTTTTCCGCCCGCCTGCAAAAAATTGCCGTGTATGGTGAGGACCGGGGAGAAGAGTATGCGGTAGTTGCACCCCGTCAGATGTCTGAAAAGGTCGTACGGATGGTCCGGAATGAACTTACCGGTCCCCATGCGTTTGCGCAGGCAGACGGAACGGTTGCAGGCGTCATTACAAAAGACGGGGTACTGTCCAATCCCGATCTTTGTGCCGAATTTTTCCGTTCGCACGGGTACGGTACGGATCTGTGGCCGGTTTTGGCAGACCGATACCCGTTCTGCTACATCGGAGACGGATTGATGCGGCAATCCGGATTCTTAAACGGCATGCCGTTTGCCCGTGCCATGCAGAAGACCATGGACTATTTTGAGGAAAAAGGCTGGGGGAAGCGCGTCACCGCGTATCATCTCCGCGACTGGCTCATTTCGCGCCAGCGCTACTGGGGGCCGCCGATCCCTATGATATTTTGTAAAGAATGCGCTGCGGTGGGCCGTTCATGGTTTAGCACTCATGAGGCAAAAGTGATGAATATTGTATCAAACAATGATATGTCAGGTTGGCCCGCCAGCAAGCGCCTGAGCGCAGCGATGGCGGGCTGGTATCCGGTGCCGGAGCGTGATTTGCCCGTTATTTTGCCCCGTATCGGGGATTACCGGCCCGGGGATGACGGCGTGTCGCCGCTTGCCAAGCACCGTGAATTTTATGAAACGGCGTGTCCGGCGTGCGGCGCGAAGGCTGTACGGGAAACTGACGTGTCCGATACATTTCTTGATAGTTCGTGGTATTTCCTCCGATACCCGAGCGTCCATTCCGGATCAAACGTCGCTGAGGTCGATCGTAAAAAAGGAGTGTCAGACGCTATGCGCGGCTCGCTTGTTGCTGTGCATCCGTCAAACGGTCCGGCGTGGGCGGGTGACGCGGGCAGGGGGACCCCCAAGAAGGGGTCGCCCCTTGTGGGTATTCTTGGGGGAACGCCCGTGGCAGGACCCGCCGGCACAGACCGCCGCATGACGGTGCTCGAACAAACTCGCCGCGCCGCGTCTCTAGAGTTGCCTTGGGATCCGGCGATTACCAAAACATGGCTCCCGGTTTCCCTTTATACCGGCGGGGCGGAGCATTCGGTCCTCCACCTCATGTACAGCCGGTTCGTGACCATGGCGCTTCATGATTGGGGTTTGTTGCCATTTGACGAGCCGTTCCCGGTTTTTTACGCGCATGGGCTCATCATCAAAGACGGCGCCAAGATGAGCAAATCCAAAGGCAACGTCGTCAATCCGGACGACTACATCGGGCGCTACGGCGCAGATGCCCTCCGGCTGTACCTCATGTTTACGGGTCCCTTTGATCAGGGCGGGGATTTCCGCGATAGCGCCATGGAAGGCATGAGCCGGTGGGTGGGAAGAGTTTGGCGTATGGCGCTTTCGGCTATAGAAAAGCACTCAAAGGAATCGGGTGCTAAAGTTGAAACGGCGCTACAGAGGACGATACAAAAGGTTACTGCCGATATTGAACACCGCCGGTACAATACGGCGATCGCCGCGCTCATGACGTGGACCAACCTTGTTGCAGATGAAAACGGGGCGTTAGGACTGGCTGATCTTTCCATTTTCCTCCGGCTTCTGGCTCCGTTTGCGCCGTTTCTGACCGAGGAGCTCTGGCACAGAGCAGGGGAGACTGGTCCCGGCATTGTTCCGTCCGCGTCCGTGCACCGCGCGCCGTGGCCCGACTATGATGCGGCAAAGGTGGTCGATACGTCGGTTACCGTCGTAGTTCAGGTCGACGGCAAGCTCCGAGAAACATTTTCTCTCCCGTCTGCCGGAGCGGTGGACCGGGAGACGGTGCTTGCTCGTGCAAGAAAAAGCGACAGGATCGCCCATGCATTAGGTGAAGCGAAAGAGCAGAAGATCATTTTTATCCCCGGCAAGCTTCTGAATTTCGTCACCCGGTGATCCTGCCCCAATTTGTAAATTATCTTACCGCATTGCGCGGGCGGGTATGCTTCAATGGGAGGGATGCCGGAGACCGAAGGGGAGTTTCAGACGCTTTTGAAGCTGTATCGCGTGCCGCTTGCGCTTGGCATCGGCAGTGTCGTCTGCATCGTCCTTGCGGTTGTCCTCCTTTTCCGGACGCTTGCGGCAACTGCGCCGGTTGAGTTTATCGCGCCGGAGGCGTCGGATTCAGGGCGTATGGGCGGGAAAATCCTGGTCGACGTTGAAGGGGCCGTCACCGCTCCCGGTACGGTAGAACTGCCTGAGGGGTCGCGGGTCGGGGAGGCGATTGCGGCGGCAGGGGGCCTTCTTGCGGATGCCGATACCGGTTATATTGCCGGTTCCATGAACCGGGCGGCAAGACTCACGGACGGAGCAAAATTGTACATACCGTATGTTGCTGATGAGACGTCGCACAACATTGATCCGTCAGTGCAAGGCCAAGGGTTGTCGCAAAACGGATCTGTGGCTCACCTCATTAACATTAATACCGCCTCATCAGAAGAATTAGACGTGTTACCCGGCGTCGGCCCGGTAACTGCCGGGAAAATCATTTCCGGCCGGCCGTACCAGACGCTTGAGGAACTGGTCGCAAAAAAGGCGATGAGCCAGAGCCTTTTTGACAACCTGAAGGAGCAATTAGCGCTTTAGTACAAGACGTTTTATATACCGGTATCACAGGATGCCCCGGGACGGCTCGTTTCGTGAAGGTTGGCATTGCTTGGTATGGAAACAGTTTCCGTTTCAACGCTTACGGCGGTTTTGGGACAGCTTCTCCCGGAGCCGCATGCCGGTCTCCTGGCCGGCATACTGTTCGGCACCAGGGCGAGCTTACCCAGGGACCTGACGCAGGAGCTCATCACATCCGGAACGATCCACATCATTGCCCTTTCCGGCATGAATATTTCTCTCGTGACGGCGATGGTGGGTACTACCCTTCTCCGGTGGTTTAGCAGACGCATAGCCAGTTTGCTATCAGTGATATTTATTATAGGTTTTGTTTGGTTTATCGGTCCTTCCCCGAGCGTCATCCGCGCCGCAATTATGGGCATTCTGTCGCTTCTGGCTGTTGTATTCGGCAGACAACGGTGGACCCTTTTTTTCTGGCTGGTTGCGGGGGCTTCCATGCTCCTCTACCGTCCGGCGTGGCTCACGGACCTTTCTTTTGAGCTTTCCGTGCTCGCGACCCTCGGGATCATTCTCTTTGGCGGCGGAGGTAACGCCGCCCCGGGCATTCACAAAGACGGCGCCACGTCCTGTTCCGATGAGCCGGCAGACAATCCGCACCCTTCCTTTTTCCGTCTTGTCCGGTCTGTCCTAATCCACGCCGGTGAAACGGCCGGACGGACGCTTCGGGATGATCTCCAGGTTACCCTGGCTGCACAGGTGTTTACCATTCCGCTTATTCTTATTGTGTTTCACCGGATATCACTGGTCAGTCCCCTGTCAAATCTTCTCATCGGTTTTCTTATTGCGCCACTGACGATCGCCGGCTGGGCGGCGGCTGTCCTGGGATTTTTCGTTCTTCCGCTGGGCATTCCGGCAGCGTGGATTTGTTGGGTGTGGCTTGAGTATCTCCTGACGGTTGTGCGGGTGAGCGCCGGATTGCCCATGGCGAGTGTAGGGTGGTAACAGTTTGCGTTAATTCTGCGTGTATAAAAACAGCGACCGGACCATCCGGACGAGCATAGATTGGGTGTCGGTACGACTGGTGCGTACTATATCAGCCCGAGGCTGGCAGGGACGCAGAAAAAAACGGAATAACTTTTGTTATAAGATGGCCGTATTTCGTACAATGAGTACAATCAGTAGAAGCTATCGGAACCATACGGCATGAAACACCTCCGGCTTTACCCATTGGTGCTTGGTATTGCTACAGGCCTTGCCTTGTTGATAGCATTGGCCGGTGCCATTCCGGACCGCAACCTCCACATCATCATCTGCAATGTCGGGCAGGGAGACGCGGCGTATATCCGGCTGCCCGGCGGCCGGGACATCCTTATCGACACCGGTCCGGATGCCGGCAAAACGCTTCCCTGCCTCGGCAGGCATATGCCGCTTTGGGACCGCAGGATATCGATGATCTTCATCACTCATCCGGAGGCGGACCATATCGGCGGACTGGCGGAAATCCTCCGGCGCTTCAGGGTTGACTACCTCGTGAGAAGCGATGTAGGCGGTTTGGGGGCCGCTTATGAAGCGGCTGAGGCCGCCATCCGGGCGGGCGGTGTCCAAACGCGTTTCGTCACGGCAGGCGAAGAGATCCGTATCGGAGATGCGTTCCTTTCCGTCCTCTGGCCCACGGAGGTCCAGCTTGCCAAAGCCCGTTTGGGCGGCTTCTCCGCCCTTCCGGATCCGAACGCGGCAGTCCTCGGCGCTTCAACCGCCTCCGAACACCTCAATGACTTCAGTGTTATCGTCTATCTCCGGTACGGAAACTTTGATGCGCTCTTTCCCGGGGATGCGGACACGCGCGTCGAATCCGCATACCGCGGTATGCTGGAAGCTTCCCTTAGTCAACCGGAGTTTGATCCGGTGCACCGGCAGGAATTAGCACACAGGATAGTCGAAGTGCTAAAGGTGCCGCATCACGGGTCAAAGACCGGCATGAGCCGGTCGTTTGTTGAAACCGTCCGGCCGGTCCTTTCCGTTATCTCCGTCGGCCGGAATACGTTCGGGCACCCGACTCCGGAAACCCTCGCGCAGTTAGCACATATAGGGAGCCGGGTGCTACGGACGGATACCGAAGGGGATATAGAAATCGTGAGTGACGGCCGTACATGGCGGGTAAAGGAAAAATAAAGAGGTGCGTTTTGACTTACCGGTTTGTCTCTGGTAGCATGGCCATGCTTTTATACCGGTTGCTCTTTGACATCGCAACAGTTTTTTCTTTCCGGATCTCTCTTGATGCTCTTTGTGCTTTACCGAGAGATTGTCGTCAGTCTCCGGCCGGAAGGAGACGATGTCAGCAATAATGATCTGGAAGACTGAGAGAAACGTGCGATTGTGGAAGCCTGACGGCAGGCATCCTTGGGGTGTTTGCACTGCATCTCCTTATAGGAAACGGACTGGTGTTGTTTTATGTAGCCAGTCTGGCTCCTCTCAGGAGGGAAGAAAAAGCAGTAGTTGGACGATTTTGCGGTATGAACACGGGTTCATTCCGCGGATTCTCCAACTACGGCAACTGTTGCGGCGTTCCATACTCCCCTCGCGTCCGCATGCGGATACTGAGGGGATTTTTGGTAGGAAACTGTTTAGCTATTGCTATAGGATATTGACAGGTGTAGCTATTTGTGGTAGTCTATTTTTTTCTCGTTGAGCAGAGAAGGCAGAACGAACCGTCCTTTCGGACCACCTCCTCTTTTGAGGGGAGGTACTCTGAGCGGACGCTCCGTCGACAGAACCACACCATTCTTCTCATTATTCCTCTTCTCTGCTATGATTGAGGCTGCATACTATGAAACATGCGATCTCTTTCCTCCTCCAGTCCGTTCTTACTGACCTTGGTGTGCCAGATGTTGTGCCGGAGGTCGAAATTTCCGATGATCCGAAACATGGTGACTATACTACAAATATTGCTCTCCGGCTTTCAAAACAGCTCAAAAAGTCTCCGATGGATATAGCACTACAGGTTTCTACAAATCTCAAATCTCAAATCTCAACGACCAAGCCTGGACATCAAGGTCTGAATAGGAGTAATCAAGATCAGAAGATATCACAACAAAAGACCGTAAGTTTACTACTCCAGGATATTGATCACATTGACGTGGTACCGCCGGGGTTCATAAACATCTTTTTTACCGAAGCTGCGCTTAGCAGGACGATCGTCAGAGTGATAAAAGACGGTGAGGCCTATGGTACGCGATCCTTCGTTGACACGCAGGATAAACAAGTTAAAAAGAAGAAGATTATGGTCGAGTATGCCCATCCGAATACGCACAAATCCTTTCATATCGGGCACCTCCGCAATATCACGACTGCCGAATCACTTATCCGTCTGCTCGAGGCCTGGGGAAGCCAGGTCATCAGAGTAAATTATGAAGGTGATGTCGGCATGCATATAGCAAAAGCCCTGTATGGGCTTATGCAAATCCCAAGCTTCAAATCTCAAATCCCAACGATTCGAACAAAAACCGTCAAAGAAAAAGTCGAATTTCTAGGAAAGGCATATGCTGCCGGGTCTACCGCGTTTGAGGAAGATCCGAAAGCAAAAGAGCAAATAGTAGACTATAACGCTCTTATTTATGCATCAGCGCAGCGCTTTGCCCGTGAGAAGGGGATTGAAGCGGGATCATTTGACTATATTAGCCTCGTGAAGGGAAATAAAGATGCTGTGGGCACAATCTATGATCTCTGGAAGGAAACCAGGCAATGGAGTCTTGATTATTTCGAAACGATCTACAAGCGTGTTGGCTCTCACTTTGATCGATATTACTTTGAGAGTGAGTGTTTGGCCGGTGTGGACAGCGCGCGAGAAGCGGTCAAGAAAAAAGTGCTTATGGAAAGTGAAGGGGCAATTATCTTTTATGGCAAACCTTATGGGTTGGACACGCGGGTGTTTGTCAATAGCCTGGGACTACCGACCTACGAGGCTAAAGAACTTGCGCTAGCGCCTGCAGAATTTACCGAATTTGGTCATCTGGACAAGCTCATTCATGTAGTTGGTCCCGAACAGGCGAGCTTTTTTAAGGTTACATTTAAAGTAGAGGAGCTATTGGGAATTCAAAAAGATCAACAACAGCATTATATCTATGGGTGGGTGAAGTTGAAGCATGGAAAGATGAGCAGCCGTACCGGGCAGGTAGTGTTAGGCGAATGGCTCCTCGATGAAGCTAAAAAAGAAATATATACCATTCTACAAAAAAGTAATTCAAACTATACAAAAGAGGAACAAGATATGATCGCCGATAAGGCAGCTGTTGCGGCTGTAAAATATTCTTTCCTTAAGGTATCGCCACAATCCGAAATCGCTTTTGATCTGGGAGAATCCGTTTCCTTCGAAGGTGACTCCGGACCGTATCTCCAGTATACGTACGCAAGAGCGCGCAGCGTCTTGCGTAAATCTCAAATCCCAATGACCAAATCACAAGAAATTCACTATGACCGCGTGTTTCTTAATCCGGAGGAGCGCGCGATAGCAAGACTTCTTGTATTTTATCCGGACGTTGTCGCCGATGCGGCCAAAACCCTGTCGCCGAGCACGATCTGCACGTATCTCTTCTCCCTTGGCCAGGCGTATAACCTGTTTTATGCCAAACACTCGATCCTCAGAGATACAGGAAAGGCATCAACGTATCAAGGTGTCAGGGTATCAAAGAAAAACTCTGATACAATGACACCTTCTGACACTATGACGCTACGTCTGTTGCTCACTGCGGCCACTGCTCAGGTCCTCAAAAACGGGCTCTATCTTTTGGGGATCGAAACACTCGAGCAGATGTAGCTTCCAGGGTCCGACCCTGAAGCCTATATTATTGGCACAGGAAGCGCGCAACGGTCGAGCACGGAACACGACCTGAGCCGTCAGAGGAAGAGATAAGAGCCTATGAAACATGGGTCAGTGAGAACGGTGACCGCGTGGTACAGGAGGTGCTTAATGAATTGCCCGATCCGGAAGGGGTTATCCATGATGTTTCCGAGTTACAGAAGATGGAACCATTCGGTTGAAAGAAGCCGTCCGGGCACCCTCCCCACATCCAACGCTCCGCGTTGAACTATTGAGCGCTTACCTGCCGACGTAGACGGCGGCAAGGGGATCGTGGTCGTAATCATGCCGGAGGAGGGAAAAATGATCCAGGAAATACGATCTGACCTCCACAAACGCATTGTCTCCGTATGTGAGAAGTAGGCCGTCTACGGCCGCGCGCAGGAAGAGGATTGTTTCTTCGGTCATGCCGTGCGTCCTTCCGGCAAAGCCCATGATAACAAGATCGCTAGGAGGAACTGCACCGGCGGCCAATACATCGGCAACCAGTCCCTGATGGAAGATGACGCGCGGGTCTTTCTGTAACGGCGGGGCCAAAACGCCATCATAAAAATCGACGGCATGGACCGTACATTCGGAAAAGACGGATAAGGCGGCGGCAGTCATCACTCCGTTGCCGCAGTAAAGATCAATAACCGTCCGGACGGAATCAGCGCTTACCAGTCCTTCCAATGGTTTTCTGACGATCGAGTCCCATGCATCATACTGTCCTTCCCTGATTGATGCATAAAATTGAGTTTGACAGCGCGGGCGGTCGGGATGATTCATATGTATATGAAGTTGGTCCGGAGTCTAGAAGCGTGTTTGGTGTCCCCCGGTTGTCTCTTCGTGCGTCGGATTATAGACCGTTTCCGTGTCAAGATCAAAAATTGACTGTTAGGATCGGATTCTTTTATACTGCGATCCGCATGCCGCATGAACTACAACACGAAATAGCCAGATTTAGCGGAGGCGTGGAAGCAGTACTGTCGGAAGAACTCTATCCGGATAATTCACTGTGGAAATATATCTTTGACCGCAGGGCCGGCGTCATGTATCTGTTCCGATTTGATCCGGGTTATCCGGATGCTCCGGAACACAAAGATATTGCATTTGAGATACCGGTCTTTTTTGATCGGACGTTCGATGATGCGGGATGGTTGCGGGTGAACAGGCAATGGCCTTCTGAGAAGGTTACAGAATATGTTGAAAGATTTCGTGATATAGCTCTAGCCCGGTTCCAGACTCCTGAGGCGGCAGAAAAGTTTTTGGATGACTATAGGGTACAGCTCGAGCAGGCTCATGGCGAGATGGCAATTACGGTATTTTCCGATGTGGTGGCAACCTCGCTCGGGTATTCGGAACCAAATCAGGAGGCGCGGGAGGCCTTCCTCGATTTTCTCGCAGCGACAATCCCCGGGTTTGCCGTTCACCACGCTCCCATTATGAATACTGCCGCCAATGTATGATTTCCGCGAAAGCCCTTGAACGGGATCGAGGGTCCGACCCTGAAGCCGGCATTTTTGTTCGTCCGAACCTCCGGTTCGGGAGCCTCGGACAAACACTGGTGGACCGAAAAACTTCTTTGAGCCTTCCGGCCCACCAGGTGGTACATAATCTGACTTGTTTACGGATGGGGTGTTTGCGTCAGTGCTGGGAGCACTACAGTTAATAATGAATAGGTAGTTATGAAATTACACGCAATCGCCAGAAACAGTGCTAGGAGAATTCCAAAACAAAGTCTGATAATTCTCGCCCGCCGAAGCGGTGCACTGTACGGATTGTAACCCATTTTTTATCCTTGATTGTGGACGCCTCGAAAAGCGCCCGAATCTGTGTTTTTTTACGAACGACGACGGCGCGAAAAAAACCTCATCACCTCCTCCGGAAAAATTGATACGGCGCGCTCCGGCTCCGAACGGAATTCAGAACCGCGGCGTGCCGTACCATTCCCGGCGGGTACATCAGATTATGTATGGTAAAGAGCGGTATTGCCTTTCAATTTGAAGGCCGAACGTATCCGGCCACCAAAAAGAGTGCCAATATGGTATGATAGGCTTATATGAAACGTCGGATTTTAGAATACACAGCCGTATTTCAGGAAGAGAAGGATGGCGGATTTTCCGTATGGGTGCCGTCCCTTCCCGGTTGCGCTTCACAGGGCGAAACCTTTGATGATGCGCTCCGGCATATCCGTGAAGCCATCGAGTTGTATCTCGAAGACCGCGGCGGTAAGGCAGCGGACGATGACGATTTCAAAAAGCAGTTCGTCCTTCCGGTGCGCGTGTATGCCTAAGCAACCGGTCGTTTCCGCCCGACAGTTGGTCGGCGTCCTCAAAAGGCTCGGTTTTTCCCTCGTATCCCAGCGCGGTTCGCATATCAAAATGTGCCATCCGGATGGCAGGATCGCAATCGTTCCGAACCACAAAATCATCAAGAAGGGAACGCTCAAAAAAGGCATCCTGAACCCTCTCGGGATCTCGATCGATGAGCTCCGCAAGCTTCTTTAGCCTCATTCTGTTACACCCTTTTTGTAATGTGCTATGTCAATTTGAAGGCCGAACGGATCCGGTCCTCAAAAAGAGTGCCGAGCGATTGTTGTGAGCGTATCCGCTCGGCACAGGATCTAGCTTTTGTTGGGGGCGAAGTGAACTACTGCAAATCCGGTCGGACCGAGGGATCCACGTACAATACGTGTCCGTCTGACCAGATGATCGATGGTCGATCAAACGAGATATCCCATGCCTGGGTTTGACCATCGTTGACAAGGTTCATCCTATAGACGCTCGTGAATCGGACCTCGAGAGACGCGTAGTCGGGTTGTCCGACTTTGGCGAGATCAATGCGCGCCTGCAAGAGCGCCGGTACTTTGCTGTCCGGAAAACGAAACTCGAAGTTGTCGACCGTGAGAACCAAGACTCCGCTTTCGCCGACTTCGAGCTTGGCGTCCGACAACGAAAGCAAGACATAGCCGGTACCGTTCCACGACGATGTGTCCAAGGGTGGCGAGAATGGACTGCATCCCGGGCCGGCAAAGTACACGAGTCCTGCGTCGGGATAGCGATACGATTCAATCGGCGATTTTCCGCACAAGATACCCTGCTCAACTTGGATCGTTGAGCCGGTGTCTTCGACCCGGTACAACCCGATCGATCTGTTTCCGGTGAATGCTTGGAATGCTCGATTGGGATAGATTTTGCTCGAGGTGAATCGAGTTGTTCCGTCCCAGTCGACTTGAAAAGAAAGCGCGTTATTGACTAGGACACTGTATCCCTCGCCGATATCGGTCTTGTATGTGGTTTTGAGGTCGGATTTTGCGACATATCCAACCGTCATCCACTTGATGTCGCTTTCGAAATCGGTATTCATCCTCAGTTCGGCGACATCCCCGAGGTTTCGGTACGGGCGGGCGTTTGCGACTCTCGTCGATTCCAGATCGTTGGCAGTTGTGAAGTGTGCTTGGATGTCAGGTCCGAACTCGTCTATAAAACTGGTGGCGAGTTTGGTCAGACTGACAACAATCACGATCGCGCATATCACCATAATCAGATTGAACAGATTGATTTTCGGCCGACGGAACTTGAACATGGTTTCCTCCTGCGCCTTGGGCGCAAATCCTGAGATTGTTTTTCGTACCCGATGCGTTCATTGTCGTTGCCCCTGATGTTCTTCGCCCCCGCGATTGGCATACGACACGCACTCTTCCTGACGGACAGGGTCGGGGAGAAAGCGTGCCGTACCACCGAATCGCAAGGAAAAAGCTAGATGTTAAAGTACATCCCGTTCACAAGATGCCTGTCCGGAGGCGCTGGTGCCTCTGTCCTAGCACTCTTATGAGCAGATTGCCGGAAGCCGATCCCCGGGATGAGCTTCAGCAACCCATTGTTCATTTTCCCTTCACATGCCGGCAGGCAAACTACCATCCCGCCTAGGGCGGGGCCCTACCGGTAGCTCACCTACCCACATCTGAAGCTAAAGATCCCAACAAGGCACGAAAAAAGCCAAGGCAACACATACGGTAGGATATATACGTTTTCTTGGCGTACGCTCTTGGTTCGTGTCAATGGGGCAGGGACCATGACCATTGACAGAGAAGAAGTATATCATATCCTATAGCAGTTGTCAAGATGCCATGAATTTTTGAAGCTGGCTGATTTATGATACAAACGTAGCGGATGAAACCGGAGATACCCCGGCTTCTTCGGCTCTCTCCCCGGAAAGCCTCCCTAACCGATGAAGAAGCTGGTCCCGCAGGGCCGTGGGATCCAGAGAGGCATGCCGTCCGTCTGCGCCGTAAGCTGATCGCGTTTCCAATGGACCATGACCCAGTTGTGTATATACCAGTACGTCCCGATCATTTCAGGGTCTACGTAGGGCATAGGGTGTGGGAGCTTTCGCATGGTAGAATAGCGGAGAGCCTATGCTGCGCCGGGACCACATCAGAAATTTTGCGATCATTGCTCATATCGACCACGGCAAGTCCACACTTGCAGACCGGCTCCTTGAGGCGACGGGGACGGTTGCCCGGCGCGATATGACCGAGCAGATGCTTGACAGCAACCCCATCGAGCGCGAGCGGGGGATCACAATCAAACTTGCGCCGGTACGGATGATCTATCAAATCCCAAATCCCAATGCCCAAATCACAAAAAATCCAAATAGATTGGGATTTGGAGCTTCAGATTTGGGATTTTCAGATTCAAAACAGGAATTTGTTTTGAATCTCATTGATACTCCGGGGCATGTTGATTTCTCCTACGAGGTGAGCCGTTCGCTTGCGGCATGTGAAGGGGCCATCCTTGTGGTCGATGCGACCCAGGGTGTCCAGGCGCAGACGCTTGCCAACCTCCACCTTGCAGAGGAGCATAATCTGGTCATCATTCCGGTCATCAATAAGATTGACCTTCCAAATGCCAGGGTAGAGGAAACGTCCGGGCAGCTTGTTAGCCTCGGATTTCAGAAAGAGGACATTCTGACGATTTCGGCAAAGCTTGGCACCCATATCCCTGAGTTGCTAGATTCGATCGTAACCCGTATACCTGCGCCGGGAGGCTCTATCCCCGCACAATTACGGGCCCTCGTTTTTTCCTCGCAGTATGATACGCATAAAGGCGTGATCGTATTTGTACGGGTAGTAGATGGAAGTATAGATTTTGATCCATCTCTCCGATTGCATTTCATGGCCTCCGGTGCGGGAATTACTCCGATAGAAGTAGGGTATTTTACTCCCCGGATGACCAGATCGGACCATATCAACACCGGAGAAGTCGGCTATATCGCCACAGGTCTCAAGGATGCGCGGATGGCAAAAGTCGGGGATACGATCACTTCCGTTGAAATCCCAAATCCCAAATCACAAATCACAAATAATACAAAAGACCTAGCAGTTCCGCTCCCCGGTTATCAGGAGCCCAAGCCCATGGTATTCCTGGGCCTTTTCCCGCTCTCAAGCGACGATATTTCGTCCGCCCGCGATGCCATGGAAAAACTCAGGCTTGCGGACAGCGCATTCACCTTCCGGCCTATTTCCTCGCTCGCGCTCGGCAACGGCTTCCACTGCGGATTTTTAGGTCTTCTCCACGCGGAAATCGTCCAGGAGCGGATATTTCGGGAATTCGGGCTTTCGATGATCGCGACCGCACCCAGTGTAGAGTACAGATTGACAATAAGATCAAAGATGAAATTTGAAAATGAGCAATTAGTTGATAGAAATTTGAAAATGGATAAAAGCGGGGATCAAATTTCTGATTTCCAACCTCCATTACCAATTTCCAACATCCGAGAACCATTTTCTAATTCTTTTTCTATCCAGTCTGCCGCCGAGTATCCGGACCCGTCTCAGGTTGAATCGGTAGAGGAGCCGGTCATGAAGGTCACAATTTTTAGCCCAAAGCAGTATGTCGGTGCAGTCATGCAGCTTTCTCAGGAAAAACGGGGGGTCTATCTTGATATGAGCTATCTCGGGGACCAGGTGAAGCTAACATATAGCATACCCCTTTCAGAGATGATCATCGACTTCTTTGATCGTTTAAAGGCCGCTACAGAGGGCTACGCGAGCCTGGATTATGCGTTTTTCGACTACCAGCCGGTCAGCCTCGTCAAGGTAGACATTCTGGTCAATAAGGAAAAGGTCGATGCGCTGAGCTTCCTCATGACTGCATCAGAAGCCGGGCGGCGGAGCCGTGAGATCGTAGAACGGCTTGCCGCGGTCATTCCCCGCGCTCAATTTCAGATCCCGGTCCAGGCGGCAATCGGCGGCCAGGTGATCGCCCGGGCAGACGTCAAGTCGTTCCGGAAGGACGTCATACAAAAGCTTTACGGCGGTGATCGAACCCGGAAAGACAAACTTCTCGAAGCTCAAAAGAAAGGAAAAGCCCGGATGAAGATGGTCGGTAAAGTTGCAATTCCACAATCCGCATTTTTTGCCGTCCTCAAACACATTTAACTATAGGCTTCAGGGTCCGACCCTGGAAGCTAGATCCTTGCTGCTCATCTCTCAAGATTCGAGTATGAGATCCTTCAAAACAGAGATGCTATCAATATCTTCTCGTTCAACAAAATTTTGATACCTCTCGGAAGCGCGTGATATTCTTGCTCCGTCCGTTTCAAATAAAGAAAGAATTTCATCTGCATGTATCCAGGAGCTATTCAGAATGCCCAAATAATTTGGGTAACTAGAAAAGCTATATGATGATAACGGTGCAGCTTTTTGGAGTAATGGTTTTGGGTTGGTATGAATGTATCTGCTGAGATGAAGGAGATAAGGTTCACTTTCAATAAGTACGGCCCGAAGTTTTCCTTGAAATAAACTGCCTTTTAGATGATATCTCATATTGATATGCATGGCGTACGAGGTGAACAGTTGGCGTGTGAGTCGTGTCATTCCATTTTTGGACAGTTGTTTTATAAGAAGATGAAAGTGGTTTGGCATAAGACAGTAACAGAGTAATTTAACTTCGCCTCCGCGATACATTGGGTTCAATAGACCTGTCTTCGGATCGGTTTCATGCTCAGGTGCCAGATAAGAGTTCAGAAGATATAAAAAATAGGCATAATCCGGATTGTGTAGAAAGATGGGAGATTGTCTCACCCCACGATTGTAGAGATGATAATAGCCGTTTTCTATATATGTTTTTACGACATTTTTGCCCGGCATATTTTCATTTTCTCATTCCCTGTGGGAAAATGCAGTTATATAGTTTACAAAATTTTAGTTTTAAGTCCATGATCGGATTATAGGCTTCAGGGTCCGACCCTGGAAGCGAATGCCGCGCGGATGTTTAGGGTGTGGCCGGTCGACGGGTTTTTGGACGAGATGCCGGCGGTTTTCCTTGAGCATTTTGAGATTGCGGCCGCAAGCATGATCATCTCGCGGATCACCGATCCGCATGCATGAGCCCACTTGTCTGCCGACCGGGTTGTCTGTACAATCCCTTCCAGTATGACCAGACCGGATATATGGCATCCGTACTGTGTGCCGGGGAGCGAGGACAGAAGGATGTTCAAGGCGTCAACGCAATTTGACGTCCTCGATCCGGCATGCCTTCGTGTCAGTGAGCGGTATATCAATTATTCCGGTCCGTATGCTTCGGCCATGGAACTTGCAGGGCACTTTCAGCTCGCGAGTGTCTTTCCGGATGACTATATCTGTGAGAAATGGCATGAAGCTGCGGAAAAGCTGGAGCGGCAGATTGCGCGGACGGAGCCGGATAGAATTGTTGTATCCGGAAAAAGCGGGCTGCGTCTTCTCGGAGCGGCCGTTCCAGCGCTTGCCGATGGTCATATCGCGGGCATACCAGTCGTATGGTTTGATTCCAATACACTTTATACCCATAGAATGGCCGATGAGCGGGCGGAAAAGCATGAGGCGATGCTGACCAAAATGGGCGAGTCTCTTGGGATATGGGATGAACATCCTCCGAGACACGTGCTTACCCTTGATGACCGTATCGGGGGTGCGGAAAAAGCATATATCAGTTATATCCATATGCGAGAATTAGGTATTCCCAGGGTAACTGTCGGAGTTCTTTCTGCGTTCCGGAAAAACGATCTTGTTTCTCTCGTCGGCTCGACGGATCGTGATTTTGCGGGGTATGTCATAAATCTTGCCAATGCAGTGAGTTTTTCGGAAGATTCGCACGGATGGCGTGCGCTCTACGAGGCAGAGGGCACGCCGGAGCCTGATTTTTATGAACTTCCCGGCATACTTGATCAAGCGATTGGTATCCTTTCAGAGAAAAACATTGAAGGTTGAAAGAACTATAGGTTTATACTATACTCTGAAAACTCAGGATTGTCCTTCGACGAGCTCGCTCCCGGTGCCATCGGGGGAAATCCGGGTTTCCCACTATGTTTAGCGATACCTGGGACGCATCAGTGCCTTGGCCGGCTGCACGTACTGCTGAAACGGTTACCCATAGTGAGCTCGTTGTCGTATCGGAGTATTTACAACGGCTCCGTGACAGCGGACGGATTGACGAGAGTCCGTACACGTACCCGCTCCTTGCAAGAGATCTCAATACGGTCGTTGCGTGGTTCGGAACCGATGACGGCAAGGGAAGTGCGCTTTGGGTGGTGAATGAGTATATGCCTATGCCGGATGTGGCCTCCTATGATCTGATTTGTGTGCACGTTCCACATGACGGCCGTGCGGTCGGACTCCATTTTTATCATAAAGAAATGGGTATCATCAAAGGAGATACGCTTCGCGGCGAGCCGGATACCACCGGAGAGGTCGAAGCGTGGAAATTTTCATTGACCATCCGGCCGGGAGAGGAAGAACCGCTCACCATCCTGTCGCCTTCCGGGCTCGTAGCACGGGACTATAGCCCGTACCGGTTGCCGTCTGACATGATAGAGGTAGTCGATCTCCATATAACGCTCGCTGCTGCATCCATCGTACCGATCATGCAAACGGGTGATGTTATAGCAGGTTCTCCATTCAATGATCTGGATATTGCATTCTGAAGTCTGATCTGCCGTATCCGGAAGAAAGGACCATACATGGTTTTTCCGCACGAATTTCCCAAACCGGTTGATCCGAGTGAAGCTGAGGCAGCACGGGCAGATTTTGCTCCGTTTGAACAGTATGGCGATGCTTTACATGCGGCAGATCCGCGCTACGTCTATAACTGGGACAGGCTACGGGGGTATAGCGGTATAGAGGAGGAAGCCTATTTTGTCTTTTCCGGTCTTTCCGCCGGGCCGGAGATACTCTCGGAGTGGTATGCGGCGGCCCTCGGGGTTGGAAGGTTTATTGAAGAAGCCCGGCCGGACGCACTGCTCGTTTCCGGGAAAAGCGCGCTGTCTCTTCTGCCGCTTAGCTTTGGGGTATCGGAAAAAGATACGGATTTTTTTGGGATCCCCACGGTGTGGCTGGATGAATACGGCGCATATGCTCTCTATAAATACAGACATCAGGATGAACACCTCATTATACCGGGAGATCCCGGGTATCTCCGGTGGCTTCTTGCCGGAAGAACGGGACGCCTTCCCGGTTCGCTTGTTCTCGTGGACGATATCGTCGCCGGCGCAAGTAAGGCACATGCGAGCTGGAGAACGCTCAAAGGCATCGGCGTCGGCGACATCCGCATTGCGGCGCTTGCCAGCCACAGAGAATCCGACCTCGTGTTTGCCGGAAGTACGGACCCTACGTTTTTTGCCTTTATGTATAACCTCCAGCAGGCAGAATCCTTTGCGGCAAACCCGGATAAAATCCGTGATTTTTTGACCATCTCCCGCGGCGACCCCCGGGAGGTATCAGAGCTCAACGCTCTTCTTTCCTCTGTCCATGCAGCTTACTGGCAGGGGATCGGGATGATCTAGCATAGGGCTGCCGCTATGGGGCATGCCGATTGCGGAGCTTTTGTAGAAGCGGCATTTGAATAGGAAATGGCCTGTTGATACAATCCATATCACTATGTCACTCCCGGCAGAATGGGAACCGCACTGGATTTCACGGAACCTAAATCGCAGGCTCGTTGCCGATCAGCAGGTCCATGAAGATTGGTGCCTGGAACTTCTTGCGGATTTGGCTCATCCCAGATATCTGTTTGATCCGCGTAAGGCACGGTTTGATTTTGAACGTTCTTCAGATTGGGGATTTGCCTTTACTCTCGAGGGCATCCGACCCACGGACGAGATCCTTGATGCATGGCATACGGCCAGAGATAGCCTTTTCTGCCGGATTGCGGAGAATCCTCCGGACGTGATCGCCCTTGTCGGGAGCAGTGCAGAACGGATTCTTCCGGTTACATTTCAGTTTTCTGCCGGAGAAGCATTTCAAACGATACCATGGGTGAGCATCTCCTCTCGGATCTATAAAAGCGGCCGCGCCACCGCAGACAGTCCCTTGGATGACGTGAGAGAGCTTGGAGACAAGCTCTCTGAATATAATGGCGGCAGTGCGTTACCCGCTCATGTGTTGGTGCTGGACGAAATGGTTGTGTTTGGTATGAAGGCATATAAGCTGGCATGCATGATGGAGGTCCTTGGTATTCCTGAGCATCATTTTGGGGTTCTGGCCGCACTCGGAGAAACACCGCTCGTTTCCCCCGTCGGAAAAACTGATGCGAATTTGGCGGCATATCTGTTACAGTTTTCCGATGCAGTAAGTTTTGCCGCCAATTCCGCCGGAGCGCGGGAGAACTACGTTTCTTTACATTCCTCGGATGGACTGAATGAGCTGGATGAAACAATCCTATCCGTGTTTGCGGCATACGGGCGTAGGTAGTTAGGTATTGCTTGGAATCAAGCGGGAATGAAGTATTTTCCGCATTACGGCAACCACAACGGTAATTAGTAGCAGTAGTATAAGGTCGACTGCCAAAATGACCCCCAGACTGTTTTGGAGGGTTGTCATGACGCCCTCCGCTACGGAAAGAGCCTGTCCGCTCAGGGAAAACCGAAATCCTACCAGATATGCGAGAAGGAGAAATATTCCGATGGTCAACGCCAATGCCGGGGTGCCCTTGAAGTCGGCTCCCGATGGAAACATGGTGGTGGATATGGCAAATATGAGATAGAGGAGAAGAATGGTCAGGAAATTGAGTGAAACGGTTCCTTGGAGAAGGGTTGATATAGTTTGACCGGAAAATTCCCGTGATAGCCCGTAAGAGACCGCAAGAAGGGCTCCGATACCAAGAAAAAACGGCGCAAGACCGATCAGTGCGCGCCGGAACGGATCGCTTTGGGCAACGGCTACCGAGCCGGTCTGGATGTCCGGGTCGCGGATATTTTCGGGGGCAAGCGTCAGTTTTCCCGTCCGGACGCCCAGGATTTCTGCCGTAAAGAGGTGGGAAAGTTCGTGGATCACGGTGCCGGGGAAAAGGAGCGCAGTCGTGAGACTTACTGCCGCACTTCGCCGGCCGCCTGAAAGGAAGAAGAATACGTCGTACAGCCGTTGTGTGAGCGCGCGGGAGACGAGATACAGGCCGATGCCTTCGGCAAGGAGTATAACAAGGAGTGTCATGGTCTGAGTATCGCTGATTTTCGGCGTTGCGGCAAGAGCGTCCCTACTCTAAAACTTCCTCCTGCGGGATGACCCGGAAGGTCAGGCCGGTATCTTCAATAGTCCCGGCAAACGGCGGACAAAGAGTCCGGGAGACAAATACGCGCTCCGTTTCCGTGGACACTTCCGGTTTCTCCGGTGTTGTATCGCACGTTGCGGGCGTGAGGCGGGACATAAACGAGGTCGATCGGAGCGTATTCCACAAACGGCATAAAGGCGAGTATGCCCGGGGAATGGCGGGCGTGTCCCTTTGTATGACACGCGTACCGGATTATGCAGAAGCAACCCTTCCCTCCCGCTATTTGACGGCTGCCGGCTTGTCTTCTACGATGGAAAGGGGAGGACAAGCATATGATGACAGGAGACCGGGGAATGGATGAGGCGATCTTACCTATGGCTGAAGATGCTCCGGATTTGGTTCGTTCGTATCGGACGCAGACGGAGGTCAGGCTTGCGCACCAGCATCCCGAGGATTTTGTGCGTACCGCCCTCGCCTTTACCAGGGCGTCATGGAGCATGCTTCCGTCTGCCGTCAACGATGAGGGAACCCTTTCGATGATCGTGGGGCAGACGCAGGGCTTTACAACCCGGATGAGCTGTTTGGACGGGGTTGGCCCGAAAGGAAAGAATGCCGAGCTTCTGGTCGGCCGGCTGGCGGTCCTGCGCGGGTTTGGGGAAGTACTCCTTGAGACCGCGGCCGGTAGGGATACCGGATGCAGCGATTTCACGCCCGACGCCATACTCAGCTTTGAGACCGCGGCATTCCTGCTCAGGAAAAAGCCGGGACTGTTTGGCCGGGGCAGCCGGGAGCAGGGGGAACGGTTGCGTTCCGAGGCCGTCCGCACCGCCCTGTTATACAGTAAGGATGTTCAACTTCCGCATATCATCGATGATAAGCCCGCGAATGATAGCAGCACGGTCTTCGAGGGTTCGTCTTAGCGGCAGGCAGTCGATCACCGCCACAATCTCTTGTACTCTGTCTTACAGACCATCAACGAATCTCTGTCATGCTGCACCGTATGGCAGAGTTGCGGCAGAGAAGCTCATTGTTCAGATTCATCTCCGTCCTTCGCCGGAACGTGTGGCCGCTCGTGAGCTTCGTGCTTGTCATAATACCCGCTCTTTTTCCCTGCCAGGATTGGAATCGGGGTGCAGTCGTTGCGGTGTCGGATGGAGACAGTCCTGATCTGGCCGATGGCCGGCGGGTGCGGCTTCTCGGTTTGGATGCCCCGGAACGCGGGAGGTGCATGGCCGAAAAAGTTTAGCTTGGCAAGGCCTCGCCTTGCGAACCACGAGACGTGTGATGGCCACCGCACTGTCATAATCTTCCCGGTTACATCGCGTTTATGATAGCGGATCATAGCGTGAAGTACCTCATCGCAGAGAGTCCCTAAGCCGTCCTCGTCGGATATCGTCAAGCCCATCAGCGAGAAGCACCGCAAACGCCTCATCATCAAGCTCCCGAAGCTCAGCGGCCATCATCCTGTCGGTTTCACAAAGAGTGCTCATACATCTATCGGCAGGATGTGACCAGATGATACGGAATTACTGCCGTTTTGTCAGGAGCAAAAGGAAAGGAATCGGCAGAAGGAGAAGCCCTATCCACTCAAGGAGTTGCGGGAGGAAGAAAATAACAATAGTTACTTCGTTCGTTCGTGACTCGTGATTTGAAGGAATGCCGATAGGTTTGTTCGAATGTGCGAAGTAACGCGTGTTGCTTGTGTGGCTCATGTCCCATCCGTTTGCCCAGCCATTGACGAGGATATGCGTTTTTACTTCTGTGCCAAAGAGAAATGGTGCATTTTGGACCAGAAATTGGATAATTGGACTACATGAGTATTGGAGTATTGGATTATTTAGAACGTAGGCTTTCCACCCCGGGTCGAATGACTGAAAAAATATTATGTCATCAAAAGCATTCTTTTGGATAGTATAAGTAGCTGTATATGACGTAGGGGAATACCGCGTAACTACTGATGATATTGGCGTATTTCCACGTACTGTTATTTCACCCCCCTGAGGTTGTTTGGGTTCGATAGAGATAGTTTTGAGCCAGTCTATCGGTACACTTTGAAATTTGATTGAAGCAACATCGTTTATGCGCGTTTCTTCGCCAACAGCATAATCATCAAGAGTCAAGAAATATTGAAATGGCGGGACGGAACCGATAGACGAAAAAGCATAATAGTTCGATTTCCAGCCTGTTTTTTTACTATAAAGAATATCTTCAAATAGGCAGTTTCCTGGAGGATCGATTGCAAGGCATGCCTTGATTGGTCGTCCCGATACATTTCGGTTCAATATGGTTGCGATACCTCCGGCCATAAGACTTGTTTTATAAAAAGGAAAGGCATCGCAACTACTACTATCAGTGGCATCATATCGCACATATGGACCAACGAGTGGATCTGTTAGAATTTGCCGTTTTGGCGTTCCCCGACCAAGAGTGTAGCAATTTTGTGCCGACTTTATTGTATCTGCTGGCCGAATGAGTGTTGGATTTAAGCGTTCGGTGGGTAACTGAATCCTTACATTGGTTGCAGTCGGAATTTCTCGTTGTATTGTTTGTTGTAACTCAGGTCGGTTGAACAGGACAGTTTTTATCGCCGGATTGACTGAAAGTTTTATATTCTTTAGCGTAACGCTTTGAAGTGTATCTTCGCGGTCGGCATTAAGCTCGAATTTCAGCCATAAAGAGGACAAATTTGCATGCATAATCGGGATTGAGATATTTGCATGTACCCATTTGTTAGATGAGTTGGATGAAGTAAGTATTTTATGAAAAAGGCAGGAATTTTCGCCTTCACGGGTAATACAAAGTGATGTAGTTGTACCGGGATTTGATTGATAGTCAAAGGTTACAGTCAGAAGATACGTATCCGGAAGTGTCCCGATAATTTTTGCAGGAAAGAAATTCTTCATTTGATCATAGAGACACGGATGGCTACTTCTTCCTTGAAGGAGCATGCCGTCGCCAGTCGTGATTTTATCGAATTCAGTTTGTGCTGTTCTGTTTTGATCAATACAATTATGCAGCGGGCTGTCCAGAAGAGGCGACAGATCCGTCTGCACGATTGAAGTATTCGAAAAGTACGTTAGATCATTATTCATTGGCCGAAGTATGATCTGCTGTTGCGAATCTAACGGTATAAGGGATCCGTTAACCGATGTGATTGAAAACGGGTGGAGGAGTGTTTCAGAAAATGAGTAATTCGGGAGTGTAATAGGTTGATTTTGGATAGAGATATCCGGCAATAAGGATGTAAACTCGAGGGCTTTTCCTGTGTTCTCAGCTGAAAATGTTATGTCACCCGAGTCAGTAGTAATCGGGGGAATGACTAATGTGCCGGCAGGAATAGCTGATGAGACAGATAGGTTGTTATTATGCTCAGAAATCGTCGTATGTGAAGGGATACGCGTGATGTCTTCAAAAGGATACACTTTTGGGCTGGTATGCTGGGTTATTCCGATAGCATGTACATAGGAAGGAGGCGAGTATTCAAAGATTGTTTGTTTGCCCGCGCTAAATACCGTCGATATATATTTGGAGGATGCAAGAAGTTTTTTTGTTTTGTTTATAAAAAGTAGCGACTGCTTTCCGGGAAATAGTACCCTTTCATCTAGCCAAATATATCGTACATCATATTTATCTAATACACCTTCAAGAGCGTTTGTGGATTGCTTGGTAAAGAGGGCGTCTGTCAGGTCCTGATAATATGTCTGGTTCACCGTGTTCCAGACATCAAAAGCGCGGTCAAGAATGGGTTGCTGAATGCCATACCAGGGGAATCCAGAACCTCTGTAGCCCCAGTCGTAGGCCTCCCACCCCCAGAACGACGGTTGGGGGAGGTTCGCAATTTTTCCTTCAGGCGGTTGTGTTTGGAAGAATTGATACACTGAAAAATACTCAGGTGGTATCTTTTGCTTCATCGCGCTATAGATGAAATTTCCACGAAAAGAAGGGAGACTTACAGAGATAAGTAAGGTAATGATGATTGTATATAGGGCATAGGACAGTTTTGTTTTTGTCATGTGCGCAAAGGGTAATGAAAGTAAAAATCCCATGCCATACGTCAAACCTATTGCATACGTCAGTGAGGCAAGAGGGATAAATTTTGTGAAAGGGAAGCGGAAGATTTGATTAAAAAAGGGAAGATGCAGTTGCAGAAAACTAAACAACCATCCGGTCGGTGGGTTGTCATTAATGAGTGCGACAAGCGATAGAACAAAAAGCAGGAAAAGAAACGCTCCATTTTTTTTCTTCGAAATGATTGCCCATATATACCCCAATATGATGATAATGAAATAGGCATAGAGTATGCCGCGCACTTCAGGGTGAGCCAGAAAATTCATCCACGGTTTCATGATAAATTCATGCGTACCGGATGTTCCCGTGAGATCGGTGGTATCAAAGAGAAATCCTTTGAGAAGCGCAACGTTCGGCAGTGTGCCAAACTCCTGATTTCTGAGGAACGCTTCCCCGGTAAAAATCCGGTTTATCTTTACTTCCGAGACAAACGTAGTGCCTTTCGCGACAAACGATACAAACGGAAAGAGCCAATAGGCATTTACAGCAACTATAATTGCTGTAGCCAGAATGGGCAATCTTAGGGATTTAGTTTGTGCTGTATGAAAAAGGAATGCTGCGCCGGCCATGATAAGATAAACGACAAATACGGTAGGGATATAAAATGATGGTATTGCTAAGAGATTTACTAGTGTAAAGAACAGGCCCGTTCGTTTTCCAGGTTTTTCGAGAAACGCGAGAAGTGCTAAAAGAAGCCATGGAAGGGAGGCGAAAAAATGAGAAAATGCCTCATAAGGCACATAAAAATATTGCATTGTCCCGAGATTTAGGATGTAAAAAAGTGCTCCGCAAAGTGAAGCTCCGATAAGATACGTTTTTGAGGAATATGTCCGTACAACCTTTCTTTTCAATAATTCGTATGCACCGATTCCGCCAACGGCAAGAGCCAGGAAGTGATAAAAATATCGAAGAATACTGGGGTTCAGAAATAACGACGTAATCCAAAGGCCAATTTGGTGAAGGAGGTCGGCCGCGTGAGCATTTCCCGCGCGGACACCAAGGCCTTGATATTCCTGCCATGTGCTGAAGATGGAACGATCGATAATATTTATCCTGAAGTTAAATTCCGGATGAAGGTTGTCCCAGCCGGTTAGCCATGTTCCGGGGATGTAGTTCGTCCAAAAGAGCGCCGTGACAATACCGGCGATAATTAAGTACGGAAGTGCATCAAGAAAACGTTTTTGTATGGCACTGTATCGTTTAGTGATAGGCGTTGGCATAGGATATAGGTTCCCTATGCATTATGGCAGATCGGGAGTTGCTCGCCAAGGCTGTTTGGCGTACATGACGGTCAAATTCAGTTGCCACAACAGGCCATTGCCGTGATAGACACAGGCGTTTAGAAAGACTCGACAGTATTTTTGGTTTCTTCAACGCTCGTTTTGTTTTCAGGAGAAAGTCTTCACCGGTACGAGCAAAGGAAATATCTTCTTTGGTGAGTTTGAGCGCCTTCAGTGACGCAGTAAAATCATTGTCAGAGAGATAGGGTGTAAGCGCTTTAGAGAGTAGGAATGGTTTTTTGAACGCAATCGTCATGGCAAGAGGGCCGCTTGAGCTCATAAGCGTTCTATATGGAAGCACCACAAGATCCGCTGCGGCAAAATAGAGCGGGATATCTTTGTCTTCAAGAAAGCCGGTAATGCTCGTATCTTTTCTTTTTTCTACTGCGTTATAGAGCGCTGATACAAAACGCTGATAATGGTTTCGGTTACGGATGTTTGGACTTTCTCCGCCAGCCCAGATAAGCCGCCAGTTCTGCGGAAGTTTTGTTTTTGTCCATTCGTGTATCAGCCAATCGGCGCCTTTGTACCACGTGAGGAATCCGAACGAAAGAATTATTTTTTCCGATCGCTTGATCCCCAGTATTTTTCTTGCTTTGTCTTTGCTGAAAGATTGCTGAATCGCGCCCAAACCATGGGGGATGACCGTGGCTTGAACAGCAGTAAGCCTTGTTAGCCGTTGTTTAAGAATTTCGTTATGGACTACAACGCTATCCGAAAGTATTGCGCAGATTCGGTAAAACAACGAAAGTGCTTCGTTAAAGATAGTGGCTAAAAATGAGCCCGGTGTTATATTTACATGACCGGAAAGTGATACTATGTCTTTTACCACTTGATGCATGACGAGCGTAGGAACCCTGTGGAGGAGTTTGAAACCTGCAAGAAGAAGTGGGAAAAGCATGGTTGTGAGGTTTCCTCCAAATTGGTGAAACTCAAATTCCACAAGAATTGACCGGACGCGAGGGAAAAATAAAAGAGCTCTGAGTATTTGGGCAATATATATGAGGTCTCCTTTATCCCACACACGACATATGAGCATACCTTTTTCCTGGTACCATTCTTCCTTGCGATCCATTTTCTGTGCAAGCACAATGATGCGTCTTCCTGATTTGGCCAATTCCCGTCGAAATGACGCGGTGAAGTGGTCGGTATAGGAGGCAACAGCGTCGATATCTTTGATGGACCGGTCTGTTTTTCCCGGATAGCTCGCAACAATGACGACCGTGTCAGGCCTGTTATATTGCTGGGCTAATTTAAATTTAGTATCAAGTTTCATACTTCGCTTTAGTCCCGCATTTCCTGCCGTAAATGCGGGACTAGAGTCAAGCGCGAACGAAACTTCAAACCCTCACGGGAAAGAAGCGCGTTCGCGCAAGCACATCTAACTATTCGATTGTTGGTTTACTTGCCGAGCAGTGCATTGGCGAGCTTGACGACATAGTCGTCCGTGGGCGAAAGACCTACGATCGAGTGCGTTGCATCGCGAGTGTCGCGGTCGCTTGCCAAGTCTGCGGCATACATGTGGGCATTCCATCCCTTCGGCAAGTACCAAAGGGTACCCACAATTCGGACGTGATCATTGACGCCGCTTACCGCCAAGGGAATATAGAACCATTCCCCGGGTTTGAGCGGATAGGTACCGGCCATAACGGTCGACGCATCAAGTTTCAAGCTCCACTCGAGCACGGTGAGGCAGCCCTCAGACTGAGAACTGACGACCTCTCCGATATGAATCGAGTCAAGCTCGGTACGTGTGCACTTTGCGTCGTTGCCGCCGAACTCGTTCAAGTCGAAGCCAGCGTTAACGAGAATGACCTTCCGTCCTTTTTCGTCTTTGGCTTCAACGGTTTTGTACGGCGCCGGACCTACGAGCTTCAACGCGTCACTGATAGTGTTGCCCGAAGAGACTGCTGGTGCGAGCGTCGGCGCTGTGGTTGGAACAACGGTCGGTGCGGCCGTTGGCATCGCGGTCGGCGTCGCGTCGATCGGCTGACTGGACGGCTTTGTCGTGTAGCCGTAGTCACAGCTCAGTCTAAGCCACGATCCGTCCTTCAGCTCGACTTTGACAGTCATACCCTTTTTGATTTCCGGGTATGACGTGCCGTCCGCCAATGTTCCGGCGGGGCATGGCGCGTACCAGTCGGGCGTAGGCGTTGCCGCGGGCGGTTGAGCCGTCGGGGCGGCAGCACTGGGTTTCGACAGATAGGATGCGGCGAGCGCGAGGATCGCAAGCGCGATGAGAAACAATGCGACTACAATCCAACCCGTTGTGTTCGACTGAGGAGCTGGACGCGGTTGCGGTGGCGGCGCGGGTAACTGTTTGTAACTCGCGGATACGGTTACGAGCGCCGAATCCGGCACTGTCATTGTGGTTATTGCTGCTTGACTTGCCAGCGCGACGGTCCAGCCATAGGTGTTCCAGTTTTTAAACTCCCAACCATTGTAGACGTTGGCTTTGATCTGAACGGTCGACCCGCGAGGAAGCGCTTTCACAACGCTTCCGTCCGCGAACGTCGCCCGTTCCAGTGTCACGGTGCACAAAGGCACCGGGCCAGCCGCGACATAGTTTGCCGTGACGGTGTGGTCGCGCGCAGGCATCACAACGGTCGCTTTCGAATTTTGGCTGTCGACCACGTTCACGCCCGTCCAGTTAGCGAATTGTTGTCCGCCCGGTGCGGTTGCCGCGAGAATCTTCACCGAATCCCCGGCTTTGAACCGCCCTTGCGCCCGACCAGTTGCGTCGATCGTTCCGCCGACGATCGTTAGGAGATACGTCGGTGTAGTACTCGTTCTCTTTTTGGGCGCACTCTTCTTGCTACCCTGTTTGTTGCCAGGCATGATAGCCCTCCTCTTTCAGAATGATCCCGACACAAGGTATCGGGACGAGTTTGACTACCCGTTGTTTGGAGATCAAAAGAAATTATTTCCCCTTTTGACCTCCTTTCGCCGAAAGCATGACGACGCGGCTGCAGAGAGCCACAAGAAGGGCTCCCAGCGCCATCATCGCATGTAGCAAATTTTGATCGATCATACGCACCTCCCTATTTTTTTGGTTCCGGTTTTTTATTGGACGGAGTCCATTGTGGAGATCAAATTTTGATCTGTTGACCCTCGGCGTTTCACACAGTAGAGTGAAGGTATGAAAAAAGCCAGCCAAGGAAAGTCGGTCTTGACTCAAAGCGATCTCAAGAATATTACCACGCACATGAAGCGCATCTTTCCCACGCGGGAAGAGATGCGGTTAGAGATACATGACGCCGAAGAAAGGTTGAATGAAAGCATCAGCCACCTTCCCACGAAGGAAGAATTCTTTACCCGTATGGATAAACTCTCAGGTGAGCTTAAGACCATGAGAGAAGAGTTTGCACTCCATAGCGACGAACATAGAAAGATCAATGATCGCTTCGAGCGGATCGATAAACACCTAGGTATCTCTACTCTTGAATAATTGCTCTCCACGACGGACCCGTCCAATCATTAAAAACCCAACAATCGATGTTAATGTGCTGTATAAAGAGACAGGAGACCTGTGACACGTGACAAGTAAAACGAAAATGTTCTACCGACGTGGCAGTGTTTTTCCTGCGCTTCACCCGATTCATTTCGGGAGAAGGGGATTGAATTAAATCCCTATCTTCCGAAATGACCACAAAAAACCGGCCCTTCTGCCGGTTTACTTGTCTCTTGTTTCTTGTCGCTTGTCTCGTATTGTGCCCCGGCAGAAGCATCACGCTGGTTACCGTGCGTCAGCTTTTCTTTGTAATAAGAGCAAATCCGCCAAGTCCCATCCCGAGGAACGGGAGAAGGACGAGGAGGTCATTGAAGCCGGCAACCGGCAGGGTCGTGGCTCCGAGAACGCTTGTTGCGATACAAAGCTGTGACGTTGATTGGTCATTGCGGTTCAGAGCCGACACCTCTGCGGTATTGACCACACAGAAGAAGTTTTCTCCGGCCGGAAACCGGCTTGCATCCACAACTTTTCCGACTACCCCGACCGTCCGGGTTTCCCCGGCAATCAGGTTATTGAGCGTGAATGTCAGGGTATTGGTCGAGCTGTCAAAGGTTCCGGGACCCGCGACAAACGTCAGGTAATTGGGGAAGATGTCCTTGACCGTCACCGGATCAAAGGTCTGGCCACTCGTGTTTTTGACCGTCAGCCGGAAGTCAACCTCGGAGCCCGGAGAAAATGTAGCATCGGTTGAGGTGAGGTTGGCAACAAACTGTCCGGTTATAGGATTTTTTACGGCCTTGGAGATTACGAGATCGGACGGAGTACAGGTTGTCGTTCCGCCATAATCCGTTGTACACTGATCGGCTTTGACCGGTGTAGCAAGGAGAAATGCGAAACTGGCAAGAACAGCAACCAAGGTAAATGCGATATGCTTCATAATAGTATGTAATTGTAATAAATGTTTATATATATTTCGGACAAGTCGCGGTACTATACCACGAGCTAAATACTTTGTCAAGAACTATAAGCTATAGATAAATCACAAATCCCAATGACCAAATCACATGTAAATTTATATTCTCCAGTACACAAGTCAGCGCATGTTCCTAAATTGATCCCGACTGTCCCTCTACGGGATCTGCAAAGAGAAGAAGCCGTTCAGCCGTGCTTCCCGGGGGCCAGCAGGTCTGGAGGATGAGGCTCCTGTCTCCGGGCTGGCCGGTCAGGTAGGAGACATCATTTGCCGCTACAATCCGCTCTTCCCGCAGGCGGTAGGTGTATTCTTTGCCCTTATAGATAAGGACGATGAGATCGCCCTTTTGGAGGTTTTTTATAAGGTAAAAGACGGCATTCAAGTCTTTCACAAACCAGTCATAGTTCGTCGAATGGGAAAAAAGGTACACTGTCCCGTTCTGGTCAGGAAAGAAGCTCGTCGAGGCATGGGCCACGCCGTGGAGGAGCGCCTGATCGTACTGGGCCGAATTGGCAGGGTTGACGGCCGGGATGACCGCAGCATTTACTCCAATTTTCGGGATGATGATGGAAAAATCGGTATTGACCGGCTTGATTTCCCGGCCGTCCGGGCCGACGAGCGGGTCGAAGATGACCGGAGCCGAGGGCGGCAGGGCAGCAGCCGGGGAGACATAGCTTCTTATGGCAAAATATGCCTGTTGTGCCTGATACATGGTTTCGAGCCGGAGTTCCGGTGTCAGGGGGCCGAACATCCCTCCCAGGGCAAAGGCAACGACCGCAATACCCACTGACCGAAGAAGCGTGCGTGAACCATGAGACCGGCTTTTGCGTGCGGGAAGCGGCGTGATGACCGTGAGGTTTTTCCCCGGGATGTACGTAAATCCCCAGCGGTCCCCGCCGAATTCGTAGATGGTTCCTTGGTGTTTCATAGCGTCGGATCAGGCTAAAACTGCAACATGCTGAACGTTCGGGGGAGTATAGCACAAAGACCTATAGAATGCAACGGGGGATTTAAGGGTAAGAAGCGGTTTTACTCGTCGTCACTGCGGCCTCCGCGGCCCATTTTTTTGCCGGCGGTTTTTCTTCTTTTTGATGCTTTTCCTTTACGAACTTCAGATTCTTCATCTTCTCTAGCAAGATTCCTCAACGCAGCGCGGGATGTTTTTGCTGGAGTACGAGCCCTACTAGATTGACGGTTCACAGAACCTTTTGTAGATTTTATTTTCTTTTCCGGCTTTGCCGCCTCTTCTATATCCACGTTAGCTACAAAAAGCGTCATGCTGCCAAGTTTCACAGGTACGGTTTCTGCCACTTTTTTACTCCTAGTGGGTATACGATCCGCAGTTGCGACACGGTATACAAGTCCTTCCTGCCCGATGGGGGAGGCGTGCGGTGCATCAAGGTCCAGTCGTACGGACGAATCAGCTCTCGTACGGACGAGAACATGTTCAGCATCCGGTGCAAGCGGAGCCTCAGGTGTTCCTGTCTGTATGAGAAATGGCATAACTGCCCGCTCGAGGAATATCTGTTTCGCATGGGCAAGGGTTCTTCCTTGGAGCGCCTTTGATTGCTCCAGTCGTGTCAGGTCGTTTGCGGTAAACAAGTGATCCGTTGCCGTCAGGAGTGCATGTGCGAATTCCAATGAGGGCAGGCTTTTCTTTTCAGCGCCTGAATGGATTATTTTTCCGGTGAGATCGAGCAGCCTGAAGAGCATTTTATCAGCCCATATCCGGTCAACTGTCGGATCCTCGCGAACCTTGCTTTCTACACGAAATTGCGCCCTGAAATCAGCGGCACGTGTGTGGTCTACGCGTGCGGCAGCTCTGGCTGAAGCTTTTTGCGCCGCAGCGACCGCTTCTCTGCTTACTTTTCCTGCCTTAGTGCCCAGGTAATACTCCACTCCGTCAACTGCGTGGCTGGCGTGTTGCTGTACCTCATCAAGTGAACCGCCAAGAGCTCCGCTTTTTACCAGCGCATGGACTACTTTATCCTTAAAGACTATGAGGGTAAGATCCGACCGGATGGGTTCGTCCATAAATCGTTCCCGGTCAAATCTCCAGTCGCTTTCCGAAATTCCTTTCGTCGATTCTATCCAGGATGCAAATTTTTTTCCGGGCGGTTTACCGCTTCGATCCACAAATACGCCGTCCCACACTTTGTCAAACGCTGCAAGCGTTGTCTCATCCTGTTTAGGGAGGCAAAACCGGGCCGCGCGGAACCGTTCAGAAAAAACGTCAAAGGAGAGGCCTTTATTAAAGATTTCAGATTCTCGCCCCTCGAATTTCCGTGCAGGAAAGACCAGATCTTTGACAAAACCGGCGATAGAGCGGCTGTCCTCATTACCTTTCTGGGAGGTGACGGCGTCCACCCGTTCTCTAAATTTTGACGGCATCACCCGGTGGCTGCCGCGGTCAAGAACCGCAAGATTACTCTCGAGAGTGGCATTTTTTCCCGCCGTTTCGTATGCCATCCGTACCTGTTCCCCGAGCTTTTCGTCCATGACTGCAGCTGCAGTGATATAGCGTTCACCGACAAGCGTACATGCATACCGATCTCCCCGTTTTTTCTGAAGGTCACCGCGGCTCAGGTCACCGAGGGAAACCTCTTCGCCGGCGCGATAGCCGGCTGCTGTTGCCGCCTCGAGGAGGAGACTTGGAATGTTTCCCTGAAGCGAAGGATTTTCGTTCCTGCTTACATGGAGGAGCATCGGGAAGAGGTTTGCTGCGTGATGTTCAGCATCTCGGATATCTTGATCACTCAGACCTTTGGGTATATCAGGTGGGTCGGTAAAATCGGCGAAGCCATAATAGACTTGTCTGAGTTCACCGAAATCCATTCCCTCGCGGAGCAGATTTTCTGACATAGGCAGAATTTAATAACTTATAGTATAATTTATCAAGTTATCTCTGTCAAGTACTTGTCTCGTTTTGCACATTATGTTTCTATTCCGTTACCCCTGATTGGGAAGAACTTCCTTTTCCGGATCCCTGCCAAACGAGGTCAACCTCCTGATGGATCGCGCGGGTGGCAAGCCTGGTCGCCGCATCGAACTGCCCCTGCCGGATCAGATTGCGGACCGTATCGGCCGCCTTTTTTGTAACTTTTTCTTCATATTCTTTCATATAAGGGAGAATAACAGGAGAAACTTCCGGGCAATTGTCATCGAGTTTTGGGATGGCCCGATATAACTCCTCGTACGTCATGCCGGGTCTAAGCGTGTCCAGGACCTTCTGGGCGATCACCTGGCTTCGCTCATCGCTCATCCGACCGCTTTCGACCAGGGTTTTCAGAAGTTCGACAACTTTTATCTCAATATCCTGGCGGATATCATCTGGGGACATACGTCTTTATCATACAGGGGATATAGAAGGAGACACAAGAGATACAAGAGCTTGGAGACAAGGGAGAGTGTCTCTAAAGTCCCTCTGGAAGAGAAGAATAAGATTTGATACGATGGATGCCTTATGGGTCGATCCGGCGGCGTACAGTATATAAGAAAAGAGCTCCCCAACGGTGTCCGGCTAATCCTCGTTCCCATGGATGGCGTCAATAGTGTGGCAACAAGCGTCATGGTGCATGTCGGGAGCCGGTTTGAAACCAAGGCAAATAACGGCATTTCCCATTTCCTCGAACACATGGTATTTAAGGGGACCAACACATACCCGACGACCGATGATGTCAACGTCATTGAGCGCGCCGGAGGGATCCAGAACGCCTATACGGATATCGACGTCACCAATTATCACAACAAAGTCCTTAGCACTGACTGGGAGTTAGCGCTAGAGATAAATAAAGAGCTTGCTCTGGCGCCCAGATTGGAACAAAACCATGTCGACCGCGAGCGGGATGTCATACTCGAAGAGATGAAGCGGTATGAAGATGAACCCGCGGCCAAGGTGAGCGAAACGTTCCACTCCCTCATGTATCCCGGCACAAAGCTCGGGATGCGCACAATCGGCGAGGAAGCCCCGCTTCGGGCAACCGCTGCAGCAGAGCTTAGGGCATATCACGATACATGGTATACGCCGGAGCGGATCGTGGTAGTGGTAGCAGGGAAGATTGCGACAGGAGGCATGAGACAGGTGACAAGGAAAACAGAAGAATGGTTTGGAGGTCTCGAAGGAAAATCGCCGGAATATACAGAAAAAGTTAAGGATCTGCAGGAGAAACCCCGGGTTGCCGTCGTCACCAAGCCGGATGCCCAGCAGGCACACCTTACGCTCGGTCTCCGGCTTTTCCCGAGGGCGAGTGAGCACCGGTTTGCCTGGAGCGTCTTTAATCTTCTGATGGGCGTCTCGTTTACGTCACGGCTTTTCCGGGAAATACGGGAGAAACGGGGGCTCTGCTACCATATATCAAGTAGCGCCGACACCTGGGACGATGTCGGCTACTGGAGTATCTATGCCGGAGTTGCGACCGAAAAAGTCACGGAAGCAATCCGGGCCATTATCGCTGAGCTTGCAAAAGTGCGTGATCATGGGGTGACGGAAGAAGAGGTTGCCGTTTCGAAAAAACGACTCAAAACCATCCTTGCGTTCAAAAGCGAGGACCCGGAGTTCCTCAATAGCTTTTACGGCAAGCAGGAGCTCTATCACGAGCCTATCCTGACCCTTGATGAATATCTGGGGAAGATAAACGGCATTACCGCAGAAGACATCAATAAACTCCTCCCCGTCTATTTGCGGCAGGAACACCTCAATCTTGCCCTTGTGTGGCAAAAGCCGGAAGACCGCCGTCTTTCTGCACTTCTCCGGTTGTAGTGAGCAGTTACGCGCTTTTTCCTGTTTCCGGTGCGGATTTTCCCTGCGCAACTTCACGCATTCATTGCCCGTCGGTTTTGGAAATCTGTTGACAACGTCCTGCAACCGGTGTGTCCCGGACCAGATCATTTGTAACGACAGCATCCAGAATGTTGTAGAAGTCCTGTGAGGCATAATACAGGCAATATGCCGGGTATTTTCCTGCTGCTGCCACACAAGGAGGCGCCGTTCAAACAGAAACGGAATATCGGATCCGGTCATTGATTTTCCCTGAAAATAGATCGTTAATTGGTATGTTCCGCATGCGGGGAGCCGAATTTTTGGAAAAGTATCCGCTCCACATCCGCCTCCACCTCAAGCGCCGCTTCATAGGCTGCTTCAGTTGGGGCGAGGCAGCTCCGTCGAATCCCACGTCGTACCAAGGGTTACGAACTCAAGCATCAGTACCAGCTCCTGTACAGGTCTCCTGCCCATTGAGATTTCGTGCAAGAGCAGTGGATACGTCGGAGAGTGTATCATTTCCGTCCAAAAGACCTGCCTGAGAGAGTGTACTGAGTATGCTTCGTTCATCAGAAAACTGCAGGTGCGGTGAATACCCGACGGGTTGAAGCCCTTCTGCAAATATGTCGCAAAATTCCCGAAATTCGCCATTCATACAGAAGAAAAGCACATTGTAGCAGAATTATTATAGGTTGCAAGAAGTGATTGATTAGGGTTGATAATGGCTTATAGTAGTACTATACTTCGAAAATCGTTCGAAGTCCGATAAATACCATGCTGAAGCCTGAGTGTACTGAAGCGCTTTCTTTTGACTCTCCGCCTGAGCTTGCCGATGTCTATGGCACGTTGATTGGTCAGGATGATCGGGTGATGGTGGTTGGGCCGTCAATATCTTCTGCTCTGGATGCCGGACTGCTGTATTTTCTTTCCCGGCATCCGATGGTGACGATCCTCGACCCGAGATTTGAGGGGGAGGCGGGTTCTTTCGGTCGGCAGTCCGTCGTCGTCAGGCATGCTGACGGCCGCGGAAACATACAGCATTACCTCCGGGAGATTGATATGCTCCGTGCACTTGGTATGCCGTTGGGCATACCAAACTGGCTTGGTTCTGAGAGCGGGCTCCAGAAAATCGGGCTGCCGGATGCGTCACTTGACGTCATCATTGATCACGATACGCTGGTGTATGTGTGTTTTGAGCTGTGTTCCGGCAGGCGCAACCGTGAACACTTTCTTTTTGGTGTTTTGGAGAATTATTGGCGGGTGTTAGCTCCCGGCGGAAGGTTGCTTCTCCAAACCAACAATCACCCCGGGCGTTGGGGCAAACGGTTTTTCGTTCCTCAGCAAATACCAGTTGATCGGCTTTTACGCGAAGTCGGTTTCAGCGTCGATCATGAAACGGTAATGGATATTTTGAAAATTCCGATAACCGGAGAAGTCTTTGATGCCATCCGGATGCTTCGTGGAGAGGTGACGGCGACATCAAACACCGGTGAGCTCTGGAAGCATCTGAGAGAACGGGATGGATCGTACTGGCTGGAATTTGACGAACCACACCATCCGAGCCCGGATTTGTATATTGCATGCAAATAGCGGTAAACGCCGTATGTCTTCAAACAAAAGCTCATTATCTATGCCATCCGGTGATATGACGGAAGAGGCTACTTTGCGTATCGACAGGGAAACTGTTTGAGGTTGGTCATACGGTCAGAATGATTGTCCAGGCGATCAAAATTCCTGTAATGAGAAACGAAAGTGCACAAAAAACCCGACAGGAATACCCAAGAGTCAGGATGCCTTGCCGAGTGCGGGGCGGCCAATAGTTTTTGGCAACATATCGCAGAGTATAGTATGATACCTTCATGGAAGAACAAACTGTTGTCCTCGTGAAACCGGATGGATTCGAAAAAAAAGTCGTGGGGCAGGTGATTGACCGGTTCGAGCGGGCAGGGCTAGCATTGGTTGGCCTCAAAATGATCCGTCTGACCCAAGGGGTCCTCGATGTCTGGTATGCACACCATAAAGACAAGCCGTTTTTTCCGGAGCTCTCAAAACAGATGATGTCAACGCCGGTGGTCGCCATGGTCCTTTCCGGCGAGAATGCCATAGAAAAGGTATTCGCGATCTGCGGCCCGACTGATCCCGCGGAAGCAGCGCCGGGTACGATCCGGAAAGATTTTGGCGTCGATAAGCCGCATAATGTCGTCCACCGCTCCGATTCCGCCGAAGCCGCGCAAAAAGAAATCGGCCTCCTGTTCACGCCGGAAGAATTATTCTCCTAAACCTTCAATTACTCCGCCTGCATGAAATAATTTATCCTTCCGGAAGTGAGAAAAATCCGACAGGAATTGATGCAATTCTACGGAGAATACTGGCAAACCTGTATTCTCTGACGAGGTAATCGCGAGACGCTTCAAAGAGATTTGGGAGAGACACAGAAACTTCTCCTTCGTAAGGATCTTGAACGATAATTTCCATATTTGGATTTTTGTCATCATAGCTGTATCCGCTGACGAGTACCGAATGGCCCACAGGATTGTCGTACTGCGTACAGTAGATCCGTTCCAGCCATGTGTCAGCATCAACTGGAAGATAAACAAGTTCTCTATGATGGATTGCCTCTATGAGTGTTCTCCCAAGCTCCGCTTCATATGGGACTACCAATCCATGCCTAAATGCCACTCGGATGCCAAATTGCTTCTCGACAGCAATTAAGAGAGGTGGAATCGAATTTAAGTTGGTCCGGAACCCAAAGTCTTTGATATTTTCGGCAGTGATGAGCGGATCCGTTTGCGTAAGGGTGTCGATTGCGCAAGCGATTACTCCCGTATGACAGGAAACGGTGCTGAAATCCGGTGGTAGGATCGCTGGAATTTCTACAGTTTCTCCCTCATCCTCATGGGTAAATTTGAGTTCAGGGTGTATCATGCGTTATTCTTAATGAATAGCCGATTATATCAGTCTATATGAGATATACCAACTATAGATTAAAGTACGGTGGACCCATCCTTTGTGCAATGATTGGTCATTTAGCGAGATATTTGTAGAATACTGGTTTATCTTGTATACGCGGTAGGGAAGTGAAGATAGATATTCCTAATTTAATCCAAGCATATGCTGGGGGTGAGAAGAGGTTTAAACCTGATCAACCCGCCGGGTTGAAATGGTGGACCCCATATGGTAATGTTTGAGAAATAGAACGTGTTAAAGACCTATCCTTCAGGTGTAAAAATGAATTCTTGAGAATATGGTGAATACACTTGCATGCCGGCATTCGTTAATAGTATCTCAGGATGATCTAATGCCCTTTCTACAACGGCAGGATCTGGATTACTGAAGATGAACCAATCTTGATGCATTTCCGGTGGGTGAGGATGATGAACATGGAGAAATAATGCAGAAAGCCGAATATTTTCTTCGAGTATTCTGCTAATTGTCACACCATTTTTTTCTTTTGGTTCGCTTATCGCTATGATTCCGTCAAAATGACGCAATCGAGACGCCATAAGTGCGAGCCTATATGCTGTTTTCTGCATGAGGTCGCTCCATGTTGCCTCATCAGCTCTTAGGTGCATATCCGGAAGGAGCATGATATCAAAGAGGTTTCGATCTGCAGCCACAAGGAAGTCGGGCGTCTTATCACTAAAATATGTAACATAACTGTTGTATATGCTCGTAGCCGTTGCAACTTCTGGTGCTAAGGGTTGTCCATTTCCGAGAACGACAATTTCGGCATTATTATAGAGAGCGGCGAGAACGAGACTTCCAAATTCCGGCCACTTATCGCGAGGAGATCCAACCGTCAGGATCGCATCCGCGCCAAGCGGCAGAGCAGTCGCATAGAGAGCGTCGAGATCCTCTCCTAATCTGCGGAGTTGCCCAATCTCTACCCTGCCAAGTGGTTCCAGCGCTGAGTTGACTGCAACATTTTCGAGAACGTTCATAGGTACTGAAGATGCCTAGAGTATACAGAATCAGGCTGTTCTGTCAAGACGTCTTAGATAACACCAAGAAATCACACGATGATCTTTTGGCTCCGGAAGACGGGGAGGAGCGGCTCAAGGGGTAGCCCGATGACGTTCGTGTAGCTGCCGTCGATTTTGACGACGAGATCCCAGGGCGTATCATTTAGGGAAAACCCGCCGGCGAAGCGGGAAAGGTCATAGCGGATTACAAACGTCTCCAGGTCAGTGGGAGAGAGCTTGCGGAGCGTCACTTTGGTGCGCGTAACCGCGTTCCACCGTTTGGTTACCTTCAGGGTGTCAAGAAGCACGACAGCGGTCGCGGTAATGAACGTATGCGTTTTGCCCATAAGTGCTTTGAGGATTACTTTGGCATCTTCGCGGTCGCGCGCTTTGCCGAAGGTTTTCCTGCCGAGCACCGACATCGAATCTGCCGTAATGACGAGCGTTTTCCCTTCTTCCGGCAGGCTGTAGATCCTGGGGTGCTCGACGACCTCCGTAAGTTTCCCCTCGGCGCGGAGCGTGATGGTTGTGACCGGGTCTTTTGCCAGAATCGCGTCTTCATCAATCCGGGCGATGACGGCGCGGAAGTGGATGCCGAGTTTTTCCAGAATGAATTTCCTTCCGATAGACTGCGAGGCCAGGATCACACCGACGGGCGGAGGCACTTCAGGCTGCCCGGAGCGCGTGAAGGATAAATTCATGAGCCTATTATACCGCAACATTAGCTTTTTTGCTACAATGCGAATGTCTCTGGGATAGAAGACAATATCGAATAAATCCGCTACATATTCGTTTCGGAGCGTAGTTCAGTTGGTAGAACGCACGGTTCGGGACCGTGAGGTCGACGGTTCAAGTCCGTCCGCTCCGACAGATTTTTATGGTGTTCCGTTTCTGAAGCCCAACGGACAGACCTGCCCGCCGCGCAGCTTTCGTAGCTCAATGGATAGAGCAGAGGTTTCCTAAACCTCCGATGAAGGTTCGATTCCTTCCGGAAGCACAATGAAGCGTTGGCAGGCGGGGCAGAGGTTTCCTCAACCTCCGATGGCAGTCCGATCCTGCCCGGGAACGCACAAGAACGGCGGATGCCGATGAGAGAAACCGGAGCCGCCGGGGAGTGCACAGGTACAGGAGGGGAGGGCAACGCGGTTGTTATCGCAGGTTGACGGTATAGAGATTGGGCAGATTATCCGCTCCGGGATTGAGGTTCGTGAGGATGACCAGCCGGCTTGCGTTCGTCCAGGGTGCGACAAAACCGCCGAGGAACGGGCCGGCATAGACGGTGATCCAATTGGTGCGGTCATATTCCATGACATCGATTTTATTGGGGTAAATGACGATAAGGTGCCGGTCCGTCGGAAACCATTCGAGCGGGAAAGAGGGCATACCCGTTACCGCAGGAATAGGAGATGATTCCGGGGTATTGATCTGTTTTGATGCTTTTGGTGGTGGAGTAGGGGTAGTGTGAGGGAGTTCTGAAGCATCCATGATAAAGTAGTTCTTGTCTTCCTTGACGTCATAGACGTAGTACTTCCCCGGGCTGACCGTACGCTGTTCCGGGGTAGAGTTTGTGCCGATAAGCGGTGGTGTGATGGCCTGTGGTATGGTGGTGCTCGCCGTCGCTTCATAGAGCATCTTTGTTTCATCCTGGGAAAAGGCGATAAGTTTGGCGGATGAGGTGGCAACGTTGATGATCTCCGGCGGGAAGGCGGCGAGCTTTTGGAGCTCTTTGGTTCTGTGGTCGCTTTGCCACTCGGAGAGGATGGCGTCCTGGGCTCCGGTAATGTCGTCATACGTGCCGGGCCGGCTCAGGCTATAGAGCCGGACTTCATGGGGAGTTGCTGCCATGAGCTCCGTTGAGTCCGGCGACCAGGTGATAGTTGCCGCGTCAAAGCTGAATGTTGCCGAATCCAGACCGATATTCTGGGGGTCGCGGTTTCTGCCGAGCGGTTTGTCCCCGAGTTCAAGCGTCCAGAGCCCAGCCTTCTCCGTACTGCCGTTTTTTGCGGATTCCGGTATGATGTAGGCGATCCTTGTGCCGTCGGGCGAAAGCGTTGGCGAAAGGACGCCCGTCGTGGTAAGCGGGGACAGGCTCGGGTTGGTGGGGAAGAGGTACGCATCGGCGCGGGTTACGACTTCTCCCTGGACACGGAGGTCCTTCTGCCAGGGGATGTACCCGTCTTTGGTAATCCGTACGGTATACCAGCCCGGATCGATATTGAATGAGTTATTTGTTGCTGTTTTGAGCTGGTCATCCACAAAAACTTCCGCGCCGATCGGGTCGCTGGTTGCCGAGATAAGTCCCGTGGGCTTGATGGATGGATTATTCAGGTCGATCCGGTATCCGCGGCCGTACGCAATGACGGCAACAGACGCACCTATAATAGTACAGAACGTAACAATAGGCATCAAAATGTTCAGGAATTTCCGCATATATTCCCGCTTATTATACCAGGAAGTATGATAGAATGCGAATGAGAATTCCTATGTTTACCAAACGCATCGGGATAGATTTAGGGACGGCCAATTCCCTGGTGTGGCTTGCCGGAGCCGGGGTCGTCCTCAATGAGCCGACCGTCGTAGCCGTGACGGTCGATGACAACCGCGTGGTTGCCGTCGGGAACGAGGCGAAGGAAATGCTGGGAAGGACGCCCGGCAACATTACGGCTACCCGGCCGATGCGGGACGGCGTCATCGCGGACTACCGCATCACGGAAGTCATGCTTTCGTACTTTATCGACCGCGTGGTAGGCAGGAACCGGTTTTTCAAGCCCGAAGTCATGATCTGTGTGCCGAGCGGGGTGACTCAGGTCGAGCGCCGGGCGGTCCTGGATGCGACGCTTTCGGCAGGCGCGCGCGCTGCGTACCTTATCGAAGAGCCGCTCGCCGCGGCAATAGGCGCCAAAATCCCGATCGCACAGGCGTCGGGGCACATGATTGTCGATGTCGGCGGAGGGTCGACGGAAGCGGCCATTATCTCGCTCGGCGGCGTGGTAGTCCACAAAAGTGCGAGGGTCGCCGGCAACAAGATAGACGAAGCCATAGCGCTTTATGTCAAGAAAAAATACAACCTGATCATCGGCGAGCGGATGGCCGAACTCATAAAGGTGACGATCGGTGACGCTGTAGGAGGGGATGCGACGAGAGGAAGAGCGGAAGAGCGGGGGAAAGAGTTAAATACTATGGAAGTGCGCGGCCGGGATGCCATAAGCGGACTTCCCCGGATGGTCGAACTCACCCGCCCGGAAGTGACGGAAGCGATCCTCCCGGTTCTCCAGCAGATCATCCTGGCAGTCAAAGGGGTTCTGGAAGAAACGCCGCCGGAGCTTGCAGCGGATATCATAGACAAAGGGATCGTCATGGCGGGGGGCACCAGTATGCTCCGGAATTTTGACCAGCTCATGACCCAGACGACCGGAGTCGTTTGTCACGTGGCCGAAGAATCGCTTCTCTGCGTGGTGCGCGGGACGGGAGTGGCGCTTGAAAACATCGAGCTTTATAAACGCAGCATCAGCAGGAAATAAGATACTATCCTGTAGTATACTTTTAACATTTGAGCCGGAGCGATATTTTAGAGAAATGAACATGAAGTTAAATTAGACTTATAATAATATAACAATAAAACAATAGAACAATTAAATCTGACTGACTAGCTTCGAAAAATAGTACTCATTTCCGGGTAAGGAAGGAGCGGCGTAAACTATTTAAGAACTTATTTACTTTTCTATGAGCCTTCATGCGGTAAAAATACTGGGAATATCCTTTACAAATTCTTCCAAAAAAGAAATCCTGGAGTATATTCAAAAGTTCCTTTTCAATCACCCAAAACCCGTCGTCAGAAATCAACAAAAAAGCACAACCATCCTCACGATCGTTACTCCTAACCCCGAGCAAGTGGTGTATGCCCGGCGCTGTCCTTGGTTTGGTGAACTTCTGAATCAGGCTGATATAGCGCTCCCGGACGGGACAGGAATAGTGCTCGCAGCAAAACTCCTCAAGTCACAAATCGCAAATCTCAATGACCAAAAGAAACTGGAAAGAATACCAGGGGTTGGGTTCATGAATAATCTGGTCGGGATGGCGGCAAAAGAGGGCTATGGGATAGGACTTATCGGCGGAAGGGGAGGATTAGCAGTTAAGACGCTTGAGTGCTTACAGGCAGCGTATTCCGGCCTCCGCGGCTGGGCAGAAGACGGACCGGAGATAGAAATCTCAAATTCCAATGACCAAATCTCAAAAAAAGCCTTTGAAGAGCAACGAAGGCATACGCAACATACGAACATTCTCAATCAATCCGACAATGTCGCAATGGAACAATCTGAAATAAACCTTGATAAGCCGTATGTTGTAAGGATTGCTGAAAAGATCAGGGTAACGGGAGTTCGCATGGTTTTTGTCGGTCTTGGCGCTCCCAAGCAGGAATATCTCATTGCTCAATTCATACAATATCTCTCCCTCTCTCCCTCTCTCCCTCTCTCCCAATCCTGTGTTTTCATGTCCGTCGGCGGATCCTTTGATGAGATAAGCGGGAGAGTGCCCGGAGCACCGGCGGTTGTAAACGATCTGGGCGTTAAATGGCTCTGGAGGCTTATCCATGAGCCCTGGCGGTGGCGCCGGCAATTAGCACTCGGCACCTTCGGACTGCTAGTATTGAAGGAAATGATGCAAAAACAAGAACAGGATTGACGCTAAGAGGCAGTGCAATTATTATGGGTGGTCCTGACGCTCCGGAGCATTTCAAAGCTAAGCTTTGCAATGGTGAAATTGGGGAGGCTTCAGCATAAGGTTTCGTTGCCGGTTGGACCAGCGCTGTATGAAGCTATGATTCCCTCAATCGATGGTCGGAGTTCAAAGCCCGTAGCCATCTGGGCCCGCTGAATGGTGCCGTCATATGGTATGCCTTCAGGATCTGGGCTGTCTTCCATGAGTCCGATTGCCGGAATGTGATTATCAGCAAGGAATGCAAAAAGTGCCGCTCTATTATCTTGGGTCATGTGTCTGACAAGTCCGTGTTCCAGTACTGCGACAACAGGGTTTCTCTCAGCCCACGCTATTTGGAGTAGATCAGGGAGGTCACAAAGCAAGTCTTCGGGCATGGAAAATCCATACGTTACGAATTCTTGTTGGCGAAGTTGCTCAATGTCAGCATGAAACGTTGATGCTAAATTAGAATAAAGATCAATTAACGGGTCAGCATGGAAGCCGTTTCCAGGAGGGGAGACAGAAAAGAGAACTGCCGCGCAAACGTATTTTTTGCCCGATGGGCGGCAGTCTCGTGAGAATCGTTAGTTCGATAGTTCGTGAATTCGTGATTCGGAATCAGGCACCGGTTTCTACAGGTGATTCGTCGACGCTCGTCGGTGTCAGATCGAAGTGGACGCTTGTCCACTTGCCAGTCGCCGTGTTGAGCGTCGCGACCGCGTACCACTGCAGCTTGATACCGGCAACTGTGAGTTCGCCGTGTCCGGTTCCATCAAGCACTTGAATTGGACATTTTGTAATGAGATAGTCGTCGTCGAGCAGTTCCTCGCCCACGAGATAGATTGTATCCCGTATTTCGGGTGCGACCGCCAATTCGATGAAGACGACCCTGCCGACATATTCTTCTTTCAAGTGGAGTCTGGGATCGGGATGCGATTCATGATAGGTCAGAAACGTGATATATCCGATCACACTCCTGCCTGCATCAAGAAGACGAACGAACTGTTTGCAGTCATCGCGAGTGAATCCAATGTCGACGCTCAAAGATCCGGCGTCGATCGTATGTGCAACGGTGCGCGCTTCTTGTCGTGCAATCGTTTTCTGTACTAGCTCTTTGCGTATCTGCTCCTCGAGCCGCTTTATTGTCTTGATGGCAGTAAAGTAGCGGATGAGCGATACGGCGATGATGGCGAGGGCAATGGCGATGTTGAAAGCCGTGAGTGCAAGCACTAAAGTCATTTTGTCCACGTTCTCCTCCAGAATCCGGACTTTACGGTCCGGGATGAATCAGTTTTTGGCTTTCGGTTCGAGGATCGAGCCCAAAGCCTTCAAACTTTGGTTGAACACGACCGCCAACAGGGCGATCGCGGCGAGTCCGATTAGCACACCGACAAATCCGAAGAAAGGATTTACGATGTTCATGTGCCCTCCTTGAACGCGGAAAGCCAGAAAGCGACGAGTTCGAAACGGTTACCCTGCAGACGCTTCGTCTCGGTCGTGAGCTGAAGCGAGAATGCACTGAATTCAATCGTCATCTGACCACCCCTGCTATGGACATTTTCAATGCAGGCCGCCGGCATATGTGGGTCCGTGAAAGGGTTGTATGATACCAACGCGTAACTGAGTTGCTGTTCTTGTTGATACCCTCCGAACAATTTCAAGAGAATCACGCCGTCGCGGTAGTCTCCTTCTGTGGGGTCGTTTGCGGTGATGGTAACTGACCCCAGTTCCCGATACTCATCCGTCGCTTCCACGGATAGGTAACGGACGAACTTCGTGTGTGGTGCAAAAGGAATCCTGATCAGCGCCGGTGCCCCGCCTATTGCAATTGGCGGCAAAAACTGCTCGTCGACGCTTTCTGCACCGCGTTGTTGGATAAGGTAGACCACGATCAGGACGGAGCCAGAAATTGTGACGAGCGCGCCGAGGAAGCCGATCGAGCCGAACAGGCCGAACACAAGATCCGTGCCAGACATGCTGTCCTCCTTCGAAATTTCCCCCCGCGTTTGCGAGGGTTGAGTGGAGCCGCGAAGCGGCCCGGTTTGGATATACATGAACTATTCGTTTGCGCGGTAGTAGGTAAATTCAGGAATTAGATTATCAGTGCGGGCTAATTTCCGTACTCAATCTAATTGCCGAGAATCCCTACTACCGATATGTTAAAGAGCACTTCGCCGTCGGAATGGTCTTGAGTATACGCGTACTATGTTTGGGAGGAAAACCCCTCAAACATCCCAATAGACCTTGAATTCATGGTTTGTGGCAGGGAAAACTTCCCGGACTCTACCACAATATGCCCGGAAATGCAAATTATAGGCTACAATAGTCAACTATCACGCTGGTGCAAAAAATCCGGATTGAAAAGCCGGGACAGGGAACATGGTATAATGGACCCATGGCGGCAGAAAGGAAACCCCGCGTCCTGATGCTCTATGATTTCCCCCTCCACGGCGGCGGCAGCGGGGCGTATGTCAAGTATCTGTCCCTCCGGCTTAAGGAAGCCTACCACTATGATCTGGCGATCGCCGCGCCGGATGAAGAGATCGTGGACAATATTGAACACATCAAACTCCGTCTCCCGCAGACGCCGGTCTACCTGGGGCGACCGGGTCTTGAAGGCGCCAAGCGCTACGCGGATCTTACGAACCGCGAAATAGGCGAACTCTACAGCGCCTTTGTGCAAGGCACGATCGATGCGGTCGAAAAATTCAAGCCCGACCTTATCCATGTCCACCATGTCATGGTCAACAGCTGGGCCGCGCGGCTTGCGCGTTCCCTTTACGGCACCAAACTCATCCTCACCTCTCACGGGAGCTGTATACAGGCCATAAGCCGCGACCGCAGGTATTTCCGGATGAGCCGCGATGCCCTCCGCGCCGCAAACGCCATCACCGTCGTCTCCGGCGATACGAGGGGGAAACTTCTCAAAACCTTCGGTCGCGAACTTTCCGCCAAAACCCGGACCATTCCGGGCGGGGTACGGCTTTCCCTTTTCCCGAAATCGCGCCCGGTCGGCCACCTCCGGGACAAGTACAAGCTCGGCAACAAAAAGATCGCACTGTTTACCGGCCGGATAGTAACGGAAAAAGGCGTCGAATATCTCGTCAAAGCTGCCCGGAAGATCGAAGGGGAAGTCGTCATTGCCGGGGACGGGCCGCAGCGGAAGCATCTTGAAGATCTCATCAGCACCATGAAGCTCACCAATGTCCGCATCCTGCCGTTTGTCCACAAATACGAGGAATTTCTGGATCTCTATTACCTGGCTGATGTTTTCGTGTCGCCGGCTGTCTGGGACGAACCCTTGGGGCTCACGATTATCGAAGCCATGTCTTCCCGGACTCCGGTCATCGTCACGAGGAAAGGCGGGGTGACCATGGCGGTCAAGGATAAGCAGACCGGACTTTTTGTCCGACCCAGGAATAGCAACGAGATTGCCAGCGCCGTCAACCGTTTGTTTGCAAATCCCGACCTTTGTAAAAAAATGGGCGAGCGCGGACGCGCAATCGTCGAAGCGAAGTTTACCTGGACCAAAATCGCCGAACGGTTTGACAAGCTCTACCGGGATGTATTCCTTCTCTGGTAGCTTTACTTACCCTATTTTTTCAGATTCCCCGGAAGCTAGCTCTGTGCTACGATAAGATATGAACGCGGTTTCTTCGTATGAAAATCGGATTTCTTACGCCTTCTATCTACATGTATGAGAAGCGGTATTCGGAGCGGATTTTCGCGCCCGGGCCGCTTGCACGGCACATTGTCACCGGTCTTAAACGCCGGGGGCATGATGTCTTTTGGTTTAGTGCTCCGGAGGAAACGGATGTGCAGCTTACCCCCGGGGACCGTATACTTCTTGAAGACGACCTGAAGATCCGTGTATTTCAGGATCTCACAAATCGTGACAAAACCTCTCTTTTTGCGACAAAAATGTACTATGAGAGCGATCTTCTGACCCGGGCATACACGGAGGCGCGGAAAGAAGGCATCACGGTCATGCATGATTTTCAGTCTTTTGGGCACCTCAGTCATTTTTATGAAGAGGAAAGCGGCATACCGACGCTCTACACCCTTCATGATCCGGTTCCGACGCCGGATATGCTCGAATACTGGATTTTTAAACGCTTTCCGACGCATAGGTTCCTTTCCATAAGCAAGCATCAACAGGAAGGTGAGTTAAAACAGTATTTTTTTGATACCGTCTATAACGGTATCGACGTAGACAGATTTGCGTACAATCCGGAAGGAGGAGACTGTTTTATTACATCGGGAAGAATGCAGCCGGTAAAAGGTCACGATGCAGCTATTGCTGCAGTGAAGGCTGCCGGGCAAAAACTCAGGATGGCAACATGGCTCAATGACACGATAAAAGCAAGTACATATTATGTGGAGAAAATTGCACCAGTTGTTGATGGGAATGATATACAGATAAATAGTTTGATGTCCGGTGACGATCTTGTACGGTTTTATCAACATGCACGGGCGCTGCTTTTCCCGATCCAATGGGCAGAACCCTTTGGAATGGTCATGATAGAGGCCATGAGTTGCGGAACGCCGGTCATCGCCTATAACAGGGGAAGCGTTCCGGAGGTGGTAAAGGATGGTGTGACCGGCTTCATCATTGATCCTGATGATACCGATTATCCGGGAAAAGGTTCATGGGTTATCAGGAAGCAGGGGATAGACGGATTTGTTGAGGCGATACGGCGTATCGGGGAGATTGACCGAGCCCAATGCCGGCGGCACGTTGAGGAAAATTTTTCAATAGAGCGGATGGTAGAAGGGTATGAGCGGGTGTATCAGCGAGTATGAAGAGCCTCAAAATTGCTCAGCTCGTTCCATGTTGGAGCAGGTTTACGGATACAGAGGCAATCGGTATAAAAGCGGTTGCCCGTGATCTGGCCCGGGGACTTCAGATGCATGGACACAGCGTTACCTTTGTAGCACCGGAGGGTTCGGAATTTTCCGGAATGTCAATGATTTATGGTGGGAAATCCTTGAAAGACCAACATATCCCTCTCAATTCCCCGGAATCATTGCAGATACAACAGGAATACGCTCGTGCGCTTCTCCCAAAGCTTCACGATTTTGATATCGTTCATAGTCATATGGAACACGCATTGTTACCGTGGATATCAGAACTTCAACCATCCGTTGTGTCGACCATCCATGGAGCCGGATTCGATAATCGTGTGCAAGCGTTGTTTCAGCGTTACCAGCAATATACTTATGTTGCTTTGTCAAAAGCAGCAATACGGGCACTCCCATACATACATTTTTCAACGGTAGTTTACAACGGCATTCACACAGAAGAAGCCCGATTTACTGCAAATCCGCAAGAGCCGGCATATCTTGGCTGGATGGGGAGATTTTCAGATACCAAGGGAGCACTTGATGCCATTGGTGCAGCAAAACTCGTAGGAGACGTGCTTTTACTCGTCGGGTTTGAACAACCCGGAAACGCGGAATACCTTAATAAGGTAAAAGATCAGGAAGACGGCGCGATGATACGGTTACTTGACCGCATGATCGGTGAGGAAAAATATTCCTTTTTAGGAAATGCTAAAGCCTTACTTTTCCCGATTCACTGGGAAGAACCGTTTGGACTCGTGATGGTAGAGGCCATGGCCTGCGGAACACCGGTCATTGCATATAATCGAGGCAGCGTATCGGAAATTGTGCAAGACGGACTGACAGGGTTTATTGTAGACGAAGATAACAGTGACAGGCCCGGCAGAGGAAACTGGATAATAAAGAAACAAGGAATTGAAGGTATTGTAGAAGCCATCAAAAGAGTCGGAGAGATTAACCGTGCTGTTTGTCGCAATCGTGTTAAACAATATTTTTCGGTCGACAACATGGTGGAAGGCTATGAACGGGTATATGGACGGGTTATTCGCGCCACAGAGTAGACCGCAACAAACGTTTTTTCCAAACTAGCGAACTAACGAAACGCCTCTCTTCTCTAGCCGCGTGTTATCATGGGTGTATGCACGTTCTTTTTGTCACGAGCGAGGTCGCGAACCTCTACAAGCTCGGGGGGCTCGGAGATGTCAGTTACGCGCTCCCGATAGCTCTCACCAGGCTTGGCGTACACGTTGATATCGCCATCCCGTATTACACGAAAATCAAGCAAACCGTTCGCACCCGTTGTATGGGAAGTCTCGCCGTGGATTACGACGGCAAACGGGAGCTCGTATTCCTTTTCCGCAGACCGCTCGGCAAATCTGCCGCAAACGTCATACTGTTCCGTCATCCGAGACTCAACGATTATCACGGGAAGCCCATCCAGGACGTGTTTGTTTTTTTCAGCCGTGCGGTTGCCGCATACTACGCCGGAGGGAAGGCGACGGCGGGATATACCTACGATATAGTCCATTGTCAGGATTGGCATACGGCGCTGGTACCGCTTCTTATCGGTGAAGAAAACAAACTGGGGAGAAGAAGCAAGATATCGCTCCAGTCCCGGGCGACGCGGACCATCCTCACGATCCATAATCTCCTGTATCAGGGGGTCACGGGAGCAGAGACTACGGACCGGGCCGGCATCCCGCGGGGACTTTTGCATGTGTATCCGGGAAAGCAGGGGCCGTCCGTCAATATCCTCCGGGAAGGGCTGGAATATGCGGATGTCATTTCCACGGTATCCCCGACCTATGCCCGCGAAATACTGACGAGCGACTACGGAGAGCATGTCAACGGCGTCCTTGCCCGCCGCCGGGACCGCGTGGCCGGAATTCTCAACGGCATCAGTTTCGACCGGTGGAATCCGGGGAGCGATGAGTATCTCTGGCGGCAGTACGACCGGGAGAGCGTATTTGCCGCGAAAGCGGCGAACAAAGAACACATCCAGACCGTATTTCAGCTGCCGAGGGTCGATATCATGCTCTTCGGATACGTGAGCAGGCTTGAGGTCCGGCAGAAGGGGATAGAGCTGGTGGAGGAGATGGTAGAATCGTCTTTCCTCGAAAAGCTTCCGGGTCAGCTCGTGATCCTCGGCACCGGACCGAAGGCGCAGGTCGATATCCTCGAAAACCTGGCGGGCCGTCACCGCGGCCACGTGGCATTTTTCCATACGTTTGACGAGCGGCTGGCGCGCAGGATCTATGCCGGAGCGGACGCGCTTCTCGTGCCTTCCAAGTTCGAGCCGTGCGGGCTTACGCAGATGATAGCCATGCGCTACGGGACCGTGCCGGTCGTCCGGGAAACCGGCGGGCTCGCCGATACGGTGGAACAGGGGAAAACCGGATTTGTCTTTCATGAGTACCGGGCGGAAGCATTGGCGCAAGCCATGCGCGGAGCCCATGCGCTCCAAAACGGGAAGCCCGCCGGGTGGCGCCGGATGGTCCTCAGGATTATGGCAATTGATAATTCCTGGGTAAAAAGCGCGCGCGGGTACCTGCGTCTGTACCGCAAGCTCCTCCGAGCATAGGAATCTTCGGCCAAAAAAATAACCCCCTTGTCTCCGGCATATCCGGAGGAGGGGATTATAGTTTGATGCGCGACCAGGTCCGCGTGGTTTGTGCGGTTGCAGGGATCAATGAATGCAATTGAAGCCTCCAAAATACAAACCACGCGCCTTTTCCCCAAATGTTCCTGAATACATGTGCAGCAAAAACGCTGCGGGTGCGCAAAGAATCGAGAGCTTAGAGAGGATCCCCTGATGGGTTGGCAAAGGATCCTCTGTCGGTTCGGAAAAGGAGGCGGTTGTGGCACCTCAGAGTCCACGCCGGACTCAGCCGATGCCGGCCTCCTTGATCATGTAGCCGCCGTCGTTCTGACCGGCGAGACCGTCCTTCGTGCCAAAGCAATCGACTGTTTCGTGCGATTCATTGTGTCGCATACGCACCTCCCAACATCAATCGGTAGCGGATCCCATTCCTACGATCGAACTGCAGGACCCCTCTTGCGAGGCCGCCTTCAGGAAACATTTGAACAAATTGGTAACGTGCATCAAGCCTTTTTGAACATATCGCAATATGAAACCGAATGCAATACTATCCTGACGGTTACATACAGTTGGGTGATGGCATATTGCTTCATGAATTTTTCGACGAAACGCGCTAGTATAGCGGTACATGCGCTCGCCGTTTATCCTTGTCATCTTCGGCGCGACCGGCGACCTCACCCACCGGAAGCTTATGCCCGCGCTCTACCGGCTGGTGCGGGACCGGGCTATCGAGCCGCCGTTTTTTACGGTCGGCGTCGGGAGGCGGCATCTGACCCGCGACCAGTTTGCGGAACTCATGGTAAAAGCAGTCCGCGATACCGTCGGGAGCGACTTTTCAGCATCGGTCTGGAAGAAAATCCTTGACGGATTAGAGTACCAGCAAGGTCTCTTTGAGGATGCGCCGCTCTACGGCGGGGTGAGGGGGTTGATTGGCAATTTTGATCATATGGCCGGTGCATGTATTCCCCGGTTTTTCTATCTTGCGACTCCGCCGGCCCACTATGAAGCGATCCTGACGAACCTGAAGAACAGCGGATTATCCGAAGGATGCATGCCGAAAGACGCATCAGCCAGGGTAAAAAAGTCGGGCAATCGCGCTTCCCGTGTCTTTATCGAAAAACCCTTCGGCAGCGACCTCGCGACGGCGCACCATCTGGAAGCGCTCCTTTCCGCTGTTTTTGATGAGCACCAGATATACCGTATTGACCATTATCTCGGCAAAGAAACAGTACAAAATATACTCGCATTCCGGTTCGGAAACGGCATCTTTGAGCCGACGTGGAACCGCGATTTTGTCGACCACGTGCAGGTGACGCTTGCCGAGGAGGGCGGCATCGGCACGCGCGGGGCGTTCTACGACGGCGTCGGGGCTCTCCGCGATGTCGTGCAGAATCATGTCCTGCAGATGGTGTCGCTCATCGCCATGGAGCGCCCGCGCGCTTTCGACGCGGCCTCCATCCGCAACGCGCGCGTCTCCGCCATGGAAGACATCGACTGTATCGACCCCCGGTTTGTCTCCCAGTTGGTAGTGCGCGGGCAGTACGAAGGGTACCTCCGGGAGCCCGGTGTGGCCGCAGGTTCACGGACGGAAACGTTTGCCGCCATGAGGTTTGCGATCGGCAATGAGCGCTGGCGCGGCGTACCGTTTTACATCCGGACCGGAAAAATGCTCGCGAATCGCGTGACGGAGATTTCCCTTCACTACAAAAAGCCGGTCGTGTGCTACGGTAAGCTTTGTCTGTTCAATGAGGAAAATGTGTATCGCAATGTCCTTTCGCTCCGTATCCAGCCGGAGGAGGGGATCAGCCTCCGGTTTATGGTGAAGGAACCCGGACTCGGCATGCTTTCCCTTACCCGGAAAGAGATGACCATGAACTACCGCGATGCATTCCCGGAAAAAACCTCCCACGACGCATACGAACGGCTGTTCCTTGACGGCATCCGGGGCGACCAGACGCTGTTTGCCCGGACGGATGAAATTGAGGCGAGCTGGCAGTTCGTGACGAAAATCCTTGACGGCTGGAAACGCTACCGCCCGCCACTCTACCCGTACCGGAAAGGGACGTGGGGACCGCATGCCGCGGGCAAGCGTATCGCAAAAGACGGGAGGCAGTGGTTTTTGGTATAATACGCTATGGTTAATTTTCACGAACACAAGCTCTGGCAGGCATCGTATGTGACTCTTATGGATCTTCATACGGCGCTTGAGACCGTTGATGTCGATCCCCATGACCGTGAGGTGGTTAACGATCTGCTTGAATCAGCGGAAATCGTTGCCGCAACGATTGCCGACAGCCTGACCCGCCGGGACCAGCGGATGGCGCATGATCTCATGGTTGACGCAGTCGGTGAAGTGGCAAAGACACGGACCCATATGGCCGTTGCATGGGGCAGAGGACTTCTTGACGATGAGACATTCAAAAAATTAGACGGCAAATACGACAGTCTCTCCGGTAGTCTCCAATCGTATCGGTAATCATCTTTTTTGCATCCGTCCCACAATTCCTTGTTTACATACGTCTCAGCTTTGGGTAACAATACACATATGCACGTGTTTCTCGGCGCCGATCACGGAGGGTTCGTACTGAAAGGTAGCCTCATGCAGTGGCTCCTGGCCGACCCCTGGTATGCCGTGACGGATTGCGGGGACAAACGGTTTGAAGCGGAAGACGACTTTCCCGACTATGCCTTCGCCGTGGCCGACCGGGTGGCGGCGGAGCCGGGAAGCCGGGGCATCCTCATCTGCCGGTCCGGCGGAGGGGTCGCGATTGCGGCCAACAAAATCGCCGGTATCCGCTGCGCGGTGGCGGGGACGGCCGGGGAAGTACGGAGGAACAGAACCGACGATGACATAAACATTCTGGCCCTCCCCGCCGACTATATGACCCAGGAGGAAGCAAAGGCCTGTGTTGAAGTATTTCTCTCGACAGCATTTTCAGGGAAAGAGCGGTATGTGAGAAGGCTCAGAAAGATTGCGGAGCGGGAGAGGGGGAGATAGGAAGAGGGGGAAAGGTTATTCGCAACAAACGTGACTTGCAATGCGCGTAAGTCGTGCCGTCCAAGTAACGCGTTTTGCGAACTAACAAACTAGAAGCCATCTCCAAACCTATTCTTCGAGCGTAGCGAGAAGTTCTCACGTGCGTTCGAACAATATCTTTTCGAGATTTGAGATAACTTCTAGCTTCCTTTTATATATATGGTAGATATCATACCCGGCATCGGGATGTCCGAAAAAACATGGCCGGACATTGAGACAAAAATCCGGCTCGTGGCGCCCCACGTTGAGTGGGTGCAGATTGATATGGCAGACGGCACGCTTGTGCCGCCGGTTACATTTCTCGATATTCCCAAGTTTGCGCCGATCATCAAAGAGCTTGAGACAGGCGGGAAAAAGGTGGGTTTTGAAGCGCACCTTATGGTCGGGAATCCCGAAAAGTACATCCGCCCGCTTGCAGAAGCCGGGTTCAAGCGCATCATCGGACACATTGAGGCAAACGACCCGCGGCTGTTCCTTGAGCAGACCCAGTATGAGAGCGTCGAGACCGGACTTGCCATCGACGGGCCGACGGAACTGGAGGTGATCGAGCCGTTTTTTGAAGAGATCGATGTAGTGCTCGTCATGATGGCAGAAGCCGGTGCGTCGGGCCTTACCCTTCAGGCGGAGAATGTGGAGAAGGTGCGTTCGATCAGAAATCACTTTGCGGATCTGCCGATTGAAGTTGATGAAGGCATAAATGAGAAGACCATCCGCGTGATCGCGGAAGCGGGAGCAACGCGCGCGGTCGTAACGTCATATATATTCAAAACCCTTACTCCGGACGCCGTGGGACACGCGATTGCCACCCTTAAAAAGTGATAGAGGACTCCAAGCTACCTCTTTCATGTTCCGGTTCGGAATGACTGTCGGGCACTCATGTATGTCTTAATATTCACATATGTGTTTGCGGCACCGGCGTACGATATATCTACAGACCATATATTTCCCTGCCATTTGCATGGTCGTCTGACCCGGCTCCGGGTTTTTTAGCTTCAACGAGTTAGCGCGGTCGCGCTTATTTGTTGGATATATACACAAATCACACAGTATGGGCATCGGATATCAAGGTAGTATCAGTGCGATAGACGCGGGAAAGATAGATATTCAATTCTTCCATTCCCGTTTGAGATGAGCAAAACCATCATCATTCGGGGCACGTTCATCCGGATCGGAAAAGAAAAGGATATAGAGCTCCCGGAGCATGCCGAGCAGCGGTTTCGGGCTTTCCGGGTCATCCGCAGGAAAGCGGCCTCCCGGCCGCTTTCCTGCCTTCTTCTCTCCCCGGGTTTTTTCGGACCATGATCGTTGATCATTCATACTACTCGTTTTCTCCGCCTGCCGTGACCGTCAGTTGGCTCTGCGCTGACGAATGAGCGCTTTCATGCGCGTCTTCCCGGGTTTCGTTTGATCCCGCGACCGAAAGCCCGAATGCCGCATGAACGGACGCGTGTGCTTCGCGTTCGTTTTCTCCGTGGTCGTCCTCACGGCTTCCGGCGTCTTCCCGGCCTGCCGGAAGGATGATGCCGGTCGGGCCCGAGACGGAAAGGATGCCGGTTGCTCCGGTAGGTCCGGATGCACCGGATGTTCCAGTCGCACCTGTAGGACCGCTTGTGCCTGTCGCGCCGGTTGTGTCAGCACTGACGAGTACCCTGGGCGTTGCCCCGGCATGGCCATTGGAAACATCATCGGCCATCAACCTGACTGCGCCGATACTTAATGCGAGTGTGAGTAAAACCCCTAAAAGTGCCTGCATAGAATCACCTCCTTCTCTAGTGAAAGAAACGATCATATCCGGAAAACGTAACAGTATCGGGATGGGGCGGACGGAATCGGCGGGATTACTCTTTTTCTCCGGCGGGGAAGGCGGAGATAGTGGGGGCCGGTGTAGCGTCATGACTGTAGGATCGTTGGTTGTCGGAAGAGCCGCTTTCCCGGGAAGCTGGCCCGGCGGGGGAGAGCGTCGTTTCGACACCTTTTACCTCGCTCTTCAGCATGGATTCACCGCTTGCTCCGGCGGACTCGGGAGTGATGGAGGGTTCCGGGGTAGACGGCAGGGATCCTTCGCTTCCGCTTTGCCGTTCCGTGTGCGTACCCGGTCGGGAGTGAGTACCTTCTCCTTGGCCGGATGACGGCGTTTCCGTCGGCGTCCGAGGCGTGTCCTCTCCCGACGGGGCAGATCCGCCGAATGCTTTTCGGAGTATCGGTTCTTCCCGGATGAGCGTATTGACCGCAGTTTCCGATACCTGTTTCGTGTCCCGGATAGACCGGAGGCTTTCTGTCGCGGCAGAGCGCGCATCCTCTTCGCGTTTCGTGTTTGCCGTTTTCGTGGCAGCGGTGAGCTCGTCTGCCCGGCGTTTCAGGATACCGACGGCAATGGATGTTTTGAGGGCGCCGCCAGGGGCCGCGGCAAGCGCTGCCCGTTCGCTTGCGATTTTGACGGGGTAAAGCGGATTTGCCGGACCGCTCGACTGGGCGGCAAGAACGATGCCGGCGCCTAAGAGTGCCGGCACGGCGACAGCGCCGGTCAGAATTTGCCACACCTTCTTGGGCATTCGGATGTGCCGTGCGGCGGCAGGAGTCGGCCGGATGCGGTTCAGCACCCGGATCCTGGCATTGGTACGGAAGGAATCCGTAGGTATAGCCGCCGGATCGTCGCGGAGCCGGGCAAACAACGATATCAGACTATCATCATCGTGTTTCATAGAGTATGGCGCGAAGCGCGGCAACGGCACGGCTTACCAGCACCCGTACGTGCGCTTCGGGTTTTTTGAGCATATGACTTATGTCGCATGTGTCACGGTCTTCCATATATTTCATAATGAGTACCTCCCGGTAGCTGTTGCGGAGTTTTGCCATGGCCTGCCGGAGTATTTCCCCGTTCAGCGTACGTTCGGCCTCCTCAAGCGGTGTCGGCGTCCCGGAGGGGACATCCAGTGCTTCCTCCAGACCCGTGTGATCCTTTTTCGTCCGGTAATAGTCGATCACGTGGTTTCTGGCCACACGAAAGAGCCACGCCTCAAACGGCAGGCCGATATCATGGTACCCGGGCAACGTTTCAAACGCTTTGACAAAAATGTCTTCGGTCAGGTCTTCTGCCGTTGCCCGGTCGGATACCCGGTAATAGACAAACCGGTACAGCCGATCCAGGTATGCATCATAGATCCTGCCGAACGCGTCGCTATCGCCCTCTTTTGCGGCGGTGATGTCAGCGCGGTCGATATGCAAAGCCTTCATAAGAGATAACGAACAGGATAGGCATACTGTAACAGGTAATCCGGAAGAAACAAAATATCCGCGGGAGGTGGCGTCAGAACGGCGCTAATTGACACTGGTAGAGCGTTTGATTACAATCCGGCAGAGGATCGATATGCCTTTTCAAGAACATAAGGTTGCCCTTGTCGGAACATTTGACGAACACCTGCCGGGGAGCCGTTTAGGTCAACTTATGTGTTGTGTCTGGAATACTGTTGGTTACGATTATGCCTATCATTATGATGCTTCTCAAGGCGCCTGGTGGTACATGCTGGATCTCTCTCACTCAGGGTATTTTGCGGTTGTTGCCGATCTCCCGCTGACTACCCAAACACTCGATGCATTAACGCGTCTCCGGCATCAGGAGCCGACCATGACGGTCATATTGGCAACGGACAGGGTAGATGCAGATGATAAAGTTGCTCATAGTATTCTCCAAACCTTAACCGGAGCGGAACAACCGGAAGCAAGACCAATTGTCGACTACGTCATTCAGGGGGAAGTTTCTGATGCTGATTATGTTCAGTTGACCGCACTTCTGGTGCCGTCACCGGGCGCGTCTTCTGAGTAGCGCGGTGGGTTCGGTCAGTTCCAGTCGAACCGGTTCCCGCCGAGCCCGCTCCACCCTTCAGGTATATCTCCCGGCATCACGTTTTCATCCGAAAGCGCAAGCGGCGGGAGTCCGTGTAATGCTAATTCCTGTGAAAGCGCGTCGAGATCACGCTCGGTTCCCAAGAATTCATACAGGCTGCCGGCAATGGTTTCGACACTTGTACCCTCCGGAGGTACCCACCTGAACGTTTGTTCTGGGAGAGTATGCGTGTGGAGAACCGAAGGATCGAGATCTGCAAGAACCTTCAACGCGTCAAATTCAGAAAGTACCACCGTCCCGAGAAGGAGCCCGTTTTCGTTCATACCGATTAAGGTGAGTATAGCGTTTTTTCCGTTTTTTGTAATCCGGGTTTTCATGCGGTATGATGGAAAGAGCCTATATGCAATTTCCCTCCAAATTATTCCTCGACGGCGGCGACCCGGAAGAGACCAGGCAGGCCGACAAATTACTCAAAAAAGCAGGATACCACGGTTTGGACGGCCAGACCACCAATCCGAGCCTCATCGCCGAGCGTTCGGTTGCCGTGCATCACGGCGAAGGAGCCGGGGGAAAAGTGACGACGGCACATGCGGTATCGTTTTACCGGGAGACGGTCCGGGAGATGGCACGGGTGACGACCGGCCCCATATCCATCCAAGTGACGGGCGGCCCGGACATGACGGCCAAAGAGATGCTTTCGGAAGCCCGCGAGCGGATCAGCTGGATCCCCAATGGCGTCATCAAGTTTCCCTGTACCGCGGCGGGGCTTACGGCAGCTTCGGAGTTTTGTGAAGAGGGACCGGTCAATATGACGCTTGCCTTTTCCCAGGCACAGGCCGCAGCCGTTTATAGCGCGACAGCCGGGCACGGAAGATCCCCGGATGGTAAACCGTATGATGTATTCGTGTCGCCGTTTGTCGGCAGGCTCGATGACCGGGGAGAAAACGGCATGGATGTGGTCGCCAACATCCTTGCGATGTACCGGAAGCTCGGAGACGGGCATGTGCGGGTGCTGACTGCAAGCGTGCGCACTGTCAGACATATCCTCTATGCGCTATTTCTCAAAAGCGATGTCATTACGATCCCGTTTACGGTATTTAAGGAATGGGCAGTTCCTCCGAAAGATTCAGGGCGAGAGCCCTTCATACTTCCGGCAGCTGATTTTATCTACGATGTACCGGGTCTCACGGATATTGCCTATGAAGAAATGACGCTTGACCTCGACTGGCACGAGTACGACACGAGCCACGATCTGACCACGGCCGGTGTAGCTAAATTCTGGGCCGACTGGCAGACGGTGGTGGGATAAAGTTTCTCAACCACTTTTTTTAACCCAATCCTTTTTTAAACATTGCGCCCCCACGCTCCGCACGTATAGTTAGTGTAAATGAATCGATTCATTTACACTAAACTTCATGAAAAAGGGACAGGTAATGGAGGAGAATTTTTGGGACGCATATGAGATCCGGTTTACTAATAGCGTCGCTCTGTGTAGGATAGAGCCATGAAGAAGTATCCGCATGTATTGGTCGGGGGGACGTTTGACCGGCTGCACCGCGGTCATGAGGCGATCCTCCGGAAAGCGTTCGCGGTGGGCGAGCAGGTGACGATCGGGTTGACGAGCGACAGATTCATTACTAAATATAAATCCCAAATCCCAAATCCCAATGACCAAATCTCAAACCAGTTCCAAAATTCCCATTTAGCCTCAAAGGGTCTCACCTTTTCAGATTACGAGTTGCAATCGTATCGTGAGCGAAAATCAGAACTAGAACGATGGTTGAAACAAAACCGCTATATCAATCGAGCCACAGTCCATCCTATTGATGATCCGTATGAGCCGGGATCGTCACGGACTGATATCGATGCGCTTGTGGTCTCGACGGAAACCAAGAAACGGGGGATGGAGATAAATGAGATTCGGAAATCCCGAGGACTTGCGCAATTAGTTCTTATCGAAGTGCCGTTGGTTGATGCACATGACGGCAATCCTATTTCGTCTTCACGGATTCGCAATCGTGAAATTGATAGCAATGGCAGGTTGATCATGCCGGAAAGCCTGCGCACAATCTTATCTCAACCACTGGGGAAAATACTGTCGGAAAAGGATTTTAATACTATTCTTTCCCATCAAAAACGCCCACTGATTACCGTCGGCGACGTGACGACCGAGCGGTTTCTCAAATCAGGCGTCACTCCTGACATTATGATCATTGATCATCGCGTCGGAAGGAAAGAGTACGCGCCGCTCCGATCCCTGTTCAATACTCTAATACTACATAGTATTAGAGTAAAGAGCGGCCCGGGGTTTATAAGTGCAGAAGCCACCGTGGCAGTTAAAAATGCGGTACAGCGGGGAAGAGGGGAAGAGAGGAAGAGGGGGGTCGTGATAGAGGTAGATGGAGAGGAAGATCTTTTGGCACTTTGTGCAATACGGTACGCGCCTCACGGCGCACATGTCTATTACGGCCAACCCGGCGAGGGCATGGTGGAGGTCGTGATAACGGAGGCAGTACGACAAAAGGTGATTGAACTTTTGCGGCTGTTCACGTAGGATAAACGTGAGATGGCCAAATACGTTCCCGATGTCAAAACGCAGCGCTGGGTCGTCATAGCTCCGAAACGCGCTACCCGCCCCATGGATGAGGAGAAAAAGGAGGTAAAACCGCCGGTTTGTCCGTTTTGTCCGGGAAATGAGGCGCTTACCCCGCCGGAAGTCTACCGGATCGGGCCAGGGACAAAAGACGGGGAGGGGTGGCAGGTACGCGTGGTGCCGAATAAATACCCGATTACCGATACCCACGAAGTGATTATTCACAGCCCGAGCGACACCGACGATATCGAGACGCTGCCTCTGGATCAGGTGACACGCATTTTGTCCTGTTACCGCGACCGGTACCGCGCGCACGAAAACGACGGGCAGGTGCTTATTTTCTGCAACCACGGCCTGCACGCCGGAGCCAGTCTCAAGCACCCGCACGCGCAGCTTGTGGTGGTGCCCCGCCAGATAAATCTCGATACCCTTGCCCGTGAACCGGTAGGGAATGTCGTTGACGAAAACCATCACTTCCTCACCTACTGCCCGGATTTTTCCCAATGGCCGTTTGAGATCTGGATCGCGCCTAAAGGCATCGGTACGAAGTTCGGGGATACGACGGACAGCGAAATTCCTGATCTGGCCGGCGTCCTCAAGCGGGCGCTCCAGCGCATTGAAGCGGTCTATCATGACCCTACGCTCTCCGAGATCCACAACACAAACCCCTTCGGGTATAACTTCTATATCTATCACGGGGCCAACTGGTATATCCGCATCATCCCCCGGTTTATCCACCGCGCGGGCTTTGAACTCGGGACAGGCCTCAATGTCAACATCTTCGACCCTACAGAAGCCGCGGAGAAGCTGAAGGAGATAATTTTTCGTTAGTTCGTTAGTTCGATATTCGCATGAACGTGGTACGGTTCAAATTTGAAGACCTTCATGTATATCAGGAGGCAATTTCATTATCAAGTGATGTATTTACCGTGACAAAATCATGGGTGGGAATGTTTAAATACAGTCTTGCGGATCAGTTCCAGCGAGCAGCTCTATCAATAGCGTTGAATATTGCTGAAGGTTCAAGTAGAACCACCCGTGATTTCCGTCATTTTCTCACGATAGCCCGGGGTTCGTGTTACGAATGTATACCTATTGTAATGATTGCTCGGAAACAACAGCTGCTTACTGATCAACAATATATCGAGTTGTATGATCGGATAAATCACCTTGCTCGAATGATCACTTCTTTGAAGCGCAACGTTGCGTCTCCGTAATGGACCGCTCTTATCCGTGTTTTCGAAATAACGAAGTAACCTTTCTTGCGAAATAACGTTTTAGAGTGCGCTTTTCTGCTGAAGACCTAATAACCACATGACCGCTTCTTTTTTGTAGCGGCGGTCTCCCCTTGAGTTGATGCGGATTGCCGGGAGCTTGCCGCGTTTACCCCAGCGTTTGATGGTGAGCGGGGAAACACGTAAAATTTTTGCTACTTCGCGGACCGTCAAAAGGTCAGGCCAGTTATCTCCGAGAGCCATAGTTCTATATAGTTATTCGTGAGTTCGTTGCTTCGTTAGTTCGCAAAACGAAAAAGAAGACGAAGACGAATACCTATTCTCCGGGCGGGCGAGTAAATCATTATTTATCACAACGTATCATCTCTGGTCATATGTTGTCAAGATGCATCAAAAGTATGCAGTTTATTTGATATGGTTTGATGGTTATTGTATAGAGAGAAGAGAAAACCGGTTATTGCATTTCAAACCGCTTATGCGTATAGTGACGTATCATGGCGGAGTATTTTTTGGATCAACAACGTATTACAGAAGATGATCTGACGGGGCTGGAAGATTTTCAATATTTTTTCAATCTCTCCGGCTGCGTGTGGGGGGAGGACGGATTTTGCCGCTGGAAAGCGATGAATGTGATTAACGGCATACAGACCAGAGACGGAGTGCCGGTTGTTAAGGCCATGGGTTCCGGTCGCTGTGATCAGGAGATGGGTTCGGCCTGTTATGAGGGTGTGGCGATAAATGCCTCTCATTATCTGGAAAGGGAAAAATAGGCAACACGTGGATATCGTGCGGGTGGTTTTCGCGTGTCTGACATACTCCTCGGTACGGGAACGTCCCGCATACGGAGAAAAGGGGAGCTATTCCGCGTGCGGGAGCACTGAGCTTCCGCTGTAGGTCATGAGCCATTCATGAAGGAGTGCGTCGCCCCGCGGAGTGTTTCCTTCCGAAAAAGCGGTTTGCGCCGCGTTGAGGATGATTCTTCCCATAATGGCGTCCAGTTCCACCGGGGGAAGCGCTGTGTGGGGGGCCGCATACTTCGCCAGTTCTATTGATCCCACAAGCTCGGCAAAGGAGACGGCGCCTTCGGCCAATTCATGGGTGATCCACTCCGTAATGTCTCCAAAGAGAGAACCGTATTCGTCGTAATGCAGGGTTTCTTCCGTTTCATCCATCGAGGGTACTGTACTGTGGGGGTGAGGTGTTTGTCAAGATGAGGCCAGGCCGTTGGAACTGGACGGATGGCTTGGTTACCGTTATTGCATTGCTTCGGAAGACCGTACGAGGCGGAAGAACCGGTTTTCCCGGGGTTTTCCGGATGCGTCGACAGCCTCTCTGACGTCGTCTGCCGCCGCGTAGGTTCTGGGAAGTACGTCGCCCAGGCCGATAAACCTGCTCCGCGCATCCATGGACTGTTGTTGCGCGGCAAAGGCGGCATATGTTTTGATATGGGCCGGCTCCGAGCCGAGCCGGCGGTGTCCGTCTTTGTTGAAATACGGCTGCGAGACCCAGTTGAGCATCAGATACTCAGGCAAATAGGGATAATACGTGCGGACATGATCCGTTACCCGGTTGAGGATATAGATCCCCGTAGCCACATTGCGAAATTCCCGGGAAAAACACTGTATGAGTCCTCGTGCATAGCGGCGTTCTTTTTCCGTATCCCACACGGAAAAACCCGGCAGTGTGGTGCGTGCCACAGCCCAAAATAATCTCCCTTCGCCCTCTTCCCGCAGGTAATCCGAGAAGAGGTCCGACGGCACGAGTTCATCGGTTTCCAGGATCCAGGTCATCGGGGGCTGGTTCGTGACCGGTTCATCGCGAGGAAGATACTCAGCCACCCAGATTTCCTCTCCGGGTTGTACGGATTCTCTTCCTGTGGTCATGGTTGACGCGGGCATGTCATGATAGCATTTTCCGCCTAAAACGTGAACGTTTCAAGGAGCCTCCCTGCAATTAATCAAGTGCTCCGGAGTGGAGCATGCGGAACCGGCGGTTTACTTCGCCTTTGGGAGGAAGGGAAGAGGCGATATCATCCGGGGTTGAAAATGAGTCCGGCGCCGTTTCATAGATCCCGGCTTCGAGAAGCCCCGCCCGGAGCCCCTGCTGCCGGCCGGCCCAGCCAGCGTAGGATAAAACGGGATCGTTTCTTCTGCCGGTAGGTTCGCCCCGTTCGGTCCAGTCCTGTTCCTGGGATGCCCAATAGAGGTAGAGATATTCTGCCGATCCCGGGTAATTGCGTGCGAGCCAGTCATACGTCCGTTGTGCCGTTAACGAGACGGTTGACCGGTAACGGCTCTGTATGTGATACGTAAGCGCGCTCAGCTTCCACCACCCGGACGCGGGCATTCTGGCACGTTCTGCTTCGCGGTAGGCGACAGCACGGAGGAGGAGAGTATACCCGTGCGTATCGTCCACGAAATAATCCTTCGGCAGCTCCAGAACAGTTTCAACCCAACTATAGGGCGGCTGGTCGAGGATATTCTGTCCGGGCGAAAGGTAGGCAGGCACAAAACACTCGCCTCCGACCGGCGTTTCTTCGGTTTCAGGCCAGTCCATATGGGGGAAGTATAGCATGAAGTGCAGCCGGAGCCTAATTATAGGCTTCAGGGTCGGACCCTTAATCAATATCACTTGAGTTCGACTTTTGCCCCGGCGGCCTCTAACTTTTTCTTGGCTTCCTCTGCCGCGGCTTTATTGACGCCGGTTAGAACGTCTTTGGGCGCGGATTCAGCAAGTGCCTTGGCTTCCTGAAGTCCCAGGGTCGGGACGAGCTCACGGACCGCCTTGATGACGCCGATTTTGTTGTCTCCGGTTGCCGCAAGGACGACGTTGAAGATGGTCTGCTCTTCCTTCGGTTCTCCGCCGTCAGCTGCCCCTGTTGCCGCACCTGCTGCCGCAACCGCGACCGGTGCCGCGGAAACGCCGAATTTTTCCTCAAGGGCCTTCACGAGATCGGAAAGCTCAAGAACGGACATGTCCTCAACTGCTTTAAGAATTTCATCTTTGGTTAATTTTGCCATATACACCTCCCTTCAGTAAATTCATCGGAAATTCGAATTTATAAATCCGAAATAATTTCAAAATTCTAATGCAAAAAAATAAATATTTTATTCCGAATTGACTATTTTGAATTTATTTCGTATTTCGTACTTAGGATTTCGAATTTTTTATACTATTGAGTGCCCAGACCAGCTTGTTGATATTCCAACTCAGCGCATAGTGGAGCCCCTGGATCGGGGCATTGAGCTGTCCGACCAGTTGACCGAGGAGCATTTCCCGGCTGGGGAGGGCAGCAAGGCGCGTGACGTCTGCCTCGGCGAGTACGTCGTTTCCCAGGATGCCGGCTTTGGTTTTCCCAAGTCCCGCGTCTTTCATGAATTTCATGAGTGCTTTGAGGGGCGCCACCTCGTCCGCATACGCAAACAGGATGGCGGTCGTATCGGAAAGGGATGGCTTGACCCCTTCTCCCTTTTCCCCGAGCGCGCGGATGATCAGCCTGTTTTTGGCAACCACGAATTCCCCCTCGGTTTTTTTGAGTGTGCGGCGCAGTTCCTCAAGTTGCTTATGCTTGAGACCGCGGTAGTCGGTGAATACCATGGCCTTTGCACGGCCGATTTTGCCGGTCAGCCTGGTTATGGTGTCTATTTTCTTCTGGGTAGCCATAAATAAAATTATCAAATGCTAATGAGAAATAAAAAACCCCGCCATAAGCGGGGGTACAAAAAAAGTCAGTTCGCCTTTTCGTGTTTCGTTATCCGAATGTACGAAGTAACGAACGAACTGACGATTTTTTTGTCCCTCGGTAGGATTTATGTCGCTTCGCTCAACCTACGGTCTTAAGGATAACGGTAATACTAGCAGAATAGTTCTGCACGTGCAACACCCGGGTTCTCCCGCGGCTGTCAGTCATCCCGTTCCATGCCGGCCAGTTCCGGGAAGAGCCGGAAGAGGACATCCCGCGGAATGTCGCCGTAGGGGATTGCGGTTACTCCGAAGGGCATGAGCGTATTCTGCATCTCATCCTTCGATCCGTGATGTGCCGCAAGCATCTCATAGGCATTTTGGATTACTTCCGACAGCATATCCGGGCCGCCGAGCCATGTTGCCGCCGTTTGGTACGTATCCGGAGCGGTGATAACGATGAACGTCTCCTGTCCAAGAAGCATGAGGAGCTGGCCTCTTTTTACCGCTTCAATAGTGTTTGACGGATTTATATGAAGGGTTTCAAACTCAATACCCTCCGTCAAAAATTCCGTTTGGTGCTGCATAGGAATCCCAACGATCAATACGCGACAGACGTCTGCCCTTTCGGGGTTTTACCGTTATAGTCAATAGGGTTTTGTTTGTCAACCGCACCCGAAGCGCGTACGAACCGTTCTTTTTGCGATGTCTGCTATACTTTCCCTATATGGCACAAACCGGGGTACACCGGCTAGATCCGCGGACCACCGCGCTTATCCTCATAGACCTCCAGCGGGATTTTCTGGATCCCTCGGGTGTCCTCGGGAAAGCGGGGCAGGATGTAGCCCGCATGCGCCGCGTCATCGGTCCTATCCGGAGGCTCATTGTCTTTGCTCGGGAAAACACTCTTCCCGTCATATTCATCCGGTTTATCGACGGCCTGCGGTATAGAAATGCAGCGGGTCGGCACATGTTTGAGAAAAAGGAACTGAGCGAGCAACATTTGTGTTGCAGGGAAGGAAGTAAAGGCAGCGAGTTCTGTGATATCGTACCCGACAAAGGCGATACGGTTGTCATTAAACATAGTTATGATGCGTTTGAATGCACCACACTTGAAACGATTCTCAAAGAAAAGGGGATAACGACGCTTATCGTCTCCGGCGTCAAGACGAACGGGTGCGTGGAGTCGACGGTGCGGACAGCCTACCACAAGGGATACCGTGTCATCGTCCCCCGCGAATGCGTCGCAACCAATACCCGGCGCGAGCAGGAATCATCGCTTTTTACGATCGACCGGTATTTCGGAGATGTAGTCAGATTATCCTCAATACGTAGTATCAAGACCTAAATAAAGCTCTATTTCTATTATCTCGCCGGTCTTTATTCCCGGTCCGATTCCCTAAGTCTCGTATAAAATTTTACTCTTCTCTCATTGGTGAGGATATTGTCGTGCGGGCCGATCAAGGAGGTAGAGGACGACAGCAGGCATATTGTCCGGTACACGCCAGTCAGACCAAACGAGGTGGTCAATAGGATGCGCTGCCTGAAGCGGGGCGAAGAAGTCTACGACGTTTGCGTTGTACGCGAATTCTATATCGGCTTTATTTTCCATTCCTAACGTATTCCAGAAGAGAAGATCGTCTGTGCCAATAACTTCGCGGGCCATAGGAGCAGAAAATGTGTCTGCTGCAAAAAACGGCGTCCGCTCCGACACCGTGATACCGGCGCTGGTATTGAGAAACAATATATAGATCCGGAATGGTACGTTGAGTTGGTCAAATAACTTGTTGAGCTTCCTTCCGCTTACTACCCACGTGTCAAAAAGGACGAGGTTGAGTTCTTGGGCCATACTCATGGGGAGCCGCTTTGCTTCAGAGATGGCGACGCGGCAATCGGCTTGCCCTATGGAAGTTTGTTGGAGAAGTGCTTCATACATCCAGTGTTCGCTCTCTCCGCCCGGATAAAACAGTTGCGAGTACGTCAGATTCCCAGAAAAGTCTTCTGTAAAACGTGCGCTTAGAACACGAAATGCTTCCTCCGTCTGGACTCTCTTGATGTAGGTAAGGCCCTGTGCGAGCCGGATAAGAGCTCCCTCCGGATAGTCTCCCTGAACTGCGGCCCAGTTGCCGAATGCGATCGCTCTTTCGTGCCGGATTGGCAAAGACCGCTCTTCAAGAGTGGCGGCAAATTCGCTGACCTCTCCGTACAGCGGTATTTCCTGTGCTGAATCCAATTCTGTCCACAACATGGGCCATAGTATAGCAGAGATCGGGGAACCGGTATCTGTCACGGGAGCCCTACCGGATTCCTGACGGGGTGCCGCCTCGTTTCCGTGCAGATATCCCAAAGGTTTAAACGTAAAAAACCCGCCGGGTTGATTACTCGGTTGCTCAGAGCCGGAGCCGGATGCCCGGTCCCATGGTGGCCGAGAGGGTGGCGCGGAGGATTTTACTGCGTCCGATGGCATCAAGGTACGCCGCGATATTTTCAAGAAGTTCCGTATCTTTTGCCGAGACTTTCCCGACGGTCAGGTGCAGGATCGGCTGGCCGGGCTCTGATTTGAAATTGACCTCGCCGGCAGACAGTTCCTTGGCGCGTTTTTCCGGGTCAGGCGATACCGTGCCGTTTTTGGGGTTGGGCATGAGGCCCCGGGGGCCCAGAATTTTGGCGACTCTCGCAAGCTTCGGCATCATGGATGGGTGGGCGACGAGAACGTCAAACTCGAGTTTTCCGGCCTGAATTTTTTCGAGGATGGCGTCATCGGCTATGGCAACGCGTACGGTTTTGCCGGTAGCGTGGGGCAGCCGGACGGATCCGCGGAAATCTTTTTTCTCGCCGATAGTTCCCGTATTGAGATTTACATGAAGCTCTACGGTGCCGTCAAATTTCGTGAGACTGGTTTCCTTGACGAGCGCGACCGCATCGCTCATCTCATAGAGCTTGGTCCGGTCAATGCGGTGCAGTGCTTCCCGGTAGCGTTTGGACCGGACTTTTGTTTTGGAGGTTTTCTTTTTTTTCGCCTTTTCCGTTTTCTCTCCGGCACCTTCTTCCACTTCTTCGGCGAGTTTTTTGAATTCCGGCTTTATATCCGTCCCCTCTACCACCGAAACGCGCTCTCCGCCGTGGAGACCTACGCCTTCTACTTTGGCTTTTTTGGACTTTTTGGTCTGGCGGCGTGCATCCGCCCGGCGTTTGAGCTCGGTTTCTTCCGCGTCCCCTAATTTTGCGACTCTGATTTTTCCCATATGATTACCCTTCCACGTCAATCCCCATGCTCCGTGCCGTGCCGGCTACGATTTTGGCGCCGGCCGCAACATCATCGGTATTAAGATCCGCGAGCTTTTCTTTGGCAATTGCTTCGGTCTGCTCTTTCGTAAGCGTCCCTGCCGATTCCCGTCCGGCTTTTCCGCTTCCTTTCGTGATGGCGAGCGCCTTTTTTATGAGTGCGGCTACCGGCGGAAGCTTGGTGATAAACGAAAACGTCCGGTCTTCGTAAACCGTGATGACGGCCGGGATCGTCTGGCCTTTCATTTTTTCCGTCCTGGCGTTATACGTCTTCACGAATTCCATGATCGGGAGTCCGTGCTGGCCGAGAGCCGGTCCGACCGGTGGCGCGGGGGTCGCTTCTCCTGCCGGAAGATTGAGTTTGATGATGGTTTTGACTTTTTTGGCTGCCATACGGATGGTTGATTATAATTTACTGACCTGCAGGAAATCGAGCTCAACCGGCGTTTCCCGTCCGAAGATCGAAACGAGGACTTTGACCTTGCCTTTGGTTTCGTCGATGTTATCGATAGTCCCGAGAAAGTCCGCAAACGGTCCGTCCACGATCTTGACCGCCTCACCGACCGTGAAGGTCGCCTTGTACTTCGGAGCCTCAAGGGCCATGAACTTGAGAATCGTCGCGACTTCTTTTTCGGAAATCGGAGTCGGCTTATTGCCCGCCCCGACGAAGGCCGTCACTCCCTGGGTCGTCCGGACCGCAAGCCAGGTCTGGTCGTTTAAGATCATCTTGACGAGGATGTATCCCGGGAAAATCTTTTCCTTGAGCTCTTCTTTTTTGCCGTGACGGACCGTGACGATGTTCCTGGTCGGGACGACGATATCAAAAATCTGCCCCTCGAGCTTCATCGTTTCGATGCGCTGGCGCAGGTTCGTCGCTACTTTGTTCTCATGCCCGGAGTACGTGTGGACCACGTACCACTTGGAGCCGGGGACATCGGAAGCCGCCGTGTGCGTTTGGGGAGAAGCGGCGGGAGCCGGTCCTTCCGCCTTCGGGGCCGCGGGAGGCGCCCCGGATTTCGTTTCCGGAGAAGGCGTTGGCGTGGTTTGATCGGTATCGGCCATAGGGCGTTATTTCTTAAACACTATTCCGGTCAGCTTGACCATGACGATGTCGAGTCCGCCGATAAAAAGCCCGACGATTGCCGAAATGGCGATGACGACGACTGTCAGCTTGACGGTCTCATCACGGGTCGGCCAGGTGACTTTTTTGAGTTCTGACACGACTTCCCGCATGAATTGGACCGGCGGGACGGATGGCGATGTTCCGGCTACTCGGGTGTCCATACGGGTATTGTACTCTTTTTCCCTTCCAAAAACCCCCTCCCAGGGGTTGATATGGGCATCATAGCAGAAATGGCGGGGGAAAGTAAAGAAGCGAGTGGGGGTCAATTTCCGGAGGTCCCAGATCAACACAACCTTTTCATAAAGTGCTGGGCGGTGGGTTTTACGGGAAAAGGGAGAAGAAGATGAGCAAAAGCCCCCTTTTTTGTTCCGTAAAACCCACCGATGTGGTCGCAGGAGGTGAACAATGAAGTCAGAAAGACCCTGACTGAATCATCGCACCTCCTGCGAGGTCGGGGCGGTAGGATTTGAACCTACGACCTGTCCGTACCAAGCGGACCGCGCTGCCAGGCTGCGCTACACCCCGACGTACGACCACAAGCGAACAAACGAAATTATCGAGGAGGCGAGTGAGAAGCGAGTAAGCTCCTAGGAAGCTCGTTAAGCTACGGGCTACTCGTTTCTGCGACCCACCTCCTCGAACGCCGCCGGCGAGACTCGGACTCGCGATCTTCTGCTTAGAAGCAGGTGCTCTGCCACCTGAGCTACGGGGGCACGAAATGGGGAGGACGGGATTTGAACCCGCAAGCTCGAGGTTGAAAGCCTCGCGTTCAAGCCATATGAACTTCCTCCCCAAAAGATCAGCACGAACCGACTATAAAAAGCGGAAGCTGGGACTCGAACCCAGGACCTCGCGTCTTGGAGACGCGCGTTCTGCCGCTGAACTACTCCCGCATTCCTGCCTCCGATGCGCCCAATAAATACCTTGCCGGGTTATTTTGTTGGGGTTACCGGAGGCAGTCGAACTACTCCTCGGCCAGGATTCGAACCTGGAACATAGGGGTTAACAGCCCCCTGCTCTATCCAATTGAGCTACCGAGGAATGTGACGGCAAAGAGATCAGCCGACCACTGTTTGTGATCAGTTCATATCCTTGCCGTTTTCACTCCCGGCAACGCATCGGCGCCGCTTTGGTCGGCAAACTTTTTTTGCGCATCCGTCAGGCGCTTCCTGGCGGGTGGCTCGGTTCGGGGGACCCCCAAGAAGGGGTCCCCTTGTGGGTTTTCTTGGGGGAAAAACCGAGACAGGACCCGCGTCCAGTCCCGGCGCATGACGGTGCTCGAAAAAGTTCGCCTCCCGCGTCACCTCACAAGCTTGTATTGCCTTCTCGTTTGTTCGTTTTGCCCTGTAAATGTGCATCCGTTTCCGGCCCGTATGGAGCCGCAGGGAAGCATAGATCCTAGCGCTCATGCACGGGAAAAACGGACAGAAGGGTTTTATTATACGGTGCGGACGGCAAAAATCAAGGGGTGAGATTGACAAAGGCTTTTCCCCGCCGCTACAATCAAGGGACCCGAAAGATCATTGACACATTGATACGTGATGATAGTGTCAGAGTATCAACGTATCAGGGTGTCAGCGAGAGTTATGAAACCATCTTCGAAGAAAATCCGTAAAGCAGTCATTCCGGCGGCTGGTTTCGGGACGCGGTTCCTTCCGCAGACCAAGGCCATGCCCAAGGAGATGCTCCCGATTGTGGATAAGCCCATCATCCAGTACATCGTGGAAGAGCTGGTTGAAGCGGGGATAGAGGACATCGTGATCGTCACGGGCTATCACAAGCGGACGATCGAGGACCACTTCGACCGCCCGAGCATGGAGCTTATCGAAAACCTCAGGATGGGCGGCCCTAAAAAATTGCCGCTCCTTGAGGAGATAGAGAAGATTTCCGAGCTTGCAAACTTTATCTACGTCCGGCAGAAAGGGCCGTACGGGAACGGTACGCCGCTTCTCAATACCCGGGAACTTATCGGCGAGGAGCCGTTCATTTACGCCTTCAGCGACGATTTTATCGCGGCCCGGCCCAAGAGCCGCTTCCGGCAGCTTATCGACCTTTATAACGAATTCGGCTGCTCGATCCTTGCCGGCATCAAAGCGACCAAAGACGAAGATTACGCCCGCTACGGGTTTGCCGGAGGCAAAACCATCAGGAACGGCCTTATCGACGTCAGGACCGTCATTGAAAAGCCGGGGAAAAACAACGCGCCGTCGGATACGGCGATCGTGAGCGGCTACCTTTTTACCCCGGATATCTTTGAATACCTCGACCGCGCGCTCGAAAACCTTTCCGAGGGTGAAGAGTTCTACTACAACGACGCCTTGAAGCTTATGCTTGCCGACAAAAAACGCATGATTGCCTGCGAGATAGCCGGGGGCAAATACTATGATACCGGCAACAAGCTCGAGTATCTCAAAACCGTCGTCGAGTTTGCCCTCGAACACAAAGACTTGAACGGCGAGTTTCGGAGTTTCCTCAAAAACCTCAGGGTATAAGAGAAGACGTCGGGAACTTCATAAGCGCTCAGAAGATTACAATAAATAGTTGCATCTTTTTTCGTTCCTGCGAACGAACTAACGAACTAACCCGTCATCTACCCGGTTCCTTCATTTGTTTTCCCGGCGTCGGTATCGTACTATTGGGCAACCTCTATGACCCGACCGCTCCGCATCGCCTTGTTTACGTATCCGGACCCGACCGTCGCCGGCGGCGTGCAGGAGGCGACGTTTTTTTTAAGTACCTTTCTCGAGAAACGGGGGCACCGGGTGACGGTGTTCGGCCCGGCGGGAAAGCCGATGTTGCCGTACCGGAAGTACCGCGGCGTCTGCCACGCCGTGCCGGTCCCCATGCCCAACGGCAACCTGACCGGTATTACGGTCCCGTACGTTACGAAGCCTGCCCTGTCGGCGTGCATTTCTCCCGGCCGCTTCGACCTCTGCCACATTCAGGATCCGCAGGTGCCGTTTGTTGCCTTTGACCTTCTCCATAATCTCCGCATCCCGATCGTTGCGACGTTTAATGCAAGCTGGGACGCCTCATCCAGTCTTTCGTTTCTGGATACGGTCCTGCCGATCCTCAAACCCAGGACGGAAACGTTCCGCGGCGGCATCATCTTTGTGTCAGAGCACGTTTCGCGCTGCTGGAGTCAGATGCTCGATAGGAGCATCCCGCAATCCGTCATCTATCCCGGGGTGGATCCGGTATTTTACACCACGCCATCGGAACATCCGTTTGCCTATAAACTGTTGTTTGTCGGGCGCCTGGTCCAGCGCAAAGGATGGGAGCCGCTTCTCGAAACGGTTCGTTTGCTGGTGAGGACGTTTCCGATGGTTACGCTTACGATAGCCGGGGACGGCCCGGACCGGCAGGCAGCAGAACGGTATGTAGAGGAACACGGTCTCAAACCGTATGTCCGTATCCCCGGACGCGTTTCGGAGCGGGAAAAGTACCGGTTGTATGGCACGCATGATATTTTCTGCGCCCCGTACAGCGACGAGGCATTCGGGATAACGGCATTGGAAGCCATGGCTGCGGGACTCCCGGTGGTGGGGTTTATGAACGGACCGTTTCAGGAACTTTTCCGTACGTCTCCCGCGAAGAAATTATTGGTGGAAAACGGTACTATCCGCGGCCTTTCTTCCGCCTTCCGGACACTTTTTTCGGACAAAAAACTCTATCATGCCGCCAAGCTCTGGGCACGCGGGGAAAGCAGGAAGTACACCTGGGAAAACGCTGTCGGAGAGACCGAAAAATTTTACGGGAGAATACTCACGCATTACAAACAGTTTCATGAAGGGAAGCGGAAGACGCCGTCACCGCAATTGCATTACCGCCGGTGATTTCCTATCATGCAGATATGAGCCGCAATGTCGCCCGGATAAAAGGATTGGGGTTTTTGGTCTGGCACGGCAGGCATGAGTTTTACCATCTTTTGTTGGGGCTTATCTGGGCATGGTATCTTCGGGAGCGGTGGCATGAGTTTAACCCGCGCTGGATTTGGTTTTCCGTCGTCGGATCGCTTCTTCCCGATGCGGATCACCTGATATACTTTGTGACCTACGGACGGACCGAAACGTATACCAGGCAGCTGCGGCAGTTTTTGCGGGAGCATGAATGGCGTAACCTTTTCCTCCATATCGAAAGCGGGCATAAAAAAAATACCAAGCTCGCTTCCCATAACTATTACGTCATGGCGATACTTCTGGGGTGTTCAGTTTTTTCCTACTTCTATGATTGGCGCGTCGGCGTGATCCTTTTTGGCGCCATGCTCATCCACTATGTCTTTGACGTTGCCGATGATTACATCACGCTCGGCTCCGTCAATCCCAACTGGAAGCGCTGGGGCAGGGAAAAGGAGCTCGAGTAACCTTCGATACTTCCGCCCCCCGTAGGGGACAGCATCAGCGGACCGTGAAGGATTGGGTCCGGGAACGGAGCATTTTGCCGCCGCGTATAAAGGTAAAGGAATACGTATGCGTTCCGGCGGCAAGATCCGTGAGTTCTGCCGTATGGGAGAGCCCGTCCGGTGAGCTAAGATCCGGTCCCCGTATGCCGTCTACCCAGAGGCTGAGCGTTACCTTGGTCGCGGTGGTTGCCGTCACCGTTACGTTTCGTGTTCCGGGAATTGCCGTCACCTGCTGGTAGCGGATGAGGTCCTGGGCCCGGGTCGTCTGGTCGACCGCCTGATAATTGCGGAGTGCACTCATGATAAGCCCGAGGGAAAGCAGGAGGCCAAAAAATCCGGTGAGAAGGGTCGCTCCGACGGAAGAAAGGGGGAGATGCCAGAGTTTGTGGTAGGCGATTTTGGTTTCCTGCGCTTCTTTGAATCTGGCGAGCTGGCCGCTCGGGAAAAAATATCCGTGTCCGTTCGGGCAGCGAAATATCCGGACGTCATCAGGGATGTTGGGGCCGGTCGCGCGCGGGATGGCAAATGCGCAGACGGGGCAGACGAGATATCCGGGAAGCGTCCCGTCGTCAGGATAGCTTCGCAGGGCGTCGCCCTGCGAAGCTAGTTTTTTGGCATACTCGGAAACGGGAAGGAAATTGGCATCAAATCCCCGGATCCACACGCCGCCGCAGGTGTCACAGCGGTGATAGGTAAGGGGCGTGTCTCCGGGTCTTGGAACCGTCATCTCCCGGAGCCTCCCGTCATTTCTGGGACAGGTCATATATATCCATATGACCACAGAATGGCTTGGGGTGCAAGAGCACGGGGCTTGAAGGAAGAACAGGATGCGAAGTTTGGGCTTCGTGTTTTGCATCTCTTTTGTGCGGGAGGTGAGACATGGATAGGAAAGCGGGTGTTTCCGGATCAGACGGCAGACGCGCATATCGGGAGAAGCTTAATTCTTGCCTGCAATGTAGTGTACGAGCCAACCACGTGATCTGCCCGTAAACTAATTTTACGCCTGCATGGGATTTGCGCGCCTTGGGAGAGGAGACGCCGTTTTTTGTCTCTGTCATGCGATCCAAAGCGCCTTCTGGGAGTTCTTGGGATCGTGAGAGAGGTTCAGAAGACCTTTAAGATCCTGAAGATGTGTGGGGGGGCGATTGTTTAACCAGGATGTTCCTTGTTGTGTGATCGTTGGGAATTTCTGATGCTGGAAACTTTCCGGATCCGGCGGATAGTTGCGACCGCGGGAAAGAGGTGCACGGAAAATACTCGGGGACACTGCACAGATCGTCATCACAACGCAAACAAAAACAAGCACCACCAATGTTGGCGGCACCCGGACCTTCGGTAAGGCCGATTTGTTTGCAGAGCAATGACAGAGGCAGTGTCCCCGAAACGAACAGGGAGGGTCGGGGGTATTTGATTTACTGCACAGTCACGACAGCGTCGGCGAATTCAGTTGGGAGCATATAGTTCAGAAGCCCTGCAACTTGTTCGGCCGTGGTTTCAGCGAACACGTGTATTTGGTTAGCGCCGCGTTGCATACCATGGAAATAGTGAAGCGCTAACCCCATGGCATAATTCTGAATATCCTGTCGATCATCTGGTTTGCAGAAGATCGTAAACCACTCGGATCGTTGTGGAAGTTGATGTAGTTGGATGAAGCGCGCGTTTGATAGGTCTGGACCGAAGCGCAACACTTCGCACATCAGCTCGTCAATTGCATCCATGCTGTGTACTTCGACAATGGTTCCGCCATGCCATGTCATTCTACATTGCACACATTGACATGCCAGATATAACGCGAGTGGTAATGGTACACCATCTTGATCTGCTGGGACTACTCTGTAAATCACGTTTTTCTCCCTTTTTTGGATTTTCCCCAGACCCCCTCCTTGAGAGAAGATGAGAAAGCTCATCACCTTTCAAGAAGGGGACATTGGTAAAGTGCTATAGGCTAACATTATAGTATAAAGAGAAGAAGAGGGGAAGATGGGAAGAAAGGGCGAGAGAAACACGAGGAGAGAGCAGGAGGAAAAGATACTTTCTTTGTAGCTTCAATTATTAACAGCGGTCGCGTTAACTTGTTGAATCTAAGGAGTCCGGATAGTTTGTGGTATGATGTCCGGTATGAGTGTCGCTATGGTTCTTGTCATTATTTTCCTCAGTCTTTTTATGAACTGGTTCGTGCAATTGGGATACTATATCTATCGGAAACAAAGAGATACGGATGCATTCAAAGGCGAAAAGACGTTATTGCAATACTACACAGGCTTTATCGGTGACGGCATTATTGTTCCTGTAATCAATGTATTGGTATACTATATTATAGTAAGTATTAGTCAAAGAACCGGACAGGATATGTTTGCCGTTATCGGGGGATTTGCCGGACTGACGCTCGCGTTTGGCGTAGGACTCGGCATTGATGTAATGGCGCACTATGCCCAGGGGAAACTCGGTCTTACTAACTGGTCCATGCCGCGCCCGTTTCACTGGAATTTTCCCGGCTGGTGGCACATGATCTCGTTTCCCGTCCAGATGGCCTATCTGTTTCTTTTTTTCCGGGTGGTTTTCACCCGGCCGCGGTCTGTCTTTGCCGCACCCGGCCCCGCGGCTGCCACCCTTGGCATACTCACGCTCATGATATCCTTTGTGGTCCTTTATAAGGCAGACGAACAGAGGTTCAGATTGCCCCGAAACTGATTTTCCGCAACGGGTGAATTCCGGAACACGTCTAGGTTCTCCTGTCAAGCGCTTGACAGCGTGAAAAATATTTTATACGTTGAATAGAGAGCCATTATTATTAATATAGTTATTGAGAGGAATTGATACGCTGAAATTTCTGCTCGGTTTATCTGCCAGCATCCGACGGATATCTCACGAAGCGCGCAGGCCCCAATCGCCGATAGGAAAAAATTGTCCCGGCCGATATAGTAATTTATCTATTGATAGAGTCATGACTCCGGATCATTCCGGCGGGAGCGCGGATACCCCTCTGACGGCAACTTCCGGTTTTGCCAGTATTTTTGCGGTGATCGTCCTTGTTATCATGGCGATTGCCCTGCCCGTTTCCATCTACGTCGTCGAGCGGGAGCAGGAGATACGGAGCCGGGCGGCCAGCAATACTACTCCGGTTAGCCAACTCGGTCCCTATGCGGCGCAGAATGGGTTGGCCGTACCCGAGCCGTCGCCCCAGGCGCAATCCGATTACGACGTCTGCATCGGTTCATGCAAAGCGCGCGGCGGATCGGATGCTACCTGTGAATATGGTTGCAACGGGCTCTCGACGACTGTTCCGACACCTACGACCTCTCCGCCGACTGACGCATGTCTCAAATGCCGCAATGACGGGAATACGGCCTCCGAGTGCGCATCCGTCTGTAACATCACCTATACACCTGCGATGTCCTCCTGTCAGACGTGCCTGAGCGAGGGAAATACAGCTTCGGAGTGTGCCGCTGTGTGTAATATAACTCAGACGATCGCCACACCGGTTCCGACTGCTCCGCCGGCGATAACGACAACACCCGTTCCTACTGAAAAGTCAGAGGCATCCGTGACCTCCACAGTTGCGCCTGCTCAGGGTACGACACAACAAATAACCACTACGCCGGCGCCGGCACAAACCATCGACACCTGCGCACTCGACAGCCGGTGCCTTGCGGCGCGCAACGCCTTCAACAGCTGCATGAGCCAGCAGGGAGGGAATGCCACGGCATGCCAGAACAGTGCCAACGATGCGTATCTTCAGGCCGAGGAAGCCATTGGCAAAGAAGCCCGGAAAGGGAACCAGCAGGCGCTCGCGACACAGGACTATTGGGCGGCAGTGACGGCGTTGGGAGATGCGGTGAAAGATCCGAATTCTTCCGCATCACAGTATATCAAAGCAAATAATCTCAATGTTGCAACCTTGACCCAGGGCCAGGTAAAGCAATTGGTTTATAGTGCATTGATTCCGAATAGTCAGAAAACAGCCTGTCTAGATGCCGCCTGTACTGCCGGGGACGTTGCCAGACAAACGTGTCTTCTGGCAAACAGCAAATTCGGATTAAACCAAAATTGTGAAACACAGGCGCACGCCGCCTATGACACGACAAAAGCATCCGCGTGTGCCGACACGGGAAGTAAGGAGTGCCAGGATATTCTTTCAAACGAACAAAAAAGTTCCGCGGAAATTACCAAGCAGCTTGCGCTCCAGAAACAGGCAGAACAAGCTCAACTCAATGCGAAGCAGGTACAGCAAGTGAATGATGCCGTGTCGCTTCTTGCGGCCGAATACTGCAGTTATGACGAACGCCGTTTTGTGAAGGACTGCGTCGAAACGACCACCAAAAATTTGTTGTCAAATCTTTCCTCAGCCTCGACCAAACTCGCCCGGGATGTCTGCGTACAAGAGGGCGGAAGCGTTTCGGAACAGGCTCAGTGCGTGAGAGATCGTACGGCACAATTCCAGACTCCTGCATCTGACGGGTCTCTCGCGTTAACGGACTACTCGCTGAAGGTATATGGAAAGTGCCGGGACTACGGCGGCGTAGATTTTACCTACTGCATGACGCAAAACAGCGCTACGATTTTCGGCCAAACAACAACGCAGGATTATCAGGATCATGCTCTGGGGAAAATTACATCGGCTGCATGCGACAACGTCGACGCGCGGGACATGAACAAGTGCAGAAGCGATACACAGGCTGAAACACTCACACAGCTTCACCAGGAAGCGGCACTTCTGGCTGCTCAGGCATGCAGTAAGACGTTTGGCGGAGATGCGGCGCGCAACGAGTGTGTCAAAAACAAAACCGCAGAACTTACGAGCCCGACCGGCATTGCTTCCCTCGCCGATATGTCCGCAAAAGCCTACCTGGCCTGTAGCGGGATTACGGATAAAACAGAACTGGCTTACTGTATGAACGTCCAGGGTGCGCCGCTTTATGGAAACGTGACCCAGGATGATATGTTGGTCAAAAAAGCAGAAACCCTGTGCAAAATTCCCGGACAATCACAGTATATCCAGTTGACGGGCACGGATTGGTTTGATTGTAATAGCAACACTAAAGCGTCCCCCGAAGCGGCAAGTCAGCTTGCCCAGGGGAAATTGCCCAACCCCGAGGTTTTCAATATAGATACGCAATGTTCGTTAACTTCAAATCCTCCCTGTGATCCGGCTAAATATGCTGCGCAGTACTGTTGGGACCAGAACAGTAAAGGGACGGGCAATGCTATGTTTGCATACACGGTCAACAACAAAACGACAATAAGCTACTGTCCGAATTATCAGGCTACCGCGGAAAACAATCCGCAAAACCAGGAGAAGGGATTGGTTTATACGCCGCCGGCAACCGGCAGTTTCGTCCGGCTGTGCGATCCCGAGAAAGATCCAAAATCCTGCACCGATGTCCAGAAAATGCTTCCGCAGATAGCCTTTACGCTCCCGAAACTTGCTCCGGGGGTTGTTCCGAACCTCGTCAACTATACCGCCTATGAAACGACGCAGGATGTCACGCAGGAACTCCTTGTTTCTGCAGCATCCAAATACGGCGGTTCCATGAACGAGGCGCAAATGCGCCAGGAGGTTGAACAGGGGTCATTCGGAACGGATTATTGTAATGCGCATCCGTATAGCTTTTTCTATGTCGGGAATAATAGTCTCGCTGCCGGAGCTCAGGCCGGTACCTATTATAAATGTAGCGGGACGGATAAGCCGCCGGCGGGTGTTGGAGAAAATCTGTTTGCCGGAAATCAGACGAATATTCCGGTCTTAGGTTTTTTCCTGGGAGGCCTTGCAAACCGTCAGTTTGATATCACATCTGCGTTGGGACCCCATGATTGCCTCGTTGGCGCGCAACCGCCGCTTCCTGCATGCCCGGCGGATGTCGTGACCAAAGCAAGCGGCGCACTCAATGACAAAGTTGCAATTCTCGGATACTACAAACCATGTGATGGCCCGGTTGTTGACGGTATTTGTAACAATGCATTGAACGGCGTCAAAGGGCTGTCCCGGGGTTTTGCTGAGGGGCTCCCTGACTGTACGGCCCAAAGTCCGATAACGGATACCGACAAGTGTAAACATTTTCGTGCAAATTTTAAAAATTACCTTGACCAGATCGGTGTCAATCCTGCGTCAGCTCCGGCTCCAAGCGGTTCGTGTGACGGTCAGAATCTGACCGGCAGCTGGACGGCGTCCCAATGCCTTGCACTTGCAACGTATGTGGATTATCAGACAAACAACCTCAAAAAACTCTCCCGGTTCCTGACCAATCCCACCAATATCGTCTATGGTGTCGGGGAACAGCCGATGGCCAGGAGTGAAAATCCGATCATTTCCTTGGGCGCCGGCGCGGCAACAGGGTTTGCTATTTACGGCGGCTCCGCCGCAGCATTGGGGTCGACCTGGGGCGGCGCGTATACGGCCGGAATATATGCCACGGTCGGACTGGGTGACTGGATTACATCCGCCGTAAGCCGCGGATCCATCCAGCAGGTACTCGGCGTACCGTGCACGTTTAACGGCACGCAATTTACGGACGTATCGCTTGATTGCGGTTCGGTTAGAGAGCAGGCCCGGTTGGCGGAGAAAATTTCAAGTGACAGCGATACGGCGCAGCCGCGACTGTCCTATTTTAAGGTCGATACGGTTGACCACAAAGATCTGCCGGCCCTGACCGTCCCGCCGGAGGAGATTCTTTCAGCGGTCAAAAAATACAATGATTGTGTCTCCTCCGGCATGTCAGAGTCTCTTCTTTCTTCCTGCCTTTCAACATCGGAGAGAGCAGCATACAACGAGTTCGGGACTCTTTCGAAAATCTATGCGCGCTATCTCGTTGCAACCAAAGCAGGCGGCGATATCATTGCCCAGTACAATGCCGACCAGGACAGCGCCAAGACCATGGTCCTCATGTCGAGCCTCGGGTTTATTCCGGTTCTTGCGGAAATTCCCGGCATTTCCTCGATCCTTCCAAAGGCAGCCCCGGTGGTGTCTGCCGCGGAACCGGTTGTAGCGGACAGCAACAAATTTCTGTCTTTTGCCGGAAGAACGTTTAAATCTATTGCTGCCGGCACCGGCGACGCCCTTAACCGGTTCGGGAATACTCCGGTAGGAGATGCAATCAGTGCAGCGGGCGGATTGGTGAAAAAGATTCCGGGAGTGCAGGGTGTCACCGATTTTGTCACCGGCCAGACGGAACTTGCCAAATCCGGCGGCCTTGCGGCGGCACTCAGCAAAAATCCGGAAGCACGGTTATTGGGACTTCCGGTCGGACAGATAGACCAGAATTTGCGGCAAGTTTCCACGGGCATCAAAACCGCACTGTCTCCGTCGGAAGCCCTGGTCGGCGCCGGGCAGTTCGTACCGAACGAGGGGATCCGCATTTCGATAACCGGAGAGCCGGATGTGACAATCCAGCCGGGAGATAAAATCTACAAAATTACAAAAGATGCAGGCGGCAATGTCACCAGAACCGAGATTGCACTCGGAACGGACCGGCTGACCTACGGAGACCAGCTGGTGATCGCACGGACCGACGGCACCCAGATACCGGTGAATCTTAAAGGAACCATTACGATTTACCCGCAGGCAGCGCCGGCAGGGGCGGCCCGGGGCGTACCGCCATCCCAACTAGCGCCTCCCATCCGGCAAAGCCTGGCACAAGAGCTTACCGATGTACAGGCAGCACAGGCGAAAGCGTTACAGGACCTCAATGCCGCCTACCAGGCAAACGTCACAGATACGACACGGCTTGCCACACTCAGGCAGGCAGTTGATGATACCACTGCTGCACTCAACAAGGTGCAGACTCAGGCGGCCGCTGAACGCCAGGCGCTGGCGGCAGGACAACCGATTCCCGGTGTACGACAAGGTTTCGGACAGTATGTTTCAGGTCACAACGCTCCGGCAGCGGAAGTACCTAAACCTGCAACACAACCGGTTGCGGGAGAGTACCTTTCTGATGTCCGAACCGGACAAACCGTCGTGACTACGAATGCGGCCGGTAATACGGTTGCCTCTCAGCCTCTTGCCGACGGAGACCGGATAGTTGTGACGTTCAAAAATGGTGCAGGAACACGTGAATTTCCCGTTGGAACGACACCGACGAGCGTCAATATAGCCTATGACAGTATCGACCGCATAGAGGTCGTCGGTGCCAACAATGCAGTGAAATTCCAGACACCTACCGGTGCACTTGCGCGGGTCGGAGCACCGGGGGCAGTACCCGTTGCGCCGGCACCCGCTCCGAGTGGCATCGGAGGAACTCTGGCGACAGCGCGCCAGCGGATCGCGACAGCCCTGACTGATTTTCGGGATGCCGTGACCGGCCGCGCACCAACCGTCGGTCCTGCCGGCACCGGAGCAGCGGGAGTGTTTGGAAGGATAGGAAGTACGCTCAGTGATATCACTGACGGGGCGCGCAATGCAGTATCCGATTTGGCCGGGCGCCTTGCGCCGCCGGCGACCCCCGGTGAAACGTCTCGTGTAATCACCACAGTCAGTGAGTTAACTGATGCCGAACGCGTACTTGCAGGAAAGATGCGGGGCTACATTTTAACCGATATGGAACGGGCTGCAACCGCAAAGGTGCCGCCTGCTGTAAAACTCTATCCCTTGTACGACGCAGACAATAATCTCCTCGGGATGGTTGCAGCACGGAAAGGGACGAGACTCTTTGGCTTATTCGGAAAGGGTGATCAGTATTATATTGTAGACGCAGTTGATGCCGCCGGAAATCGCTTCGGGCTCATTCCGCCGCGCGGTTTGACCTATGCCGATCAGATGCATGCGATAGAAGTCGCAGAAGGCCGGGCTCAAGCGACACCGGTCGCGGCACGTCCGCTTGGCGCTGCAAGCCCGCTTGACGGTGCCGGTTCAGAGGTCAGAGCCGGCGATGCCATAAACGGCAGAGTGCTGAACCAGGGCGATAGGATCGTGTATCTGGATGACGCGGGACAGCTTCGGGGAGTACCGATTCAGGGAGATACGCCGGTCGTTCTTAAGCCGTCCTACCGGGATATAAAAATTGTTGCACCCGGTCAGGTGTCAACGGACATTTCAACAACAATTGCGGGTACGGATGTCCGGCTTGCTCATCCGGTCGCACAGCCTCCGGCACCGGCTGCCCCGCAACCAGCAGCCCAACCTCCGGCCGGGCCGCCTCAACCACCGACTGCTCCTGCACGGGTGACCACACAGCTTGTTGATGTAGGAAGATTGCCACAACGGGCTCAGGATGCGGTTGGTCAGGTGCTTGATTATATCGATACTGTCAGGCCAAATCTCCGTCTGAATCAGGAGCAGGTGTATCTCATGACCCGTGAAGAGATTGCCCGTACGCTCGTGAGAAACGGTGTTGCCAATGCAGAGCAGTATGTGGATGGATTCATGGCACGCGCACCCGCGTCGTTACAGGCGCGCGGGAATGTCCTTGATCAGATACTCTATCGGGGACAAGGTGCGCGTTGGGCTGACGGATTTGAACGGGTAGCTCAACCCACAGGGCAACTTACTACAGTTCCACGTACGGTACTACCATCTGCGGCGGACGAAGGTAAGACATTTATCGTCGGTCGCGGTACCGATGCCCAGATAAAAATTGCCGGAGATACACGGGTAACACGAATACACTCCGGGATAACTGTAAAAGGAGACCAGGTCAGTATATTTGATATCGGGACGACAAAACTCGGAAGCTCCAACGGTACATGGGTAAATGGCCAACAACTTCCGCTTGGAGAGACGCGGACCCTCGCTGTAGGGGATTATATAGGCCTCGGCGGCACGAATATCCGATATACGGGTTTGCAAAACGGCATCCCGCAGTTTGAACTTGCACAGGGTATGGCGGGACGTACGCTTACTCTTCCGAAACCCGGAATGGTTCAGGCGGTAGTCCCTCCGACACCGGAAGAAGCAGCAGTGACCATGCGGATCAACAGAAATATTCCCAAAAATGTGGTCGATACGCAAGTGCGACCAATTATCAACGGGATAACAGATGACCTGGACACACAGTTGCAGCAATTTGCCGGGCGGACGAATACTCAGGGAGCTGCATCGGTGGATCAACTAAATACCGCAACCCGGCAGGCGATCCGCGACCGGGTGAATGCGTGGCTGGATCCCAGAACCAATCCAAGTAGAAGCGGTAATTCCCTGGTATTTGACCAGGTCTATGCGACAACGGGAGATTTGGGTATAGCTCGGCAGGTTGAGCAGCAAATTCGGGGACTCACTGGCGACATTGTCAATAATCAGATAGGAAGAGCTACGGTAGATGCTGTTACCACGCCGGCAGGAGTACGGTACTATCTGCGGGTTCAACCACGGGTTGTAGCCCCGCCTGCTCCGGTTGCTGAGCCAGTCCGACTGGCTAGATCGGCCCAATCGCAGATAGGAGATGTTTCCAAAGGTATCGCACCAAATATTAATGAAGGCCTAAATGCTGCTGCAAGAAACAGGGCACAGGAACTGATTGCGCAGGGCATCACTGACGAAAGGGTAATCCGCCAGGAAATACAGCGGGCTGCCGGGGAGTATTTTGACCGGCAAATCATCGGTTCCGGCTGGGCAAGGAATGAGGCGCAGCGCATGCTTTCAAACCAGACGCTTGCCACCGATGTAGAGCAAACGCTCAAGGGCGCAAGGCAACAGTTTTTGGATAGTTTGAACCAGAGGATTACAGTACGTGCTACTGCAGGCGTTGGGAGAACTTCTGTAGCCGTAGGAGATGTTCATGGTGATTGGGATCAACTCGTCCGGATGACGAGCGGACAGTCCAGATCCGTTGAAGGAAAAGTTGTTGGGAAGCAACTCCTTGATCCGTCAGGACATTGGATCGGCGGTCCGAATGATGAACTGGTCTTAACCGGTGATTTTGTGGACCGGGCGCCGACAGGCGTTTCATCCGTCGGAACCGCAGAACGGATTATGAATCTGCAGCGGGAGGCGGGTGTAAATCCAACAACAGGACAGCTTCGGGTTAAGACGTTTCTCGGCAATCATGATGCGGCTATGGTCTATAGCTATGACCAAATGGAAAGTTTTATTAGTCGAGGCATGAGTATTCAGGAAGCGGCTCAACTTGCCGCGCAGACTTCTCCCATCGATCCGGGCGCAACCGTTGCAGATCTCATTGAACTTCACGGGAAGCCACAGGTTGCGCAGTTTCTGAAATCACTTAAGGCGATTGATTTGAATGATGGACTCCTATATTTTCATGCCGATACCGTGAACTATCTGCAATACGGGCGGACGGTAGACGAGGTGAATGCCAATATCCGTACGATTTTACAAAAAGGCAGTGCAACATTCACCGATGCATCCGGCAGGACCGTGACGAAGACCCTTCGCGAATTAGCCGGTGACTTGACAACTCGAGGTCAATTGAATTCCCAGGGTGTGGATATGATGCTTCGGCAATACGGAGGGAAAGGGATCGTGCATGGGCATAGCGAAGGAGGAGTGCCTATAGATCCGAGGGTAACGAATATTGACGGTGGATTGTCAGAATACTACGCAGACCGAGCAGGTGGACAAGGTGTGACCCGGGGTAAGTTTCTTGAATCACAGACTAGTGGCGGGGGTCATGCGACGGTGGACGTAGGGCAGGCAACGTCGATACCGCGTATGCGCGTGGTCCAGCAGCCGGTTGCATTGGCACAGGAAGGTCCGATGTTGCATCAGCTTCCGGGTGCGGCTTCGGTCATAAGCAGTAAGATTTTCGGGAGTGACAGCGCGATTACGCGGACTTTGAGTAAAGCAGAGGATGCGGTGCTTGCCATTGAAAACAGATTCTCTTCATCGCCGATTCCGAAATTCCAGGATCAGATGGCGGTGACCAATACGCTGGACCGCGTGTATACCGGGATCAGAAACAGCGGTGTTGCCGGAGAGATCCAGATTCTGGACGACAGCGGAACGGTGCTTCGCGCGGCGCGGCTAGATGAAACGACGGCAACATCTCTTGCGGCAAGTTACGAAACCGTCCGTGGACAGCAGATTCGCTTTGTCCCGGATGCTGCAAACGCCCGCGTCCAGACCTTCCGCGCTCCGGCGCCGGATACGGCATACGGGTTCGTCCGGACGGATACGCCGTCTCTCTTTGACCGTTGGTTTAACAGACAACCGGCGGTCCGTCCGGCGCAGCAGCTTGCCGGAGCACCTGAGATACCGGCTATCGCGCCTCCGGCGGATGCACCGGTGGTTCTTGAGGACGCTGCTACGGTCAAAGGCCGCGTGGTTGCTACACCGGTAACTGCTGACTTTGCGGCAACATCTCCGGAAGCCTTGGATGCTATTCCGGCAGATGTGATTGACCAGATCAGAAGCGGAGAGCTGACGGCGTATGTACTTTCGGATACCCAAGGGAGTTCACTCGGATTTGCCGTCGGCAATGTCCGGACGAACAGGCTTCCGGTTGTGGTCTCTGATGTACCGGTTGATACGCAGTGGGCGGCAATCCTCGATGCCGAACACGCGCCAACAATCGGTCCGGGAGCCGGCGCATCTGCTGAGGCCGGCCCGACGCAGGTCCGGGTACTTACCCGCTCTGCGGCCAACGAACCGATTACACCCGAAAATCCCTTTTCCCTTCAAGTCGGGGACAGAATAACACTGAGAGAGCAGGACGGTGTGCAGACGGTGTTGGATACAGGCAAGATTGATGTAGGCGACACTGTAGAGTTGACGCTTTCGACCGGGAGGCGGGTATCTGCGACCGTCTACCAGGAGCAGCCGCATATATTCACCGACATACGGGTTGGAGAACGCGTTTCGAATATCCGGGTGACGGATGCAGCCGGTAATACGAAGATTGTGGGGAACGCCCCGGTCGACGTGACACTGACCCGGGTTGAAGTTGTGCCGGTTCCGGAATCGCTACGGCAGGCACAGGAAATTCCTGTTGCTCAGGCAGGGGTGCCCGCCGTACCCAGACAGAATCCGTTGCAGGCGCTGTGGAACCGGTTTTTCGGTCCGAAGGAACCGGCAGTTCCGGCACCGGAAGCTCCGGTTGCACCGGCTGTCGTGCCACCATCACGGTCAATCCCGGCAGAAGCGCTGCCGGGTTCAGAGGTTATTGCCGATTTCCGTCCGGGACAGACGTTACTTTCCCGGGAACCGGGAAATCCGTTGCCCGTTACAACGACCCTTCAGGAGGGTGACCGCGTGGTGGTTTCATTTAAAGGAACAACGGCGACCCGGGAGTTTGCCGTGGGTTCGGATCCGGTGGCCGTGAATGTTCCGGAGTCCGATATTGCGGGCATCCGTGTCGTCAATAGCAGGGGAGTCATGACCTTTGAATCCCCAGGCGCAGCGCCGGTGACGGTTTCTTCGGGTGCGGTAGGGATCGTGCCCTATACCGGGGATGTCATAGCGACGCCGGTCACGCCTGCATTTGCGCAGGGGTCTGAGGAAGCATGGGCATCGGTACCGCAGACACTGAGAAACGACGTCATTTCAGGGAGAGCGACCGTCTACGTCATCTCCGATACAAACGGCCACTCGCTCGGCTTTGCGACACGGACTACCGACGGCACACTGTTTGCTCCGGCAGTCCATGTAGACAATTTCAAGCAGTGGGGGGCAATACTGGATGCAGAGCATGTTCCGACGCTCGCACGTCCGCCGGAACCACCGATTATCGAACCACCTGTACAGGCCCCACAGCTTACAGAAGGCCAACACCTGACACCGCCGGGGATCCTGACACCGCAGTCGTATGGGAGAACGGTTGCTGACGAGTGGTTAAACATAGCGACGCGGTTTACGGATCAGCCGCAAGGCAGCGGAGTGAGCGATGCCATGCTCAGGCAACTTGAATCGTTTATAGAACCCGGGAAATTACCGAGTGAGTATTTTGGTCTGTCGATACCGGACAAGATTGCCTATATTCGAGCAAATACGGCAACGCTCCTAACACCTGATGTATATGTCGCTCTTTCCGATTACGCACTGAGTCATCTTGAAGCCATTACAAAATCATATACGGTTCCAGAATTTAGAAGCCAGCCGTTTAATCGGGCAATTTCACGTGCTCTCGATTCCGTACCTGACATAACCGGTATTGATCGGGTCATTCAGAACGACGGAATTGAACTGAACCTCATCCGCCGCGCAAACGGTTCCCGATATGTTGTCTACCAGCGGGCGGTAGGAAGCAATATACAGCAGGTACAGCTGCGCGTCCGGGATTTAGAAGGACTTATTCCCCCAACAGAAGTCATTTCTCAACCCGATGGCTCTGTGCTTATCCTGACGCGTTATCTTGAAGGATCTCAGCCGGAACTAGCTGATATTCCGGGTGTCGTCCGGACCGCCGAGGCATTAGCAGAGCACGGCTTCGTCGCGGATATGGCTCCGGTAAATTTCAGAATGACTGCAGATGGGGTAGCAGTCTATGCAGATCGTCAAGTAACGGACTTTCTCGTATCCGCGGAGCCGGCATACACAAGCCAGAATGTGGTCGCGCGTTTTAATGAAAACCTAGCTACTCTCGAGCGCCAATATCCGACAGCCACAATTCCGCAGGTCTCACTAACCGCGCAGGATACGGAACTTGCACTGCAACCGGGGATGAAACTCGTGAAAGTCTCTCCTGACGGAACGGTCACGGACAGCATTATTCTACATACCGGAGACAGGATATCGATGTATGACGGTGCCGGCCGGCCGATTGTGCAGTCTCAGCCGTTGGGTCAGATTCAGGCTCCGCTTACGCTATCCGGCTCGGACAGCGTGGTAATCACTCCGCCGGGTGAGCCGTCATTTGCTGCAGCGCGCACGGAAATCCAACAGTCAAGCAGAACTATTTTCGAACGTATCCGCGATATCTTTTATCGTCCTCCGGCTGAGCCTCCGGTGTCCCCGGCACCGGTAGTTGCTACGGCACCGGTAGAAATTCCGCCGGTACCGCCTGAGGCGCCCTCACCGGGCACCGTCACCGTACGGGGAAGTGTTGTCGCGACACCGGTTACCCCCGAGTTTGCCGCATCTTCTCCGGAAGCGCTGCAGGAACTCCCGGGAGATGTTATTCAACAGATTCAGAACGGAGACCTGCGCGCTTATGTACTTTATGATACACAGGGAGATTCACTTGGGTTTGCTGCGGCAGACGTGACGGGGAACCGTTTCCCCGTGGTGGTCAGAGGGGTATCGGTTGATTCGCAATGGGCTGCAATTGTTGACTCGGAGATGCCTCCGACGATCACTGGGCCGAGAACGTCATATAGCCTTGTAGCGGGTGACCGGATTATGACTCCGAGAAACGGCGTTACTTACCAGAATATCGGTCAGGAATTGCGGGCCGGTGATGTCGTTACCGTCACCTATCGTGAAAAAATTCTTGGTCTTATCCCTGAACGCCAAACGATCACTGTTGGTGCAGAACCCATAGGGCTCAGGTATGACCCGAGTGATGTGACGGCCGTACGGGTCACGAGCGGTACCGCATCAACAAACGTGGTCGTACTTCCCGGCAAAGGAGTTGAAGTATTCCGGGCGTCAGAGTATGTGCCGAATGTCGTCGTTGCGCCTTCCGGAAGCGCTTTACCCGTCGTTTCTCAGGTGACGGTGCCGCCTATTGTAGCCGCACCTTCTGAGGGAACCGTCCTCACTTCCGGGATGAAGCTTCTCAAAACTTCTCCTGATGGTGCCGTGACTGATACTGTCATCCTTCACAACGGGGATACGGTAACGGTCTATGACCGTTTCGGCCGTCCGACAGGAACCGGAACGATAGGCGGGACGGAAGCACCCCTGAGAATTTTACCTGGAGACGGAGTGGTTATATCCCCGCCGGGTAAGCAGTCATTTGCTGCGTCAAGCGCGCAACTATCGGTAACAGACAGAAGTCTCCTCGAGCGTATCCGGGATCTTTTTTACCGGCCAAGCGGCAGACCCGGCGTGCCGCCACTGGATTCATCAGAGGCTATGATAAGCTCTTTGGTACGGCAGACACAATATGATTTAGCAAGCGTACGGGTTGCCGCAGGAGATCTGGATCGTCAGATTACGGCGCTTCGTACTGCGGGACAGACTGTAGATCCCGCGCTTGAGCAGCAACTCGCACGACTGGAGCAGCAAGCAACGGATCTTTCGTCGCAGTTGACCCGTCAGGAGGCAGCCGCAGCTTCATATGCCCGCTCCGGACTCGGTACCACACCGCCACGACCACCGGCGGTCCAGCCGGTGACCAGTTCGGTCCGTCCGACAGCCGGAGATGTAATCTCCGACTTCCGTCCGGGGCAAACCGTGAGAACGACCAACGCGAGTGGCAACGCGATTACCTCTCCGGCCTTGGCAGACGGAGACCGCGTGGTCATCCGGTTTACCAATGGCGCTACCCGGGAGTTTCCGGTCGGGACCACCCCAACCGTTGCCAATGTCCCGACCGCCTCTGTCGACTCGATCCAGATCCTTTCCCGGGATGGCTCCCTCCGGTTTGAGACCCCAGGTGGACGAGGCGTGAGCGTCGTGACACCAAGCACACAAACACAACTAGTTTTCAATTCTTTGGGATCCAGACCATTTGCAGATAACTTACTGGTTAGGGATGTGCCCGCAATAGAAGTAAGTGCCGATATTATTCGTTCTAGAGCACAACTCGATGATATCATTGAAGCGCCATTGTTAAGACCAACAAGAGACTTATGGGATAAGAATATTCCTACATCCGTGACCAGTGCTAATGGTAAAAACGTAGGTAGTGTAGCGTATTTAGAGATACCAGCAGACGGATTATCTGCAGAGAATAAAGCTATTGCTGTACGCCTAGGTGCGAGATATCTCGAAGCTGATAATGTTTATAGATTTGAAATTCCTGTTAGTGCCGAAACAACAGCTGTGCAAGTAGAAGATCAAATGCTTGCTATTACAAGTCAATTTCAAGATCAAGCATTTCCGACAGTAGGACAGTACAGACCATTAACATATGCAGAAGTCTATCAAATAATGGAAGGGAAACTTCCAGAAGGCAGACCGATTGATCCAATACAGCTAGGAAAAGAAGCAGGTGGGTATTTTTATGATCCACAAACGCAATTATTTTATCAGAGTGAAGAAATCGCAAATAAAATTAAAGCAAATGTGCTTTATTCTGGAGAACCAGCACTTCAACCAAGTGGTGAAACTGTTTCCGGTGCAACGATTTCTGACTTCCGTCCGGGGCAAACCGTGAGAACGACCAACGCGAGTGGCAATGCAATTACCTCTCCGGCCTTGGCAGACGGAGACCGCGTGGTCATCCGGTTTACCAATGGCGCTACCCGGGAGTTTCCGGTCGGGACCACCCCAACCGTTGCCAATGTCCCGACCGCCTCTGTCGACTCGATCCAGATCCTTTCCCGGGATGGCTCTCTCCGGTTTGAGACACCCGGAGGCAGGGGGGTAAGTGTCGTGACGCCAACGACAGCAGGAGGAGTACCTGTAACCGGTACAGCACCAGCAGTTGAACCCGTAGTTACAACAAGTTCTTCAGATCTTAATGCATTAATTGCCCAAACGGAGGCGGATTTGGAAGCTACTAGAAAGAATCTATCAGAGCTTATTACCGAGCAGACAACTGCAGAAGCGGCAGGGAAGCCGGTAGCTCCGGTTTTGAGGTCCAAAATTGCACAAGAGAACCAAAAGTTGGTTGATTTGATTACTCGAGAAGCCCGACAGCAGGCCGCTGCCGCATCTCTTGCGCAGTCCGGTCTGGTACCGATGGAAACTGCCGGAGGAGCCGGATCCGGCGGAATTCTTGGTCGGCTCCGCACACTCTGGAATGAGCGCCCGACATTGTTGGGCGGCACCGGCGGGGTTCCGACAGGTGCAGCAACCAGAACACTTGCGGCCGTACAGGCTGAAGTGGAGGCGGCCGAGCGTGAGCTCGTCGATGCCACCAATGCCTATACGGGTACTACTACCGCCGAGGCAAGGAATGCCGCGCAATCCCGGCTCGATATCGCGCGGGCGCGGGTAGATGCCGTGCAGCAGGAATTGGTTGGGATGGAACACCCCGTAACTACATTTACTCCACGACCCGGTACAAGAGTGCTCATAGGAGATCAGCCGGAAGTCGGATTTCTCCCTGAAGATAAACTCTTCCGGATGACAAGGGATCCCGGCGGAAACATTGTCCGGACAGAAATATCCCTGGGTACGACTCCGGTATCCTACGGTGACCAGATTATCATTCAACGCATTGACGGATCAGAAATTCCGGTCCGATTTCAGGGAGACAGGATTACCATCCTTCCCGGACCGCATCCTGCAGGAGCAGTTGAAAGCCCCATGCATTTGACACCAGCAGAAGGTCAGACGGTTACAACGGTGGCGCCTCTCAGTAGTCAGGAACTTGCCGGGAGAACCCCAGGGCAGACGATACGGCGTATCTTCGGCATCAAAGAACAGCCTCCTGTAGAAAATCCCGTCCTCACCATAGAAAAACGCTATCTCGGTGGGCTCGTGCGGGAGGAGCACCCGATCGGAACCGGATCGGAAGTGACCATCACGGTGTTTGATGAAAACGGCAAGGAAGTGAACAGAATAGTCGCCCATCCTATGAATGATCAGGAGGCGGTGCAAGCCATCAATACCGCCCGCACGAGCGCTCAAAATCCGGCATCGTCCAGCCTGAGGATAAGCATCCTTAACCCGGGACGGGATCCGGATGTCTTTACCCTGACGGCGGAAGAATTGGCCTCCAATACGGGAAGAGGCGGCGCGATACAATTACCTGCCATCAACGGAAGAAAACTTTTATTAGCAGGCGGTATAACTGTTGGTATTGCGGGAGCGTCGGAAGCCTATTGTCTGAATACCGGTGAACCGGTATCGGAATGGCTTTGCGACAACATACTGCCTCCGGTTGATGCTATACGCCTGAGACTCAGCGGTCTTTCTGCCCAGGATTTACAAAGGAACAGTGCCATCGCAGCAATTGATGCGGCAGACAAAGCCCGACTGGCCGAATTGGCTAACCAAACATGCACAACCGGGGATATGGAAGTACTCCCGAGTAAGACCCGGGTCGTAACCTGTACGCCCGAGAAGAAATGGAACGGTGAGTGCCTGCCGGGTGATTATATGCTCGATACCTCCGGACATACACTAGAATGCGGATCGGATTATACGTTTACCATCATTACCGATGTACAGCGTGCGGGGGAAATAGCCCAACTGGCTTATTCAACGGTAGCGCAGCAATTGGCGTTGGATGCAAAATACAATATAAAGGTTTTGGCGACAAGAGGTTACTGGACGCCGGATGAGCTCAATATCCTCGATAATACGCTTGCTATCCTCCCGCCAAATCTCTCGACCGGCCGGTTAATTGATCTCATGATGCGCTCGAATGTAGATCAGGGATATCTCGGCGGCGAGGCATGGGGAAACTCCTCAATCATGATTCCATGGCCGTTACGCCCTGACGATAATTATTATAGAGAATCTTATGCTTCCGCGATCATCCATGAGCTCATTCATACCTGGGATATGCAGCGGTATGCGGTATTATCCGCGCCAAATCAGGGAGGGACGATGGTGGGGTTAGCCAGTGAGAGAAGCGATTACCGGGCGATTTTGGCAACATATAATATCGAGTTCCGTCCGGGTGACGGGAAGGCAGCCGCCTATTCGGCGAACACAGTTCTGAGTCATGATTATAACTGCAGCGTTGGCGGAAGGATGGAATTCTTCGCCTGTGCGGGTACCCAGTATGTCGTCCATCCCGAGCAGCTCAAAAACGATTTTCCGCTCCTCTATGACTATTACAAGACCAAGGTGTTTAACGGCAGGGAATATATCGGCCAGGGAGAAAATATTCTGGAGACGATCGTCCAAACTGCCCGGGCACAGTCATTGGGAAGTGCGCAGTCAGTGACTGGTGCGCTTCTGCCTCAGAACGCTGAAACAGGCTATTCCCTGCCTACCTGGCCGACGGTTGGTTTGTCCGGTTTGGTGAATCTTCCTCATGTGACGCCTGCGCCGGCTCCGGCTCCGGGAGCATCATCTGTGGCTCCGCAAACGCCTTCATCGCCGTCCTCGTCGTCCGGCGGCGGAGGGACCAATCAATCAAGCGGCGGAATACAGGCACAAGCTTCCGCGGCGGTTTCCGGGCCGATAGGAGGAGGTCCGGCACTGGTATATCTCTTGCCGACAGCAACTCCCACCCCTACACCAACACCGACGCCTACCGCAACGCCCACTCCCGTTCCGACGGCAACACCCACGCCAATTCCGACCGCAACTCCCACCCCTACACCAACACCGACGCCTACCGCAACACCGACGCCCGTTCCGACGGCAACGCCGACACCCGCTCCAACCGCAACCCCTACTCCGTATCAAACCGGACAAAACACCTATTATTACCCTCCGGTTGCAAGAGCTCCGACCCCGACACCCTACCTCTACCGGGGCAATATTGCACTTCTTCCGAGTCCTACCGGTTCAGAACCGTATGCATCCCCGACGCTTATCCCTGGCTTGTCATCCGTGACACCCACCCCGACACCGGTAACGATGCCGCTTAAAAATGTCAAAGAAAAGCCAGAGGGTCCGGGGTTCCTTGACGGGTTACGGAACGCACTGTCGGGGATATTCCGGCGCGGTTGGGAATTTCTGGCATCGGTATGGAATGCCATAGTGACGTCTATTCAGCGCATCATTCGTCTTCCTGTTACTTCGTCAAGCGGTTTAAGAGGTGGGAAAGGTTATCTTCCGGGGTATGTTGCGGACGTCAGAAGCACGAACCATGCGATTATACAATGCGGTAGTGAATCGGAACCATGTCCTTCTCCGCAAACGAAAGCGTCCGGCACTGCCATTACCGTAACACAAAACAACTTTATCGGATTCAACTCGTTTAATCTCGGAAAAGGGTCGCCGGAACAAGTGGCAAAAACCCTTTCGTATCTTCATGCGCAGGGAGTTACCGTGGTACGGATATTCGGTTTCGATGAACAATCCATCCTGGCGGTACTGGATCATGTACCGGCCGACGCACCGGATATGAAGTTTATTATCTCCCTCGCCAATTTCGGTGAGATCGATCCCCAGTATCAGTGTACGGATCCGCCCGCATGTACCGGAAGCCGCATGAAATGGTTTCAGAAGGGAGCGTACGATAGTTATATTCCGTATATCAAACAGATTTCAAATTCGGTTTTGGCCAATACCGTATATAACAAACGAATCTTGGCTGTTGAACTGTTTAACGAGCCCCACTGCGATACGGCTGAATGCGGTACGGCAGAAATTGCTCTTATGACCGATGCCGCGCAAATCATTCACGAGAGTAATCCGACTGTGTTAATCTCTCCCGGTCTTATGGGTTTTAATACCAACGTGCTTGCCTACCCCGACGGAGGGGTTCAGTACACAAAAATTATGCAGATACCGTTTATCTCCGCCGGGACGTGCCATGCATATCTCGATAGTCCGGAGAGTGTCCGTGAATGCCAGCAGGCTCAGGCAGTGACACAAAGCCTTGGAAAGGTATTTTATGTCGGGGAACTGGGAGACCACGGTAATGGACCGCCAGTCTGTAAAGACTGTGAGCCCAGCTGTTCTTCTGCATCAGGAACACCGAGCTGTACTCCGGAACAGTTTGCCGGCCGCGCACAGGCGCTTGCGTCAGCAGTAAAAAAATTCACGAAGGACAATGGCGGAGTGCTCTTGTGGCAATTTAGTCAGCTTCAGGACAGTAATGGCATTGACGGTTATTCGATTTATCCGAACGATCCTGTTTTTACGGCAATTGCGAATGATCAAACAATCCAAGCATATACACAGCAAACATTTTCCTATATGGCAACGGCATCAGCGATGACAGTGGTTCGTTGATGGCAGATCAGTTTGATGTGTAGATATATAGGTTTGATTTTATTATTAATCGAAAGATATGGTAAAAGAGGAACGCGATGAAGTCTTGACATACGGGAGACTGTTCGGAAAAATGATCGTATGAAACAATTTTCGATTAAAGAAGCGATTTCTTACGGATGGACCGTATTGAGCGGTCACTGGGGTTTTTGGGTGCCGTTGACGGTTACACTCCTGTCTATCACATATATCCCCGGTTTTCTCGTCAGAAGACTTATCGACCATAACGCAATCCTTATAGGTGTAGGAGTATCGCTGTTTTTTTGGATAGCCCAGATGATTGTAACAATCGGCAAACTGACAATTACGCTAACGGTGCTTGACGGAAAAACAGCTAAATTTTCCGAACTTCTGGTGAATTATCGTCTGGTTTTGAAGTATTTTACTGGGCTTTTTTGCTACAGTATCCTCCTTGTGGTGGGTTATCTGTGTCTGTTTGTTCCAGGGTTGTATCTTTCGATTCGGTTTCAGTTTTGGGCATTTTGTCTTATAGACAAACATCTTGGTGCGAAAGATTCACTCCGGATGAGCTGGGGCTTGACGGAAGGACACGTTTTTAAGCTTATTGCATTTGATATCGTTGCTGCCTGTATTATGCTTCTTGGAATACTTGCTCTCGGGGTTGGCGTACTGGTAACACTTCCGGTTACACTCCTTGCCACCGGTTACGTGTACCGGAAACTTCAGGCTGCCGGAACCTAAACTCCGTCATTTCCGTATTCATCATGCAAAATCAGGATTGACCGCGGGTCGGTTCCGTCTGCAAACGTCATAAACTGCGAGTAACCATACATTTCGGCGACATCACCTGCATTAAATTTATGAAATTTGATATTGGCAATTTGGTAGGCTTCCGTGCTTCTGATTTGTGGACTAGGAACATCGACCAGAAGGTATGCGCGGGTGGCTGTTCCTGAAGATTCATCGATATCCCATGTCGGAATAAGGGTCATGTAGTGCAAAACCTCATCTCCGTAGACGCTATCCATGATGATGACTGCCCCCCGGCAAGCAGGTTTTTCTAATTCGGAGATAAAGTCAATCACAGATGTAGGATACGAAACAGCGTATCCGTGCTCTTGGGCGAGCCGACGGATTTCTTCAATCGTATCATATGTGTTTTGACGGTCATCCTTTCGACGTAAATCGATAGGTTCCGGACCGAACAGTGCGATAAGTGCGACGCTGGCGCAATGATCCGTTTCATACCGGAAGGCCACATCCGTAAGCCAGGCCTCCCGTGCGCGTGCATCTGCCTGTCGTTCTTCCGTCCGATATCGTTCCATTTCGGTCGATACTCTATGAGCCATGACCGATAATTATACCGTTCTGACAGGCTAAAGGGAAGATGGGTACGCCTTGAAGGTGCCCTGCTTGAGCCAGGTGAGGAGAATATTGCCGGTCCGGGCCCCTGGCCTGAGGCGGTAGAGGAAAAAGCGGTTCGCTTCTGACTGCTCGATGCCGGGAACCGTGGAAGCGGCATTGGTAAAACCGGCGCGGGCAACAAGCGCCAGTGTTTCTTTGTCAAAGGCCCCGTACGGGTAGGCAAAGGACACGATCGGGCGCTTGAGGAGCGTTTCCAGGGCCGCACGGCTGCCGTCTATCTCGGTCCAGGCAACGGCCTCGCGGGCGCCCTTGAGCCACACGTGGTGCATGGTATGGGCGCCGATTTCGATCCTGGGGTCAGAGGCAACATCCAGAAGCTCCGGAAGCGTCATATAATTCGGATGATCTATGAAGCCCGGCACCACGTACGACACCGCTTTCACCCCTTCTTTTTGGAGGATAGGGAAGACGTCGGTGTAGAAGTCCCCGTAGCCGTCATCGAAGGAGAGGGTGATGGGTTTCTGAACCCATGGTTTCCTGCCGAGTATCATGTCTGTCGCTTCGGACGGCGTGATGAAGGTATACCCTGCGGATTTGAGCGTCTCAATCTGTTTTTGAAGAACTCCCGGCTGCGTATCGAGAGATTGGCGGATGGTATCGCGGCGGTCTTTCACGATTTCGACGTAGTGGTACATGAGGATGGGGTAACGGACAGGTTTTACTTGGGGTGTCGCTGAGTCGGAAGCGGCGGCGGGGGACGGGGTAAGCGTGCGTTTGACGTCCGGCGGCAGTTCCGTGACCGGACGGCCCTCTGAGTGGTTGTAGAGGCCGTTTCTGAACGTCATGGAAAGGACCGCAAGACTAACGAGAGCCAGCGCGAGGATGAGAATGACCGATCCGGCCGGAGTAGAAAGCTTCTTCATAGACGTAGTATAGGGATATGTGGGGTATAATGCTAGAGAAAGTCGGCTTAAGTAAAGAAAAAAGTGTCTTGAATTAACAGTTTAGCCCTTCACAACCTCCCAAACCTTTGCTAAAACTGTCTCGTATGTGCACGATCCTTTGTTCGATTCCCCCGTCCGTCCGTAACGTGGGCAGATTTCGGTGCGTTTACCCGGTTTGTCCGCGGACGGGTGAATCGGGAAGAAATTCTTTCCGTCAACGATTGGTCCCGTCCAACACTTTCTCTTCGTTTTGGGCAATTCCTTGATCATCCACTGACGGCATCCGATGTGTGGCACATCCTGCCTCCGAAAACTGCTCCAAACCATGCACCGTGGGTCTACGGGTGCGATGGAAAGTGGCTTGGGAGAGTCGGTGTCTTTTTCATTCACCGCAACGTGACGACGAAAGAACATCTCTGGTGGTCATTCATTCCGAGTGAGACCTATGAAGCGATGCATCGGGATCTCACCGTTCTTGCTGGACTTTTGGGAACCCATCTCCCCATGGGAGCAGTGAGCGATTGGAAAGGATCCATTGTGGCAGGAGTAGCTTCCCATTTCGGGAACATTCCCCATCAACGGTGTCTTGCCCACGTCGATCGACAAGCGAAGCGGCTTTTGCCGCTCCATAGCCCGTTCGAAGCAACGCAGGCGCTCAGACGCGTGGCGTCGCTTCTGATGCTCGTCGAGAAGCCAACAGATCCTCATATATGGCAAGCTGCGTTCACGCGGTGGGAAAAACAGTATGGCTTTATGTTGAAAGAAAAAACGTATTCCCCAACGGGACTCACGCGTCATTGGTGGTATACCCATGGGAATCTCCGGAGAGCGTGGCGACTGCTGACCCGCGATCAAGACCCACATTCACGCTGAAAGCAACCGGTTATGGCATTTAAACTAAGAATTAAGAATATAGAAATAAAACATACCTTCTCTACAAGCCACGTCGTTGTTATGGCAGTGATTTATGAAAAAGTTCGAACCTATTTTCTCGTTAACTCCTAGCTCGCCCCGCCTGCGGCGGGGATCGCATGGTCGGCGCGTCGCCCTCGCCCGACGCGCCTAAGGCACTGTCTGCGCGCGCGTTCTCGCTAGGGAGCGAGCATTGATGGATTAATATTAACACAAAGCCAATGCTTTCTTGATTCCGTATCACCCTCCCACCCAAAACAAGAGCGGATGGCGGCGACCCCGCCTTTGTGCGAGAGGGCGCCCTAGGGGGCGCCTCGCCAATGTTCAGGTGGTTTATTTACTTTTTCAGTCTCTACCGTAGTCTATTTTGATTTAGTACGTCCTGCAGTCGACGGGATGATCCGCTTTTCGCCCCCGCCGCTCATATCGTATCCCTGTCCAGCGTTCGTACGGCTTGCGCGCCCACTTATAGGTTAGCGCTTCGCGCAAAGAAATTATTTGAGCACGCTGCGCACCACGTTCGGGTCGTGGATAGAGCGTGCGGAGACGCACGCTTTTCAGCTAGTACTATCCGGGGGAGCGGGGGCGGCGGACGCCGCCTATTTTAGGGATAGTTTTTTCAGTTCTTCAGTATATTCAATAAGCTGGCCGTTTATTTTTATTAAGTCTGCCACGAGTTCATCATAACGCGCATATTTTTTTTGAATATCTTGTGGGCTTTTTTCTGCGTTTTTAGGCTTCTTAGATTCTGCCTCATACCATCGTCTAAATCTCGCTTGCCATTTTGTTAAGTGCGGCCTCATTCCAAGATTGAGTGATTTTACCAGAATTTCTATCAAGCGTTTCGTGTCGTTATTTTTTAACTGGGATGCCGGGACGCTCCTTATCATCAGTCTGATTTCTTTAAATAGTTGATACCACGAGTTATACACCTCGATGATTACATCGTGTTCCGCCTCAAATAGAAGACCGGCCTTTCGCGTAACCAATTCTGTCCATGCTTTATGAGCAATTTGCCTTACCTCATGATTGGGCGTGATTTTTACATTTCCAATTCCGCCCAGATTTATATTAAGTTCAACTTCATTGAAACCAAAATTCCAGTTAAAAGCTTTTTTTAATACAAGGATCACAACAAGACCGATCGCGATACCGATAGGGATAAGACCTATTTCTATGTTTAGCGCGTAATGATCGACATAAATTCGTAATAAATTACTCAAGTTCATGCTTAGCGGTTATTTTGATATTGCGGGTGAGAATTGTCAATAAGTTTCTTATGGGTTATTCGCCGGTCAAACGCGTTTTGGATTGCATCAGTCATTTGTACGGCAGGCAGGCTGGGATATAAGCCCGGCCAATATAATAGAGTCGCATACCCCGATTTCAGATTCGCAGAAGCTCTCGGATGAAAATACGGATGCAGGAACGATTCGTCGTACTGACCGTATGCGTTGTACGGGCGGACGGGGAATGTGGGAAGGATCATGAGTATTAAGCCAGAATGTCCGCCGACTTTTTCTTGAAGCGCCGCTGACATCTCCCAGTCGATATGTTTTCTTTTCCATGTGCTTGCTCCATATAGAACCACAACTACGCTGGTATCGGAGATGTGCTCTTCTTGAATCAGTCGTTTGATATATTCGTCACTATTGTCCGGTTCTATGTCGCCAAAATCCACAGACTTGCTTATGAAATATTGACTATAAAATTGATCAAATTGGTCACGATATGCTTGGTCTTCGTGATGGAAGCTTACGAATACCTTGTGCTTTTCAGGCACGTTCAAAATTTGAGATAATAGCGGTGATAGGTATTGGTCATTCATTTTGAGTATTGACAAAAGTCATAAAAAAGTAATAAATTAATAATAGGACAACTGCGTATGAAAGTCAATACTTCCATGACAATCACACCGAAGCAGAAGCAGGTGTTGGATTTCATCAAAAATTTCGTCAAAAACAAAGGGTATTCACCTTCGCTCCATGAGATTGCTGGAAATTTCCGAAAATCCGTCAGTACTGCCCAGCATTTCGTTGAAGAGCTTGAAACGAGGGGATTTCTTCAAAAAACAGATAATATAGCCCGCGGTATCAGTACGACTGTTCAGCAGTTTGGCCGTATATTCAAGCTCGGCATTATAGCGGCTGGCAATCCAATAGAGCCGATCGAGAATCCGGAGCCGATCGATGTACCATTGTCCATGATAAGCAGGAAGGGTGATTATTATGCGCTTGAAGTAAAAGGGACAAGCATGCAGGATGATAATATCCTTGATGGCGACGTTATAGTCGTCCGGCATCAGAAAACTGCACAGGATGGAGACAGAGTAGTCGCAATTACGGAAAAGGGCGCCACGCTCAAAGTTTTTAGGAATAGAAATGGAAAAGTCTATTTAGAGCCTCGAAATAAAACACTTTCTAATATCTATCCAAAAGAGCTCGAAATTAGAGGAGTATTTTGTGGTTTATTAAGAAATAATTGAAGTATGAATCCTTTTGTCCTTCCAATCTCGTCATTTACCACATATACTCAAAATAGAATGTTTGATGATACACCACTAGTTATTGGATCACCGCCACAATTACTTAAGTGGGTGGGTAATAAGCATAGATTTGCAGAAAAAATAGTTTCAATGTTTCCTGCAGACTATAACAAATACATAGAACCTTTTGTTGGGACAGGGGCCGTCTTGGCGACTTTTAATCCAACTAAAGCAATTGCTGGTGATATGCTTAAGCCCTTAATTGAGTTGATGGAATTGTTGCAAAACTTTCCGGATAAATTAGTTGAGAGTTATAGTTTAAATTGGAATCAATTTGTAGCCGATCGAAAGTCTCATTACGAAAAAGTAAAAAACAGCTATAACGCTCACCCGAATCCTCTTGATTTATTGTTCATTTCAAGAACTTGTTATGGTGGTGTCATGCGTTTTACAAAAGAAGGGAAAATTAGTACTCCAATTGGACCTCACAAACCAGTACCCCCAGAGTCATTTGAAAATAGAGTTGCCATCTGGAATTCCAGAGTTAAAAATACAAAGTTTCTTCATGCAGACTATCGAGAAACAATGCGTTTAGCCGAAAAAGGGGATATAATATATTGCGACCCACCATATGTAGATAGCCAAGCAATTCTATATGGCGCTCAATCTTTTAAGTTAAAAGATCTTTTTACAGCGATTGAAGATTGTGTAAGAAAGGGAGCTAAGGTGGCTTTGTCAATCGACGGCACAAAAAAGTCTGGAAATAAAGTGTTAAGTTTTGAGTTTCCGTTAGACTTGTTTAAGCGTGAATTATTTATAGATAATGGGCATTCCATGCTGAAACGTTTTCAGAAATCCGGAGAAAATATGGATGGAGAATTCGTTAAAGAGAGATTGCTTTTAACGTGGTAAACTGATTTTTTTCCAACTTTCAACAACTATTGGCCAGCGAGTTAATACTTCTCTTCCAAATATTGCCTCAGTTACAAACCCCATATGCAATAGGTCAATTATTCTACAAAGATATGATTTTCCTTTGATCCACCAAGTGAAATGATCATCAACCATCAAATAGTGAAATACTTCTATATGTTCATTCTCCTTTAATTCAGATAATTCTTCTCCGTCAAGGATTGATTCGTATATACCATCTGCCACTCTACTGCCAAACGTAGTGGTTCCGTAGTATTCTTTAATTTCCCAAATCGCTAACGGATTGAGTATCGTTGGATATGCGCCATCAAATCTTCGTGTAAATGTTCGTAACGGCATTTTATTTTTAGTTATTATTGTTAAGGAATGTGGATCTTGGTCAAAAGTAGCCTTTTTTAGGGTAGCTTCCGTTAACATGTTTACGATACAAGTCAGGTAGGCGTAATGTTTCTTTTTACCCCTTTGTTTATTCATTGGAAGCTTACATTTTGGTTTTAATGTTTTTTTCAAATCCTCAAAAATTTCCTTGGCGTTCTCTCTTGTCATCAGTTGTTTTTCAACTTCCGACTCTAGAATTTTTGATCGGTAGTTCAAATAACCTACAATTGTGTTTAAGTAAGTATCTTCATGGATTGTATTTTTTGTTAAGTGTGAAGTGTCTAGGCCTGTTAGTTGCATTACTTTCAGAATTTCTTCTTTAGTGTAAGATTTTAGTTTTGAGGTTCCTCTGTCAGAATAGCCTAAATTTTCAGACAAAAACTTAATATGCGCCCAAAAACTCTTATCAGAAATTAAATATTTTGGGTTAGGAAGCATAGAAATTTTTAAAAAAGATTTTTGATATTAAAGTTAAATGCTTTGGCTATTTTTTCGATGTTTTCAAGTGTAATATTTTTTTCGGCTCTCTCAATCATGCCTATATATGTACGATGAACACCGGCAATATCGGCAAACTCTTCTTGCGAAAGTTTTCGTTTTAACCTTTCTTCGCGAACTTTTTGTCCGAATTTGATGAGGACATCTTTTTTCATTGTTCTAACGGGAATTATAGCCACTTGCTAACTTTAGTTCTACATACTATAGTTAGCAATACGAAAAAAGATACCTACAGAAATTTCTGCGGGGTCTTTGGAATTTAAAATTTCGAGCCGATGCGTTTGCAGGCGCGTCGGGCGGGGGCGACGCGCCGACCATGCGATCCCCGCCGCAGGCGGGGCGAGCTAGGAGTTAACGAGAAAATAGGTTCGAACTTTTTCATAAATCACTGCTGAGAGAGAAATTGAGGCCGCGCCGGTCTGCCGGCTCTGCGCGGGTGGGGTCGCGCAGAGTGTTTTGAAGGGCTCGCGGAAAACGGCTGAGAGCCGCCGAAAGCAAAAAGAAGGAAAGACCCCGCAAAAATTTCTTTTAATTATATGAAATACATCGCATACTGCAGAAGATCGACTGATGAGAAAGATAGGCAGGTTTTATCCATAGAGGCACAAGTTGCAGAAATAAATGAATATGCGAAACGGGAACAAGTAGAAATTTCCGAATTCATCACCGAATCCAGAACCGCCAAAGAACCTGGCCGTCCGCTATTTGCCGATCTTATAGGTAAAATTGAACGGGGATTGGCCGCGGGTATTATCGCATGGCATCCGGATAGGCTTGCACGCAATTCTATAGACGGCGGTCGGATTATCTACCTTATCGACACAGGTAAGCTCGCAGGGCTCAAGTTTCCGACGTTTTGGTTTGATAACACACCACAGGGGAAATTTATGCTGTCGATCGCGTTCGGCCAGTCTAAGTATTACGTCGATAACCTTTCGGAAAATGTGAAGCGCGGCATCCGGCAGAAATTGCGAAACGGAGTGTGGCCGCATAATGCACCACTTGGGTATCTGAATGACCTCAAAGCACATACCATTCTCGTTGATCCGAAGACTGCGCCGCTCGTGCAGAAATCGTTTGAACGATTTGCCACGCGTACTGTTTCTTTTACTGATATTGCGCGTATGTTTGCAGATAGCGGCATTCGGAGGAAAAGCGGCCGCATCATTCATATCAACACCATTCGCAATATGCTTGCTAATAGATTTTATATCGGTCAAATGGTTCACCTCGGCGAATATTATGACGGCACGCATGAACAGATTATTAGCCGCGATTTGTTTCATAAAGTGCAGACAGAGCTTATACGGATCGAGCGGCCGCATTTTAAGGGGCATCACTTTCCATTCGTCGGACTTGCGCGGTGCGGAGAGTGCGGTGGAGCAATTACAGGAGAAATCCATACAAAATACTACCGCACGACGCGAGGTAAGGTCACATACACATATTACCGATGTACAAAGAAATTCGGTCCGTGTTTCAGTAAATATCTAACCGATTCCGAATTTGAGAAACAGATTCGTCTCTTGATTGCTTCTGTGGGATTGCCGCCGGAGTGGGAGGACGAGTGGCGGCAAAAATTTGTTGCCGATTCGGAATCGGAAACGAGTGGAGTAGAAAAGCGAAAGCAAATTTTGGAATTAAAGTTAGTGGAAATAAGCAGAAAACTCGATGTATTGCTTGATGGACTTCTTGATCAAACAATCGACCAAGAAACATACCGGAAAAAGAAAAATACGCTTTCAGAAGTAAAGCGTCAGATGGAAGAAGAAAAGAAAGACAATTTATCGGGGAAAAATAAACGGCTCGAACGCATGAAGGAATTTATAGACAGCGCCTTTCAGGCGCATAAAATCGCGCGCGCAGACAATGCCTGCGAAGATTTGGCAATCTTCGCCAAACGTATCGGCTCGAACTTCTTTTTGAAAGACCGGCGGCTCTCAGCCGTTTTCCGCGAGCCCTTCAAAACACTCTGCGCGACCCCACCCGCGCAGAGCCGGCAGACCGGCGCGGCCTCAATTTCTCTCTCAGCAGGTCCGGAGGGAATCGAACCCCCAATAGAGGTTTTGGAGACCTCTGTTATACCATTTAACTACGGACCTAATGGCATGATGGGATTGAGACCCTCATGCTAGCATTTTACCTAATCCCTGCTCCGGCGGAATTCTGAGGCCGCCATCGCTATTTACCGACATCCGTTTCCATTTTGTACCGTACGACTTTCTGTTGCCCTTGTGTGCCACCTGATGCGAGATGAGAGAGTCGGTCGATACAATGCACATGTCATGAGATGTTTCAATAATTTCTGTCCTGAATCGCGTTTATTATAGGACTAATTCCCGTTTCTCCTGCATTATATCATGGTTGGTATGTGCATGAGACAGAGAGACGAGATGGTGTATCGTGCTTCTGGCTAGAGAATTTGACATCAATGTATTGACGGTATGTTGTCAGGCTTTATGCTCTGTATTGATCTATAAAAGCTTCTTTTACGCACAACAACTTACCGCGACCGCTGTTATTTCTTGAATATTTCTGATAGAGTACAAGAAGTAAATATATATTCGCATCTTTCGGGTATGAGTGACGCCAGGAAGGTAAGTAAGAAAGTGGGTAAGAGGTCGGGTAAGAACCGAGGTGGTCATCCATTTGCGAACATACAGCTCAATAAAGCAAAACAGCTTTTCGAGAATTCCTCACCTCCCCAACATAAATCATACAAGTTTCCCTCCGTGAAGGATATTCTTTGTTACGCGGCCAAGGCAGCGGGAGAAGGAATGCTTTTTGTTTTCGAAGCCGAAGAGCGGGGGAGGGCATTTATCCATGGGTATGATCTTTACGAAAAAGACGTTTCATCCTGGAGGATAAAGCAACGGATCGCCCAGATGGAAAAACAACGTTATATCACGACGAAAAAACAGAGCGACGGATCAATTACGGTATACATAACCAAGCATGGCATGGAGCGGGCGCTCACGTTTAAGCTCGACTCACTTTCTTTGCGGAAACCAACGCATTGGGATAAGAAATGGAGAATAGTAATATTTGATATTCCTGAAGAAAGCAAGCAGATACGCGACATTTTTCGGAAAAGGCTTCGGCAACTCAATCTCTATCAACTTCAAAAAAGTGTATACGTTTCTCCGTATCAGTGTTTTGATGAGATTGAGTTTTTGCGGGAACTGTACGGCGTCCCGATGAGGGTGCGATATATTCTCGCGGAGAGAATTGAGGATGACAGGATGTTGCTCCAGTATTTCGGTCTTTCTGATTAGCTTCAACGATTTACAGCGGTCGCGGTAAGTTGTTGAATCGGAGGCGGGAGATAGTTGCTATTACTCCCTGGGTCGGCCGCTACTGCAAAATGCTCAGGCTGTTGGTCACTTCGGTGAACAGAGCGCCTGCACCGCTTATGGAGATTTCCTTGCCGTTTGACGGGTGCGAGAATATGAGCGTATCCAGTGGTGAACCGTCTTTGGGGGAGACATCATGGTAGAGGGTAGCTGATAGCGATGAAATGGAATCACTGGTCAGATGTTCAATCTTGTCGGCAGGAAGCGTCGGCCTGGGGATAGCTTTTTGGCAGGTAATATGGACAGAGTCCGCAGCATCCGTTGTATCGGTGAGGGCGAGTGTGCCGTTTGCTGAAGAATCCAGGTTGACCGTTCCGGTATACCGGAATGAAATGCCGCACTCAGGGTCGGTATAGACCCTCTGCTGCGTTTGGACTGCCTGAGCGGGTGTGGGAGTCGGTTCTGTAGATATGGGGCTGTTCCCGCGGGAGCCGGCGAGATTTACCGCTACGACGGCTGCCGCAAAGACAGCGAGGAGAAGCGTCAGGATAAATGTGTTACGGGGCATAGGTCTCACGGAGTATTATACCGCATCTCAGGAATGTCGAAATCCGGACGTTCCGGCTGGTTAATCCAGTTTCGAACGTTCCTTATGATCCGTGTGCTTCCTGCAGTACCGGCAATATTTCCTGAGCGAAATTTTTTCGGGGGTGTTGATTTTATTGCGGTAGGTGATGTAATTCTGGTGTTTGCACACCGTACATACCATCGCTACCACCAGACGTTGTTCTTTCTTTGCCATAGTACGTGTATTATACCGTATTTTTTGCTTCCCGCCAAGATCATTCCAGGATGCCGCTTGCGATGATGGTATTGGCTAGCGTGTCTTCAAAGAGCTTCCGGCCCGCATCCGAGTAATGGATGTGATCACCGCCGTTTATGTACACGAGTTTCCCGTTCCCCGTGCCGTCCAGACTTTTATGGTAGGCGTCGGCCACGGGGAGGTGTTCGCTCTCGGCAAACCGTATGGCGTTTTCAAGGTATTGTTTGATGACGGCTACATGCTCTACTTTGTCCTGCGGGCCGAAGGATATGCCGGCGGCGCCGTCGCCGAATACAGCAGCATCCGGCGCTATGGTTGAGGCTATCACGATCGACGTGCCGGGCAGATGTTCACGGATCGCGTCCGCAATATGTGCAAGCGCAAGCCATTGCCGGTCGAGTCCGCCGATACTGTCAGGGAGCGGATTATACGCAAACGACTCGACAACCACGACATCAGGGTGTTCCGAGACAAGTGCCGGGATGTCTTTTCCGAGATAGGTATATGCCTGGGTGACGCGGGTCAGCCCGTACTCGACGTTGGTGGCTCCGACTCCGTAATTCAATACGCGAAACGTTGTTGCCGGATACTGAGCCCGGAGCTCCCCGGTAAGGTACGGCATATCCGGTCCCAGGGTATCGATCATGGAGTCTCCGAGGAGCGCAATGGTGTAGGAAGGCTTTCCGGTCTTTGCGACCGGTGCCGGCGCGGGCGTAGGGGTTGGTGTAGGTGTCGGTGTCGGAGTAATACTGTCGGCGGCTCCCAGGACGTCAGTCTCGTTTACGGGTAGCTGGTCGGCAAGCGCGCCGAACGTCACGGCAGGTTTGGTGACGACCGGCGCATCCGAAGGAGGGAGGCTGTCCGGCAGCGGGGATATGATCGTTTCGGCAGCAAAGACCGTGATGGTAAAAAGAGACAAGAGGCTCATACATCTACTATAGACAAGACGGAGGGGAAGGACAACCTTGGATTATTCCCGTTTGATGAGTCGGCTTTCGACGCGGCCCGCACCGAAGAAGGATTTGCAGAACTCTTCTGTTTTTTCCGGGTCAAACCAGGCGCAGGAAAAGATATTGAGGTAGACGCTTTTTTTAAACTCCGAAAAATGTGCGGTGACGGAGCTGGTCTCGATAAGCTGTACCAGGGAATACCCTGAGGAAATGGGGTTGTCATGGCCGAAGTGCGGGATAAACGCATCCCCGTACCGCTTCATGCGGATGACGGTATCGCACAGTTCTATGACAAACTTTTTGATTTCCTCCCCGGAGGAAATTTTGGCGAGATCGCAATCGTACAGATTCAATATAAGTTCCTGACCGAAATGCGAATCTTCACCAGGATGCGGTGAATTTAGCATACTATTATAGATAAATTTATTTGGAAGACTATGTCAAGAGGCAATCTTTATAAATGCCGTTCTGACGGTCCGGAAACGTACAATATTTTTTGATATCAATGAAAATTTTTTCAAAAAAAATATGTATTTTCCCCGAGGTTTTTCCGTTGGAGCCTGGAGGGGGAATTGAACCCCCGGCCTTTTTCTTACCAAGAAAACGTTCTGCCACTGAACTATCCAGGCAATCGCCAGAGTATTATTGTATCATGGCGATTGAGGTTCGGGAACTCAACTATGCTACACTCAGCATCATGAAATGGCTCCTCACCCTTTTCGTGATGGTTTGTTGTTTTTCTCTGGGCATGGCCACCGGATATTCTCTGCATACCAGTCCGCTTCCGGCTCCGATTGCCAGCGTCATACCGCGGCCGTTGGATCAGTACACCATAGAAAATCTGTCCAAACGCACCTACCCGGGAAGCCGGATTATTTTGGATCAGCCGATTGCGACGGAGAGCGCTTACACCACCTATCTGTTTCATTTTGTGAGCGACGGGAAAAAGGTGACCGGTGTGGCCACCGTGCCGGCCGCAGCTCCTCCGCCGGGCGGCAAGTATCCCGTGATCGTGCAGTTCCGGGGCTATGCGGACAAAACCGGCTATTTTTCCGGAGAGGGGACGTTGCCGAGCGGACGCGTCTATGCGGCGCACGGCTTCCTGACGCTTGCGCCGGATTTTTTGGGGTACGGCGGATCGGACCCGCCGTCGACGGACGCTTTTGAGGACCGGTTTCTGACGTACGTCACGGCGTTAAACCTCCTGTCTTCGGTGAAAACGCTTCCGATGGCCGATCCTGACCGTGTCGCCATTTGGGGACACAGTAACGGCGGGCAGATAGCGCTTACGGTACTTGAGATCCTCGGCAAACCCGTCCCCGCAGTCCTCTGGGCACCCGTGTCTGCCCCCTTTCCGTTTTCCATCCTTTACTATAGCGATGAAGCGCCGGATGCCGGCAAAAAGCTCAGGTATGAGCTTGCCCGGTTTGAAACGCTCTATGACGTAAATCTCTATACCCTTACCAACTATTTACCCCGGATCAAAGGTCCGCTTGAGATCGAACAGGGGACCTCGGATGACGCGGTTCCGGTAGCATGGACGGACTCGCTGGTTGAGAAGCTTACCAGGGACGGCAACCGGCCGGAGTATTACCTCTATCCGGGAGCAGACCATAATCTCCGGGTTTCCGACGGCAGTGCATGGAACACCGCCGTTGCCCGCGACATCACGTTCTTTACGAAAACATTGGGAAGGAACGACTAAATAAGCTTCGGGAGATCAGGGGGTGGGGAGGAGGAAATTCGCAGAGCACGTCGACTGATTGTTCAGATCGTCTTTGATCACGACGTTTACTTTGGTCGGGATATTGGGTTTCAGGTCAAGCTTTTTCGTAGTACAGCGGAAGGTCGAACCGTTTCTCTGGGGAGCCGCGGTCAGGGGACTTTCAACATTTACCGCCGCAACAATCGCCCCGGACTGGCTTGCCTCGATATTGCAGGTAACGGTATGTGCCGGGGAGACGTCTCCTCCCTCAAAGCTCAGGTAATACTGCGCAAATCCGATGACCGGATTATAGTACGACTTTTCGCAGGCAAGTCCGGTGATCGGACCCGGAGTCGGGGTTGGGGTCGGTACCGCGGCTGTTTCTGCCGGTGCGTTGGTTGCGGGAGGGGTATTTTTCGGTCTCAGGAAGTATCCGGCCCCGATAATAGCTACCAGGAGGACGGCTCCGATGATGTAGTAGATATACGATCCGGTCTCTTCGTTCCCACCCTCGTTTTTGTCTTCCGTTTCCGCCATATCGTTACTATAAAAAGGATTGTGGGAAATATCAAGGGGGGAATTTTTTTTGCATCTCCTTCATTGCCTCACCTATTCCGGTCCGGTATAATGCGGATACGCTTTTCTTCTCAGATAGGCATAAAGCCGAGGTGGCAGAGTAGTCAAATGCACCAGTCTGTAAAACTGGCGGTCGTAAGGCCTCCCTAGGTGCGAATCCTAGCCTCGGCACAGAATAATCCCGAAGACAGGATTTTCTGTGTATACACACCCAATTATGTATACAGGAGTGCGCCTCAAAGAAAAAATCAAACCGGTTGCACGTATGGCACGGGGGATAAGCCATGCTCAACGACTGTCGATACTGTACCTTCTCATGCACCGCCCTATGGAAGCACGTGAGATTGTGGCCGATATCGATCTTCCGGAAAGTCTCGTGAGCCACCATCTGAAGGTTATGTACGCGTCGGGATGGCTTAGGAAAACGAAAGTCGGGAGAAGCGTGACCTACGAATTAAATGACATAATCCTCGAAGATCTGAAGAAGTTTTTTGCAACCACCCCGTTTTGGAGAAACCGGTTTGGGAAAGATTAAGGTTACTCCCGCTTGATCCACGCCTCCGGAAGCGGCGGTATTTCCGTATCCTCCATCCAGTCACAATAGTCAGAGAAGATGGGATCAAACAGGGGCACATCAACGCCAAGGAGAAGGACTCCCTTCGGAGCTATGGCAGACAGGAGTGCTCCATATTCTTCATCCGTCTCGATGCCGTGCGATTTACCGGTATTGATGACGACGAGATCGAACGGTTCCGGTCGTTGCAGAAGGTAGATATGCAGAAGTTCCCGCTCTTCGAATATGGGGATTTTAAGTCGTTTTTTGACGTCCGGATCGAGTTCCACATTCGCATCTACCGCAGTAATGACAGGAGCGAACCGTCTGAAGTACATGCCGAATGCATATACCTCCGTACCCCGTCCGGATCCGCCGATGAGGATGCGGTGAGCTCTCGGCAAATAGGACGCAAGCGGGCTTTGTTTGAACAAATCACACTCTGTGTCTCCGAGTGCGAGCGGATGTTCATATTTGGCTGTAATATATGCCTCTGTTTCAAAGCGCGTTATCGCCATACAGACGGTCAGAATGGGTAGGAACTATTATGTTTGATCAATTTTTGAGCCAATCCGGGAAATTGGACTCCGGTCTGCTTCGCCAGTCGGCGGGCAGGGGTTTACGCCACCATATATTGCATGTGCCGATTTGAGCCGAGACGGGGGTTCGAACCCCGGACCTACTGTTTACAAAACAGTTGCTCTACCGCTGAGCTATCTCGGCGTATGGAAGAAGGTACCCGCAACGCACGCTCTGTCGTTATTCGTTCCTGCGAATCACGAACCAACGAACTCACCATTACGGTAGATTGTATCAAACGAAGGCGTAAAAGGGAACGCAAATGCAATAGGAAATGAGAAGAAAAAATAATTCCGCCCGGCAGGTTGTTGGAGTATTTTCCCCGATGATGTTTAATCGGAGGGACTGCTTCGGCACCCAAGGGGGCCGGAGACGTAGTCCTGTTGCCGGCGGTAGAAATTACTGCCGACTACCTCATCTTGTAAAGATTCTGTGGAGGAAAATTATCTCCAACCTCTCCACACGGGCATACGTATCGTATATGAGGAGTACTGCCGTTGTCAAGAGTGCGGACCCGGGGATTGACGGTCTAGAATTCGACGGTAGTTATACCGGAGATTCCGTTTTCTTCGTTTACATGGACCAGGTGGCACTCGGTTTGCTCTCTGGGAAACCCAGCTTCCATAAGCTCGTTCATGAAGGTCTGAAGATATACTTCCATTTGTGCTGAGTCTTTCATTTCACTCACATAATAATCTTCTCCGGGGTTATAAAAGTCTGCCATACGGCCGTTGGTCTGATGGTTTGCCCCGCCGCAGATGCCGGTGTGTCCGTACCAGACAATTGATATGTTTGGATTGAGGGCCAGAACAGCCGCCGTAAACTGCACCGCAGGTCTTATACGGGTCATAAGAATTTGGCCCGGTCCTCCGGCATTGGCAAACAGTGCATCATGGCGAACAGTTTTGGCAATTGGCCCTGAAACGCGGCAGTCTTCGCACACGACGAGAAGTCTGGTAGCACTGCGTAACCCTTTTATTTCAGCGGGACTTCCGTCCGGTAGCCGAAGATTGTAATTACCGGGAGATGCAGGTACGAAGAGTCCGCCTTCAGTAACTTGAACGCCATGGTGTTCTGCCGATTCCCTTACTAGTTCACCATCTTTTATAAATGTCTGTTGTGCCGCCAGAGCCACAAACTGATATTGTGACTCTTCTTCTGAAAGAGCGGAATCCTCCCGTACTACGTCCGGCATAAAGCCGCACTATAGCACGCACTCATTGGATTGGCAAGACGGAGATTGCTGGATCAAACTAATCCGGTCCCGGGGATCAGAAATTTCAGTATGAAATTGATAACCGGCGAGATAAGCTGGGATACCGGTGAGACCGGACCGAAGATCGGAAATATCAGGAAAAGCAAAAAGATAAGTCCGTACCGCTCCAGCTGATACCATTCCCGTGCTTCGCGTTCGGGGAGGAATCCGCCGACAATCTTAAAGCCGTCAAGAGGCGCTACCGGGATGAGGTTAAAGACCGCAAGGACGACATTTAAGGTGATCATCGGAACGAGGATCGCGTAGAGGATATACGCGAGCGCCCCGGTGAGGACATTTTGGACCAGGACGGCATGGAAAAGGAACAGGATGCGCAGCAGTACGGCAGAGATAATCGCGATGAGCATATTTGTTGCCGGCCCCGCAAGCGAGATGAGCGCGCTGTCCCGGCGGGGATTTCTGAGGTTGAAGGGATCAAACGGGACCGGCTTGGCCCATCCGAAGATGATGCCGGTGCCGGACAGGAGCATGAGAAGCGGTACGATGATCGAACCGAAGAGGTCGATGTGGGGTATGGGGTTGAGGGTAAGCCTGCCGAGTACCCGCGCCGTCGGGTCGCCCAGGCGGTCGGCGATGAAGCCGTGCGCGATCTCATGGAGCATGACGCTCACGATAAGGACAACAAGGAGGATAAGGAGAGACAGCGGATTGTTGAGGAAAGCCCCGGACATATGGTATAGTATAGAGCACCAAGCACGAAATCCCAAATGGTAAAGGCATGGGACAAGGGATTTGAACGTGTGGAGCGGGATTTTTTATTCTATGGCATATCGTTGCGACATCTGCGGTAAAAAGTCTTCAAGCGGACGGCAGCACACCCATCACACCGGTGTGGCTGGGGGCCAGTGGAAAAAGCGGGCCCAGACGACGATCCGCGGATTTAAGCCGAACCTCCATTGGGTCAGCCTTCCGATGGGCGGCGCCCTTACCCGCGTCCGGGCCTGCGCCAAGTGCATTAAGCGCGTACGCTTTGATCAGAAGGCCTCCGCACCGACCGCAGCACAATAACACGGTGTCCTTTTTTGATGTACCTTCCAGAAATCCCCTTAGAGACCCGCATGGTGAAGATGAGCCAGGGACAGGCTCCGGAGATTTTTCAGTGTTCCCGGAGCGACGCGAGGGTACAGGAGTAAGCTGGATAGTCCGCGGGGTACAGGCGACCGTTGAGCGCGTGCCGTCGGATGATGACTGCAACCGGCTCCCATGCAAGTTAGTCTAGCCGCGCATCACGTGGTTGCAACAGAGACTAATTATAAATTCATGAGACGGGAATAGAGCGTCTGTGCATTTTCTCCAGCAAACTTGTCGGGAAGGAGGGCAAAGGGGAGCTGCGGATCGTCTCTGAGGATAGCGGAGTAGTCGACGAAGAGTTTTGTTTTTGCTAACGGCAATGTTCGTTCCGAATAGCGCCGTATAAACGCATTGTAGCGATCGTGCAACAGATCTAAGCGATAGACCCTACGTACAAGACGCGGAATCGTTTCATTGCCTATGGATCCGCCCGGCCCGAGCCGCGAAACGAGTACTGCACCGGGGATATGGTGCTCGTGAATGAACGCTTCGATGAGCACCGTTGGGTTGTAAGGATTGATCCAGAGACTTTCCTGGAGAAGCGCCCCGCCGGTTTTTCGGATATAGTTGCGAAGGCACGCTCTGGCATGATTCGTTTTCGTCGGGATGTCATAGGAGATGAGGTAGATCTGATTGTCCCACGGCCGTTTTTTATGATAAGTCGGCGTTAACTCCCGGATGCGCTTCAGCCCGAGCCCCGTAATGGCAAGCTCCGCCGCTGAGTGCTTCGGCGACCGTTCGATATACCCGTTTTTGGTGAGGGCATACAGTGCATTTTTGATGCTTTTGTAATTGATCTCGTCCAGTACGGACGAAGCTTCCTCTCCCGCGCGATAGATATCGTACGAGGACCGCGTTCCGGCGACGTTGAGCGAATAGAACAGGATGAGCAGGAGGAGATCCGTGGTTGCAGACAGCACGCCTTCGGTTCCCTGAAGAAGGAGCCGGCGGAAGGAAGTATGAGTCATGGATTTAGTATAAAAATAAACCACGTGGTTGTCTGTATGACTAATTACACATGCGCGCAGTTCATGGTACGGAAGCGGGGGCTGGTAAAGGATTCGAGGGACTGGCGTCCGACCGGATGCCGCGAGACGCCATGCGGCAGTCATCCATCGTAATACGGATATCGGAAGGCAGGAAGGATACCCCGAATGAAGGATCAATGCCGTATATGCATGGGATATACTTGACCTCGGAAGAAGCTTCGCCGGATCCTTCCCTCCGGAAGGCCTGTACCAGCTGTAGTGCGGTCCCCGGGGACGAAGAAACCCTCACTTATCGGCCTCCCAATCCCGGGCACTGAACCTCTGGCCTTTCGGTTCCTGCGATCCGGATCGACGCCGGTACTATACTCAATGCGGTATTTCCGGTAGCCCACGAAGTCCGGCATTTGGTACCGCCGATATCCAAGTAGAGAGTTACGCCATTGATACAAGCAGTAATGCATTCCCGGCAAGCGGGCGGGGGCGAAGTACTGCGTTCCGGGCAGACATGCGATGGTAATTTGACGAGCGCTCCATGACCGTGCATGTGTCTCTGATAACGGTTCTCACGACCCGGGAAGACGGAACCGGCGTTGGAGGACGGGGGTGCGGCAGGTTCGGGCCGGTTCGAAACGGGAACGGCGGCGCGGCCGCTTTCAGGTGACCTATCCTCAGAATGCCGGATAAACGAAACGCTTTCACGAACGCACATACCCTAGCCGGCCGGGGAGGGAAATGGTTATTTTGCGGGAGCGGCAGGAGCGGATTTCGGTTCGCAGAAGAAGGCGAGGCAGCCGTTCATGTCCCGTTTGTAGGTCCAGCCTCCCGGGCAATCTTCCGCCCGGGGGAGGGTAACATTTGGGCAGGTAAGTCCGGCCCGGGACCGGAGGTCAAACGTTACCCGGTTCATGGCAGTCAGAACCACCACGAGGAGGATAAACGCAAGTGTCAGGAAAATGATGAAATTCCATGATGCCAGATCAAGTTTTTTGAGGGATGCCGGGGAGCTTCTGCGTCGCGCCATACAAAATTCCTTATTCCCAGCGTAGACCAAGCTATGAAGTGGTGTCAAGAGGGAGTTTCCGAAAGGTACGCCTCGGAAAACTGTTTGTAGGATACCGGAGATTTCCCCTCAAGCTGGACGGAATCGAGGATGAGATGGGGAGAGTGGGAGATGGGCTGATGGGGAGACGGGTGACAGGAAAGGATCTTCAAACGTCTTTTCGTTTTCCCTGTCTCTTGTTTCGTGTCTCCTGTCTCAATTTCTGTCCAAATTCCCGGCCAGGGGGAAAAGGCCCGGAAGGCGCGGAAGATGAGTGTCGGGAGTATGGATACCATCGGATCATCGGTCACCGGTTGTTTTTCCCGTTGTTTCACGATTGTTACCTTGTTGTATTGTTGTAGTGTTGCAGGCAAAACCGGTTCGCCTCTTGTTGCATGCCTCAGAAGCTCCCAGGGGATAAAGCCGTCTTCACGGGTGAGGCGGCGGGCATACGGGAGAGGGGAAGATGGGTGGGTTGGGAGAGGGGAAGATGGGGAGAGGGGAAGATGGGGAGATTGCGGTTTGCCTTTGCGTTTGTTCGAAATATAGCCGGGAAGTATGGCGGCAAGCGTGTCGGCGCCCAGAGTAAAAAGTTTGGTGCGGAGCGGGCCGGAAGAGTCCGTATCGGTGAGCGGCACTTTTTTTTGCGCAATGATCCGGCCGGCATCAAAGTGTTCCCCGAGCGTGACCAGCGTTACCCCGGTCTGCCGGTCTCCCGTGAAGATGGCCCAGGGCACGGGGTCGGCGCCGCGCCAGCGGGGCAGGAGCGAGGGGTGGACGTTCAGGCCGCCGTATTTTGCCGATGTAATCGTTGGCGCCGGAATTTTTTGGCCGTAACAGGCTGAAATGATGAGGTCAGTCCTCAAAGGCTCAAGCGTATCGATTACGGTCTGTTCGTCGCGGTAACGCCAGGGTTTTTCCGGATCAGTCGGAAACGAAAGTACCGGTATTCTATGATCCGTTGCCCAAACCTCTATCGGTGTTTTGGTAATGATGTGTTTTCTTCCAGCGGGTTTAGGAGGTTGCGTGACGGCGGCAGAAAGTTTCACCTCCGGATGGGTAGCGGTATATGCAAAGATGCTGTTCAGAACGATCACCGAATCCGCAGTCGAACCGAAGAAGAGGACGCGAATGACCGGCATGTTCATTACTTTTTGTATTACTGCCGTGACACTGTGCCACCGTCGGTAGTGGTGTCGGAGCGTCACGGTGTCAGTGTGTCACGGCGTAAGTTTTATTTCCCGCAACACCTCTTTCCCTTCTTCGTTTTTGGAGGGTTCATACAGCGTTCCCTTTTGCTCGAGAACGCGCCGGGTAAAAAGGATGCCGTTTATGTGGTCGGTTTCGTGCTGGATGATCGTCGCCAAAAAGCCGCTGAATGGTTCCCGGTGCACCGCGCCGTTTATGTCCTGATAGCGCAGCGTGAGTGTTTTGGCGCGGCGGACTTTGCCCCAGATGCGGGGGATAGACAGGCACCCCTCCATTTTCCGGCCGCGTTCAGGGACGCCGTCGGTCAGATCGCTCGATGAGGAAAGAATCTCCGGGTTGATGAATACCCGTACCGGCGTGCTTTCGCGCGGCCGGGTGATGAAGACGCGGAGGGATACCCCGATCTGCGGCGCGGCAAGGCCGACGCCTTTGGGATTCACCGTCCGGAGAAGCGTATCCGTCATGTCGCGGACGAGGGAGGCGAGCTTTTTGTCAAACTGCGCGACGGGACGGGCGGGAGACGTCAGGACGGGGTTCGGAGCGGCGACGATCGGTTTCATATCATTGTGCCATAAGCCGGATAAATTCGCGGTCATTGGGGTCAACGAGCGTCAGGTACTGTTCGAGCGTGGCTTTGGCATCCGCCGTTTTTTTCATATCGCGGTAAAAAACAAAAAGGGCGTAGTAGGCATCGCGGTAATCAGCTTTGAGGACGATCGCCTTTTTCAGGAGTTCTATGGCTTTGGTGTTATCATTCTGCCGTCCGTAGAGGATGGCGAGATTATAGAGGATTTTCGGGTCATTGGGAGAAAGCGTCTCGGCATGAACGAGCGCCTGGATGGCATCGCCGTTGAATGCCGGGTCAAACTGGGAAAACGAGTAAAAGATTTTCGTCCTGGTTTTCCAGTAATTGACGTTTTGGGGAGAGATCGTGAGCGCCGTGTCGCTTTGCATGAGGCTTTCTTTGGCAAGTTCGCCTGCCGCGGTTGCATTTTTTTCATTGACCGCCGCAAGCGTGAGTCCGGCAAGGGTCGTGGCATACTCGTCATGGTAAAACGGCTCGTTTGCGTTGAGGACGACTGCCTGCCGGATCAGCGGAGCCGCTGCCTGAAAGTTGTTTTCCCGGTTGTCCCGGTATCCCAGGGCAAACAGCACATCCGCATACCAGAGCTTGCCGACGGTGAAGAGGAGAAATACGCCGAGTGCCGTGCCCGTACCGATGACCGCACCCGCCAGCTTGGGTGAGAAGCGGATGGAACGGTACGGTCCGCCCCGGTCTGCCAGAAGGGTAATGACCATCGCCGGAATCAGGAAAAACAGGAGCTGGATGATGACGACGGAAAACCCGAAGAAGTTGGTGACGAGAATGGAAAGCCAGCCGGAAAACAATGCGAATGACACAATTCTCCGTTCAAATGACAACTCAGGCTCAACGTCCGAATGCTGTATTTTTTGGGCTTTGATAAACCATCCGATAAAGACGCAGAGAAGGAGAAGATAGCTTCCGAGCCCGAATGCTCCGGTCGTTGCCAGGTAATTGAGGTACTCATTATGTGCTTTGTTGTAGAGAAAATCCCATTCGCTTGTCAGATTATGCTCTTTGGGCCGGAACCGGTAAAAGGCAAAGGCAAACGTTTCCGTGCCGGTTCCGACCAGCAGGGTTTTCGGCGTACTTTTCCAGGCCCGCAGTGCCCCTTCCCAGACGTATTTCCTGATAGTCGAGGATTCAGTCCCTCCCGTTTCGAGCATTGTGCCGCCCGGAGGAGGAGCGGATTGTTGTGACGATGATCCTCCGGGGCTCCGGTCAGCGGAGGCCGTCGCAGTTGATGGAACACGTGCGAGAAGCGTATGTACTCTGTTTTCCCAACTGCCGAGCGTTACATACCGGTCTATCGTTTCGACGTAGGTTCCGTTTACGAAAACGATGAGCGCAAAGAGAACATGGAAGAAAATAAAAGGCATGGCAAGGCGCTTTCGGAGATCAGAATTGAGGAATAAAATACCCCAGAACGCGGCATCCGCGACAGCAGCGCCGAGGAGTCCGGATCTCGACCGTGTCCAGAGGAGCACCAGGAAAAAGAGTGCGCTTAGTGCTGTCCAGAGCACCAATCCCGCGGTCCGGCCGAACTCCGATGACCGCGGTTCCAGACCAGAAATGTTCAATCCTTCTTTTTTATTTTTGGCATCCGGATGGAGGAAACGGTCAATCCGGGTGATTTGGGATCCGGGATGTGTGATTTTTATGGCAGATGCCATGGCAAGCGGCAGGAGGGCGACAAGGTATGCGGCAAGCCAGTTCGGCTGCCCGAGGGTGGAAAATACGCGGTTTTGTACGTCCTGGACCCACAGATTTTTGTCGATGCCGAAATGTTCGAGAGCACCGTACGATGCTACAACCGCCGCGGTCACGAGCATGACCTTAAGGAGAGGAAGATAGGAGGTGGGGAAGAGGGGCGGGTGGAGCGAGGAAGAGAGCTGATTTGATTTTCTTCCTGTCTCTCTCTCTTCCGCTCTCCCGCTCATTGGTTCCGAGTTACTTACGAACGCGTAGTAGAGAACGATGTAGCTTATGACGGACCACAGCCCCCCGTTGAATCTGCTGTAATAGCCGAACCATGAGACATGGGGGTCCATGGAAAAGACGGTCGCGACCAGCTGGGACAGAAAAAACAGGGCAATCGGGATGTCGAGGGGGGTTCTGGCAACAAAAAACTCCCGTTTTGCCGCCATTTTCACGATCCATGCCGCGGCGATGACCACGGTCAGGGCATAGGTGACCATCATCTTGTTAAATTCAAAAAGCTCGTAGTTCCAGGGCGTGAGGATCAGGGGGACGGTGAGAAACAGCAGGATAAAAGATGCGCGTATGATGCGTCCGCACCAGCGGATGAGGGAGGAGGATGTCATGGGGTAAGTATAGCACACGATGTGCCACGGCTTACCGAACGCTTCATCAGGATGTTGACCGGAAAAGCCCCGGTTCTCTACGGTGATACCGGTTTGATGAGGATAAACATTTATCTTGCAATGACGGTACGCTTCGCCTAGGATAGGAATATGCCCCGTGTTATTAAAATAGTCCTCATGTCCGCCGGGTTTGCGGCCGTTTTTTCGGGAGCCGGGGCACTTGCTCCGGTCTATGCCGCCTGCACGCCGCCCTCCGATTACACGAGCTGCCAGTCGTCCGCATTCGGCACGAACGGCGCGGCACTCATGGACTCCCAGTACAATCCGATCGAAACGGATTTCGCCCGTCTTCGGCAAATGGCCACCCAAAGCGATCCGGCGACCCAGAACCAGAGGATCCAGGCCACGATCATCTTGACCGACGGGACGATTGCCGACCAGGCAAAAACGTCAGAGATTTTCCAGAATGCGGAAAAATACGGCATTGACATGACGATCCGCACCTGGGGCAATGTCATGGACACCCCGGTTGCGAGCCAGATGGGAGCAAACCTGAGCGCCGAGGTTTCGGCTTTCAAAACGGCGACCGGCCGTCCGATCCGGGTCGAACTCGGCAACGAGCCCAACCTCGATACGACCGGCGCCCGTTATGCCGCGGAGTTTGCCGCATTTGCCCAAGCATGTACGTCCTGCACACTCTCCCTCCCGTCCATGGGAGGATTTGACGGATCCAACAAGCAACAGTTTATTGAAAGCTTTCTGGCAAATCCCCAGGCAGCTGCGGCGGCACAGCGGGCAAGCGGCATCGTCTTCAACTCCTATGCCAATACGCCGCAGGGCGCGGTTACCGACTGGGTCAATACGCTCGCGCTCTGGCAGCAGGCCGGGATCAATACGTCCCAGATGAACTATTTTCTGACGGAAACGGGCCCGCCGGACGGGAGTAACACATGGCCCAACCTTACCGGCTTTCTTCAGGGCATCGCCCGGGAATACGAGCGGATTAAAAACGATCCGTCTGACCCGAACTACGCCGCGTTCCAAAAGCTCACCGGGCTCACGTTTTTTATCTGGGACAAGAACCAGCGGCTCCAGCTTGTTTTTATCGACCAAAACGGCAAAGTTCAGACGGTTGCCGCCAATCCGGGCGCCAATGTGACCGGACAGATCCAGGTCGATACGACAACGCCGGTAAGTAACGTCGGATCCTCAGGGAAAATGTCCTACCCCGAGGAATCCGAACAGCCGTGCCTGCCCATGGAGGGGACGGGCCCGGATAACGGCGATACGGCTACCCCCCGGTTCCGCGACTACACGGGCAAGGAAATGCCCTCACAGCGCTCTGATGCCGGGCTTATCAACAACATCGGCGTCCGCGGCCTCCACTGCGGCATGACGAAAAGCACGCCGATCATGCTCCGGGAGGAGGCGGCGTTTACGCTCAAGTCCGTGCCCCAGTGCAAAACCGTCAAATGGATGGGGGAGATCCAGATGAACTACGGCGCGCCGGGTAATGACCCCGATCTTCAGTTCCGGATCCCCTTTGCCAAGGAACTTGCCGACCAGTGGGCCGGGGACTGGGATGCCGAGCACGTGACGCCCGCCGAAATGTCCCAAAAAGAAGCCCTCGCTTCATCCGCCATGCAGAGCAGTACCTATGATCCGGCCGGGGCCAAGGCGCTGACCGAAATCCAGGAGCGCCAGGGAGTCCTCAAAAAACTTCTGACTACGGGCCAGCAGGACAAGCTGAAGTGCGATTTCATCACGTATGTCAGGGACCAGGGCGGCAATACGATGTACCGGAATTTTGCCGTGGACGGGACGCCCATTACCGGCATCGTCTGTCCGCCGACCGTGGATAACCCGCAGGCGTCCCAGGAGGAGTATGCGCGCTGGCAGAGCGTGTGGGGGACGACGTGGAATAAACTGGGCCTTTACCCGAACGAACGCGCCTTCGGCAACATCGAGTATGTCGTCTGCGATAACCGTTCCTATCCGATATACCCCGCCTATCCGGATGTCATGCGTATGGGGCTTGCCGCAAATACCCTGTTTCAGATTATGACCCCGGTTGCGGCTCAGGACATTTTTTATACCGGCAATTATTTTGACATGAAGGACCCGCTCAAGTGGTTGTCCGGAGGGAACGAACCGCCGCCGTCCCAACCGCCGCCGCCGGGCTTTGCCTCCAATCCGCTTCCTGCCGCGCCTCCGCCGCAGCTGCCGCCCGGCACAACGCCCACACCAGGCGTAACCCCAACACCCGCTCCGGTTGGTCCGCCCAACAGCCAAAGCGAAGCCGACCACCTCAAAAACTGGCAGCGGCCGGTGAGCGACAACGGCAAGTGCGTCAACTTCATGCCGCGGGGCTATTATTCGGCCAGGGATTTTGAAATCCAGATTCCGCGCCTCAAAGAACTCGGCGTCACATGGGTCGATGCCATCTACCAGGATGAAAACCAGCTCAAACTTGCTGCGGAGAACTTTTCCGCGGCCGGGATTACCCCGATCTGGCGCCGCGAGCTCAAGGTGAACCAGGCGCCGACCGGCTACCCCTGGGCACGGGATGTCGCGATCATGAAGCAGTATAATCTGCCGCCCTACATCCAACTGTATAACGAGCCGGGGGATCCGCGCGAGTATTCAAACGGTCAGCCGGATTTTTCGCTGTTCCTCGATCATTTCATGACGATCGGCCAGAACATCATCAATGCCGGCGGCAAAGTCGGGCTCCAGCTCCAGGATCCCAATGATGTGACGACGGTCGTCAACGCGATCCGTGCCCGGGAGGGCGCCAATGCGGATAATTTCTTCAACAACATGTTTTTCGTGCCGCATACCTACGCGGCCAACCACCCGCCCGGCTGGACGGCTGATGAAATCGGGGTCATGGGGTTCCGGTTTTACGCGGATGCCTTCCAGAAGGCCCTCGGGTGGGTGCCGCCGTTTATGGTCGGCGAGGGCGGGTGGGACTTTAACAATCAGGCTGATGCCGCATTTCCGAAAACGACGGATGCCGTGCAGGCCCAGTACTATCAGGAACTCTTCAACTGGTTTAAAAGCGGGAAGCTCTCCGACGGATCGCCGCTCCCTGATTACCTGTTTGCCTTCTGCCCGTGGATCCTGGACGCAAGCGGTACCGAATGGGAATCCACCGGCTGGTACGGCCCGAACGGGGTAAGCAAGCCCGACACGGTGCAGGCGATTGAGAGTCTTGGCAGCTTTACCCGCCAGTTTTCCTGGAGTGCGGGGCAGGGTATGGTACCGCTTCATCTTCGGATTTCGGCTGTCGAACAAACTCCGGTTGCCCGAGGGGTGATCGGGCAGGAGGTTCTTTCCGCCGCCTCCGCGCGGATTGCCGCGGGAACCCGGACTGTTTCTGCCATGGTCCAGTCCGTTATCCCCGGCATACGGGAGACCGTCGGGAGTGTCGGGCGGCAGGCGGCATGGGCGCTTCATGATATGGGAATCCCCATTCCTGCAGGTGATTCCGGTCCGGGCGGCAGGTTTCTTGCCCAGGCAACCGGAACACCTCAGAGTGCCGCGGCCGGTTCCGACAATTATATTACCCAATATGCCTGCGGCTCGCTTCTTTGCAGTATCGGCATCGTCAATAATGACCCGAACCATTTCGTCTACCAGCTCGTGATCCAAAGGACCGCCCAGTCGCCGCCGGGCATCCTCGGGGACTTGGCGATACTTCCGCCGGACAACTATGCCGCGGCCAATCCCGGGAAGACCGGCCCGCACGTCCAGAGCATGCCTGGGAACGAACTCCGGTTCCTGTCGGACTACCCGGCTGCCGACGGCTTCATGCCGCAGGTTCATAGCGCCGATGAACTCAAACACTATGTCTTTCAGATTAACGGCAAAAGGCTTCCCGACAAGTATAAGTTCGATAATGTGGCAATCAGTTATCAGGGCGGGAATTTCGGTGCACCAAGCCTGCCGAATCTCGGCTGCAATCCGTACGAGGAGGTCTGCGAGTGCCGGGAAACGGCTACCTGCGGCTACTCCTGCGGCATCTGCGGGAAAGCGCAGATGGGGCCGTCAGATACGACGTATACGACCTACAACAAAAACCATGATATGCTCGGGGTCAACTGGATGAAAGGCGCGGGCCCCGGCGGGCCGGGATCGGCCAAACCGGAGCCGATCGAGCTTACCTGGCAGATACCGGCATGGAAGCCGGGAGAGCGGCCGCTTCCGGCCGGCTGTACGATCCAGAAGGTGAAAAACGCCCCGGCATGCGGGGATGATGACGCCTGCCAGGCCGCCGGGTTTGATGCCTGCGGCAGCGGCGGCACGTGCGGCGCGATTTCCTGCGTCAAAGTGCACGACCGCGTGGTGGATGTCTACAACAATGTTCCCTTTACCGCTTCGGCATGGAAAGAAGCCGCTGCTTCTGCCGGCCCGGACAATATCGTCGGAGGATTTTTCAACCTGTTCAAACCCGCTGACGCCTTTACCGGCCAGGCCGGGACGCTCGGGCAGGGATGCAGTGCGGACCCGAACATCGTGTTTGACCGGAAAGGGAACTTCGCGGATAACCCCGGCGGTAATCCGATTTCCTACAATTTCGACCAGGGATTCGGCGTCGGCGCAAGTCGTGCGGACTATAATTTCGGCCAGCCGGATGTGTACGTGACGTATGCCAAGCCGACCGGCAATGCAAAACTCCTTTTTTATAAACTCGGAGGCCTGTGTAATGCCAACACCTGGGTCAGCAGCCAGCTCTTCAAGCCTTCATCGACTGCCGCCGTCACTGCGCTTTCCAACTTTCCGGGGACAAGCGGCACTTCAGGAACCGGCAGCACCGGGTTTTCCGGATTGGGAAAGAGCGGATCCCCGGGTACCGGAACCGCGGGGACGCCGAAGCCGGCCACAACCCCCATCACCGCGCCGGCCGAGGCCAATTCCGTGATTGCCGCGGTCGGATCCGTGACCGAGCTCCCCCAGGGAGAGGAGCCGGAGGTAGCAACCGTGACCAACAGCGCCGTCGTTGCCGCGGTTCCGGCGCTTTCCCGGGTGCAAAACAACGACATAGTGCTGACCTACCCCAAGGCGAAAGAGACCATCGTCTTCCGGCCGTCGACAAACCAGGTGGTAGCCGAGGTGCCGACCACGCCGGTTGCCCTCCGCGACGGGAGCGGGAATGCGGCGCTCTTCAGCGCGCTTGCCGAGGATATCCGGGCCGATATCCCGAGCGCGGTCCTGACCGAACAGTCCCGGGCCCGGAAGCAGACGTACCAGGAAAGCCTGTTTATCGACCCGCGGCAGACGAAGGTTTCCCAGGGGAGAAGCCTTGCGTCGCTTCTCAATATGGCGTTTGCGCTCATTCCCTCGGACGAGGCGATGCCGTCTGCGGATTTTCTGGTCATCGCCGGAGGACCGAAGATTGCCCTCCGCAACGGTACGACCGTTACCGGTGCACTGACGACGTATGCCGCGGCGCTTCAGAGTAAATTGCCGACGGTCACGATTACGGACGAAAAAGATGCGGCGGGCCG
>JAMCTH010000004.1:0-706 GCA_023379025.1 Patescibacteria group bacterium | reverse complement strand
CCACGATCATTGACCTGACCGGCATATACCCCGCAAGTACCCGGACGCTTGCAACCGAGCTCGGGATGACGGTCGGTACGCTTCCGACCGGAGAGCCGGTACCGGACGGGGCGGATTTCATGATCATCCTGGGGTCGGATATCGCCCGCTAAGCCACAGACTTTTCGTCCAGAAGAGTTTCTCCCAAGAAGACTGCGTTCCTGGTATCCCTGTGTTTACCATCGGTTCAGACGGGGTGTCAATGGGAAGGGGAGCGGCGGACGATAGAAAATACGGGGCTGTTGACGATGTATAACATAACGGAGAGCCGAGTCCGTAACATAATGGAGTTCTGTATGCAGCCGGAGGGGAAAGCGCTATAAATTTTTATGGATAGCCCGGGTTTTTTAGCTTCAACGAGTTACCGCGACCGCTGTAATTTGTTGAATGAAAAGAGAATGCATTGACCATACGTTTGAGAGTGTGAGTTTTAGAGAAGGAGTTTGTGAGAAAAAGTTTGGGGTGGAAAACGTACATGGGGCAGATAGGAACGGCAGACAATCTGCCCCATGAGTAGCAACGCGAGCAGGACCAGCAACAAATGCAACGCGTAATCACAACTGTAGCACTGATCGTTATCGCGATCGTCGCTCTTGGGCTGTTCGGCACGCAGGCGATTGACAACCTGAAGGTCGCCGTGACCGGTCCGACGCCGACAGTACCGAAT
>JAMCTH010000003.1 GCA_023379025.1 Patescibacteria group bacterium | reverse complement strand
GTTAAACCTGACCCAGTGCGGCATTCCGAAAGAAATGGCGCTGGAAATGTTTAAGCCCTTTGTTCTGAGGGAACTTATTGTCCGCGGTATCGCCCCGAACGTAAAAAATGCCAAAAATGTCCTCGAAAAACGGACGCCGGAGGTTTTTGATATTCTTGAGGAGATTACCAAAAATCATCCGGTTCTGTTAAACCGTGCTCCGACCCTCCATAAACTGGGCATCCAGGCATTTTATCCGATCCTTACCGAAGGCGCTGCCATTCGTATTCATCCGTGCGTCTGTGCGGGGTATAACGCCGATTTTGATGGTGATCAGATGGCCGTGCACATCCCTCTGTCCAAAGAGTCACAGGATGAAGCGGTCCACCTCATGTTGCCGACACACAACCTCCTTAAGCCGGCGGACGGGTCACCGATCACGGTTCCCAATAAGGAAATGGTGTTGGGGTGCTTTTACCTTACGACCACAGATCCCGCAGCGAAGGCGCGTCGGGGGGATTCTCTGCCCGTATTTGCTGATGGCCAGGATGCAATCTACGCATATCAGACAAAACAGATTACCCTGAGAGAACCTATCCGGGCGCTCTTGGACGGGAAGCTGACGGCAACCACGGTCGGCAAGATCATATTCAACGAAATTTTACCCGCTGAACTGCGCTATATGAATACGCCGGTCAAAGCCGCGACCGTGAAACAGCTCATCACCAAAGCTTTAGCTCACTATTCGAAAGAAGAAGTCGTGCGGCTCATCGATGCCATTAAAAATATCGGATTTTTGGGAGCAACGCTCTGCGGCGGGCTGTCCGTTTCGGTTTTTGACTGCGACATGCTTGATGATAAAGAGACGATCATCCATGAAGCGGAAGCGAACGTAAAAGGCATTGACGACAATTATCAGCAGGGGCTTATAACGCTTGAGGAAAAAAGGCGCCTCAGCAACGAAGTCTGGATTGAAGTGACGGAGCGGATTGCGGAACTGACGTGGCAGAAACTTGCTGAGAACAACCCGGTCAAGATGATCATTGATTCGGGGGGTGCGCGGGCTTCGAAGGATCAGCTGAAACAGCTTTCCGCAATCAAAGGTCTGGTGGTTGACCCCTTGGGCAAGATCGTTGAATTGCCCACCAAAAGCAATTACCGTGAAGGGCTTTCTATATTTGAGTATGTGACGAGTACCAGAGGATCCCGGAAAGGACTCACCGATTCCGCGCTCAAGACCGCGGACGCGGGGTATCTGACCCGCCGTCTCGTGGATGTATCGCATGATGCCATCATCCGTATGGATGACTGTGAGACCGATGATGGCTGGGAGATCGTCAGACAGGAAGACCGGCAGAGCTCCTTTACGTCACGTCTCATCGGACGATACGCAGCTGCAGATGTTACGGTTCCCGGGGGAAAACGGGTGCTTATCGCCAAAGGCGATGAGATTACCGAGGCACATGCGAAGCTTCTGGACGAACATGAAGTTGCTTCCGTTACCGTCCGTTCTCCTATCACCTGTCAGGCGCCGGTCGGTTTATGCGTGAAATGCTACGGCCGTGACTTTTCGACCAACGCTCCGGTAGACGTGGGTTCTCCGGTCGGCGTCATTGCGGCACAATCCATCGGAGAGCCGGGTACCCAGCTTACCATGCGGGTGCGGCATGCAGGCGGTATCGTCGGACTTGATGTGACCCAGGGTCTTCCCAGAGTTGAGGAATTATTCGAAGTCAGGACGCCGCGGGTTCTTTCTCCGATTGCGGAAATCGCCGGGAAAGCAGAAATCACCGAAACGGAATCCGGCTATAAAGTGCGCGTCCGGAATACGCTTCTCAAACCTCCGGAAGAGCGGGAGTATCTTGTTCCCCTGACGAGCGAGCTCAGGGTCAAAGACGGCGATACAGTGAATGCAGGGGATCAGCTGGCGAGCGGCAACCTCGATATTAAAGAAGTGCTTATGGTGCGGGGGCTGCGCGGGGCCCAGCGCTACCTCATTACGGAAATTCAGCGCGTGTACGAGTCACAGGGTATCGCAATCCATGACAAGCATTTTGAGGTGATCGTCCGGAAAATGAGCGAAAAAGTCCGTGTTGACACGTCGGGGGATACGACGCTCCTGCCCGGAGAACTGGTGGACCGTACGCGGTTTCAGGAAGAAAATGCCAGAGTACTGGCCAGCGGCGGCGAGCCGGCAACAGCCCAAATCATAATCCTGGGGGTTACGCGGTCCGCGTTGTTTACCGAATCATGGTTATCCGCGGCATCATTTCAGGAAACGACGAACGTTCTGACCGATGCCTGTCTTGCCGCCAAAGAAGATAAATTGCTCGGACTGAAGGAAAACGTTATAATCGGAAGACTTATCCCGGTTTCTCCGGAACGGGCGCGGCTCGCGGGCAATTAAAATGTGTCCTTTACAGAAACAACTATGCCGACCATCAATCAGTTGATCCGCCGGGGGCGGAAAAGTAAAACAAAAAAGATCAAAGCGACTGCACTGCGCAAGTTCTTTAACGCCAAGGACCGGGTATCCCGCCAGATGCCCGCTCCGTTCAAACGCGGCGTTGTGACCCTTGTGAAAACCATGACCCCGAAAAAGCCGAATTCCGCTCTCCGTAAGGTTGCGAGGGTCAGACTGTCCAATAAACAGGAAGTGACCGCCTACATTCCCGGTATCGGACATGAACTGACGGAACACGCTATAGTACTGATACGCGGAGGCAGGGTGCCGGATCTTCCCGGAGTCAAATACCACATTGTCCGGGGCAAATATGACACATCCGGCGTCGCAAACAGAAAACAGGGCCGGAGCCGCTATGGCAGCAAGTCCGGCGGTCCCGGTCCGGCTGCAGCAGCAGGGTAACATCCTATGAGAGCAGGAAGAGTCCAGCGGACAGTATTGCCCCCCGATCCGGTGTACGGCAGCAGGCTCCTTGCCCGGTTCATCAACCGTGTGATGCGCAGCGGCAAAAAACATACTGCGGAGCGCATGGTGTACGGCGCCCTGGATATCATAAAAGCCAAAGGAGAGGATCCGGTCAACGTGTTTGAGACGGCGCTGTCTACGGTCGGTCCGAAGATGGAGGTTCGGCCGCGGAGGGTCGGAGGAGCGTCCTACCAGGTTCCCATGGAGGTCCGTGGGGACCGGAGGCTCGCCCTTGCCATACGCTGGATTGTGTCAATTGCAAACAGGCGTTCGAATAAGGAATATCATACGTACGCGGAAAAACTTGCCGCGGAACTGATGGATGCCGCCAAAGGCACAGGCGAGGCGATTAAGAAACGTGATGCCATGCAGCGGATGGCGGAAGCCAACCGAGCCTTTGCACATTTTAAGTGGTAACGCACCCGTCATCTCCGGGGAACGGACGAAGCAGTACGGCCCTCCGCCGGACCGGCACAAAACCGTACGGTCTTTGGCGCTGCCTCTATCGGTGGCTTCACAAAAAATCGGGATGCGGCTATCCTGAAAGTACTGTATGAAATACCTGCTTCTTTTTCTCTTCCTCTCCGCGATCTCTGTGTACTACGGAAAATCCAAAGTCGAAGCAACCGGTGCCTGTTATGCACAGTACCATAAAAGCGCCGACAGGAATAGCTTTTATGCCAAAGCACGGGGATGGACTGATGAACAGATATGCGAAGCAGACCTCTATACTATAGACGATCTGGACCACTGTCTTGCACCGCTTACGCCCGGGTCACGGATAGATGCGCTGACTGCACCGTTTCTTCTGGATATCACGGCGTTTCTTGAAGAAGGCGCCCCGCCCGTTCCGGAACTGAAAGCAGGGCATAACGGCCGGTGCCGCAATTTTCCGGACCTGACCTACTGAAGTGCTGTCGCACCTCCCGTCAGCCGGGGGTAAACGCAGAGAGTTCGGTCTCTGCACCGTCAACCCGGGGCGTGATGCTACGGTCTCCTATGGTACAATGTAATATAGCATACAAATGAATACAAGGCGTCCCAGAGAGCGGGTATTTACCGTTGTGAGGCAGATTCCGCGGGGTCACGTTCTCACATACAAAGGGGTAGCCCTGCTTGCAAGGGTCAAAAACCCCCGCACTGTAGGACAAATACTCCATCGTAACCCGGATCCCGAACATATTCCCTGTCACCGGGTAGTGAATCGTCTGGGATACGTAGCCCGGGGGTATGCCTTTGGAGGAATGAACGCCCAGGCACAAAAACTTCGGTCCGAGGGAGTTACGGTAAGGACCTACAAAGTAGATTTGCATACCTGCCTCTGGACACCGTGAAGCTCAGGATCCCGCGGGCAGCTTTTTCCTCTGTGGTGGGCTTTATTGCGCGAGCCATCCGCCGTCCACATAGAGTGTCGCACCGGTTGTATAGCTTGCTTCGTCCGACGCAAGGTATACCACGGCGGCAGCGATTTCGGCGGGTTTCCCCAACCGCTTGACCGAGAGCCGTCCGGCAATCGAGCCTGCGTCCATGTCCCTGGTCATTTCCGACTCTATGCCGCCCGGGCCGACGGCATTGACCAGGATATTGTATTGACCGAGTTCTGCAGCCAGAGCCTCCGTCATGGCGACAACCCCGCCCTTGCTTGCGCAGTAATGCACGAGCTGTGGGAACCCGATTCCGACCCCGCCGGATGCAACGGAGGCAATATTGATGATCCGGCCGGAGTTCCGTTTGGCCATTTCCCGGGCCGCCGCCTGGGCCATGAAGAAATAGCCCTTGAGGTTGGTGTCGAGGATGAGGTCCCATTTTTCTTCCGTCATTTCGAGAAACGGCGAATAATCGAGCGCTCCTGCGTTATTGACCAGAATATCCAAGTGACCGTATGTTTCTATGGTTTTCGCAACAGCGGCATCCACCTCCGTCCGTACCGTTACATCCATTTTGAGGGGTAGGACATCGTGGTTCCTGCCTTTCAGTTCTGCCGATAATGCTTCCAGTCTGTCCAAACGCCTTGCGGCAACGGAAACTTTCGCGCCTTGGCTGGCAAGTGCAAATGCGATGCCCCGGCCGATGCCGCTTGAGGCTCCGGTGACCAAAGCAACCTTTCCGGTTAAATCAAACATAGTCCCTCCTCTGTTCTGGGACGGTACAAAACCCGCAAGAGGTAGTGCCCTGCCCCGACCCCGTGTCTTTTCTTCTATTGTATACCTTTGTCAAGGCGATAGAGACGGAGCACGATCATAAATATGATGATCATGTTGAGGGCGGAAAGGATGCACCATGTACAGAGTCCACGGATGTAAAATACTTCCATGAACGTAAACCAGGAGACAAACACAACGCCGAAGCCTGCCATTCCCAAGAGCCCGGAGAGTATCCAGCGTTTCGTACCCAGCGTGTGAAGAAGCGACAGAACTGCAAGGATGCTGTAGCCGAGAAGCCCGATTGCGGGAACGGGTATGCCGAACGGGTAGCTGTACGGGCTTTTTTGGACAAGGGCGCACCCGCCGCCGGTCAGACAGATCAGGGAACTTTTCCGCAGCCACCCTTCGAGGACATAGACGGCTATCGCGATACCAAGAAGCGAGAGGAGAAAGAGTGCCCGATTGAGCGCTACACCGGATGTCAGGGCTGTTTTGTTTTTCATGGATCCATCATAGCCGTTTTTCCGTCCGGCGATCTGTACGATATCATACAATAATACGGCTGAGGCGTGCCGGTGACCGCGCATGGTACTCAAAAGAGGTACGTAAAAAAAGCCAAGCGAAATGAGTATAATGGATCAACACCCGTATGGTCGCTCAGTTTATCCCTGAATACCAGCTTGCGTATGTGCAGATTCCCGCCGTCCGCAACCAGGATGTCATGCGGCTGCATTGGACGGGAAAAGGGGAGTATGCAGCTGCAATTGTCGACGGATGGAATGATACGGCATATCTTCCCGGTGATCAGCCCGGACGTCAGGTCGCCGAACTCGTGGCCGCAACATTTCCCAAGCTTTACCGTGCAGCAACCCAGGAATCACCGCAGGAGAAAGCCACATACGCAACAGGGGAAATGGACAGACTGGTATTTGAACAATTTCCGAATTACGCGACAGCCGTCGGCGTGTTTTTCATACATACTGCAGCCCAGGATCTGGTGGTTTCCGTCGGCGATGTGTCGACCTATACCTGGAATGGAGGGCAATGGCTACAACCCGAGGAAATATCTGACCATAGGCTTGACCCGGCGGTTTATAACAGCAATGTCGCACGGTTTTTCGGTAATTCATCATTAAAACAGGAAGGAGATCCTTACAGTTGTACCCCGGACATGCTGATTCTATCGTCTGCAACCCCGGTGTTGTTCATCACCGACGGCATGCGAGATGTTCTCTCTCTTGAAGAAATCAATCGGATTGCAAGCATAGCGCAACAACCCCGGTCGCAACAACAGTTTCTAGAGAATCTATATCTTGCGATTGATGAAAAAAAGACCCAGAAGGACGATATTTCCATCCTCCTTCGGGGCAATCTTACCTAGACAAACCGCCGGCAATCCGGTACAATGCAATGATTGAAGCAGAACTGCTTCCGGCGGAGGCAGTTTTTTGTTTTCTGTCACTCTATGGCCCAACCGCAAACACAGCTCACGCTCAACCGCGATGTTCCTCTGGATAAAGTGCGCAATATCGGCATTATTGCGCATATTGACGCGGGAAAAACAACAACCACCGAACGCATCCTCTTTTATACCGGCAGAAGTTACAAAATCGGGGATATCGATGAGGGGACGACGGTCATGGACTGGATGGAACAGGAGCGCGAGCGCGGGATTACCATCGTTTCTGCGGCCACCACCACCTTCTGGAAAAATTACCGCTTTAACATCATCGACACACCCGGACACGTGGACTTTACCGCGGAAGTTGAGCGCAGTCTGCGCGTATTGGACGGCGGCATTACGGTCCTGGATGCGGAGGAGGGGGTTCAGTCCCAGTCCGAAACCGTCTGGCATCAGGCGGATAAATACAAGGTCCCGCGGCTCTGTTTCATCAATAAGATGGATAAGATCGGCGCGGATTTCAGAAGCACCATCGCATCCATCGAAGAACGTCTCGGAGCAAGAACTGCCGTTATGGTGGAGCCCATAGGGAAAGAGCATGACTTTAAGGGAATCGTGGATCTTCTGGGGGGAAAAGTGTATGTCTGGGGCAGTGATGCATTGGGCGCACAATTTGAGGTATCGGACACTATCCCGGAAAAACTCAAGGCAGCGGTCGGGAAAAGCAGGCACGACCTGATAGAACGCATATCGGAAACGGATGATACGCTTCTTGCGAAGTATCTTGACGGTGTTGAGCCGTCAGTCGATGAACTCAAGGCAGCGCTCCGTCGCGCCGTCATTGCATACAAACTCGTTCCGGTCTATGCCGGCTCGAGCCTCCGGAACAAAGGCGTCCAGCCGCTTCTGGACGCGGTTATTGATTACCTGCCGTCCCCCTTGGATTTGCCGCCGGTTGAAGGGACACACCCCAAAACCGGAGAGAAAGAAACGAGAAAACGGGTCAACGAAGAGGCGCTTTCCGGACTTGCGTTTAAGATCCAGATTGACCCCCATGTCGGAAAACTTACCTACGTGCGCATCTATTCAGGCACGCTTGCCTCCGGTTCCTACACGTATAATTCCACCAAAGGTGTGCAGGAACGGGTCGGCAGACTGCTTCTTATGCACGCAAACCAGCGCGAGGAAATTAAAGAAGCATATGCGGGGGAAATCGTGGCAGTGGTCGGGTTCAAGGACACGATTACGGGTGATACCATTTGCGCCGCCGGCCGCCCCATTATCCTCGAAAAAATTTCCTTCCCCGATCCGGTCATTTCGCTCGCCATTGAGCCCAAAACCAAAAACGACCAGGAAAAAATGGGATACGCCCTTCAGCGGCTTGCGGAAGAAGATCCGACGTTCAAAATCAAATCCAATCTGGAAACGAACCAGACGATTATCTGGGGCATGGGAGAGCTGCACCTCGAGATCCTCGTGGACCGGATGAAACGGGAGTTTAAGGTGGATGCCAATGTCGGCGCGCCGCAGGTTGCGTACAAGGAAACCATCAAAGCCACGGCTGAGGGGGAGGGAAAATACATCCGCCAGTCCGGCGGACGGGGCCAATACGGGCACTGTTTCCTCCGGGTTGAACCGAAGAACCGCGGGGAGGGGTATGAATTTGTCGATGCCATAAAAGGAGGCGCGATTCCCAACGAGTTCATCCCTGCCGTTGAGAAAGGCGTTAAGGAATCGATGGAAAACGGCGTCCTGGCAGGGTACACCATGGTCGATATGACGGTGACGCTCTATGACGGCACCTATCACGATGTCGACAGTTCGGAAATAGCCTTTAAAATAGCGGGGAGTATGGCGCTTCAGAGCGCGGTAAAGCAGGCGCAACCCGTGCTTCTCGAACCGATCATGAAGACCGAGGTGACGACACCCGATGAATTTATGGGCGATGTGATCGGCGACCTCGGCGCCAAACGCGCGCAGATTCTCGGAACGCAAAAGCGTGGGACCGTCACCGTTATTATGGCTATGGTACCGCTTGCGGAGCTATCCGGCTATGCGACGACTCTGCGGAGTATGTCCAAAGGCAGAGCGACGTATTACATGGAACCAAGCCATTACGAAGAAGTCCCGAGAAACATCGCGGAGAAGATTATTGCCAAACACGTATAGCCTATGGTAGAATGCATCATACGCTCTTTCCATAGGGCGGAGTGATTTTTTGTAAAAAGGAGGACTATGGCAGATCAACAAAAGTACGCGCGCAGCAAACCGCATCTCAATATCGGTACCATCGGTCATGTTGACCACGGGAAAACCACCCTGACCTCGGCAATTACCCACGTATTGGCCAAACAGGGAAAGGCCAAAGCCCTCAAATACGAAGAAATAGATAACGCGCCGGAAGAAAAAGCGCGCGGCGTCACGATCAATATCCACCATTCCGAATACGAAACGGATACGCGCCATTATGCGCACATTGATGCCCCGGGTCACGCGGATTATATCAAAAACATGATTACGGGTGCCGCTCAGATGGACGGGGCGATCCTCGTCGTATCCGCGCCGGACGGCCCCATGCCGCAAACCAGGGAGCACATCCTCCTTGCGCGTCAGGTGAACGTGCCGGCCATCGTCGTCTTCATGAACAAGTGCGACATGGTGCAGGACAAAGAACTTCTCGATCTCGTGGAGATGGAAGTGCGCGAGCTTCTGACCAAGTACAAGTTCCCGGGCGACAAGGTCCCCGTCATCCGGGGCAGCGCTCTGAAGGCAATTCAGGGAGACCCGGAAGCGGAAAAAGCGATCCTTGATCTCATGAAGGCGGTAGATGAGTATATACCGACGCCTATCCGCGACCTCGACAAACCGTTCCTTATGCCGATAGAAGATGTATTTTCCATCAAAGGAAGGGGTACGGTTGTGACCGGCCGGGTTGAGCGCGGGAAGGTAAAGGTGAATGACACGATGGAAATAGTCGGCATCCGGCCGACGCAGTCGACCGTCGTCACCGGCGTTGAGATGTTCCGGAAGCTTCTGGACGAAGGCCAGGCGGGAGACAATATCGGCGTCCTCCTCCGGGGGATAGAGAAAGACCAGGTGGAGCGCGGTCAGGTATTGGCGGCTCCCGGCACGGTCAAGCCCCATACGGAGTTTGAAGCGGAAGTCTACATTCTCGCCAAAGAAGAAGGCGGACGACACACGCCCTTCTTTACGGGGTACCGCCCGCAGTTCTACATACGGACGACGGATGTCACCGGAGAGGTTGCCCTTCCCCAGGGAGTCGAGATGGTGATGCCCGGAGACAGTACGAAGATGACGGTCAAGCTTATCGTACCGGTTGCCCTTGAAGAAGGCGTCCGGTTTGCTGTCCGTGAAGGCGGGCATACGGTAGGCGCCGGCGTCGTGACGAAAATTATCGCCTGAATCTGAGAGATCCGTTACATCCTGTCGTGTACCTGTCGAGGACAGTCTTACGCCATGCCAAAAGGAAGAATACGTGTACGTTTAAAAGCGTATGACAGCCGCGTCATTGATGACTGCTGTCAGCGGATATTGGATACCGCCGTACGGACGGGTGCCCGTGTCGTGGGGCCGATTCCGCTTCCGACGGATACGGCACATTTTAATGTTGCCCGGAGCCCGTTTATCGACCGGAACAGCCGTGAGGACTTTATGATTAAAACGCATAAGCGGCTTATTGATATTATAGAACCGACAGATAAAACCATAGACCAGCTCATGCATCTGGATCTGCCCGCGGGGGTGGATGTAGAGATTAAAATGTGAGATGCAGAGGCAGTCATTGGAGTTTTCGCAGATACTTTGGTATACTTCTATCGCCTGTATGACCGTCGGACACGTCATATTCTAGGGTACGCCAAAAGTCTCGGATGGGTTTGGAACGACCTCAGCCGAGGTCGCTTTTTTGTGAACATGGACGGGTCATACATATTCCAATACATACTATGCTTACATCACTTCTCGGATATAAGAAAGAACAGGGACAACGATTTACCGGCGACGGCCGGAGGATACCCGTCACGACGATCGTTGCAGGTCCCTCTTGGATTACCCGGGTAGAGCATACGCCGTCCCTCAAACGTATCGAGATCGGGTTCGGCATTGCAAAACACCTCACGAAAGCGCAGGAGGGACACCAAAAAAAGGCGGGGCTTCCACAAAAGCTCCGTTTTTTACGGTCTGTCAAGGTATCAGAGATCGGTGAACAGGATAAACCGGGTACTGAAGTGCACATCGCGGATATTTTTTCGCCGGGAGACCGCATCATGGTGTCGGGAATTTCCAAAGGGAAGGGGTTTGCGGGAGGAGTGAAACGCCATGGTTTTGCAGGAGGTCCGAGGACGCACGGCCAATCCGACCGGGAGCGTGCGCCGGGATCCATCGGGCAAACGACGACCCCGGGCCGGGTATACCGCGGCAAACGGATGGCCGGCCGGATGGGGAATGACCGCGTCACGGTACGCGGGCTTTCCGTCGTTGCTGTCGATAGTAATACACACACAATTACGGTACAAGGACTTGTGCCCGGTCCGAGGGAGAGTTTTCTGATTATCAGGAAAGAGCGCTGACTATGGAAGATGCCCGTAATAAAAATGCAAGGCGAATACATTCCGGAAAACCGTCTCTGAAAGCGAAACGGAACGCACCTCCGGCCCCTGCTGCCGATAAACAGGCGGCGCCGCGTGTCAGGAAGGCATCCAAGAAAAAGGCGGGAGAAGGAGTATCGGTACCGGTTGTGGGAACAGACGGGAAAGCAGGCGGCACCACGGCGCTTCCCGAAGAACTTTTTGATGCCAAGCTGAACATGATGCTTCTTGCTCAGGCGGTCCGTGTTTACCGCACAAACACACGGATCGGGGGTGCATCGACAAAAACACGCTCAGAGGTTGAAGGCTCCACCCGAAAGCTCTTCCGCCAGAAGGGTACGGGCAGGGCACGACACGGTGCTATCCGGGCGCCCATTTTCGTGGGAGGCGGCATTGTGTTCGGTCCGCGTCCGAGAAATTATCACCTGGAAATGACGAAACAGATGCGCCGGAAAGCGCTCGCCGTAGCTCTGACACAAAAACTGAGAGATCATGCTGTGACGGTCATTGCCGGACTGGAGGAGCTGGAACCGAAAACGAAGCTGATGGCCCAGGCGCTCTCAACGTACCTGGTATCGGGAAAGACACTGCTTATCACCGGCATGAAAGCGCCGGCAATCAGGCGCGGTGCCGGGAATATCGGCGGGTTGACCATTCTTCCCGCAAAAAATTTGAATGCCTATGACGTTCTTGCCCATCATCATATTCTTATTATGAAACAGGCGATTGACGAGCTTATCCCGCTACATCTATGAAACAGATTATCCAAAGACCGTATATAACGGAAAAATCCCTTACGGACGCCGCTCAAGGCTGGTATACGTTTGTTGTGGATCCCGATGCGGACAAAGGAGCCATCAGCCGGGAAGTTGCCAGGTTGTACCGTGTTACGGTTACCTCTGCCCGGACCCTCCGGGTCGAAGGGAAAAAACGAAGGGTAGGCAGAAAAATGCGTACTATCGCAAAACCCCAGTGGAAAAAAGCAATCGTGCGGCTCGGGAAGGGCCAGACCATTTCAGCTTTTGAAGTGTCGCAGACGCAGGAGGAACCGAAAAAGAAATAACGCACTATGAAACAATATCGTATTAAACAGCTTCATACCATACTGTCGAAACACTCCGGCAGGGATATGTTCGGACATATTTCGACACGGCATCAGGGTGGTCGTCATAAGCGCTTTTACCGGATCATTGACTGGCGGCGTGATAAAATAGGTATTCCTGCACGGGTGGTTTCCATCGAGTACGATCCGAACAGGACGGCAGAGATTGCGCTCCTTCACTACCGGGACGGGGAAAAACGATATATCATCGCCCCGGAAGGACTTGATGTGGGTACCAGGGTGGAAAGCGGTGAGACAGCGGATGTCCGTGTCGGCAACACGCTTCCCTTGGGACGGATGCCGGTCGGAACGCCGGTGCATAATGTCGAACTCGTGCCGGGCCGCGGCGGACAGATCGTCAGGAGTGCAGGGAGCGTTGCTACCGTTCTTTCGAACGACGGAATCTGGGCACAGCTCAAAATGCCCTCAAGCGAAATCCGCGCGTTTCGTGTCGGTTGCCGTGCGACCGTCGGGCAGGTCAGTAATCCGGACCACAAAAATGAAACCATAGGAAAAGCAGGCAGAAGCCGTCACATGGGGAGACGCCCGACTGTTCGTGGGGTTGCGCAGAATCCGAGGTCCCATCCGCACGGCGGCGGGGAGGGAAGAAGCGGGATCGGACTGGTGTCGCCCAAAAGTCCGTGGGGGAAACGGACGCTCGGGAAACGCACAAGAAAGCGGAGAAAATACAGTGACAGCCGTATTCTTGAAAGAAGGAAATCCAGATGAAGGAGTTGCGCGAACTCTAATACAACGCTATGGCACGCAGTACCAAAAAAGGACCATATATAGATAAAAAACTGTTGGCGAAAGTCAACAAACAGAAAGCCGGCGGTGAACGGTCGCCCATCCGGACCTGGTCGCGGGCGTGTCAGATACCGCCGGAATTTGTCGGACACCGGTTTGCCGTCCATAACGGCAGGGCATTTATCGAAATTTTTGTGAATGAATCCATGGTCGGGCACCGGCTCGGGGAATTTTCCCCGACGAGGATGTTCCGGGGACACGGTCAGGTTACCAAACGGGTACTTGAAAAGACATAAGCATGAATATGGAATATCAGGCAACGGCAAAGCATGTCCGCGTCAGTACGAGAAAGGTCCGTCTTGTGGCGGACAGTATCCGGGCATTGGCGCCCGGCCGTGCGGTCGACATATTGTATGAGACGCCGAAGTCCGGTGCCGGGCCGCTCCGGAAGGCGATCCAGTCCGCTCTTGCAAATGCAGCCGCAAAAAAGGCGGACCCGGGAGTATTGCGGTTTAAGACAATAGAAATTATGGGGGGAACGGGTATGAAACGGTGGCATGCCGTTTCCCGGGGACAGGCGCACCCGTACAAAAAACGGACGACGCATGTGAGAGTGGTGTTGACGGATGAAAAACCTGAGATTCATGCTTGAATTTAGTTTGGTTTCCGAAATAAGGATTTAAAATTTTATACATATGGGGCAAAAAATACATCCAAAAGGATTCAGACTCGGACAGGGCTTCAGCTGGGAGTCACGCTGGTTTGCGGACAAAAAGCGGTACCGGTCGCTATTACTGGATGATGTGAAACTCCGGGAATCGCTTCACGCGAAATTAAAAAGCGCGGGGCTTTCCCGGGTTGAGATCGAGCGGTCGATCAACAAAATTGCCGTGACGCTTCATGTTACGAAGCCCGGCATGGTCATCGGCCGCGGCGGTTCCGGCATGGAAGAACTGAAAAAGTTTATCGAATCGTTTCTCCGTGAACGGGAACGGGCAAGAACCAAGGGGCACGCCGGGCCGGACAGCGCGAAAATCAAGGTAGACGTGTCCGTGGAGCCGGTGAAGGAGCCCAACGCCGATGCGTTTCTCGTCGCGACATCAATCGCCGACCAACTGGTCCGCCGCCTCCCGCACAAACGGGTGTGCAACCAGGCGCTCAACAGAATCATGTCTTCCGGAAGCGTCAAAGGGGTAAAGATTCTTCTTTCCGGACGCATCGCCGGAGCGGAAATTGCCCGGCGCGAAAAGTACCAATCCGGCACGATTCCGCTTTCAACGCTGCGGGAGGATGTGGACTTCAGTGCGGTACCTGCACTTACAAAATCGGGATATATCGGGGTAAAAGTATGGATATGCAGAAAAAGTTAGTTTGTTACAGCGTTCGACGCAATGGCAATATATTGAATACGCGAATCACGAAGTAACCAATTAACGAAATAACTGTAACCAATATGTTAGCACCAAAACGGGCAAAACACAGAAAATCATTCAGGGGAAAACGGCGCGGTATATCCGTACGCGGCAGTGAGCTGAATTTCGGCAACTGCGGACTCAAAGCGCTGACCGTCGGGTGGGTCGGAAGCCGTCAGATAGAAGCGGCCAGGAGAGCGCTGACGCACTACACCCGGCGCGGCGGGCGGGTATGGATCCGCATTTTTCCGGACAAGCCGATTACCAAAAAACCGCCGGAAACCAGAATGGGAAGCGGGAAGGGGGATGTCTATGAGTATGTGGCGGTCGTCCGTCCGGGCCGTATTCTGTTTGAAATGGGCGGTGTCGCCGGGGAGGACGCGAAGGAAGCCATGCGCCTGGCCGCGGCAAAACTTCCGGTCAGAACGAAGTTTGTCGTCAAGGAGGAACTATGAGACAGAAAGAAAAACAGTCTTTACGGGCATTGAACGCCGAAGAACGTCATAAACGAAGAGATGAACTTGAGGCGGAAATTCTTGCATGGCGGCGGGACAGGTCGACCAAACAGATCAAAAACCACCGGGAAGCCAGAGAAAAGAGGAAAATGCTTGCAGTCCTAAAAACCTTTGACCGTGAGATGCAGCTTGAAGTTTCCAGGAAGGAAGGCCTCGTATGACCGGGACACAATCGACGAAACCGGAAAAGTCCGTACATGTCAGCCGCCGGCAGCTGATCGGTACCGTTGTTTCTTCGAGGGGGCAGCAGACCGTCATTGTCGAGGTCATCCATACGTATCAGCATCCGGTCTATAAAAAGGCGCTCAAAAAAATCAGGCGGCTTTCCGTCCATAACCCGGGTGAGAGTCTTCGTCCGGGTCAGCGTGTTCGCATAGAACACTCGAGGCCTATCAGCAAACGGAAACACTATATTGTTACAGGAGTCTTGCTATGATTCAGCGGCGAACAGCTTTAGTTGCAGCAGATAACAGCGGAGTGCAGGAGATGACCGTGACGCATATTTACGGTTCTTCCAAGCGGAAATTCGCCCGTATCGGGGATATCGTGCAGTGCGTGGTCAGGAAAGCCATCCCGACAGGAACGGTCAAGGATGACGAACTCGTGAAAGTCGTGATCGTCCGGACGCACAAAGAACTTCACAGGAAGGACGGCTCCTACATACGGTTTGACGACAACGCAGGAGTCGTGATCGATAACCCGGATGACAAAAATCCGAGAGGTACGAGGATATTCGGGCCGATTGCACGGGAACTCCGGGATCTCGGATTTCATAAAATCGTCAGTATGGCCGCTGAAGTATACTAACGGAACACCTATGTCAAAACACAGCAAATTCAACAAAGGAGATACGGTAGTTGTCATTGCCGGCAAGGATAAAGGACGAAAGGGAAAAATCCAGAAGGTTTTTCCCCGCAGAAACGCCCTTCTGGTTGAAGGTATCAACACCTATAAGCGGCATATGAAACGCCGTGACGAGCAAAATCCGGGAGGGATAGTCGAGCGGAACCGGCCATTGAGCACCGGAAGCGTGATGGTCCTTTGTCCTTCGTGCGGCAAGCCGACACGGATCGGATTTTTGATAACCCGAGACGAAAAGATCAGAATCTGCAGAAAATGTGAACGCAAGCTCTGACAATGCAAGGCACGATCATACCTATGAACACACAGATATCAGATCAGAAAACTATTCGGTCCGAACTTGAGAAAGAACTCGGTATCGGGAATATCATGGCAGTTCCGCGGCTTTTGCGGATTGTCATAAACTGTGGCTTAGGGGAGGCCCTTGCGGATAAAAAGGCGCTTGATGCTATGTCAGCCCAGCTTGCCGCCATTACGGGTCAGAAGCCGCAAGTTACCCGGGCCAAACGCGCCATTTCCACCTTTAAACTCCGTGCGGGGGATGCCATAGGCCTGAAAGTAACATTGCGGGGTAAACGCATGTATGATTTTCTGGTAAAATTTATCGGTATCGCTTTACCGCGTGTCCGTGACTTTCATGGCGTCCCGCTTCACGGATTTGATCATCAGGGCAACTATACGATGGGCGTTACGGAGCAGACGATTTTTCCGGAACTTGAGTTTTCCATGGTTGACAAAGTACGCGGTTTTGAAGTAACCTTTGTCACTTCGGCAGCGGATGACCCCTCGGCACGCGCGCTTCTTACGAAGCTCGGTATGCCGTTTGAGAAGGAGAAGTAACCTATGGCAAAAACATCAGACGTAGTAAAATTTCAGAAAAAACAAAAGTTTGCCGTCCGCCACCGGAACAGATGTTCTCTCTGCGGCAGATCGAGGGCATACATGCGCACTTTCGGCATTTGCCGGTTGTGTTTCAGAAAACTCGCTCATAACGGCGAGTTGCCGGGAGTGACAAAAGCATCATGGTAAGGAGACGGGGGAGAACGCAGGGTACTCAAGAAAGGTCCTTAGCAATTGGTCATCGTGACCAGTAAACCGTCAAAAGTTATGAGAATACCGGGAAAAGGAACGGAGGAAAATAATCCGGAAACCCGGTATATACCTCTATATCTATGGTAAACGATCCGATCGGAGACATGCTTGTCCAGATCAAAAACGCCGTTCTTGCGGATAGGCGGGTTATAACACTGCCGTATTCCAATATGAAAATGGCGGTTGCTTCCGTATTGGCAAAAGAGGGATACATCGCCGCGGCGGAGAAGACAGGCGTCGCGCCGAAATTCCGGTTAAACATTACCCTGCAGTATCACGACAACACATCGGTAATTACGGATATCAAGCGGAAAAGCAAACCCGGCATGCGCATCTATATTGCTAAGGATAAGATTCCCCATGTTGTCGGCGGCATGGGTATCGCAATTCTTTCGACATCGAGGGGTGTTATGACCGGGAAGGATGCAAAAAATCTCGGTATCGGCGGTGAATTTTTGTGCGAAGTCTGGTAATCACCTATGTCAAGAATCGGAAACTTACCCATATCGTTGCCCCCCGGTGTTACCCTCCGGACGGAGGGAGCAGTCGTCGAGGTCTCCGGCCCACTAGGAGTTCTGACCTTGTCCGTGCCCAAAGGGATTACCGTCCGGGCGGACGGACAGGAGGTAGGAGTGGGGCGCAAGGGAGACGGAGGGAACGTACGTGCTCTTCACGGTTTTTTCCGCGCCTCACTCTCTAACGCGATTGTCGGGGTCAGCCGGGGATGGACGAAGACGCTTGAGCTGTCCGGAGTAGGATACCGGGCAAGTACCGAAGGAACATCTCTGGTGCTGACCGTCGGATTCTCCCATCCGGTCAGGATTGAGCCGCCGGAAGGGATTACATTTGTCATAAAAGAAGGTAAAATCGTCGTATCCGGTACGGAAAAGCAGTCGGTCGGTCAGGTTGCTGCGTCCATACGTGCAGTAAAAAAACCCGAGCCATATAAGGGAAAGGGCATCCGCTATCAGGGGGAATATATCAGGAAAAAGGCAGGCAAATCCGCCAAGGCAGTGGGCGGCGCGCCGGGAGCCGGAGGTGCAAAATGAAAAAAACCAGGTCATCCATGAGAATCCTGCGGAAGCGACGGATTAGGGCTGTGATTTCCGGAACAGCCAAGCGGCCGCGGATGAGCGTATTCCGTTCAAATACGGCCCTCTCCGTTCAGCTTGTTGATGACGACAAGGGAGTTACCATACTTTCTGCCCGCGGAGGCAAAACCGAGGAGCAGGCGAAACTTCTGGGCGCGGAAGTTGCCCGGCGCGCCGTCAAGGAGCATCATATACAGGCTGTTGTGTTCGACCGGGGGGGATATCGTTATCACGGCGTTATCGCGGCCTTAGCAGATGCGGCCAGGGAAGCGGGTTTGACGCTATAAATATATGAGAAGAGACTTTAACCGTTCACAAAATGAACCCAAAGAATTTGACGAGAAGATCGTCCAGATCAACAGGGTTTCAAAGAAGACAAAAGGCGGCAATAAAATCGGGTTTTCCGTTCTCGTTGTCGTCGGCGACAAAAAAGGCAGGGTGGGAGTAGGCCTTGGCGGCGCTCCGGATGTTTCCAGCGCAGTCCGGAAAGCGGTAAGTTACGCCAAGAAACACCTGTTCACCGTGCCCCTGAAAGGAACGACTATCCCGCATGAGGTACGCGTTAAACGCGGTGCCGCCCAGGTACTTTTGCGGCCGGCTCCTCCCGGAACCGGCGTTATCGCCGGCGGAGCGGTACGTGCGGTAGTTGAAGCGGTCGGTATCCGGGATATCGTGTCAAAAATCCTGGGAAGCAAAAACCAGGCATCCAATGTGTATGCCACCATGGAAGCACTCAAACAATTCAAAACGCGGAGGGCAGTGCCCACACCGTAATATCATTGCTATGAATCTCCATACATTACCGAAAGTCGTCCATAAGAGAAAAAAACGCCTAGGCAGGGGCCATGGTTCCGGGAAGGTGAAGACGTCTGGCCGGGGAACCAAAGGACAGAAAGCCAGGGAAACGGTGCGGATCGGGTTCGAAGGAGGGCAATTACCGCTTATCAGGCGGTTACCCTTTCTTCGGGGTAAAGCAAAAAACAGATCATACAAAAAAGAGGTGTATCCGGTAACGGTTTCAAAGTTGGGTGTTTTTCCCCCGAAGTCGGACGTGACGCTCGATCTTCTCAAAAAAGCGCATATAATAGAAGAGCGGGTAGAGAGCGTAAAGGTACTTGGAGGCGGAACGCTGTCCGTGGCACTTACCGTTTCCGTTCCCTGCTCGAGGAGCGCCCAGAAAGCCATAGAGCGTGCCGGCGGTCGGGTTGTGCCACTCCATGAATAATCTCTTATCTCCGATTATCAACAGTTGGAAAACGCCCGAGCTCCGGCGGAAAATCCTCCTCACCGGGGCGCTTTTTGTCGTATTCCGCGTCTTTGCCCATATTCCGATTCCGGGAGTCAACACCGCTAAGCTTGCGACGTTGTTTGCACAAAATCAGTTTCTGGGCCTTCTGGATATTTTCTCCGGAGGAACGCTCGTGAATTTTTCCGTCATGGCACTCGGACTCAATCCCTATATCAACGCCTCCATCATTCTGCAGCTTCTTACCATCGTTTTCCCCAAGCTGGAAGAGCTCTCGAAGGAAGGCGAATACGGCAGGGAAAAAATTAATCAGTACACCCGCTTTCTGACGGTCCCGCTTGCGATGGTGCAGGCGATAGGAATGTTTGCGCTCCTCAAAAATCAGGGCATTGTTTCGGTTACCGATCCCCTGACGCTTCTTTCTCTCATCGTGACGATGACGGCAGGCACTATATTTGTCATGTGGATCGGGGAACTTATCACGGAATACGGTATCGGAAACGGGATATCACTTCTGATTTTTGCCGGTATCGTCGGGCGGCTCCCCGTGGTCTTCGGGCAGTCGGTTAATACGCTTACCCCGGAAGGATTTTCAAATGCCATCATGTTTGCCGTGTTGGCGCTCGTCGTTATCGCCGCCACCGTCTTTGTCAACGAAGCGGTACGGCGCATCACCGTGCAATATGCAAGAAGAATCCGCGGAAATAAAATTTACGGCGGGGCGACATCCTATCTTCCGCTCAGGGTTAACCAGGCCGGCGTCATCCCGATAATTTTTGCCGTATCGCTTGTGCTTATCCCTTCGCTGGTCGGCGGGTTTCTGGCGCAGATCAGAAATCCCGCAATTGTAAGTTTCGGAAAATTGCTGACCAATCTCTTTAATCCCAGCGGTCTTTCCTACAATCTCATGTATTTCCTTCTGGTGATCGGATTTACCTATTTCTATACTGCTATCACCTTCAATCCGACAAAAATCGCCGAAGAAATCCAGAAACACGGCGGATTTATTCCCGGTATCCGCCCGGGTGCACCGACCGCGCATTACCTCAATCATATTCTTACGAGGATCACCCTCGCTGGAGCGATATTCTTAGGACTTATAGCAATTCTTCCTTCCCTTGCGCGGGGATCGACCGGCGTTGCATCACTTCTTATCGGCGGAACAGGGGTCCTCATTATCGTGGCCGTTGTACTGGAGACGGTCAAGGCTCTGGAGGCGCAGCTCGTCATGAGAAATTATGAAGGTTTTTTAAAGGAGTAAAATCACAAGACTCCGATCACACTATCCGGTGTCCGCGGTGATCGTGCCGGGCGTAAGGATTTGGGATTTGAGACTTGTGATTTCTTAATTTTATGCATATTGTTTTTTACGGCCCTGAAGGGTCAGGCAAAGGTACGCAGGCGAAAATACTATCCGATCGGCTGCATTTGCCGGTTCTTACGTCCGGCGATCTGGTCCGGGATGCGGCAGCCAACGACAAGGGAATTATCGGAGAAGTGTGCCGCCAGGCACTTTCGGAGGGTAAGTATGTGGCTGACAGCGAGATGTTTGTTCTCTGGAAATGGAGACTTAAAGAAGAAGACGCAAAGGGTGGATGGATCATGGACGGATTTCCGAGAAACGTTGAGCAGGCCAAATTTCTGGACGACAAGATCGATAAATACGGATATAAGGTGGAAAAAGTAGTCTACCTCCGGCTCCCGGAGGATGAATCGCTCAAACGTTTGCTCAAACGGGCCAGGCCGCTCCATCCCGGAAGCAGCGAACTGCACGATTCACCGGAACGCATCCAGAGCAGGCTGAATATTTATAAAGAAAGTGAAAAGGACGTGCTTGCATACTACCGTGAGAAAGGTGTTCTGGTTGATATCAATGCAAACCAGGCAGTGGAAGCAGTAACTTCCGAAATTCTCCTGCAATTAGGTCTTGAGAAAACAGGGGAGAATTCGGGATAGTATACGCTATGAAGCCGTTGCAGATTGCCATTGACGGACCTGTTGCAGCCGGAAAAGGGGATATTTCTGCGCGGCTCGCGCGTGAGATAGGGCTCGTCTATATCTATACGGGAGCGATGTACCGTGCGCTTGCCCTTGCCTGCATCACCCGGTCCGTCCCGAGAAAAGAAGCCGACAGGGTGCTTGCGGTCCTTGGGGATACGGACATAGATCTGGTGGAACCGGATAAGGACAGCGCTTTCCCGTATAAGGTGCTTTTGGGCGGAACCGATGTAACGGACCGGATCTCCGACCCGGATGTTTCCATGGGAGCTTCTGACGTGAGCACCATTCCGGAAGTGCGTCAGGAAATGGTCAAGCGCCAGCAGGAGATAGCCCGGGGGAAACGGGTTGTCATGGAAGGCCGGGATATCGGCCTGCGGGTTCTGCCGGACGCCCGGCTGAAAATTTACTTAACGGCAAGCCTTGAAGAGCGGGTAAAACGGCGTCAGCTCCAGTGGCAGGCCAAAGGGATTACGAAGCCGTTCGATGAGGTGTATGAGGAGACAAAAGACCGGGATGCCCAGGATATGGGCAGGTCGACGGATCCGTTGCAGAAGCTTCCGGATGCCTGGCTCCTGGACTCGACGGGGATGACACAGGAACAGGTGGTCAATGCGGTCAAGACCGAGCTCCATAAACGTCAATTGTTATGAACTATACGAAAACGGAAGAAGCGCTTCATGCAATGCATGAAGGAGGAAAAGCGCTGGGAACAATTCTTCAGGATCTTCTGGGTTTTGCCAGACCCGGTATACGGCTTTCCGAGATAGAAGACAGGGGAAACGCGGCAATACTCGCGGCCGGCGGAACACCATCCTTTAAAACAGTCCGCGGGTACCGGTGGGCTACCTGTCTCTGCGTCAATGAAGCGGTGGTTCATGGTATTCCGACGGGATATTCTCTTGCGGAAGGAGATCTTCTGACCATTGATATCGGCATGCTCTATAAAGGATACCATACCGATACGGCATGGTCGGAGCTTGTGTTGTCCGACGGAAAGCGTTCTTCTCCGGACAACCGGAACGCCCGTTTTTTGAATGCCGGTGAAACCGCGCTCCGCAATGCCATCGCCGCGGCGCGGGCAGGAAACCATATAGGGCATATTTCAGAGGCTATTGAAAAGGAAATCACAGGGGCGGGATATAGCATTGTCAAAACGCTTGTCGGTCATGGTGTCGGGAAAACCCTTCACGAGGCGCCGCAAATACCGGGTTTTTTGCGCGGACCGGTCGAAGCAACGCCGCGGCTTTGTCCGGACATGACCATTGCCATCGAAGTGATCTACGCGATGGGCAAAGGGGAGATCGTCTACGACAATGACGACGGCTGGACGCTGGCAACAGTAGACCGGAGCCTGTCGGCTGTTTTTGAGCACACCATCGCAGTTACGAATGCAGAGCCCATCATATTGACCAAACGCGGTTCGTGAGGTACAATAGAAAATCCAGAGTCGGGTGTCCCGGCTTTACTCGGGAACGCCCGATATTTTTTACCCCGCGCACGTTTTTTTGAGGGCGACGGGTTTGTCGTGGTTATATATTTACGGTATGGCCCACCAGGGAAGCATTGAAGTGGAAGGTGAAGTGATCGAATGTCTGCCGAACACGCTGTTCCGGGTGAAACTGCCGAACGGCAGGATAGTACTTTGTCATTTATCAGGGAAGATGCGGATTCATTTTATCCGCATTATGCCGGGCGACCGGGTGAAGATGGAAATGACTCCCTACGATGCGACAAAAGGCAGGATTACGTACAGAATGAAATAGGTATGAAAGTTCGTGCAAGCGTCAAACTCATGTGTAAGAAATGCAAGATTGTCCGCAGGCGCGGAAAGGTGTACGTGATCTGCGACAATCCGAAACATAAACAACGGCAGGGATAATGAGAAGATGAATCGTTTTTCGAACGAACGAACGAATTAACGAACTAACGGATTCTTATTTTTATATGGCACGCATCGCAGGAATCGATTTACCGGCAGAAAAACGCCTGGATATCGGCCTGACCTACATTTACGGGGTAGGCAGATCCAATGTCGTGGGGATTCTCAGGGAAGCCGGGATACCGGGCGACCGGCGGGTGAAGACCCTGACGGACGAGGAAACCAACCGGCTCGCAAAAATTATAGAAAAAAATTATCTGGTGTCCGGAGATCTCAGGCGGCAGGTCATGGAAAATATCAAGCGCCTCAGGGAGATCGGATCATACCGCGGGATGCGGCATGCCAAAAGTCTGCCGGCGCGGGGGCAACGGACCAGATCCAATGCAAGAACCAAGCGCGGGAAGCGAATAACGATCGGTGCTATGAAAAAGGACGATAAAGCAAAGATGGCGCCGGCTCCTGCCGGTACCAAAAGCTGACGGTGAGGTATCCTATGGCGCAGATGAAAGCAAAACGGACGGTAGAAAAGGGAAAAGTCTATATCACGGCGACATTCAACAATACGTTGGTGACGATCACGGACCGCGAGGGGAATACGGTTTGCTGGGGATCTTCCGGCATGGCCGGATTTAAAGGGGCGCGGAAATCCACGCCGTATGCGGCGACAACCGCAGTCGAAGCAGTCGCCCGCAAGGCACAGATGCAGGGCATGCGGGAAGTTGAGGTGTATATCAAAGGACCGGGCGCCGGGCGCGATGCCGCACTCCGGGGTCTTAAGGCGGTGGGGCTTGCGATCAGTCTTATCGCCGACGTGACGCCCATACCGCATAACGGCGTCCGCGCGAAGAAAAAGCGGAGAGTATAACAATGCAAATCTCAAATCTCAAATCACAATACCCAATGCGGAAGAGGAGTATTGACCGGACATTGGGATTTGCGTTTTGAAACTTGTTTTTATATGGCTCGCTATACAGGACCGAAAAATCGTTTAAGCAGACGCGAAGGAGAAGATCTCGGAGCCAAGACCGCCGGGAGCCGCGCGCACGCATCGCTTCTCAGGCGTCTCAATGTGCCCCCGGGCATGCATGGCCCGCACGGAAGACGGAAGAGTTCGGGGTATGGCGATCAACTCAGGGAGAAACAGAAGGCCAAACGTATGTACGGCGTGCTCGAACGGCAATTCCGGAAAAATTTCGAACGGGCCAGAACATGGAAAGGGAATACCGGAGAGAAACTTCTTGAGTTTATGGAACGGAGGCTCGATAACACCATATACCGCCTCGGTCTTGCCCCGACCCGTGCAGCAGCGCGTCAGCTCGTATCGCATGGGCATGTGCTGGTAAACGGGCAAAAGCTTACTATAGCCTCCTATATGACAAAACCGGAAGATGTGGTGACCCTGACAACCAAAGCCATGGAGATTCCGGCCGTCAAAACGCTTCTGGCAACCGATACGGTGAAGATTCCTGAATGGATCATGCGGAAGGGGCCGGTCGGAAAGATCGTCCGGCTCCCGGTGCGTACGGATATAACGGAAGACATCAATGTACAGCTTATAGTAGAGTTTTATTCACGTTAAGAAAGGATATGCTCTGCGGTCCGGAGCGGACATCGTCGCAGCACGGCGTGCAACGTTTTCGCCCCCGGCGTCAGAAGCATAGGATACTATGTTTGAACCGACTTTTACCCTGAAAGCAGATACCGACCGTCAGGATTACGGATTATACGTCATTGAACCCTTGGAACAGGGGTACGGGCAAACGCTCGGCAATGCACTGCGGCGCGTGCTTCTGACCTCACTTCCGGGAAGCGCGATTACGTCAGTCAAAATCAATGGCGTCACCCATCAGTTTTCGACGCTTCAGGGACTCAAGGAGGATGTCGTGGAACTGGTTCTCGGCCTCAAAAAAGTGCGCGTCCGCCTTGAAGGAACGGATACGGCGACGCTTCATCTCGTGAAAAGCGGGCCGGGAGTGGTCACTGCCGGCGATATCGATGTTCCGGCCGGTGTGACCGTGGTCAATCCGGATCTGGTACTTGGGCATCTTGCGGATAAAAAGGCATCGCTTGAGATGGAACTGACGGTAAATACCGGGTACGGATTTATCGTCAGCGAAGAAAAAAAGAGCGATGAAATAGGGGTCATTCCGGTGCCCGGAATATTCTCTCCGGTGTTACGGGTGAACTACCGGGTAGAAGCAACCAGGGTCGGACGCATGACCAATCTGGACCGGCTGGTTCTTGAAGTCTGGACCGACGGAACGATCGGTGCGGGTGATGCCATCAAGCAGGCTGCGAAAATACTTGTTTCGTATTTTCTGCAGATGTATGAGCCAAAGGCCGCATCGGGTGATGAAGCCGTGGCCGTCTCTCCGGCGGTTTCGGATGAAATTCTTAAGATGCGCATCGAAGAACTCGATATTCCGACCAGGATCGTCAATGCGTTCGCAAACGGAGGAATCGAGACGGTCGGCCAGCTTCTCGGAACGCAGAGAAGTGAGCTTATAAAGATAAAAAATCTTGGCGTGAAGTCGCTCTCCGTTGTCGAAGAGAAGCTTAGGGAAAAGGGAGTTGCACTTACGGTATGAGGCACGGATATTTCGGCAGGAAATTATCAAGGACCAAAAACGAACGGACAGGCCTGTTCCGAAATCTTGTGCGTTCGCTTATCATTCACGGTCAGATAAAAACCACGGCTGCAAAAGCACGGGCAGTCCGTCCTTTAGCGGAAAAACTGGTGACGAAAGCCAAGGGAGGTTCGCGCAGTGATCGAAACGGCATTCTGAAAGTGCTTGCCGATGAAAAGCTGACGGATCTTTTGGTATCGGACGGGAAGACCCGTTTTGCCGGAAGATCGAGCGGTTTTACTTCTCTCCACCGTCTTGGTGCAAGAGCGGGAGATAATGCGGAAGTCGTGCTTCTGCGGTTTATTGACGAACGCGTTGTAACGGATGTCATTGCGCCCGATGCAACAAAAGGCGGGGAAGAATCCAGGACACCGGAAAGAAACGCAACGAAAATACCAAAAAAACGGAGTGTCGCGAAAAAATCCGAGAAGTCGAAATAAACAGGGTAGAGGATATGAAGAAAGCTACACGACCGACAAAAATCAGCGACGTCAAGCGATCCTGGCATTTATTGGATGCAAAAGGGAAAATTCTGGGACGCATCGCTTCCGAAGCAGCGCTTAAACTTATGGGCAAAAGCAAGCCGTACTTTGTACGCCACCTGGACTGCGGCGATTATGTGGTCGTCATAAACGGAGCCGAAGTTGCGGTTACCGGGAAAAAGGAAGAGCAGAAACTCTATGGAACGTATTCGGGATATCCGGGCGGACTCAAGCAAAAAGCTCTCCGGCAGGTCCGGAAGGAAAAGCCGACGAAGCTTATCCGGAACGCAGTATTCGGGATGCTCCCCAAAAATAAACTGCGGGACCGTCTCATAACACGGCTGTATGTATTTGCCGGAAACGAGCACACCTACGGGGATAAATTTGTAACGGAAAAAACGTCATAACAGATACCATGGAAGCAAAACATCAGGCTCTGGAGGTGCCTTCTGTCAAGGAGTCTCCAGTGTCTTATTACGAAGCGCTCGGCAGGAGAAAAGAAAGCAATGCACGGGTGCGGCTCTACGTGGTCAAAGACGCCACAGTGTCTCTCGGTGGGAAGACAATGGAAAAAGGAAGCATCATCGTGAATGGCAGGCCCGCGGAATCATATTTTCCCGGTGAGGTCAGCAAAAAAATGTATCTTGAACCATTCCGGACTACGAATACAATCAGCCGTTTCGCGACAAGCATCCGTGTGGAAGGCGGCGGATCATCCGGGCAACTTGGTGCGGTCATCCATGGCATTTCCCGGGCCCTTCTGAAGGTAGACAGCGAAAAGTTCCGTCCTATCCTCAAAAAACGGGGCTTTCTCACCCGCGATCCCAGGGCAAAACAACGAAGAAAAGCCGGCTATGCCGGAAAAGCGAGAGCCAGGAAACAGTCCCCGAAGAGATAAGAATGCTCACGCGGCCCGCATGCCGCATCCGTGCTATACTTATCCCGATGAAATATCCGTCGGTATTTCTTGCAATCCTGTTTTCCTGGATAGTGGTGCTATGCATCAGTTTCGCCTTCAGGGATACGAAGCTCGCTTTTGACCTCTACCTGGCAACCCTTGTCTTTTCCGTCGTCCTGTTTTTCATAGGGTTTTGGAGAAATGCATGATGCCGCGTCTTTTTCTGGTTTTAAAATATTCTTTGCTCCTTTGGTATCGGAAAAGCATAGAGCGGAGTCCGGCATGGTCAGACGTACTCTATGACGGGATCACGACGCTCGGCGGTGTCTACGTCAAACTCATCCAGTTCATGTGCCTCAGGACGGATGTTTTTCCCGATTCGGAGAAGATGCGGTATCTGAGTTTTTATGACGCCGTGCCGTTTGTCCCCTTACCTATTTCCGATATCCTCAACAAAGAATTGGGTGCTGCCGCTTCCGAAACGTTCCGTTCCATAGACAGAATACCGTTCGCGTCCGGTACCTTCGGCCAGGTGTACCGTGCGACGCTTACGGACGGGACGGATGTCATTATCAAGGTAAAACGCCCGAATCTGGTCAGGGCGCTCCGGTTTGACTTTCTGCTCCTTAAGGCATTCGGGCGGTTTGCTTCCTTCATCTATGACCAGCGCATTCTTGACGTGAATGCGCTTATTTGCGAATTTGAGCAGTCGACCCTTGAAGAGCTGGACTACCGGAGAGAGGCCGAACACGCCGCGTATTTTTATGATATCTACAAATCCGTGCCGGAGGTCCTTATCCCGCGGACGTTCCCGGGATTGTCGACAAACCGTATCCTCGTGCAGGAGTATGTCGGCGGCATCGCGCTTACCGACCTTATCCGCATGCGGAGCGGACATCCCGGGTTCGATTACAAAGCTTGGCTCCGGCAGACATACCGGACGGATATTTATACGATCATCCGCCGGATCGCGTTTGACCTGGGGATTCAGGGATTTGTCCATGAACTTTTCTACGCCGATCCCCATCCCGGAAACATAAAAATTCTTCCGGATAACCGGTACGCGCTCATAGATTTCGGCATTGTAGGGCAATCCCCGAGAAACAGAAGGAATTACTACAATATCGTCCGTCTCATGCTTGACCGCGCGGACAGCATGGACATGCAGGGCATTGGACGCGAATTCCTTGAATGGGGGGCGGGGAAATTTTACCGCTATATCCGGGTTCTCGACGACCATTTTTCCGACGGCAAAATCCGTATGGCAGACCTCCTGACCGAGAACTATCACCGTCTGCTCAACGAAAAGCGCGAGCGGTTCAGGGAGATCGAGCAGACGGAAAAAGAGAACTTCGTCGCCATGTATCTCGACATCATCAAAACCGGCCAGTTTCTGAACGTACGAGTGCCGGAAGGGATGCTTGCGACCATGAAAACGGTCGCGATCTACAAGTCGTGGGTTACCTTTCTCGAACCGGACTTTCACCACATGCGCGAGACGTACAGAAAAATCCTTGATGTTCTCGACGCCGACACGCTCATCAATGCCGGTGCCATCCATCAGAAAGAGGTCACCGTGGAAGAAGCGATAGAACAGGTTATGGACTGGATGGGGACGGTTGCCGAACGCGATATGCCGCTTTACCGCAAAATCTCGCGGACGCTCAAAGAGGTATCGTATGTTTAAAAATCTCCTGCTTTACGTTAAGTATCCGTCTGTAGCCGGTATCATCGGAACGATCTGGGTCGGGAGCGGGGTAATGGTTCTCCGTGATCCGTCGCTTCCTATCCTCACTATGGTCAAACTCAATATCCTGGCAAGTGTCGTAATCGGTATGGTGGGATTTCGCGTAGAGAAAAAGTAGGTTATTCTTCCTCCTCGACACCCATCGCGACTTTTGTCTGCGTCTGGCCGGACTTGACGACTTTCCAGACCGCTTCGGTCACTTCCTTCGTGAGTTTCGGGTTTTCCCGGAGGAACATCTTGGCAGCCTCCCGTCCCTGGCCGAGCATCTGCGCCTGGTATTTGAGGAACGCGCCGGATTTGGACAGGACGTTGAACTCAAGCCCTACGTCAATAAGCCCGCCCTCCCTGGATATGCCGTCGTGCATTACGTCAAACTCCGCGATCCGGAAGGGGGGTGCAACCTTATTTTTCACGACACGTATCCGGTGCCGGCTCCCGATCACGCGTTCGCCGTCTTTTAAGGTTTCGATTTTGCGGGAGTCCATGCGGATACTCGAGTAAAACTTGAGAGCAAGCCCTCCGGGAGTTACCTCAGGGTTTCCGAACATGACGCCGATTTTCTGCCGCAGCTGGTTCGTGAATACGACGACCGCGCGCGATTTGGAAATGACGGCGGTCAGTTTCCGGAGCGCCTGGGACATGAGGCGTGCCTGGACGCCCATCATGCTGTCACCCATTTCCCCCTCAAGCTCCGCCCTCGGGACGAGTGCCGCGACGGAGTCGATGACGATGATATCGACGCCGCCGCTTCGGATAAGTGTTTCGGCTATTTCAAGCGCCTGCTCTCCGGTATCGGGCTGGGAGATAAGGAGATCATCAAGTTTTACGCCGAGTATTTCCGCCCATTGCGGGTCGAGTGCATGTTCGGCATCGATAAACGCGGCAACGCCGCCGCCTTTTTGCGCTTCCGCTATCGTGGAAAGACAGACCGTGGTTTTCCCTGATGCTTCCGGGCCGTAAATCTCGATGATGCGGCCGCGCGGAAGTCCGCCGACGCCGAGGGCCAGATCGAGCGGCAGGATACCGGTCGGGATGACGTCTATCGCCATCCGGCCTGCCGTTTTTTCTCCGAGTTTCATGATCGAGCCCTTGCCGTACTGTTTTTCGATCTGGTCCATCGCGAGGCGTATAGCCTGGAGTTTTGCATCAGCTGGCATAGGCGTTCCTTCCTGTGGCAGGGGAGAGGGCCGATTTATGCCATTCTCACATAATACATGCTAAAATACAAGAGAACAAAAATGAATTGTGTCTACGTTTTAAGAAGTTTGAAAGACGGTAAAAAATATATTGGTTCGACGATACATGTAGTAAAAAGACTGCAACAACATAATAAAGGCCAGGTTCCATCAACAAAATTTAGAAGACCGTTAAAATTGATAGGATATCAGATAACTCCTTCAATTGAAGAGGCGGGAGAATGAGAGAAAAAATATAAGAAAAGCCATGATAGCTTGGATAGAGCAATAAAGAACGGAAGTTTTAAGATAATCTAATATAGAGATATAGTATTCCGGCAGGGCGCCGCCCCAGAGGGCTCTGCCCGGCGGGGTGTGGCGCAATTGGCTAGCGCATTCGCATGGGGTGCGAAAGGTTGCTCGTTCAAGTCGAGTCACCCCGACTAATTTTGGTGTAAAGGTCTACTCAGAACATTGCATTGCAATGTTCTGAGTGCCTGAATGAATAATCCAAGTTGGATTCAGGCGATAGATGAAAAATATAACCCGCCCAGGATACGAATATTTGGCTGCATTTATGCTCGGAAAAGTTATTCATGATTTAACGGCCAAGTTTTGCGACCTCTATATAGATAAAAAATCCAGAACACACGATCAAATGGTTCAAGCCGCCCGGTCGAATTGTCAAAATGTTGCAGAAGGATATTCCAACCCGTCTCTGAAAGCATATATCAAGCTTGCGGGGATTGCGTACGGCTCAAACGAAGAACTAACGAAAGACTACCAGGATTTTTTGAGACAGAGAAATTTACCGATTTGGGATAAAAATGATGAAAGAATTAAACGGTTTAGGGAATTTTGGGTAGTTTGGGTAACCCAAACATCCCTAAATACCCCAATGCTTCCTAGTTCTCCTGCAGAAGCAGCTAATATGCTTCTTACCTTTTGTAATCTTGATGGGTATTTGCTTAAGAGACTCGTTGCTTCTTTAATGGAGAAACATGAAAAAGAAGGTGGATTAACGGAGAAAATGTACAGAAGACGGATTGAATATCGAAAATGTCATTAATGCATACTTTGCCTCATTCTGCTTGGTTTTCTTATTCTCTCTTTGGTTCGAGAATCGATACATAATTGCCCTCAAACCCTTTGCACATTTCGTCAAGCGTTGCAACGATAAGATTATTCCCTATTCCAACGCCGAATTTTGAAATATATAATCCGTCAGTAAGGTAGATTGCCATGTGTTTCGGATAGATATCGTTCTCTTGTCGATTTGAAATGAGTATTGCGTTTCCAGGAGATAGATAACTGTCGTTCAGATATGCTGTGCTATCCCATTGATTCGTATCGAATCTATCATAATAGGGTAATCCAGTTAAATAGTAAGCGAAACGTTTGCAGTCAGCTGTTGATGGGTCATAACCTTCTCCCCTTAAGAAGGCTGCCAATCTGTTAACTAACGCCCCAGGTAACGGAAAATATTCTCTTCCGTAACCGTCCACGATAGAAAACACAAGTTCTCTTGTATTGGAGAGATTACAGAATGGATAATACCTACTTGCTCTAAGAGCTCCATCCCTCCAAATTACCATCTCTTTGCTTTTGAAGTATTTTTCGTTATCCAGGTTAAGATTTAGGCCTTCTAGATGGGATAGAGCCGTCAAATAGGTCCGTGTGCGTTCCATAGAGGAATATTATATACTATCAGAGCGTATGGACGGACTAGAGAACAAATTTATTGCAGTTCTCAATAAAAAAGTTCCGGTGGGCTTACTCATGAACGCTCTTGCCCATATGGCAGCGGGGCTCTCGGTAAGTTATCCGACGATTGCGGATATGCGCTTTGATGACTACCAGGATTTCGACCGGGGGAAACACAAAAGCATCTCGGACCATCCGTTTATCATCCTCGCCGCTGATAATTCCAATCAGATCAGAACGCTCAGATTTGAGTTTTTGGCAGAGGGTATTCATTTCGTTGATTTCACGAGTACTATGACCGTCGGGACGTATCTCGAACAGAAAGAACGAACAAAACAGGCTCATGAGGCAGAACTTGAATATTATGGTATCTCGGCTTTCGGTAATCGTATAAAGCTCAGTCAGATGACTCGGAAGTTTTCCTTGTGGAGATAGATTCATGGATGACTATTTGTACGAGCGCCTTCTCAATGCGGCCTTCAATTTTTTGTCCTACCGACCCAGATCCGAAAAAGAGATACATGATTTTCTCGAAAAAAAACAAAAACGATCTAAAACGTTTGCCCCTACGATTATTTCTTTGGTATCAGAAAGACTACGGGAATTGGGATATATAAATGATGCAAAATTTGTTTCCTGGTGGATTGAACAGCGCAGCACCTTCCGGCCAAAAGGAACGGCGCTTCTCCGGCGGGAGCTTCTCAACAAAGGGATAGAACGGAAGATTGTCGACGAGATCATCACTTCGGTGCATCAACCCCAGGATGAGCTTCAGGACGCGAGAAAACTCGTGACAAAAAAACTGCCCGTTTGGCAGAAATTGCCCGTATTGGCGCGGAGACGGAAGATTTATGCGTATCTCGGGAGCCGCGGTTTTGCTCCGGCGACGGTGCACCGTATCATTGACGAATATGCCGGAAAAGCATACAATAGAGAAGCTGAATTGTAGGTGAAGATCGGATGCCGAAGGCGTATCGGAATATGAATAACGACGTTTCATTTCTTTCTCCGACGCACGAAGCCGCATAACGGGCGGATTTTTGGCGTTCCTTCATCATCTCCGGTTCGCATTACCATCATGTTTGACGTACTCAAGACGTTGTCAGGACTTGTCAATCCGAAAAAACCGCTTCCTAAAACGAAAAAGGAATCCGCATCCGGAAAGCACCCGGTGCAGCCTCAGGTTTCCCGCCCGCCGCAGGCTGAGCAAAAAGAAACCCACAAAGAAAATCCCCCCGAGACGCAGGATCTCGCCGGCGTGCTGAAACAGGCAGAAACCCAGGCAAGGGAACTGGTCATTGAGGCAAAGGATGAGGCGCACCGTATCCGGCGGGAGGCAGAAGAAGATCTGCGCCGGAAACTTGAGGCCATAGACCGCCGCGAAGGAGCACTGGACGAGCGGGACGGGAGGATCCGGGAAGCGGAGGCTGACATACAAAAACGGCTTTCCGACATGGAAAAGATCAAAGCGGAACAGCTCGAGAAACTGGAGCGCGCCGCTCATCTTACGAGGGACGAGGCTAAAAATTTCATTCTTACGGCGCTGCGCGAAAAACTGCGGGAAGAAGTCGCCAAGGAAATCCGGGAGGCGACCGTCAAAGCAGAAGAAGAGGCAGAAGAAAAAGCTAAACAGATTCTTGTCGATGCCATGCGTCACGGAGCTACGGACTATGTGCCGGAATATACCGTGTCGGTTATAAAAATCGCGGACGAGGACGTAAAAGGCAGAATTATCGGGAAAGAGGGAAGGAACATCCGCGCTTTTGAAACGGCAAGCGGCGTAGATGTGGACCTGGACGAAGAGGGGGTTATCCGGCTTTCCTGCTTCGATCCGGTACGCCGCGAGATAGCGAGGGTGGCGCTTGAGCGGCTTCTTCGCGATGGCCGGGTCCAGCCGGGTCGCATCGAGGAAGTCATAGAGCAGGTAAAGAAGGAAATCGAGCGGATTATGCTTGAGGAAGGGCAGAAACTGTGTCACGCCGTCGGCGTGTATAACCTCCCGATGCCGCTGGTTGCGCTTCTTGGGCGGTTCAAATACCGGTTTTCCTACGGGCAGAACATGATCGCCCATACCCTTGAGGAGACGAAAATCGGCATCGCTCTTGCCGAGGAGGTGCATGCGGACGTCAATATCGTCCGGCTCGGATGCCTTCTTCATGATATCGGGAAAGTCGTCGCCGATCAGGAAGGGTCCCACGTTGAGTTGGGAATTCAGATGCTCAAAAAATACGGCATGCCGCAGCGCGTCATCGATTGTGTTGCACAGCACCACGAGGACACGCCGTTTTCCTCCGTAGAATCCACGCTCGTCTATATCGCTGATGCCATTTCCGGCAGCCGCCCCGGGGCACGATACGAAAATTATGAGGAATATATCAAGCGGCTTACGGACCTTGAAAATGTCGCAAAAACTCACAAAGGGGTGAAAGAGGTCTATGCATTTCAGGCGGGCAGGGAGCTCCGGGTTATCGTTGATCCCGGGACAGTAGATGATGCGGCGGCGGTGATTATGGCACGGGATATCAAAGACGAGGTTGAGGAAAAGATGACCTTCCCGGGTACGGTAAAGATCACCGTAATCCGTGAGCTGCGGGCGGTCGAAACGGCCAAGTAATAGAACACATCGTACCTCCTGACAGCTTCTTCGTTTTGATATCTTGACAGGACACTCCAAATTCTTTACAGTGCCTCATAGATCCCGCCGTAACGGGACAAAAAATTTTTTTTCTTGTTCTAGCCTTCTGCCCGAATTATTTCTGCCCCGCAAGCCTATCTCAGTGCGGCGCGCAGAAAAAAAGTATTACTGAGAGCGATACCCTCCATCGCTTCATCTTCGGAGGGCGAGAGGAGGTGAACTATCCATATGACCAAAGCAGATCTTGTTGAAGTCGTTGCCAAAAAGGCGAGTCTCACGGCAAAAGCTTCCCGTGAAGCAGTTCAGGCAGTCTTCGGTGCCGTCACCGATGCCCTTAAAAAAGGAGACAAAGTCGTCGTTACCGGCTTCGGTACGTTCATGGTCCGTTCCCGCAAAGCACGAACCGGCCGAAACCCCCAGACAGGCGCAGCGATTAACATTCCGGCCCGCAAAACCCCAGGGTTCACGGCAGGAAAAGCGCTTAAAAAAGTCGTCCGGTAACAGCCTGACGGCACAAAGAGGAAAGCTTCGCTCCGAGCATCATGGAGGGCTTTCCTTTTTGGTATACTGAGGTTAGAAAATTGAACATAGTTGTAAAGAAAATAGAAATTCGTAATAGAAAATAGAAAGCCGAATATCGATTTCGGATTTCTGATTTCAAAAAGCGAATATCTCATTTCCTATGGTTATATCTCTTGCTCATCTCAAAAAGTATTATCAGGTGCACCGGAAGGAACCCGGATTTTTGGGATCCGTCCGGTCGCTGGTCGCACGGCAGTATGAGACCGTGCAGGCGGTCAATGATATCTCGTTTACTATCGGTGAAGGGGAATTGGTTGGTTTTATCGGTCCGAACGGCGCAGGAAAAACGACGACTCTCAAGTGTCTTTCGGGCTTACTGTACCCCACAAGCGGTGCGGTCCGGGTGCTCGGATACACCCCGTATGAGCGCAAAAATGCCTACCTCAGGCAGATCGCCCTGGTCATGGGGCAGAAGAATCAGCTCTGGTGGGACCTGCCGGCTCTCGAGACTTTCCTTCTCAATAAGGAGATATACGAAATTCCGGATGATGCTTACAAAAAGACACTCCGGGAACTCGTCGAACTTCTGGACGTTGAGCCGCTCCTTAAAGTTCAGGTGCGGAAGCTTTCCCTCGGTGAACGGATGAAGATGGAACTGATCGCGGCGCTCATCCATGCCCCGAAGGTTTTGTTTCTCGACGAGCCGACCATCGGACTTGATGTGGTCATGCAGAAAAAGATGCGTGACTTCATACAGTCATATAACGAACTCCACAAGTCAACGATTCTTCTGACGTCCCACTATATGGAAGACGTACGTCAATTGGCGCGTCGCGTGATCATCATTGATCACGGCAAGATCCTTTATGACGGAAAACTCGATCAGCTCGTCCGGAAATTTGCCAAATATAAGGTATTGTCCGTAGTCCTCGATACCTATATCGCGCCGGATAAATTCAGATCCATAGGAGAGCTTGCGGAGTACAATTTTCCCCATGCCGTCATCCGTGTGCCGAGAAGCGCAAGCAACGTCGCGGCAGCGGAGCTATTGCAGGATTTTCCCGTAGAGGACCTCAATATCGAAGAACCGGATATCGAAGACATTATCAGGGATGTTTTTTTGAAAGCTTCAAATCTCATCCGCCAACCGGCGGACCAATGACCAATGGATATATTCCTATCTTCCGACAAATTGAGAAGCCATCTCCAAGCCTATTCTTCGAGCCTCTCGGCGAGAAGTCTCGAGGTAAACTTCGCGAGAAGTTCTCACGTGCGTTCGAACAATATCTTTTCGAGATTTGAGATAACTTTTAGATTTGGGATTTGAGTTTTGCGATTTCATTGTATGAAATATGTCCGCATGTTTCTTCTCCATTTCGAGCAGGCATTTGAGTACCGGAGCAGAAACCTCGTCTGGTTTCTCGTGGAGCTTCTTAACCCGCTTCTCTACCTTCTGTTTTGGCGGGCGGCGTATGCGGGCGGAAAGCTTACGGGGATGCCGCTCTCATTTTCGGAGATTACCTCTTACTATTTTCTCCTGATTTTTGCCGGGGCGTTCCTTACCGTGCATGTTGAGGAAGACGTCGCACGGCACGATATCCAGGAAGGGGGTCTCGTGAAATATCTGCTCCGTCCCTTTTCCTATTTCTGGATCAAGTTTTATGAAGAACTTCCGTGGCGGGTGATCCAGGGTGCATTCGGAGTTGTAATCCTTGCGGGGTTTCTTGTGTCGTTCGGTTCGTTTCTGCATGTGGCTTCGGCTCCGGCTGCCCTCGTGGTCGCCGGGATTTCCGGTGTGATCGCGTATTTCCTTTCGTTTGTGTTTAAGATGATCGTCGGTTTGTCTGCCCTCTGGATGACCGATTACAGCGGTTTCGAGCAGCTCGTGACCGTCATATTCATGGTTTTTGCCGGGTTCGTGATACCTGTACAGTTTTTTCACCCCCTGCTCAGGACACTTGCCGAGATACTGCCGTTTGCCTATATGATCTATTATCCCGTGATGGCGCTTGAAGGCAATCTTTTGGGCTGGGATGCCGTAAGGGTGATCGCGATACAGATCGTATGGCTGATTACCCTGTTACTCTGTTACAAAAAACTCTGGGTTACCGGACTCCGGCTCTTTACCGGCATCGGTCAGTAACGTATGAGATATATCCGTGTATACAAAAAACTTCTGGAGCTGAATTTTTCGGCACTTCTTATCTACCGCGCTCATTTTTTAAACAGTCTTGTGTCTAGCGTGGCGTGGGGATTGTTTTCCCTTTTTTCCATTGTATTGCTGACATCAAAAATAACGGTTGTTTTCGGGTGGAGTCGTGATGAGCTGCTGCTTCTCAATGGTCTTTACGGTATCATAATCGGTTGTTACCATGTATTTTTTTCTCGAAATTTCGAGCGATTTTCTACAATTATTCATTTCGGGCAGCTTGACAGCATCCTCGTGAAACCGATCGATTCGCAGTTCCTCCTGACGTTCTGGCTTGTCGGATACGCCACATTTTCCCGCGTCCTTATCGCTTTGGCGTACACCTGGTATATTGCCGGGATTCTCCATATCATTCCGACCGTATGGAATATTCTTCCGATTGCCGGGATCATGATCTTTAGTCTCCTGACCCTTTACTCGCTCTGGTTTATTGTCATTACCGTTACGATCTGGCATACGAGACTCTCGAATCTGACGGAGCTCATGTTTTCCGTAACGGGTGCGGCAAGGTATCCGGCGGAAATGCTGCATCAGCTGGCAAGTTATATCTTCGTTTTTTTCCTTCCCTTTACGCTTATCATCAATATTCCGGCAAAAATTTTTCTTTCCCATGCGCGCTGGCAGGATGCGGCGCTTCTTATGGGGGTAGCGGTCGGTCTGTTTCTTGTTTCCCGGAAGTTCTGGCGTTTTGCGCTCAGGTTCTACACAAGCGCCAGCAATTAAGGGTTGTCAAGAGAAAATTGTGATACCATGGGTATATATGGCAGATACTACCCACGTGTGTGCGTCCTGCGGTCAGAAATTTCTTGTGATATCCCAGGAGGAGGAATTTCTTAAAAAAATGAATTTGCCAATGCCGACACTGTGTCCATCAGACCGGCAGCTCCGGCGTCTGCGGGGACGGGGGGAGCGTAAATTATTCCGGACGACCTGTCAACAGTGCGGTGCGGCCATGGTGACGACGTACGATCCTGCAACGGTTTCGGCAAAAATCCTCTGCCAGACGTGTTACCGGCAGTATTACGATACGACGGATATTCTCCAAAAATGACGTTCACCGATTTTCTTTCAGCATATAGCATGCTTCGGCGATCGCTCCCACGGCCTCCGACCGGGAATATCGATAACGAAAATTGCGATTATACCGGATACACCTATCATTCTGCGGACTGCTACTATACCTTTGACTGCGCATATAATAAACGGTGCCTGTATCTTTTCGACAGCGTACGGTGTGTTGACTGTGTTGACGGCGATTATGATGTGGATTGCGAGAAGCTTTACGGGTGTGTTGATTGTCTTAGAGCATACAACAGTACATATCTCGACTACTGTGCCAGGATATATGACAGCCATTTTTGTTGGGATTGTATAGACAGCCATGATCTCTTCGGGTGCACGCATCTCAGGCAGAAGCAGTATTGTATATGTAACAGGCAATATACCCAGGAAGAATATAAGAGACGGCTTGCCGGGCTTCTTGCCCGTCCTTCCGATCAGAATCTTCTCGATCTTAAAAATCTCATTAGAACATATCCCTTTGGACCGTCCAATGTCACCCATTCGGAGAACAGCAGCTACGGGAATCATGTCCACTACGCATTAAACCTCTATCTCTGTTACGACGCGGCCCATGACGAAGACTGCGGCTACCTATACGACAGTTTTTATTGTAAAAACTCCTACGATCTGACGCAATGCGCCCAGGTCGAACTATGTTATGAGTGTCGCGACTCTTCAAAGCTCTACAATTGCAGGTTCGCGGACTGGTCGAGTAATTGTTATGACAGCGCGTTTCTTGCTAATTGCGTTGACTGTCACAATTGTTTCGGATGTGCGGAACTTTCCCACGCAAAGAACTGTATTTTGAACAGGCAGTATACGCCGGAGGAATATACGAGAACGGTATCAGAAGTGATGACGTCGTTTTATCCGGGTTTTCAGTACCTGAATTAGATAATAGGTTCGGAGAATGTTTGCGCCTTTGCTTCAGGTGCCGGAGAAGGAGTTTCCGTATCAGACATAAGTTCGCGTTCAACGTCGCTTCTTGGGTGTGCCCAGCGTTCCCGCGAGATCCGTACGACATCCGTCAGGAGATCTGCGTCAGGTTTGGGGAAATCGAGTGTTTTTCCGGAAAACGGGAGCGCTGTCTGACCGTCGATGGTCATCTTGATATAGAAATTTCTCATATCGAGATTCATAAAATCCTGAGATGAGAATGTCGGACTGTATTCTTTTTCAAGTACGGAAGCATCTTCGCCGCCGACTCGGAAGGCAATAATCGATCCGACATTTCCGAAGACGGTAGACCGCACTTCTTCGGGCAGTTGCATCATATACTGATGAGCGACCGTAAGGTTCAGTTTGTATTTTCTTGCTTCTGAAAGGATATTGGCAAAGGCGCTGGTTGCAAAGTTTTGAAATTCGTCGACATAGAGGAACGTGTCTTTTCGTTCCCCTTCGGGGAGAGATGCCCTGGCCACTGCCGCCTGCCAGAGTTTCGTTATGAACATGGCGCCGAGAAGTGCACTGTTTTCCTCTCCGAGTTTTCCGATCGCAAAATTTGCAATGACAATTTTTTCATTATTGATCAGCTCGTCGATTTTTACGGTACTCTTTCCCTGTCCAACAATATTTCTGATGAGCGGATTCGCGACGAATTGTCCGACTTTATTGATGACCGGCGTTATGGCTTCACCGGCGTACTGCTCATTCCAGGACGAAAATTCTGTTGTCCAGAATTTTTTGATCAGAGGATCCTGAATTTGTGCGACAATTTCCTGCCTGTAATCCGTTTCAGAAAGCATTTTGGTAATTCCGAGTACGGTCGTACCGGGTACATCGAGAAGTGCGAGTGTAGTGAACCGTAGGACATGTTCGAGCCGCTGATTCCAGGTGAAGCCAAAAAGTTTTTTGAATATCGCGATGAATCCGGCAACCACATTTTGTCTGTATTCGAACGATCCGACACTCTCCAGCGGATTAAATCCCATGGGATACTCGCGGTCTGCCGGGTTAAAATAGATGATGTCATACAGCCGTTCCCGCGGGATGTAACGGAGGAGCTCCTCTGCCAAGTCGCCGTGCGGATCCATGATGACGCATCCTTTGCCTTCACGGATGTCAGCAAGAGCCAGAAGTTCTATGAGTTTACTTTTGCCGACACCGGTCTTCCCGATGATATACAGATGTTTTCTTCTGTCTTCACGTTTTATGCCGAACTGAGTAGCGCTGCCGCGGAAGTTTGTGACCGCAAATGGGATGGCCTCAGGTGATACCGGAAGATTAGTCGGAGGCTCTGCCATTTTAGTTTTTGAGACGGCGACCTGCGATATATTTGCTCCGGAATAGGGAAAGTGGTAGATTGTTGCCAGTTCTTCGGAAGACAGGAGAAGATTCTTGGTCATGACGCGGCTTTTATACTCCTCCGCCGTCTGTGTGCGATGGGACACATTCCAGATTTTCAGTTCGTTTAAGTGTTCGTTATCAAGTATTTTAAATAACGATGCGATCGAGGCGCCTAGTGCATCGGATTTAGATCCTGTAGCCGTTGCAATGCGTATAGTTGCGCGAAATAAAGATTTTTGCAATTTTTTCCTTTCCTCCTCTTCCAGAAGTTCACGGAGTGATGAATTTTTTCTGAGTGCTGATCTCCACGAAGTCTCCAAAAACCGTTCCGATTTAAAGGACAAGGAATCGGCATCTATTGCTCGGAGAATAATCTGTATTGCTGCAGATTCGTTTTTGCCGACGGAAGTGGCCATCCCCGAGAGATTCGTCAGAAAATCGTTCGGGAGGTTCCGGTAGGTGCGGAGCGGATAAGCATGGGGTCGTTTGAGGGTGAGTGTTGTAATGCTTGGCCAGGCAAAGAATGTGCCAGAGTAATCAGAAATTTCTTCAAGCTCAAGATTTTGGTACTGGGAATATAATTGTCCACGTACCAGATCAACTACCCTGCGCTCGCAAACAACAATAAAATACAGAAATCCGTTTTTGAGAACTATTTCAAAAGCGACTGGTGTCTGTTCGTGGCGAAACAGTTCATCAAGGCCGTCATAGACGCCCTCCATGGCTACCGGGCCTTTTGTGTTTTCCCTGGGGACTTTAATATGCAGAACCACAGGTGAGATCATGTGTTTTCATTGTATACTATTTGACTGATAGACGCTCATAGCGATTCACCCCGGCGATTGATATTTTTTGCTAAACTTGGTATCAGATGATTGCCGTCTCAGAAAACTCCGGGACGCGTCAGGAAAAGAGGTATGAAGTTTTTGCAGATAATCAAAGGAACTATGGCGGAATATATGGCCTACCGGCTGAGCTTTTTCCTCTGGCGGGTACGGGTCAACATCCAGCTTCTGGTCACTTATTTTCTCTGGTGGGCGATTTTCTCCGGCCGAACGACGTTGTTCGGATACAGTGAGGGCATGATGCTTACCTATGTATTGCTCTCTTCATTCGTGCGTCCGTTTGTCATGGGGACGAGAACCCAGGAGGTAGGGGTGATGATAAACGACGGAACCCTGTCTAACTATCTCACCAAACCTCTCGGGTTTTTCCGGTATATTGCCTGCCGGGATGCGGCAGACAAGCTCCTTAATGCAGGATGTGCGGTTGTCGAAATTACGCTCCTCGTCTTCCTTCTCCGGCCGGAGGTGTTTATCCAGACAAATCCGATCATCCTTGTTACCTCGTTTCTGTTGCTTCTTCTTGGTATGGTGCTCTTTTTTCATTTCAGCCTCATTCTGTCGCTTCTCGGTTTTTGGACTCCTGATGTTTGGGCGCCGCGGTTTCTTACTCTCGTCATCACGGAGTTTTTTGCCGGGATGCTTTTCCCTCTCGATATTCTTCCGAAACCTCTCTATCTGTTGACCACTGCCATGCCGTTTTCCTATTTTATTTATGTTCCTCTCCGGGTATATCTCGGCGCTATCCCGTGGCAGTCAGTCGCTTCGGCATTTCTGGTCGGGATTGTCTGGGTCGCCGTATTTCGGTTGGCCGCCGACACCCTGTGGAGGCGGGGACTGCGGGTCTATACAGCGGAGGGACGGTGACCATTATGCGGACGATACAACGCTATTTCAAGCTTTGGGAGATACTGACCGTTCATTCCTTTATCTCGGTGCTCTCGTCCCGGCTGAGTGCCGCGATATTCCTCGTGGGAAAGATGGCCAGGTTTTTACTTTTTAGCGTATTTCTCTGGGCACTCTTCAGAAAAACCGAGAGTATAGCGCACTATTCTCTTACCGAGGCCCTGTTTTTTTACCTCACATTCAATCTCATTGATACGGTCACACAGCTTGTGTTCCGTGAAGTCTACCGGTTCCGTCAACTGATCGTCACCGGTGACTTTGATCTCGTGCTCACAAAACCCATGAACGCCCTCTTCCGGGCGCTTGCGGGCGGCGCTGATCCGCTTGATCTTTTCATGCTCCTTCCCTATGTCGCGGCGCTGGTCGTTGTCGCCCGTTCGCTCCCTGCGGTCGATCCCGTGGGCGTGGTGCTCTATATAGCGCTTCTTATCAATGCGTTTGTCATCGCATCGGCGTTTCATATTGTCGTCCTTGCCCTGGCCATACTGACGACGGAGGTCGATCATATGGTCATGATGTATCGAGACCTGACGAACATGGGCAGGCTGCCGGTTGATATCTATCGGGAACCGCTCCGCAGCATCATTACGTTTGTCCTGCCTGTCGGCGTCATGATGACCTTTCCGGCAAAGGCCCTCATGGGGTTTCTTACGCCGGGAGGTATCGTTCTGTCTCTTGTGATCGGCGCGGTCAGTATCGCCGTATCGCTCAGGGTATGGCGCTTTGCACTGGGACAATATGCGTCTGCTTCCAGTTGACGGAGCCTCCCGGAATGACTAGTGAAACTTGCCCCAGTATGGTATAACAAAACTATATGCCGGTGAAGAAAAAACCAGCCAGAACAAAGAAGCCTGCCGAGGCTGAGAGGGAAGAGGCTCCGAAACGGGAAGAGCAGCCTGCGATGGTGGTCACGGAAGTCGTGGAAGAGGTTTCGGCCGACGGGAGCGCCGGCGAAGAAGTACTGCATGATATGGAAGACCAGGCCAAAAAATTGGAGAAATCCATAGAGGAACTGGAAAAGGACATCGCCGCGCCGGCCGTTGCCCGGGAGACCGCCCCAAAATCCGAAGAAACAGCGCCTCCGGCAGAACCTGAAACCGAACCGGATAAGTCTGAAACCGCGGAAGAAAAAGAGCGGCCGAGCGAAGTCGTGGAGGAGCTCTTTAAGCCGGCACGCAAGCCCATGATGCCGGAGCTTGATATGTACGAGCGAAAGCAGGGTAAGCGGATGCTTCTGTGGGTGGTGATTGTCATCGGTGTCGCCGCGCTTACGGGTACGGTGTTGATCGGCGCCGTCCGGGGATTGCCGAAGATGCCGTCCATTGCGCTACGACCGACTCCGACACCTACACCCGCGCCGCCGACTCCGACACCTACACCCGCGCCCCCCGTCCGCAGCGATATCAGCCTCCAGGTGCTGAACGGAGGCGGAGTGCCGGGAGCCGCTTCGAAGATGAAGAGTTTTCTTGAAGCCAAAGGGTATACCGTTTCCGGCGTCGGAAATACGGATTCCTATACGTATGATAAAACGGCAATTCTCGTGAAACCGGAGAAGGCATCCTATCTTCCGCTTCTCAAAAGCGATCTTGAGGGAAGCTACACCATAGGAACGGCGGCAGCTACACTCTCTTCCGGCGCATCCTACGATGCCCAGGTGATCGTCGGCAAAGAATAACGCGCCCCATGCGTTACAAAGCGGTCATTTTTGACCTTGACGGCACAGCCATACCCCATGCTATAGATGCACACCCCAGTCACGGCGTCATCCGTGCCATTGCTAGAGCCCAGCCGCTTGTACGGATCTCTGCTTCGACGAGCAGGCCCGCATCGTTTGCCAGGCGACCGATTGTCGAGCTCGGACTCAGGGATCTCTGCTCGGTGAATGACGCGACGGATCTATACGATCCCCTGAAAGACCGTGTGATTGCATCGATTCATCTCTCGGAGAGTGCAGCGGCTCATGTCCGGGATATTCTGAATAGTTCTCGTATTCCCTATATGGTGAATGTCGGATCGGATGAGTATATGGCAGACGGAAGGGCAGAGACCAGACAGATCTGCGCCCTGCTTGTCCCGGAGATTACCGGGGATAAAGCGGATCGGCTTATCGGTAAGCTGTCCGGCATATCGGATATCGCCGCTGTGAAGTGCCCTTCCTACAAAGAAGGTCTTCTTTGGCTTGCGGTCACGGATGCCCGGGCTACGAAACTCCATACGGTAATCTCAATTGCCGAGTATTATCGTATACGTCCGGAAGAGATCATCGGCATCGGAGACGGATACAATGACTATCCGCTTTTGTCCGCCTGCGGACTGAAAGTCGCCATGGGCAACGCCGTTGCCGAGCTTAAAGCCATCGCCGACGTCATTGCTCCGCCGGTTGAGGAAGACGGAGTGGCCTGGGTGCTGGAACGGTATGTCAGGGGGAGTCATCCGGTAAACCGCCGGCGTCGATAATGTATTGAGGCTCTGCTACAATACACCCATGAAAAATCATGTCCTACCGTACGGGTGCGTCTTTTGATGTAACTCCGGACGGATAGGCTTTTATACGCGTTTATATGGGTTCTTCCGGATCAAAAACATACTATATACAAACATTCGGTTGTGCGGCCAACGAAGCGGATAGCGAACGGATTGCCTCGTTTTATCGGGCCAGGGGGTATGTTGAGGCGCGGTCACCGGATGAAGCGGATGATGTGGTGATCAACACGTGTATGATCCGCCAGATGGCAGAGGACAGGGTATACGGGCTTGTGCATAATCTCGATCTCGCCAGACAGAGCGGCAGAACAGTAAAAATTGTCGTCACCGGATGCATGGTGGGGATGGCCGCAAGGGAAAAAACAGGCAAAATGATGGAACTTCTCCGCAAAAAGATGCCGTCTGTTGATGAGTTTCTGCCGACGGAAGAAGTGGGGTTTGACCATGCGCCGGTCCGCGGGGACAAATCCCGCGCGCTCGTTCCGGTCTCCAATGGCTGCAATAATTTCTGTACGTTCTGTGTCGTCCCTTTTACCCGCGGGAGGGAAGTGAGCCGGCCGTTTGACGACATACTGCTTGAGTGTCACGCCCTGGCCCATCAGGGGTATACGCAGATCACCCTTATCGGGCAGAATGTCAATTCATACGGAGCGGACATTCTAAAATCAACATTCAAACATCAACACTCAAAATTACAAGTTAAAGATCAAAATGGCGGGGATTTGAAGATTACGTATGTCAAACATCTGGGACGGTTTAGGATCCCGACGTTATTCCCTCAGCTATTGGAAGAAATCTGCAAGATTGACGGGATTGAGCTGCTTGATTTTATCTCGAGCAACCCCTGGGATTTTTCCGATGACCTGATCCGTGTCATCGCCCGGAACCGCAAAATTTCCAGACATATTCATCTGCCCGTTCAGTCCGGCGATAATGAGGTGCTTCGGAAAATGAACCGCTGGTATACCAGGGAAGAGTATCTGAAATTGATTTCAAAACTCAAGGCGCACATTTCGGACGTGACCATAGGTACGGACATCATTGTCGGTTTTTGCGGAGAGACGGACGAACAATTTCAAAACACCGTTGATCTGGCCAAAAAAGCCGGATTCTCCAAAGCATATGTGGCGATGTATTCGGACCGGCCGATGACCGCGGCTCATACAGCGTACAGAGATGACGTCCCGTACCGGGAAAAGAAGCGGAGGTGGAAGCTGTTGGAAGAAATGATCAATAAGAAAAATTTAGAGGAGGGGACCTACACACGCGCAAAGCCGTACCGGAGGAACTCGCCATAAACCTATTCCGGGCTGCCTCCGCCGGGCCGGGAGAGACCTGTTTGCCGCAAGGGGAACTGTACAACGACGGATCCGAACAAGGCGTACCGTAGAACATCAGTAGCGCACTATGTATATTCTTCCCGTTTATCTTTACACTGATGTATCGATATATCAGTGTAAAGACACTGACTATGAATAAGCTTCTCGTCCTTTGCGGACCGACAGCGACCGGCAAAACGAAGCTCGCACTCGGGATTGCCGCGCAATATAACGGTGAACTCGTCAGTGCGGATTCGCGGCAGGTATACAAAGGTTTGTCCGTCCTTACGGGTAAGGATTTGCCGGCTCATGCAATTCTACACAAAAGCGATGTCATGGTCCGGTTTCGGAAAAAACCGTGGCGGCTCTGGTATTACGGAATAGATGATCTCCGTCTTTGGATGTATGATGTTGCACGCCCGGAGACCATATTCAGCACTTCACAGTATCAGGTGCTGGGCAGGGCGGTCATAGCCTCTATCCTTGCGCGGGGGAAACTGCCCATCCTCGTCGGGGGTACCGGCCTCTATATCACATCAATCCTTCACGAGTTGGATACACTGCACATTCCTCCGGACATGCGGCTCCGGAGACGGCTTCATGGTGCGACAACCGACCATCTTATGACCGAGCTCGTGAACATAGACCGGAAAAAGTATGATGCGATGAATACGTCGGATAGGCACAATCCAAGACGCTTAGTGCGCGCTATAGAGGTGGCACGCTGGCAGAACAGGCACGGATATCACGCGGCGGAGAGCCCGCCCGCGTATGATGTATTATCTATTGGATTAGACCTTGAAGATACACTGCTGCGCGAGCGTATCCGGCAGAGGGTCCTTGCCCGGCTCGAAGATGCTATCCAGGAGGTGAAAAAACTTCCGGCGTTACTCACAGCTTCACAGCTACCAATATCTACTTCGCTTGGAATATCCATGATCCGCTCATACCTTGCCGGGAATTGTACGAGAGAAGAACTTATCGAACAATGGAGTTCTGCCGAGTTCCGCTACGCCCAGCGCCAGCGGACCTGGTTTGCCCGCGTGCCGGGGATCCGATGGGTCGACATGGCAAAAAATGATGCGGCAACAGAAGTGATGCGGATGATCGGTTCATGGTATACTGGCGCTAGATGACTTCAAAGATCGAAATATCGCATCGGACGATTATCTTTACAGTCCTGCTTCTTGCGGGGATCTGGCTCGTGCTCCAGATAAAGGATATCCTGTTCCTCCTCTTTATTTCCTTTGTCCTTATGTCCGCGCTCAGGCCGCTGGTTGACCGCATAGAAGGCTGGAGGATTCCGAGGCCACTCGCCATCCTCCTTATTTACGCCGTGGTTCTCGGCGGCATCAGCTATTCCTTCGCGAGCGTCGTCCCCGTCCTGATCGGTCAGTTTTCCCGATTCCTGCAGAGTCTCCCGTATTATGTGTCCCGGTTGTCTCCCAACTGGAGTATTGATATCCAGTCGCTTACCCAGCAAATCACGCCGATCGGGGAGAATCTCGTCCGTCTGACGGTCGGCATATTCTCCAATATCCTCGCTCTTCTTACGATCCTTATGTTTACGTTTTATTTTCTTCTCGAGCGCAAAAAAACGGACGGATTTCTCGTCAGCATCGTCGGCGGGGAATCTACGGCAAAATTCAGTCAGGTACTTCGCGAGGTGGAAGAACGGCTCGGGGCATGGGTCGGTGGAGAAGTGTTCCTGATGACGGTTATCGGCGTCCTGTCTTTTGTGGGGCTGACGCTTCTTCATGTGGATTTTGCGCTGCCGCTTGCCATCCTCGCCGGGCTTTTGGAGGCAGTCCCCATGATCGGGCCGGTGCTCTCCGCGGTTCCTGCAATTCTTGTGGCGCTTGCGACGTCACCGCTTCTTGCCTTAAGCGTCGTCGCGCTGTATTTCATCATCCAGCAGGCAGAAAATAACCTCATCGTGCCGATCGTCATGAAGCGGAGCGTCGGGCTTTCGCCGCTCTGGACCATTATGGCGCTTCTGGTCGGAGGGCGCCTGGGGGGAGTGGCCGGAGCGATACTCGCAATTCCGCTCGTCCTCGTGTTTCAAATCGTCCTTAAGCAGCTCCTTCTCCAACAAAAAAATCCCCGGTGACCGGAGATTTATTTGTGCACACTGATGCCTCGTAAGCCAGATTCTGTTTTCCGCCGGCTGGCGGAGATTCCCATTTCTCTTATGCCAAGTCAGACTTGGCATATCCCGACCGGTGTCGGGATGCCCGTATGCTTTTGCTCGCATCCGGTACCGGTGGGTACACGAATTCCCGAGTGCGTGGTAGTTGCGAGCAGTTCGCCGGTTGCAGCAGGTGGGATTGTGAACGTTTCACTCTCTCTCCATACTGGAGACTGATCATTCAATTGCTATGATGAGTCTTAAGCTCCAGAAGAGAACTCGTCTCTGTGACTCTCTCAGCCTGTTTGGTTCAGGCATCGTCTCTTTTCCCTTTCGGGATCGGATCACCATCCCCCTCGTTCTTGGGAGAAAGAGGGAGTCGGGGCTTGCGCCCCGTCCCCTGCATTCCGCTGTCTGGACTTTCCTCTCCGCCTGATGGCGGAGCGGGAATCCGGGTATCAATGTGCCGGCGTATTATACCGCAAAACCCTTCATACATCCAGGTACTATCGGTCAGTTTAGACACCCGGCAGCACAGGATTTGTGAGATTTTATATAGTTTTTCCGGCCGGGTTTGGGGTACGCTGTTCCTATATGCTCGCAAAAGTGCTCTCCGGTGCCGTCGTGGGACTTGAGGCCGTGCCGGTGACGGTCGAGGTGGATATCGCCTCCCAGGGACTGCCGTCGTTTACGGTCGTCGGTCTGCCGGATAAAGCCATTGAGGAGAGCAGGGAGCGGGTCCGGGCCGCCATCAAAAACAGCGGTGCTGATTTTCCGCCGAAACGCATTACGGTGAACCTCGCGCCGGCTGACCTTCCGAAAATCGGCCCGGCATATGATCTGCCGATTGCATTGGGTATTCTCATTGCTTCCGGGCAGATTATTGCGCCGAAGACGGAAAGTTTTTTTCTCGGGGAGATGTCGCTTGACGGGAGCCTCCGCCATACCAACGGCATCCTTCCCGTGGCACTCCTTGCCCGGCAGTCACGGATCAAGTCCGTCTATCTTCCGTCCGTTGATGCCGGTGAAGCGTCCGTCATAGACGGGATAGGAGTCATCCCGGTGCCGTCTCTTTTGGCATTGTTCCACCATCTTATGGAGATTTCGGTTCTGACACCCATAGCGCACACGCCATTTCAGAGCATTCCCGGTCCGGCGCTTTCGGATTTTGATATGGCGGAAATTCACGGGCAGGAACAGACGAAGCGGGCGCTTGAGATTGCGGCAGCAGGGACACACAATATTTTTTTGAGCGGTCCTCCGGGTGCCGGGAAAACCATGCTGGCCCGTGCGCTCCCCTCGATTCTGCCTGTACTGACGGAGGAGGAAGCGATTGAAGTGACCAAAATATATTCCGTCACGGGCAATCTGCCCTCCGGCGAATCCCTTATCAAATACCGCCCCTTCCGTGCGCCGCACCATACCACATCGCGTATCGGCCTCATCGGCGGAGGAACGCATCCCATGCCGGGCGAAATATCCCTGGCCCACCGCGGCGTCCTGTTCCTCGACGAATTTCCGGAATTTCCGAGACATGTCCTGGAAGCACTCCGGCAGCCCATGGAAGACGGCGTTGTCAGCATATCGCGTGCAGCTGGGACGGTCCGGTATCCGGCTAAGTTCCTCCTGATCGGTGCTTCCAATCCCTGTCCGTGCGGAAACTACGGGTCGGATATCAAGCGGTGTACCTGTTTGCCGGGAACCGTACTTCGCTACCAGCGCAGGATTTCCGGTCCCATCATTGACCGGATTGATCTCCATGTGCAGGTTCCCTCGGTGCGGGTCGAAAAGCTCGTGAGTCCGGGAGAGCAGGCAGAATCGTCTTCCTCCGTTCACAGAAGGGTGCAAAAAGCCAGGAACCGTCAGCTGGAGCGACTCTCCGGCACAGGTCTTACCTCAAACGGAGAAATGTCTTCCCGGATGGTCAAAGAATTATGCCCCCTGTCGGCTGAAGTCCTTTCGTTTCTCCGTCAGGCCGTAACACGGCTCGGACTTTCCGCGCGTACCTATTATCGTGTGATAAAGGTGGGCAGAACCATCGCCGATCTTACGGGGTCGGAAACAATCGCGCTGCCTCATATTGCGGAAGCCCTCCAATACCGTCCGCGCGAAAGCACAGGGTCAGCCGCGTTCGGGTAGCGGTTTGCCCGCCGCCGCGATAGCGCAGATGCAGGCGGCGATGAGAAACGGCAGGATCGGCAGATAATACCGCGGTTCGTCAAAGACGATGTAGGAAAGCATGATGCCGCCCGTTACGGTTCCTGACACAAGAAACAGGATGAGGAAGGGGATGTTCCGTGACCGGCGCAGGAGTGCGCCGGTGAGCGCTCCGGCTCCGGCAAGCGTCAGGACCAGCATCCACGGAGGAAACACCCGTCCGGCCAGGGAACGGAGTCTCGCCGGAACGGTCAGGAGTACGTGGGAAGGCGTAAGTCTTCCGAAGTACGCGATATGTTCCCGGGTAATCCTCAGTCTTCCTTCGATCATCGCCCCAAGCGGGAGCCCGGGGTAAAAGAAGAGGTTGGGTTCAAGGAGGAGAAACGTGAATCCGGCAGCAGCCGCGGCAGTGCAAAGCGCCCGGAAGACCCTCATCCCCCAAGTATCGGGGCTGCGGCCGCCGTCCGAAAGCGCGATGGCCGTTCCCGTCCATACGCCGTAAACCGGAAGGAAGAGGAGGGCATTAAGCTTTATTGCCGTGAGGATTCCGATGAGGATGCCGCTTATGAGCGCATACCGGCCCTCCGGTGCGTTGCCGTTCGTGCGAAACGGGACGGCAAGCGACAGGAGAAACAGCACCTCAAAAAACAGGAGGAAACTGTCGGCAAACGCGTGTTCGGCGGCATAGGCCGTAATCGGATGCATGCCAAGGATTGCTCCCGCAAGTACCATGGCCCAAAGCGATCCGCTTGCCAGGTACGTGAGTACGGCCAAAGCCGCGACCGCTCCGGCGGCAAACCACGCGCTTGTGAGCCGCGCATCAGTCAATGAAGCGTAGAACGGGTTTCCGCGGGGGAAGGGCCGGCCATCGTACGGCACCCATCTGTAGTAGGTCATGGGAGCGGTGCCGGCCAGGGACGGGTCGCCATGCGGAAGGATCCGGAGCGCTATGCCGAATATGAATTTGGCGCCGTTGAAGTTGGTAAATCCGTAATACTCGTTCCAGAAGCGGTCGCTGAACCGGCCCCGGAGGAGGACCGGTACGATGTTTGCGGTACTTACCCAGTAGGCTTCATCCGTAAAGAAGAGGACGGTGTTGCCGGTGATCCGCGACCGGTAAAAAAGGAAAAACCCCAGAAACAATGCGGCCGAAAGGACTGCTGCGGGAAATTTCCGGTTCACGGAATCTATTATAAATCGTTTTCAAACGCCGCGCGGCATGGAAAACCCCGCTCGCGAGCGGGGTTTTACGGACAGAAAAATTCTTTTGCAAAAAAATTTAGCCACCGATTTTATACATTCCCGTTCCGCAAACCGGGCATTTGCCTTTCATTGCGGGTTTACCGTTTTTCATGGTGACTTTTACCGCATTGGGATCATCCCGTTTGGCGCGGCATTTCACACAGTACATGGATGCCATAGTGTTTATTCACCTCCCTTCATGAGCAGAACTGCCAATCAATACCCCGGTCAGACGCGAAGTTTCCAGTACAGCATGAATTCGATCGCGACAGCCGCTCCTGCCAGGATACATGTTTTGAGCAGATCGAGCTTTATACTTCTGAGTTCGGTCATGTCCGTTTGGGCTGCCTGAACACCCGGAGCAGAAGTATGGTGCTGCCGGAACCTGAAATGCAGACCGGTGTCTGTCTCCTGGGGTTTGGAAGGAAGGGGCCGTTCGGATGGTGTAACCGGAGAAGACTGCATTGTATGCCCTACCTGTTGAAGTTTACGGCGATACTCCGCAATTATTTTTTCTTTTTTTGTTTTTTTCGGCATACGGAGAGTAAATGTTCTGTTTCCGGCCCCGTGCGCTTGAGCGTAGCATAGCTTCAAGCAGCTTGTCAAATATCCGCTAGGGCCAACGGCAGATTATTTCGATTGACAACCGGGATACCGGATCGTAGTATGATGGATACCAGAGGTGTTCATTTCAGCCGTGGAAACTACGCTTCTCATCGCCGGTATCTTTGTGTGGCTTGCGGTATTGACTGTCTGGATTTTCCGTATCGCAGCGCACTACAACGGATTAACCCGTGGCGTCACCAGGACGGGTCTTACGGAAGTTCTGAACAGACTCACCTCGACCCAGGAGGCACACAAAAAAAGCATGTTGGACCTGAGCCGCATGATAAAGCAATTGGCCTACAACGATGCCTTCCACATCCAGAAACTCGGTATCGTCCGGTTTAATCCGTTTTCCGATACCGGCGGGTCGCAGAGTTTTTCCCTTGCACTCATGGACGGGCATGATAACGGGATTGTGATCACTTCCCTCTATGCCAGAACCGGCAATCGGTGGTATATTAAAGAAATTAGCGGAGGGAAAGGGAAAGAGCTTGAATTATCAAAGGAAGAACAGTCGGCAATAAGACATGCATCGGCGGTTTCATGACAGGGCTATGCTATGAATAAAACCAAATTCGTCTCTTCGGTGATCATCGGTCTTGCCCTCTACCTTGTGGCAACCGGACTTTCGTTTGCAGGATTCAGCTATTTCGTCAAAAAGCCGGTGGCTGAGGTGCAGACTCCCGCAGGAAGTTCCGGACCCCAGAGTCATTTTACTATAGATCCGAACGCCCCCAAGACGGCGGCATGCCCTATCAACGGCGCGTATTTTACCCAGCAGGAAAAGGATATCTGGAGCAAGCGCCGTCCTCTTGCGGTCATGATAGAGAATCACCAGGACGCACGGCCTCAGTCGGGTTTATCATCAGCCGACGTGGTGTATGAGGCGGTTGCAGAAGGGGGTATCACCAGATTCATGGGCATTTTTTACTGCGGCGCTGCTGCCAAGAGTGTAAACCTGGCTCCGGTCCGAAGCGCGAGGACCTACTTTCTTCCCTGGGTACTTGAGTATGACGCGCTCTACAACCACGTCGGAGGGGCAGGAAACTGCGATGATCCGACGGTAGACGAACGTGCCAAGGCACTCTGCCAGATCCAGCAGTGGAAAATCAAAAACATGGATCAGTTCGGTATTTCCTTTCCGACCTGTTACCGTAACTACGATCGTCTGGATCACCCTGTCGCAACGGAGCACACGATGGTGTGTGTTTCGGACAAACTCTATTCCCTGGCCGCGGAGCGCGGATGGACGAATGTTGATGCGAGCGGCATTTCCTGGGATGCCCATTTCACCGGGTGGAAATTCAAAGATGACGCAGCCCTTTCGGACCGGCCCGCATCGTTTTCCGCCAGTTTTGTCGCCTGGCCGGGGTATGAGAGCGGGTACGGGGTGCAATGGGTGTATGACCGGGCAACCAATACGTACAAGCGGTATAACGGCGGACAGCCGCAGACGGACCTCGAAACGAAACAGCAGTTGACGGCAAAAGATGTCGTTATCCTTTTCGCCAAAGAAACGGGTCCGGTGGACGGACACGGACATCTTCTCTATGCGGATGTCGGCAGCGGTGATGCCGTCGTGTTTGAAGACGGAAAGACCGTCCAGGGGACCTGGAAGAAGCCGGACAGGAATGCCCGGACGCTTTTTTATGACGGCACGGGACGCGAGGTCAGTTTTAACCGCGGGCAGATCTGGATAGAGATGCTGCCGACCGGAACGAAAATACATTACTAACGTATTGAAATTCTCCTGCCCCATGAAGAAGATATGCTGGAAGACATCATTATTTCCAGGGTCCGGGTAAAAATTCTTACCCTCTTCCTTTCCCATCCCGGCCAGATTTTTCATGTCCGCGATATCGTGCGCAAGGTCGGCGAGGAGATCAATGCGGTCCGGCGGGAACTTGCGCATATGGAAAAAGCCGGCATGCTCACGAAGGAGCAGCGGGCAAACCGTTTGTTTTATGCATTCCGCAAAGACTACCCGCTGTACCCGGAACTTCTGGAACTGACGGCAAAGTCTTCAGGTATTGGCAGGGATATCATAAAAAATAAATCAAAACTCGGCAAACTCAGGTTTGCCATGCTTTCCGGACGGTATCTCCGTCATCTCCCCAGAAAAGGAACCAACGATGTTGATCTGCTGATCGTCGGCACCGTTGTCCTGCCTGAGTTATCGCTTCTTGTTAAGGCGGAGGAGGGCAGGCACGACCGCGAAATCAATTACACCGTGATGACGGAAGAAGAGTTTGCGTTCCGCAAGCGCCGCCGGGATCCGTTTGTCCTTTCCGTCCTTGAGGGATCACGTGTTATGATTATCGGAGATGAAGAAGATCTCGTGAGCTGATATCCCATGTTTCGAAATCCCAGACGCGTATTTATCCTGCTTCTCGTTCTCGCCGTCATCTGTGCGGTCATTGATCTGCCGGAGCATTACCATCTGAAGTTTCAGGCCGGACCGATAACAATAGACCGCGTCATCAATCCGCCGAATATATCTTTTTCCCTTTTCGGACTTACCGTACAAAAAGAGATCCGTACGCATTTGGGTCTTGATCTGTCGGGTGGAACGCACATTGTTCTTGAAGCGGATATGAAAGACATCAATCCGGCAGACCGTACGAGCGCTCTGGATTCCGCAAGCCAGGTCATCTCAAGACGGGTAAACCTGTTCGGAGTGTCGGAGCCGGTGGTTCAGACCGCGCATGAAAACGGCAGTTACCGGATTATTGTAGAGCTTCCCGGCATATCGGATGTGGACCAGGCAATCGGCCTTATCGGGCAGACGGCAAAGCTTGAGTTCCGTGAATTTACCAATCCCAAAGAGGCTACGTCGGATGCATTTGTCATTCCGCTTCTCACCAATACGGAATCCGTGGGGATTACAGGAAAAGACCTCGAGAGTGCTCAGCTCCAGTTCAGCTCGCAGACGGGCGAGCCGGAGGTGGGGATCACGTTTACCCCCTCCGGAGCCAGGAAATTCGGGGAGGTCACGAACCGGCTGGTCAACAAAAAACTTGCCATATTTCTGGATAATGAGCCGCTTACCTGGCCGCGGGTGAACACGCCGATTACGGACGGGCAGGCGGTCATTACCGGCGGATTTACCCAGGATCAGGCAAAGACGCTTGCGCTGCAGCTTAATGCAGGCGCACTTCCCGTTCCCGTCCACGTCATAGAAAAACGGACGGTCGGTGCGACACTCGGAACACGGTCGGTGATAGAGAGCGTCCGTGCGGGTGCCATAGGGCTTCTCATCGTTGCGGCATTTATGATTGCCAAATACGGCATGCTGGGATTTCTGGCAGACATGGCCCTTTTCCTCTACGGTCTGATCACCTTTGCGGTATTCCGGCTTATTCCGGTCACACTGACGTTGCCTGGTATTGCAGGATTTATCCTGTCTATCGGTATGGCGGTCGATGCCAACATCCTGATCTTTGAGCGGTACCACGAAGAAAAAAGGCGCGGTAAGTCAGCGGGTATTGCGATGGAACTCGGCTTTGGACGGGCATGGGACAGTATCCGGGACGCAAATCTTACGACCATCCTGACCTGCATCATCCTCTACAATCCCGGCAACTGGTCGCTCCTCCCTGATTCGGGACTGGTCCGGGGATTTGCCATAACACTTCTTATCGGTGTCGTGACGAGCCTTTTTACCGGGATTATCGTAACCCGGACATTTATCCGAGTGCTCTATCATGAAAAAACTACGTAAAAACGGGGAGGATTGCATGTCCTGTGACGGAAGGGAGTGGTGAACCCATGATCCGATTCAGTAAATATCTCTGGATATATTTTCTGCTGTCAGCACTTGTTTTGGTGCCCGGAATGTACTCTCTCGTACGCTGGGGGCTCGTGCCTGCCATAGATTTTACCGGCGGCACACTCCTTGAAGTGAGTGTTCCCAAACCGGTTACGGATCAGATGTTTATGATTCTGGCCGGAAATGCGAAAGTTACGCTCTCGAGTATTCAGCAGTCACAGGGAGGGACATATCTTCTGCGCCTTAAGCCGGAACAGGATTCGTCACTGAAGACATTTGAGGAGACGCTGCTCACACTTACAAAACCGGCACCGAAAATCCTGAGGAATGAAACGGTCGGTCCGGTCCTTGGAAAAGAACTTCTCACAAAAGCCCTTGCGGCGGCACTTCTGGCAATCATCGGCATCCTCAGTTATGTTGCCTATGCGTTCCGTAACGTCCGGTTCGGCGTCGCTGCGATTGTTGCACTGGCCCATGACCTTCTTGTGGTGCTCGGCTGTTTTTCGCTGTTCGGACATTTCTTCCATGTGGAAGTAGACACATTGTTCGTGACGGCATTTCTCACAACCATGAGCTTTTCCGTACATGATACGATCGTCGTTTTCGATCGCATACGGGAATACCGGAAATACGGGGACAGAATGGTTTTTGATGACCTTTGTGACCGCGCGCTCACCGAAACCATCGGCCGCTCGACTGCGAACTCTCTTACCATCATCTTCATGCTTCTCGCGCTCGTTCTTCTCGGCGGCTCGACGACCTACTGGTTTGTCGTGGCGCTCCTTATCGGAACGGTTTCGGGCACCTACTCATCGCCGTTTGTCGCTACCCCGGTACTTCTGGTCTGGAACCGCCGGGCAAACCAAAAAAAGAAAAGTTAAAAACCGTATAAAGGCATGGTTTAGTGAATGCTCGTAACCAGATCTTTCATCCGCGACAGAAGCGCAGTCCGCTCATTGGCAAGAGTTCCCTTTTCTACTTCCCCAAATAACGCCGTCAGAATTTTGCCGATCCGTGGTCCGGGCTTGTCGTCACACATCTTCATGGCATCAAAGCCGTTTACCTTAAGGTCGGCAACGGTGAAGGGCTGCTTCTGGACATCTTCGAGCCGTTTTTTATAAAGTTCGAGCCGCCATGACGTTTCCTGCGCACCCCCGCCGAGGCGGTCCCCGATGCGCAGGGCCAGTATGTCTTTGAGGTGTTCCTTTCCGACTCTCCGGATGAAACGCCGGAGCGCGCTGTCTGTCTGCCGTTCATCGACGCTGAACTGATGCCAGCGGATAAGCGTGAGGATGGTCTCACTGTCTTTTTTAGAAAACCTGAGCCGGGTGACAATATTCCGGGCAAGTTTTGTACTGGCGACTTCATGGTTATAGAAGGTGACGAGGCCTTCTCCGTCCTTATGGAACGTCTTTGCCTTTCCGATATCGTGAAGAAGGGTTGCGAGCCGGATGACCGGATCGGCGGAAGGGCAGAACTTGAGAGCCATGACGGAATGGGTGCCTACGTCATAGATGTGATGCCGTTTCGGACTTTTTTGCTGTACGGCGAAACATGCGTCCAGCTCCGGAAGGATTTGTTTGAGGATGCCGGTATTTCTGAGAATCAGTATCCCGTCAGCGGCGTGCTCGGCCCCCAGGATCCTCAGCAGTTCATCCCGGATACGTTCGGCCGATATACCGGAGAGGAGGTTCGCATTGCTCCGGATAGCTGCCGAGGTCTGGTCCTCAATCAGGAAACCGAGTTCCGTAGCGATCCTCACCGCACGCATCATGCGGAGGGCATCTTCCGCGATCCGTTTGTCAGGTTCTCCGACTGCCCGGATCAACCGACCTTCGAGATCTTGTTGTCCGTCATACGGGTCTGTAACCGTTTTGCCGTCATAGGCGATGGCATTGATCGTGAAGTCCCGCCGCGAAAGATCTTCCGTAAGCGAGGTTCCCCACAGGATGTTATCCGGATGCCGGTGGTCCGTATACTCCTTTTCACTCCGGAATGTAGTGATCTCATAGATATCCTTAAGCACCGGGTTCTTCGGATCGGTACCGGGTTCATAGAGTTTGATGCCGACGGTACCGAATTGGTTGTCATAAAAACTGTCAGGAAAAACTTCCAGTATTTGTTCCGGTGTCGCGTCGGTCGTAAAGTCCCAGCCTTTCGTCGGTCGTTTCATGATAAGGTCGCGGACCGAGCCGCCGACGGCGTAGGCTTCATAGCCCTTTTTTTTGAGGGTATCGATGATGTTCTGGGCAGGTTGAGGGAGGCGTTGCATACTGGTATTATACCCTGTATGGATAGGAAGTGGGACGTCGTTGGGAAAATCATAAATCACAAATCTCAAATCACAAATAAAGAGGTTATCAGAATTTTACTTAACAATAGAGGTCTCAAAACGACAAGAGTCACTGCAGCATTTCTGAGTCCCCTGAATCCCTCCCGCCTTACGGCAAAAGATGTCGATATCGATGCCCGGGTATTAGCAGGCGCCATGAGGCGCATAGAAAAAGCTATACAAAACAAGGAATCTATCGTGGTGTACGCAGATTATGATGCTGACGGTATCACGGCAGGTGCGGTCATGTGGGAAACGCTCCACAGTCTCGGGGCAAGGGTCATGCCGTATATTCCTCATCGGGTAGAGGAAGGATATGGATTATCGATAAAGGGACTAGACTCGGTAATCGAGAACTTTCGTCCGACGCTCATCATTACCGTTGATCATGGTATAACGGCACGGGAGAAGGTTGCCTATGCAAAGGAGAAGGGAATAGATGTTATCGTTACCGACCATCACGTTAAACCAAAAACATTGCCGGAGTGTACGATTGTTCATACGACAAAACTATCCGGAGCCGGTGTCTCCTGGTTTGTTTGCCACGAACTTCTGCAGGGTCAGACCTTAAAAGAGAAAGGTCTGACCCTGACTTCGGATAAGGAATTTACAGACGAACTATTGGCACTTTCGGCAATCGGGACAATCGCGGATCTTCTCCCGCTTACCGGTCCGAATAGAAGTATCGCAAAATTTGGACTGGAAGCTCTAAGAAGCATTCGAAGAGTTGGGCTTGCCGCGCTTATTTCCGAAGCAGGATTAGATCAGAAATCAATAGGAACGTATGAGATATCGCATATGATTGCTCCTAGGCTTAATGCAGCCGGCAGGATAGAGCACGCATTGGATGCGCTCCGGCTTCTTTGTACGCATAATGCTGAGAAATCGGAATTGCTTGCAAAAAAGCTCGGGCTGACAAACAGGGAGAGGCAGCAGATGACCATGGATACGACGCTTCATGCGCGGGGTTTGGTACCGAAGACGCTCAGGAAGCTCATTTTTGTTGCCCACGGGGAGTATAACCAGGGGATTATCGGGCTTGTCGCAGGCAGGCTTACCGAAGAGTACTGGCGCCCCGCGGTCGTCGTGTCCCGGGGAGAACTTGTATCCAAAGCGTCCGCACGGTCAATTCCCGGGTTTAACATCATCGAGAGCATCCGGCAATGCAGTGATATTTTGGTGGATGCCGGAGGACACCCGATGGCCGCGGGATTTACCATAGAGACAAAAAATCTTGAACTATTGAAGAAACGGTTAACGGATATTGCGGAACGCACTATAGACGAAGACATGCTCAGACGGACGCTCCGGATAGATATGGAGATACCGCTGTCCCTGGTTACGCCAGAGCTTTGGCAGGAACTTCAGGCGCTTGCGCCGTTCGGATTCGGTAATCCGGAGCCGGTATTCGTTTCAAAGAAGGTGAAAGTGCTGGATACAAGATTAGTGGGGAACGATGGGAAACATCTTAAACTACGGCTTTCCTCTGACGATGTAACAATGAAACAATTGAGTAATGTTTCTTTCGATGCCATCGCGTTTTCCTTCGGCTCCCTGTATGGGAAGCTTGAGCCCGGTCAGCAGATCGATGTCGCCTATACCATCGACATGAACGTCTGGAACGGCAGCCGGAAACTCCAGCTCAAAATCAAGGATATCCATTATTGATTGGTAGATAGCTTTCAGGAGATCACTTTCCGCCGGCGCTGAGTCCTGCTGCATAGTTTAATAAGCTTTCTGCCCTTTCCAATGCTTCTTCAGGATTTTCAAGTATGCCTGAACTGGCAAGAGCAAAAAGAGTTTCTGCCTGTCTGAATATATCTTCGGATGTATATTGCGTTGGGAGAGGCATTGATTCGCCTGCGCAAAAAAAGGCAGCGCTTGTCTGATAGCCACTTCCTGTTCCTGTATCAACATCTGCTTCCATAATACATACCACCTCCTTTCGGCACGTATGCGGTATCCATCAAAAAACCCTCCGTCTTCTGGAGGGTTTGTTTTGGAATGACTTTGTTTTTATTCGTTACGCAGCCGCCACACAAACCCTCTCTCCAATTCGGAGGCTCATAAGGGTCTGAATAAAGTGGACGGAAGCGCTTTGCATAGGTCTAATTGTGAACTACCATACATTTATATCAAACAACCTCAGTTATTGTCAAGGGGTGGAAAGACGGATACAATGCTAAATGATAAATGACAAATGATAAGTGGAAGTATTTCATAACTACGTAGTTTACGTCATTCTGGTAAGCCGAAGGCGCATCCGGAATCAAAGTAATGGTTAGTGACTCTGGACAAGCCAGAGTGACGAATTATGAGATGTGCTTTAGGATAATATTATGAAGCGGACGCTAGCGGTTGAAACAGTCAAAAAGGTCGGTGAGGAAGTTATCCTAAAGGGGTGGGTGACTACCCGCCGGGATCATGGGAAAATCACCTTCCTTGACCTCCGTGACCGCTCGGGGATCGTCCAGCTTGTTTATTCAGGGTCAGACCTTAAAAGCGAGCGTGGTCAGACCCTGTCGGAAGCCCGGCCGGAAGCAGTCATCGAAGTCACCGGGGTCGTGAAGGAGCGTCCGGCCTCCATGGTAAATCCCAAGATCCCGACGGGACAGGTGGAAGTTGAAGTAGAAAAACTTACGGTTATCAGCAAAGCCAGGGAGCTTCCGTTTCCTATCGATACCGACGGCTATGAGGTAAACGAGGAAATCCGGATGAAATACCGGTATCTCGATATCCGGCGCGCCCGCATGACAAGAAACCTCCGTCTCAAGTCCCGCATGACCACCTTTATCCGCAATTACCTCACCGAGCGTGATTTTGTCGAGGTGGAAACGCCCATTCTGACAAAAACCACGCCGGAAGGGGCCAGGGATTTCATCGTGCCTTCGCGCCTCCAGAAAGGGAAATTTTATGCGCTTCCGCAGTCTCCCCAGCAGTACAAGCAGCTCCTGATGGTTGCCGGACTCGAGCGCTACTTTCAGCTTGCGCGATGTTTCCGCGATGAGGATCCCAGAAAAGACCGGGCGTACGGAGAGTTTACGCAGCTGGATATGGAGCTGTCGTTTGTCACCCAGGAAGATATTTTAACTCTGGCCGAAGATCTGTTTACGAAGCTTGTCGGGGAACTTTTTCCGGAAAAACACATTACCGAGACTCCCTGGCCCAGGATCCCTCATAAGGAAGCGATTGCCCGCTATGGCACCGATAAGCCGGACCTGCGGCGCGATAAAAAAGACCCCAATGAGCTTGCATTTGCGTGGACAGTCGACTTTCCGCTCTTTACCGAGCAATCAGAAGAAGACTTCTATCACGGATCGGGAAAAGCGAGGTTTGCGCCGTCGCATCATATGTTTACCGCTCCGCATCCGGATGACATACCGCTTCTTGAGACCGATCCCATGAAGGTCCGGGGACTGCAGCACGACATGGTCCTGAACGGCTATGAAGTCGGCGGGGGAAGCATAAGAATTCATGAGAGACACGTCCAGGAAAAAGTATTTGATCTTATCGGGTTTACCGAAGAGCAGAAAGCACAGTTTGACCATATGCTGACGGCGTTTACGTACGGAGTCCCGCCGCACGGCGGCATCGCGCCGGGGATAGACCGTTTTCTCTTTACTGCTCTTGGTGAACCGAGCATTCGGGAGGTTATGGCATTTCCCGCTTCAGCGGGAGGGCAGACGAGCGTCATGGATGCGCCGAGTCAGGCGTCGGACGGGCAACTTAAAGAGCTTGGAATTTCTGTCGTTTCCCAAAAGAAGACCGGCGGGGAATCTGTGTATAGGACGATCACACAGCTTCTGGACGAGGGCCATAGTGAATACAAGACGCATGAACATAAAGCCGTTACGACATCCCGGGAAGCGGCGGACGTGAGACATACGTCTCTCTCTGCCGGTGCCAAGGCGATTCTTCTTTACGGTGACGGCAAGCCGCTCATGGTCGTACTTCCCGGAGACAGGAAAATAGACATGCATGCGTTCAAAAAACTTTACGGAATAAAAGACCTCCGTATGGCGACACCCGATGAGGTGCTTCGGGTTACATCCGTCCCAATCGGCGCCGTACCGCCGTTCGGCCATATATTCGACGTGCCGCTCTATATGGATGATGCCGTCCGGAAAAACGATACGATCGTCTTTAACGCGGGTCTCCATACCAAATCCGTTTCCATGGCAGAGAAGTCTTACGAAAACGTCGCCCGTCCCGTTGTCGGTTCGTTTTCCCGCGAAGCCGCGTAATCGGCTACCAGCTTTTGTCCCGTGGCGACACGGCTCGTACGTTATGTCAGCGCAGAAACTTCTTCCCAAACCGAAACAGAAGAAGCCATCCGGCAGCAGGTGGTATATGCATTCCTGGAGTAAGATGTTACTCCTTACCGTGTTGGCGGTCTTTTTCCTTTTCTATCCCGGCCAGAATGTCTACACCGTTGCCCTCCGTGAAGAGACGCCCGAACCGCCGCGCAGTGCCCTGCCGCACGTTCCGGCTCCCGCGCCGTATCCGGAAAACAGAACCGGCGTGTATCCGGGTCCGGAAATCTCCGCAGAAGGCGTTGTCGTTCTGGATGTTGCATCCGGCGTATACCTCTATAAGCGCAACGCAGAAGAGCGTCTTGCCCCGGCCTCGACGACCAAGATTATGACGGCGCTTGTTGCGCTCGAGCATTATAACCTCGATGACGTGGTGACGGTAAACAATATCGCCAACGACGGACAGGTCATGGGGTTGTTTCCCGGAGAACGGATGACCGTGGAAAATCTGCTGTACGGCGCGCTCATCTACTCAGGAAACGATGCCGCCCGGGCGCTTGCGGATCATTTCCCGGGTGGCGAGCCGGCATTTGTGACCGCGATGAATCTGAAGGCGAAGGAGCTGCACCTCACAGATACGCATTTTACCAATCCGGTGGGATACGACAATCCGGAACATAAAACGACACCGCTTGACCTCGCCCGGCTTTCCGCCTATGCCCTGACCAACAAAACGATCACAACAATGGTGGCGATCCCGGAGATCACCGTGCCGGACGTGACGCATACGTATTACCATGCGCTCAAAAACGTCAATGAGCTTCTGGGGAAAATCCCGGGGGTTGCCGGCATCAAGACCGGCTGGACGGAGGAAGCCGGAGAAAATCTCGTAACCCTTGTGGACCGGGGCGGGCACCAGGTGATTTTTGTCGTTCTTCACAGTCAGGACCGCTTCGGAGACACGACGAAACTCATTGACTGGGTCTTCGGAAACTATGCCTGGCAAATTTATGGAACAGGAGAATAGTTGGTTCGCAACACAAGTTACTTCGTTACTTCGATAAAAATTCTTTATATACGAATGAACGGTCTCGCGAACTAACGAACTAACGATTTGCTTCATTCCTCATTCCGTCCAGGCAGGATCCACAGCCGGCACATAAGCCATAAATCCATAGTCTCCTTCAAAGACGAAGATCGGCTGGAGATACGTCTCCGGATCATAGCTGTCGTAGTATGCAAGGTAGATGTTCCGGACGGTTACGGTCGTTGAGCCGTTGTTGGGGTAGCGCGCGATATATCCTCTGCCGCCCTGAAGATCCTGCCATGCCTGGGAACTGGTTTTGAGCGCATACGTGCCGTAGGTTTCATAATCGATCGGCCAGAAGCGGTAGGTAAAATCAATAAGCTGTTTTTGGGATGTCAAAGAGCCCGAGTATATGAGGTATACGGAACCTTCATCCGGATCGGGAGGGAGAATTTTCGTGTCTCCGACTTCCTGACGGAAAAAGTCTATGCGTTCTGCGTCCGCCTGGGAAAGACTCGTCGCGGGCATGAGCTGGCTGTTGATATAGCGGAGAAACGATACGCTCCTGGTGCCGAGTTTCAGATCCGGAACATAGATACTGAGGTTCTGCATTTGGGCTATGGCGTCGGTTTTCACCTCATCGGTCGATGGGAGCGCATGGTCGTTAAACAGGCTCGGTTCTTTCGTGAAGTCATAAAACAGCCGGAAATTATCCGATACGATGTTGTAGGTCAGCGTCCGGAGCGGAAACGCCGGATCATTGAAGTGAAATATATCCTTGGTGTCCTGTATGGGCGTCGGGTCGAATTTGAGCTGCTGGGCAAAGGCCTGGGTATTGGGCATAGCGAGTAGGTTTGCCGGAGACTTGGGCATGAGATAGACATTGGCGGATGCCGATGCGGCAGGCAGGTCTCCCTGGATCGTCTGGAGGGAGAATTTCAGTTTTGCCGAGCCTGACGCCACCGGCGGAAATACGAGCGCGGGAAGTTTCCCGAACCTGTGGTTCGGGGGAGGGGCTTTCGGAGGAAAAAGGATAAGCCATGCGGCAACAAACATGCTCCAGAAGATCCTGAGGAGAAAATACGCGATGACGGCAAGGATCAGCCAGTTGATGGTGCGTCTCGTATAGTAAGCAGTTTCGGTGAGAGAAGCCATTCTTCTTTGAGTATAGGAGAAGGTGATGGTAGAATCAATGTAACTATGGACACCGTCCGCACAAGAATCGCTCCTTCTCCGACAGGTTTTCCGCATATCGGGACGATTTACCAGGTGCTTGTTGATTTTGCCTTTTCCCGCCAGAACCACGGACAGTTTGTCATGCGGCTGGAGGATACGGACAGGGCACGGTTTGTGGAGGGCGCGGAAGGGATTATCTACGATGCGTTTGCCTGGTTCGGTCTCGCGCCGGACGAGAGTCCGAAAGTGGGCGGTCCGTATGCGCCGTACCGTCAGTCGGAGCGCCTTCCCCTTTATAGAAAATATGTCGACTCCCTGATAGGGAAAGGGTATGCCTATCACTGCTTTTGTACGCGCGGGCGCCTGGATGAGATGCGGAAAACGCAGGAAAAAAACCATCAGCCGCCGATGTATGACCAAACCTGTCTGAAGCTGACGGCAGACGAAGTTCGTGCCAGGCTTAAAGACGGTATACCGTACGTCATACGGATGAAGGTGCCTGAACATGAAACGATCGCATTTGACGATCTGATCGCCGGCCATATTGAATTTGACAGCGATGTCATCGATCACCAGGTTATCTTAAAATCTGACGGATATCCGACGTACCATCTGGCGGTGGTTGTCGATGACCACCTCATGGAGATAAGCCATGTATTCCGCGGCAAGGAATGGATCTCGTCCACGCCGAAACATGTCCTTCTTTACCGGTACTTCGGATGGGATATGCCGGTTCATGGGCATCTGCCCCTCATCCTCAACGAAGACGGGAAGGGGAAACTCTCCAAACGGCACGGCCATGCATCCGTCGAGTATTACCGGAAAGGCGGCTACCTGCCGGAAGCGGTTCTTAACTACCTTTCCAATATCGTCTGGCATCATCCGGAAGGGAAGGAGATATATCCGCTTGCCGAGTTTATCCGGCTTTTCGATATCCGGTCCATCGGTTCACAGGCTCCGAGGTTTGACCTTAAAAAGCTCGATTGGGTGAACGGCCAGTACATCCGTGCTCTTGATGATAAAGAGCTGCATGAGCGGCTTGTTGCTTTTGATGCTTCTATAGGAACACTCGAACACTCCCTGGTTTCACGTACCATCCCTCTCGTGAAGGAGCGGATGAGTACGCTTAAGGAATACCGTTCTCTGGCAGGGTTTTTCTTTGAGCGGCCGAAAGGATTTGAACGGCCGTTCGCAGCGGATGTCCTGAGCATCGGGAAAAAGGCACTGGAGATGACGGATTGGGATCATGAAGCGATGGAGCGGGCAGTGAGGAGCGCTTCGGAAAAGGCGGGTATCAAGGCAAGGGATCTCTTTATGGAAATCAGGGTTGCGGTCACGGGGAAAACCGTCGGACCGCCACTTCTCGAATCGCTGGAAATTTTGGGGAAAGAGGAAACGCTTAAGAGATTAGAAATTGGTTTATAGAAAACGGAAATTGGTAATGGAAATTAGAAAATGGAGAATAGCCAACACTCAATAAGAGGTTTTCGCGACCTTGTCGTCTATCAGGATCTATATTCATTAATGGTGTTAGTTATTACAAAAATAGTCCCTTCATTACCAAAAAGAAGAAAAGTACGACTTAGCGGATCAGATACGAAGAGCTTCTAAGGCCGGCCCGGCACTTATTGCAGAAGCATTCGCAAAGCGTTATCAGAAGCGTCAATGGAAAAAGAGTCTTGACGATACGATTGGTGAATCAAATGAAATGATACATCACCTGTCAGTCTGTATTGATGTTTACCCGCAATTTGTTGATGTTGCTGTATGTAACCACGCCATAAAAAATTATGATATAGCGTGTAAAAGACTTACTAAACTTAAGCAGAATTGGACAAATTATCATGCAAAGCAACAGGGAGGTGGTTGACCAATTTCGAACCTCCATTTCTATTCCCAATTTCCACTATCCATCAACAGTTTTCTAAATGAAGTCCATCCAGTGCCCATCCGTCTCGACCGAGAGGTCCACAAATACTTTCTTCCCGCTTGCGGTCTCCAGTTCTTTCCGTGCTGCCATGCTTATTTCTTTCACCATCCGTCCTCCGGCACCGATGATCATGGACTTATAGCGGTCCGCAGAAGTGAGTATGCGTGCCTTGATGTAGAGTACCCCGTTATCCCGCTCCTCGATGTCGTCTACGACCGCGGTCAGGCTATACGGTACTTCACGACGGAGAAACAGGAACGCCTTCTCGCGGATGATTTCCGCAAGGTACGTTTTGCTGTCCATATGTATTGCCGGCTGGGCGAGTGCGGAGGTATCAACGAAAGGTTCCCCCTCCGGCAGGCGGGCAAAAATTTCTTCAAGGAGTGTGTTTATGTGGGTATGTTTTTGCGCCGACAGGCGGACAACCGCAGCGCATTCGGATTCCATGAATTTATACTGCACTTCATATGTCGGTTCCCGGATGTCCGTTTTATTGATGACGAGGATGGTCGGGATGCCGGATTTACGGACGATGCCGAGCGCCCTGTTTTCTTCGAAGCTTTTCTGGCGGGTATGGTCTATAACATAGAGGATGAGATCGGCGCCGTCCCTGAGCGCGGATTCGGCTTCCGGATTGATTTTCCGTGAGAGGGTATCGGAGGCTTTGGCAAATATGCCGGGCGTATCCGTGAAGAGGATCTGGCCGCGGTTGTCTTCATAGACGGCGCGGATCGGGAAGCGGGTGGTCTGAGGCTTAGGAGAAGTTATGGCAACCTTGTGTCCGACAATCGCATTGACGAGTGTCGACTTGCCCGCATTCGGGCGCCCGATGAGACATACCGTTCCCGCTTTCATGAGCGTATTGTACTATAGACGCCGTAGGGCCGCAGGTTTTGATAGAATAACGTCGTGATACTAAAGCAGAGCGACGTGCGCTCTTTTCAGCAGAGGATTTTTTTCTGGTGGAAGATCCACAGGAGGGATCTGCCGTGGCGGCATACCCACGATCCATACCGGATCATGGTCTCCGAGGTTATGCTCCAGCAGACGCAGGTACTTCGGGTCATCCCGAAGTATGCCGAGTTTATCGAAGCATTCCCGACCGTTTCGGCGCTATCCCGTGCAAGTACGGCTGACGTCCTCCGGATCTGGAAGGGGATGGGGTACAACAGGCGCGCGCTCTATCTCAAAAGGGCTGCAGAGACCATCGTGCGTGAGTACGGGGGAAAATTTCCAAGAAACGAGGAGGAGTTGGCTAAACTTCCCGGAGTGGGGACATATACTGCCCGGGCACTTTTAGTGTTCGCTTATCGAAAAAATATCTGTGCGGTCGATACGAATATCCGGAAGATCATTGTTTATCATTTCTTCAGCGGTGCGCCTCAACCGGAGAGGGAGATAGAAAATGTTGCCCGTCAGTTGGTTCCGCCGGGTAAAGCATGGGAATGGCATCAGGCGCTTATGGATTACGGAGCCCTTGAGCTGCCGAAAAAGAAAGCCGGAATGCCCGGGAAAGGTAAAAAGTCCGTTCCGTTCCGCCAGTCTGACCGTTATTTCCGCGGGAGGATCATGGATATCCTGCGGGATGGGGATATCGAAACGTCTGCTCTCAGAGACAAGCTTGTCAGGGACTACGGCAGAAGCGGAGAGTATTTTGACAATCTTCTGAAAACACTTCTGTCCGAAAACATGATTGCGAAAAAAGGAAAGATATTCTCCCTTCCCGATTAGCCACTGCAAGGTTTCTCCTTGCAAACCTAGGGTTATCGTTCGCGGAAAAATCTTCCGATGATAGGAGCACCACGAAGTTCATTACCCAGCCATTTGAAGAAAGTATCGTTTTGTTCGTACTCCTCAAGAAGTTCACTTAGAGGGGCCGTCGCTATTCTCATGCGTTCGCGCATTTCCGCATCCCGGAGCTTGAGATCAAGCCACACCCGCTCCCGCTCTTCTTCTGGAACAGCATGCACGGTATCCCAACTATGAAGCATTTGAATAATTCCGCCGTAATTAATAAATATCCTACCGTCAATATCAACCGTATACACAATTCCTGTGCGTTCGCTGCCGTCCCATGCGGTTATATAGAGAACGTCTTCTACCTCAAGGGGTCTGCCGTAAATATTAAAAAGAAGCGCTTCTTCTCCGGACATAGGTCTATTTGGCAGATTCAGTGCACATTATAGCGTTTTTTCGTACCAGATGACCTCAAACGGACCTTCTCTATAAAATTCCCGTTTCCCGGCCAGTCTTATAAATCCGTGCTTTTCGTAAAACCGTTGTGCCATGATTTGCTGTTTGGATGTGCGAAGTTGTAGTTCCGTCATGCCGTGTTTTCGTGCGGTTTCTTCCAGTCCGGAAAGAATGCGTCCGGCATAGCCTTTTCTTCTGTGATCAGGATGCACCCTCATACGGCGGATATGGCCGATTGATTCAGAGACTTTTCTGAGGCCTCCCATCGCTATAACTTCATCGTCAATGACCCCTATAAGAAAATTCCCGCCGTTTAAATAAATTCCCGGAATATCACTAAAGTCCTGTTCCCACGGTCCGGTCCTGTATCCTATTTCCGAATGAACTGAGGCAAGTTTATAGAGTTTACGAACACGGGCATTATCGGAGGTTTGATATCGGCGGATGGTAAAGGATTTCATTCTGCTGCCGGACCTGGATTCGAACCAAGATAAACGGATTCAGAGTCCGTTGTCCTACCGTTAGACGATCCGGCAAATTAGATTCTTCTTTTTAAATATGCTCTTCCAAATCCTGTTTTTAACCGTTTTTCCCGCTGAATAGCTTTTTCTTTGTCCCGACAGGCTTCATAAGACACTAATTGAAACGGTATTCTTGCTTTTGTTGAGTTTACGATACCACTATTGTGTTCAAGTAATCTTTTTTGTAAGTCTTGTGTCCATCCGGTATATAGCCTGTTATCTGTTAAGCTTTTCAGAACATACGTATAATAAAATTTCATAAATACTACCCGCCTGCAACGCTTGCGTAGCACTGCGGGCAGGCCGTTAGACGATCCGGCAATGTAGCTTTCTGACGGGATTATTATATCACTGTAAACGGGTGCTTATCGAGAAATACGGAATTTAGGTAGTGGGTCAATTTGAACTCTAGGCTTCTTGACCGCTCATGTATCCTCATGATACCCTATGGTCATGGATATAAACAAACTCGCTGGAAAAATTGTGCGAGAGGCAACACATGAGAAAAATCCTGCGGCTGTTGCTCTTGGAAGGCTTGGCGGTTTGGTTGGTGGTAAAGCACGGGCGGCAAAATTAACTGAAAAAAGAAGAATAGAAATAGCAAAAAAAGCTGCTATAAAGCGTTGGGGTAAATAATTATTTTTTAGCGACTAAATCCTTCTTAAGTTGTGCTTCCGTAGTAATATCAATCTTCTTATTTTTGAAATCTATAAAGGCAATATATGGCGAAAGTAATTCTAACCCGACAATAGCCTCCTTAATTTTAGGATTTTCTATCATACTGGCTAACACTACTTTTTCAACGCCATCCATTTCGACTTTTACTTCAAAGAAGTACATTATTACTTCTCTTCCATCAGCTAAGCCTACTGGCTCAAAGCTTTTTAGCTTTGCCCCAATTTCAATTAAATCCCAAAGAGGTAAAGATAAACTACCATTATGACCTGTATCTAATAAGGCGATTATTTCCTTTGGCTTTCGTTTAGAGGCTCTAATTTTTATGACTACCTTTGCACTTCCATCTTGGGCGTCAAAATAAGCTAGCATATACGTTTCCGCCCAAAGTTAGGGAAGAATGAAGGGCAACTTTTTCTAATGTTCCTATTCTTCGAGTAAAAACTACTTTTCCCTTATATTTAGCGTTTGCGAGTTTAACAGCTTCTTCTCTTGTATTACCTACAAAATGTTCTCCAGAGGTTGGTTCAACAGAAATGAACTTACCATTATTAGCCTTAACAAACTCTTCTCCTAAGCTTTCATAGACTTTTTGCGCTTTAGCAATATCATTCGCAACGTCTGTGGGTTTTTTAATATCGACCATACCCGCATTGTACCACATTAGAAAATACCCCCCGACAATGCTTGAGCGGTCAAGTATAATAAGACCATATGAACGCATTAAACCTTGAGGAGAAAACAAGAGTAATTACATGCCTTGTAGAAGGTAACTCAATCCGTGCCACGTGCCGTATGACGGGGATAGCGAAAGGGACTGTAACCCGTCTTCTTGCCTCTGTTGGCCAAGCATGTGCCGAATATCAGGACAAAGTGTTTCGTAACCTCCCATGCAAACACATACAGTGTGATGAAATCTGGTCATTCTGCTATGCCAAAGACAAAAATGTACCGGAAGCACATAAAGGCGAGTTCGGATATGGGGACGTATGGACATGGACGGCGCTCGATGCTGATACGAAACTCGTACCAAGCTGGCTTATCGGACGACGAGACGCCGTTTGCGCAAACGAGTTTATGCAAGACCTCAAGAGTCGGCTTGCTAATCGGGTACAGATTACTACGGATGGTCATAGACCATATCTCTGGGCCATAGAAGAAGCGTTTGGTTCTGAAGTAGACTATGGCACGTTGGTAAAATTGTACGGGCCGCAACAAGAAGGTGATACACGATACAGCCCGTCAGAATGTATCGCTTCAGAAAAGCATGTCATACAAGGAAAGCCCGATATGACGAAAGTATCCACAAGTTATGTAGAGCGGCAAAATCTCACGATGAGAATGGGTATGCGGCGTTTCACCCGTCTGACAAACGCATTCTCAAAGAAAATACAGAACCTAGAAGCCGCCGTAGCGCTCCATTTCATGTACTACAACTTCTGCCGAGCGCATAAGTCTTTGAACCTGAAACGTTCGTTCGGAAAAACACCGGCAATGGCGGCGGGAGTAACCGATAGGATTTGGAAGATTGAGGATATAATAAAAATTGTAGATTAGATTGATTTAGCAAGCCGTTTATAAGTCGTGCAAAAAACGTCATTTTAGCCTCGAAAGTACTGGTAAAAAGTGGTATACTCCGCATCGGAGCGGCTCACCGAAAACTGTCTTTACAGAAGTGGCCTACAGCCTATTTTTTGGGGATTTATGGGCACGTAGTTACCCATACTGTAAAGGAGGTGAGATGCGGTGTGCGTATTTGCACAAGTAAAACCGCTTCCTCCGTCAAAAGACGGACTGAAGCGGTATGTAATAGTGCGGTATAACCCGCAATTTTAACACTGACTAGGTGTTAACAGTTATTAGGTGAGCCGTCTCCGGTTACAAAACCAGTATACTACATCATTTTTCTTGAGTGTCAAATTTTAGCCTCGAGGAAAAGTGGTATAATCAATTTTAATGAAAAAGTTTTTCGAGTCTTTTGTAGATAGTTTCTATTTTACACTTATACTCTCTCTTATCGTATGGAAGTTATTTGGATTTGAACTTGTGGTTGTGGGCTGCTTATCGTATATAGTTTATATATTTTGGAAAAAAGAGATGAGAAAATGATCGCTATTATTGTTTTGCTATAATGTAATATGTATGGGTACTATTATTGAACTCGTTACAAAAGACAGCGTAACGGTAAAAGATGATTTATTAACTGTCCGGAAGAAAATTGAACAAAACCGCTTCGTTACCTTCGAACAAAAGCATACCGAGCATTCGGTAGTTATCAATCGGGAAATGATTGTCTCACTCAAACCTTCCGTTGATTGATTTCAAATTGACCCACTACCGGAATTTACGATGTTATGAGCTCCGGAATCATTGATCCGGTAGGGATGAAATTGATGGACAGTGAGTTGACGCAGTGGCGCGTATCTTTCGGGGTGAACCGTTCTCCGACAAATACGTGTCCCAGGTGGGCTCCGCAGTGTTTGCAGGATATTTCGGTTCGGCGTCCGTCCGGATCGGGTGTACGGCATACTGCATCCGGGTAGTTCTCGTCAAATGCGGGCCAGCCGCACCCTGCATCAAACTTCGCCCGTGATGAAAAAAGGGGAGCGTTGCATTTCCGGCAGATATAGGTCCCTTCCCGGTAAAAATTATCGTACTCGCCGGAAAATGGCGGTTCTGTGGCTTTTCCCTCAATTACCTGCCGTTCTTCATCCGTAAGGGGGTTAAACATGTCCCTATTATACTCCGCGCGGCACTTGTTATGAGCGTCTCGTATGACCGTTCTGTATGCTTTTCCAGAAATACACGATACCAAGAATCAGAAATACTATAACCAACGCTGTAATGATCTGATTCAAAATATTCCCATTTCCGGAGGAAGCATTGTTTCCGGGTCCAAACCACCCGTTCATCATGCCGGCCGGTCCGGTTGAACCATTCGTCCCTCCGAGCGCGCCCAGCATCGGGAGAAACTTCGATCCGTTTGCGGGATAGTCTGCCGCGGTATCACAGCCTGAGCCGCGTTTTCCCATGGCGATGTGCATGGCCCGTTCTCCGTCGGCGCCAAGCCTGTCAGTCATCACCTGATCCATTGCGTCGTGTGCTGAGCCCATCATCCTCCCCATGAAGTAGTCTCCGAGTTTGTCGAAGTCATCGTCCGTCAGATTCTGGCATTGGATCTGTTTGTTTTGGAGCTCTTCGTATAGTTTTTGTCCTTCCTGCCCGTCGGGGTCGGCGGTTGAGGACCGGGAAGCAGACGTGTCGTTGTCATAGTAACTTCCCATCATGCCCTGGGCATAGATGTGGGCGGGACGGATCAGCGCGGCTGCCGAGAAAAGTAATCCGGTAAGGATCAAAACTGTCGGGAATGAATGGCGGATATTCATGGATAGATACTTCCTTGTCTTCATCTCCAGTCTACCATGGGAAACATTAAAGATTTATGAAGACTTCGAAGACGGAGCAGAAAGCGGGAGCCGTACGGTAAATACCGATCCTTTTCCGGGCCGGCTCGTAACGGATATGGTGCCGTGGTGAGTAGTGACCGCGGCCCGGGCTATCGCAAGTCCCAGTCCGGAACCGAACGTTTTCGATGTTTTCCCTCCGCGATAGAAGCGTTTAAAAATATGCGGAAGATCCGCCCGTTTGATACCGACCCCGGTATCGCGGATGGAAAAAACGGCGTAATTCTTCTGACGGCGAAGCGTGAGGAAAACGTTCCCTCCTTCCGGGGTAAATTTTACCGCGTTATCGACCAGGTTCAGTATTGCCCGGACTAGCATTTCCCGTTTGCCGAAGACGCAGAGTCCCGGTTCCTGAGAAACGTCTATCCCGACATGTTTGGACAGCGCAAGTTTTTCTGCGGTCTCCCTGGTTTCCGCTACAAGCCCGGAGAAATCGAACAATCTTCCTCCCGTCTCCTCGTCCGCAGAAGACCGTGCCAGATCCAGGATGTTTTTCAGCGTTGCCGCCATACGGTTTGTGTCAATAAGCGTTTCATGAAGCGCACTGCGGTATTCCGGTACTGTGCGCGGTTTGGTAAGCGTTACTTCGATCTGGCTCCGCATCGTGGCAAGCGGAGTCTTGAGTTCATGGGCGACATCGGAAATAAACTGCCGTTCCCGGTCAAATGCATCGCCGAGCCGGTCGAGGAGACTGTTAAACGAGCCGGCAAGTTCTTCCACTTCGTCATCGGTGTCCGGATCAGGTACGCGTTCGGTCAGATTATCCGATCCGATATTTCTGATTTTTTCCGATATATCCGCGATAGGCCGCATGGCATTTCCCGCGATCAGGTATCCGACAGCCGTAGTCGGGATAATGAGGAGGAGAAACAGTATGGACAGGATGACGAAAAGGCTCCGGAGCGCGTTTTCTATCACATCTATCGGATGTCCCACGATGACCACTCCTTCAAGTTCCGTGGTGTTTTTGACCGGAGTTACGATGAAACGAAACCGGGAAGAACCGATGATGCCGTTTGTATAGAAAGTTTGGCCCAGATCCTTTGCCCGCGCATAGAGACCTGCAAAAAGCGTATCGGCATACCGCGTTTCTTGGGAAGCGTTTACTACCTGGCCGCTTCCGTTCATGATGGTGATGAGCATGCCCGGCGTCTCGGAAAATTGGGCGGAAAGTATCTGCCGCGACAGCATCTGATGCATATCCATGCGCTCTGCCGTCACGATGCCCGTGATAGTCCCGGCATGTGAACGGAGTAAGTCGTCCGTCCGTGCGTAGAGGACATTCCGGGTGACGAGATAAAATCCCGTAAATATGATAAGCGACGAAACGGTAAACGTCAGCGTGTACCAGAAAAGCAGCCGGAAACGGATGGTCTTGGTGCGGACGGAGGGTACAAGGTTTTTCATGCAGACGTTCCTATCTTATAGCCGACACCGTGCACGGTATGGATGAGTTTTTTTACGGATCCCCGGTCAATTTTTTTCCGGAGAGTGGAGACAAAAACATCGACGACGTTACTGAAGCTGTCAAAATTATAGTCCCATACATGCTCCGTAATCATGGTGCGCGTGACGGCCTCATCTTTGTGGCGCATCAGTAACTCGAGTACCGCAAACTCCTTGGGTGTCAGGGATATGGTTCGGCCCGTCCGACGGACCGTGTGTTCTAAGGGGTTGACCTCAAGCGTATCGAGCCGAAGTACGGGAGAACGGTCCGTGCCGTCTCTTCTCATGAGTGCATGGATGCGGCTGCGGAGTTCCAGAAAGGAAAACGGTTTGACCATATAATCATCTGCACCTGCGTCCAATCCCTTCACCTTGTCTCCGATCTCGGACCGTGCGGTCAGAATAAGTACGGGCGTCCGGACGCCTTTTTCCCGGAGGTTTCTCGTGACGGAAATACCGTCTTTTTTCGGGAGCATAAGGTCGAGGATGATCAGGTCATAGGGTTCGGACCCGGCAAGATATTCACCTTCTTCCCCGTCGTATGCCGTATCCACGGCAAACCCATCCTCCACGAGCCCTTTAACAATAACTGTAGATAGCCGACGGTCGTCTTCTATAAGAAGGATACGCATAGGCGGGGATAGTATACCGCAGGAAAATGAAGAAATCATTAAGGTTATTCAACGGGAACCATGGGTCCTTATTCACGAAATCTTAATATCCGGTCAGCTTAAATAAAAAAGGTACAGCGGATAAGCGTACGGAAGGAGGAACCATGAATACGGATACGAAACTTGTTATCGGTGCGATTGCCGCGAACCTCATCGTTATGAGCGGAGCAATTCTTTACTTCGGCAATCAGAAACCGGCACCTCAGCGTGAAACACTCGGAACCGCAAGTATGCGGATCGACAGAACATCAGCCGACCTCGGAACCATGAAAGTCAGCGATGAGCGCCATGCCGATTTTCAGATTACCAATACGGGTAAGTCCGTCCTCCGCCTCTGGAATGTCGGAACATCCTGCGACTGTACGTTTGCGACGGTAAAAATAGGAGGCGAGGTGTCGCCGGAATTTACCATGAAAGGGATGATGGGATCAAGCCTCACCAACTGGATCGGTGAGATTCCGGCGGGGCAAAGCGCGGTACTCACGGTCATATACCGACCCAGCGTCATGCCGGTTTCAGGACCAATTACGCGGCAGGTCACGTTTTCCACCAATGATCCGAATAATCCGGACCTTGAAGTTTCGATTGCGGCAAATGTCGAAAGTTAACCTGCAGATATCATGATATGAGCAGTCTCTTTTTCATTCAGGGGGTTTCGCTTATCACCGCGTTTGCCGGCGGGATGGTTGCTCTGTTTGCTCCCTGCTGTATTACGTTCCTTCTCCCTTCGTACCTGGCGAATATTTTCCGGAGCCGCGCCCATATTCTCGCGATGACCGTTGTATTCGGTCTGGGGATAGCAACCGTATTAGTTCCGACAGCTCTCGGTATCCGGGCGGTCGGAGAGCTTTTTACCCGTTTTCATACCGGAACATACCTAGTGGGGAGCCTTTTTATGGTCCTTCTCGGCGTTATGGAGCTCACAGGGAAGAAAATTACCCTCCCCATGATTCATCTGACGATCGATCTTTCGGCTCACCGAAGTACCGGGGCAGTCTATGTCCTGGGGGTATTTTCCGGCATTACGTCCAGCTGCTGCACGCCGGTTTTGGCGGGAGTTTTGACATTGAGTTTTCTCTCTCCGACGTTTCTCTGGGCGGGCTTAGCCGGAACATCGTATGTGTTCGGCATGGTTGTTCCCCTCGTTATCCTCGCGCTTATTCTGGACCGGGTGAACTGGTCGAAGGTCTCCGGTATACGCACTAAACAACTGACACTGGCGGGGAAAACGATCCCGCTCACCGATGCCATTGCCGGAGTTCTCTATATCGCGGTTGGTGTTACGTTTTCCGTACTTGCCCTGACCAGAAGAATCACGATGGGTACCTCGGAAACCCCGGAACAGATGGCGGGGGTCAACGTCATGCATATCGTGGAGATTATCCGAAGTATTCCCGGAAGCGAATATGTGTTTGGCATTCTTATCGTTCTTGCGGTTATTGCCGTCATCAGGAAAGGGATGTCATGAAAACAACCGTCGTGCTGCGGTATATTCTGATCGTGCTACTTATTCTGGGCAGCTTTGCGGCAGGCGTGAATGCGGACAGGATGGGAGGAACCGGGGCAATCCTTTCGTTCCTCCGTCCGAATCCGGAGGAAGTCTCCGCTTCGGCTCTCAAAACCCTTATGAAGACCAAAAATTTTGTCCTCATCAATGTCCATACACCGTATGAAGGCGAAATACCCGGCACCGATACGTTTATACCCTACGATCAGGTGGTCGCTTATTCTTCCAGTCTGCCGAAAGATAAACATACGCCGGTCATCCTCTATTGCCGGAGCGGCAGGATGAGCGGAGAGGCTCTCGAAACGATGAAAAAGCTTGGATATACCAATGTACGCGAACTGGCCGGAGGGATGGCGGCATGGAAGAAGGCCGGAGGAAAACTTCTGGATCTTTCCGGCATAACGGCAGACGTCCTGCCCGCAAAAGGCGTGACCCTTCCCGTATCCTGGGGAGATATCGGTCCGACCCTTGTATCTCTTGGGGTCATAGACCCTGACGCATTTCAGGCTGCCGTTAAGCCTACATCCGGGGAGACGTCCATTCTGTCGGATCACTCGGATCAATCCGTTACGATCAACCGGTCAAACGCGCAGTTTGTCGTCGATATGCTTTGGGCATTGGGACTGGCACAACAAAGTCCCGTGTATACCGACGGACCGATGGGAACGGAGTATAAGGCTGAAGCCGGTAATTTCGCCTCGACCGGCGGTTGGACGCTCGGGCGGGGGAATGCACTCCGATATCTCAACAGCAACAATATCCTGAATTTGTCGGAGGCGGAGCAGGAAAAGGTTGCGGCCATCGCAAAAACCGTCTACCGGCCCTGCTGCGGAAACCCGACGTATTTCCCCGATTGCAACCATGGCATGGCGGCGCTTGCCCTTATCGAACTCATGGTGGCAAACCATATGGACGATGCGGACATCTACAAGTACCTCCTTGGGTTTAACTCGTTTTGGTTTCCGGATACGTACGTGACGACTGCGGTCTATTTTGCGCGTCGGGGAGTAGCGTGGAAAAACGTCGATGCCAAAGAAGTGATGGGCGAGACGTACTCAAGCGGCAAAGGCGCGGCAACGATCGCCGCCAACGTCGGTGAGCTGCCCTGGCGTTCCGGTTCGGGTTCAGCCTGCGGGACATAAAGCTCATTGACACCATTGGTATACTGAAATTACGGGAGTAACCACCCTATGAAAGAAATGTACACCTGCCCCATGCATCCGGAAATAATCTCTGACAAACCGGGGAAATGTCCCAAGTGCGGTGGTATGGACCTCGTGAAGAAAACTTCCGGAGCAGACGGTCACATGAATCACGATCACACTAGCATGATGGCGACGCCTGAAGCTGCGCGCGACTTTCTCCGCCGCTTCTTTATGGTTACGGCCTTGCTGGTTCCTTTGGTTCTTTTTTCTGCTCCTGCAGTTCGATACCTCGGTGTACCGGATTTTCCCTATCGGGATTATTTTGAATTTGTCATTGCTAGCGGGATTTTCTATTTCGGCTTGGTTTTTTTTCAACATGCCAGGATGGAGATCGCGATGCGTCAATACGGCATGATGACATTGGTCTCGCTTGGCGTCGGAGCAGGATATCTTTTTTCCGCAGTTTCCACATTCCTCCCGTCTCTCCATACGGAATTTTATCTCGAGATCTCGACGCTTATCTGGGTCCTTCTGTTCGGTCATTTTTTGGAAGCAAAATCCGGGGCAGCCGCCGGTGATGCCCTGGCGGAAGTCGCGAAACTCCTGCCGAAGCAGGCACACCTCAAGACCGCACATGGCGTCCGGGAATCGGAAATTTCATCCCTTAAGGAGGGAGATGTAGTAATCGTAAAACCCGGAGAAAAAGTTCCGGCTGACGGGAAAATTATCAAAGGAAGCGGCAATTTTAACGAATCCCATATTACCGGAGAGTCAAAACCGGTAGAAAAAGGTGTGGGTACCGGGGTCATCGCCGGCGCTATCAATATCGACGGCTCGGTAGAAGTGAGGCTCGTGCGTGTCGGTGCTTCTTCGACCATCGGCCAGATCCAGGCCCTTATAGCTTCGGCCAAACAGACGAAGCCTTCGGCGCAGAAATTGGCGGACCGTGCTGCCCGGTGGCTGACGTTTTCCGCGCTTTCCGTTTCCGTCATGGCATTCCTTTTTTGGTCCGTCGTCGCCGGTCAGCCGTTCGTGTTTGCGTCGACACTCGCCATCACGGTCCTCGTTATCGCCTGTCCGCACGCCCTGGGTCTTGCCATTCCGACGGTGTCCACCATCGCGACAAAGTTGGCAGTACAAAATGGGGTATTCATCAAGGATATGGCGAAGATCGAGGTGGTCAAAGGAGCGACCTATGTCGTATTTGATAAAACCGGGACGCTTACCCGCGGAGCCTTTGGCATAACGGATGTTGAAGTTCTGGACGGATCAGAAGCCGCGATGCTTTCGGCGGCCGGCGGCATTGAGAGCCAGTCATCCCATGTCATCGGGCAGGCGATCGTTTCCTATCTGAAAGCAAAAAATATCCGGTATGCCGGGGCAGGGAACATCCGAAATCTGGCCGGGATGGGTATGAGCGGTACGGTCGCGGGGAGGAAGTATTTTGTGGGGAACGCGCGGCTTATGGAGACAAAAAAACTCATGAGCGGTCAAGCCCGGGAGATCATCGATAGATTTGCCCGGGAAGGCAAGACCCCGGTTTTTGTCGCGACAGCGCGAAAAATCATCGGGATGTTCGGTATGAGCGACCAGGTGAAAAAAGAATCCGGACAAGCCGTAGATGAACTGCACAGGCTCGGGGTGAAAGTGGCCATGCTGACGGGAGATACGCAAGCCGCCGCCGCACCGGTTGCCAAAGCGCTCGGCATCGATACCGTTTTTGCAGAAGTTTTACCGGAGGATAAATACAAACATATCAAAGAACTTCAGGATCAGGGGCATATCGTCGTTATGGCAGGGGACGGGGTGAATGATGCCCCGGCCCTGACTCAGGCAAACGCGGGTGTTGCGATCGGGGCGGGTACTGATGTAGCGGTGGAAGCCGGAGATATCGTGTTGACGCAAAGCAATCCGGAACATCTGGCGCGGCTGATCATCTTATCCCGCAAAGTCTACCGTAAAATGCTTGAGAATCTTTTTTGGGCCGCCGGATATAATATTCTCGCCATTCCCGCGGCTGCCGGCCTCTTTCTCCCGTGGGGGCTGCGGCTCACGCCGGCTTTCGGCGCACTGCTCATGAGTCTGTCGTCGGTTATCGTTGTTGCCAACGCACTGTCCCTCCGGAAGACAAAACTTGAGATAGGATAGATTTTCCCCGGGGGTTACGCTTTGGTATACTTGGGGCATGAAACTCACCTCGACCAATCCTTCACGAAATTTCGAAGTGATCGGATCGGTGAATGTATCAACGGAGAAAGATATTATTGCTTCCGTAACAAAGGCAAGGAAGACTTTTTCCTCCTGGTCCGCTACCCCGCTTTCGGAGAGGAAAAAGAAGCTCCGATCCTTTATCGATATTTCCCAAAAAAGATCCGAGGAGATTGCCCGGCTTATTTCCCTTGAAACCGGCCGGCCGATTACGAGTGCGCGGGGAAACGTCCGCGGAGGGATCGAATACTTTGAGGCATATCTTGCTATGGCGGAACGATACCTGTCCCCGGCGGTGACGGTCGAAACCTCATCCGAATTACACCGCGTCTACCGCGAGCCGCGGGGAGTCGTCGCTGCCATCCTCCCCTGGAATTACCCTTTTATGAATGTCGTATGGCAATGTGGTCAGGCGCTGATCGCTGGTAACACCATCGTCTATAAAAATTCGAGCGAAGATCCGCTTTTTTCTAAACTCCTTGATGATCTCATCCGTGCATCGGATATTCCTGACGGAGTCTTTACCGTCATCTACGGCGGAAGCAAGGCGGGAGAGTTCCTTGCCCGGCAGGACGTCGACATGATTTCCTTCACCGGAAGTACCGAAGTCGGCCGACAGCTCACCCGGATTGCCGCGGAAAAATTCATCCCGATCGTGACGGAACTCGGAGGATCGACACCCGTTATCGTGTTTGAGGATATGGATGTGACGGACCAACTTGTCAGCTATCTCGTCCACCGGCGGTTTAAAAACGCCGGTCAGGCCTGCGACGCCATGAAACGGCTCATTGTCCACAGATCAATCTATCCGGCGCTTCTCAAAAAAATGGTTTCGGAGGTTGCGGTCCTCAAAGTCGGCGACGCACTGAACGAGGATACCGTCGTGGGGCCATTGGTTGCGGCGCGGCAGGTAGACCGGTTAGCAGATCAGGTTGCGGACGCGAAGAAAAAAGGCGCAGCGATAGAAACAGGCGGCGGAAAACCGGCGGGTCTCCGGGGCGCCTATTATCTCCCGACCGTCATCACCGGGGTGACCCGCGACATGAGAGTATGGCGCGAGGAAACATTCGGGCCGGTGCTGCCGGTTGTCCCGTTTAGGGATGAGGAGGAAGCGGTCCGGCTCGCCAACGATACGGAATATGGGTTGACCGCACATATCCTGACACACGACAAAGAGCGGTTTGCCCGCATGGCCTCGCGGATAGAGGCGGGGAGTATCGGACAAAATGAAATCGGTTTCTGGAATCCGGAAAACCCGTTCGGCGGATACAAAAAATCCGGCATGGGCAGGACGCACGGTCCGTTCGGGTTTGCCGAAGTGACGAACATAAAAGTCGTGGCGGAGGAAAAGTAGGGTTGTCGGAGAGTGGACCGGAAAAAAGTTGCATATTCCGGTTTTTTCTGCATACAATGGATGAGGAATGAATAAGATTCAGAAATCGGCGTTTGTAAATGCACTCGGCACCGCTCTCTATATCGCGGCGGTCGGACTTTTTATGTACTACGGCTCGCTTATCAGGATCGGCCGGACACGCCAGATCCTCGTACCGATAGCGCTTCTCATGCTCTTTGTCTGTTCGGCGGCAATCACAGGATATCTTCTCTTCGGTAAGCCCGCACTTCTTTATATCGACGGAAAGAAAAAGGAAGCGGTAAGTCTCCTATTCCATACACTCGGTATATTTTCCGTCATGACCGTGTTCATGCTGCTTGTTCTCGTCCTGTTGACGCAGTGAAGTTCCAAGCGGAGATGATCTGCTATACTGGAGAATGAACGAATCATTTATCGAGTAGGCCCGCGTACAGACCCGCCCAATTACCGGAGCCGCGAAATTTCAGGTGAGGAAACACACAAGAAACAAATCACTTATCCCTTGTATCCCCGAACGCCCGGTGTCCGTTGTTATTCTCGTTTATGTCGGCACGCATGAAGATGACGATGACACCATGGAGTGCGCCAAAGGCATAGAAAAAGCGCTCCGAAAAACCGGTCATGCGGTACGGAAGGTCCGCGTTACGAAAAAAAACTGGAAAAAAGCCGTCCGGACTCCCGGCGACGTGGTATTCAATCTGGTAGAGGATGAGACATGGGAGCTTTATGTCAAAGTCGGGCAGAAACTCGAAACCCTGGGCCGGGCTCAGGTCGGGCATGACATGAAGTGTTTTCTTTACGCGACGAAAAAGGCATGGATCAAGCGGCGGATGAAAAAACTCGGGATCAGCACGCCGCCCTTCCGGATTTTTAACCGCCGTTCGGACGTTTCGCATGTACGCGGATTGGACTATCCGGTGATCGTCAAACCCTCGCATCAGCACGCAGGGATCGGTATTTCCCAGGATTCTGTAGTCATCGATAAAGGTGAACTTGAGGATCAGGTGCGGGATGTCTTTGCCGGTTATCCCGGAGAAGTCATCGCGGAAGAATATATAGAAGGCCGCGAAATCCATGTAACGCTCATCGGAAACGGCAGGACAATAAGCGCATTTCCATACTGCGAGATCAGCTTCGGCGGTGATTTTGAGAACAACTGGGCCGTCTATACCTATGAGGCCAAGTGGGATAAACACTCGTGGGAATACTGGGATGCCCGCGTCCATGCGCCGGTCAGGCTTTCCCCGAAACTCCACCGTATGATCGAGCGCGAGTCCATAAAGGCATATAAAGCATTCGGATGCCGGGATATTGCGCGGATGGATGTGCGGGTAGATCTCAAAGATCGCCCCTATATTGTCGACGTCAATATGAACCCCAGCCTCAATTTCTATGACGGGCAGGATGCGACACTCGCGTCGGTCTACGCCCTGGGCTGGACATACGAGGAATTTATCGAAACCGTGGTCGCGACGACGTATCAGCGGGTGTACGGCAGCCTTCCGTCCCCTAAAGATATCTCCCCACCGGAAGTATAGAAGTTGTCTCAAATCTCGAAAAGATATTGTTCGAACCCTTCGGGAAGACTCAGGGTAAACTCCGTGAGAACTTCTCGCGAAGTTTACCTCGAGACTTCTCGCCGAGAGGCTCGAAGAATAGGTTTGGAGATGGCTTCGAGAAGCCGAACCTGAGTTCTCTCCGTACGGATATCCTGTTTTTGGTATACTTTATCTATGAGAAAGCGGGCTATCGTCTGGGTGAAACGGTATGTACCGTCAGAGATATTTGCCATCATCGGCGCTCTCGGCGGTGGGATACTTACCAATGCTTTGTTTCATAATGCCGTTGCCACGGCATACGGCGCGACCTGGGGCGAAAATATCTTCTATTACGGAACCATGTTGATCCGGGAGGTGCATTTTCAGAAAGGGAGACATACTATAAAGAGTCCTGTTCCGTATGTTAAGGCAATCCGGAACCTGGTGGTTGAGTTCGGTCCGTCGGAGTATCTGGACGGCTTTATCATACGCCCGTTTACGATGTACCTATTCCCCAAACTTCTTCATAATCTCTCTCTCGGGCTGGTGGTCGGGAAGTTTGCCGCGGATATTACGTTTTATATCCCGACGATTTTTTCCTTTGAAATGCGCAGTAAATTCCTGAGGGATTAGGCCGGACTCTTTTCGTTGGTGTTACAATTGCCTCATCTATGGAGAAACATGCTTCACTGCCCCATGCTGTAAAAACAGAGCTCCTGAAAGCCCAGCGTAATGAGATTACGGAATATTACGTATACAGCCGTCTTGCAGCCTCGGTCCGAAACAAACAAAACCAAAAGACTCTGTATTCCATCGCCTCGGAAGAACAGCATCATGCCGAGACGTGGCAACGTTATACAGACACCTCTGTTGAGCCGGATTGGATAAAAGTATATATCAGCGGCATCCTTGCCCGGCTGTTCGGATTTACCTTTGCCGTCAAGCTTATGGAAAAGGGGGAAGAGCTTGCACAGATAAATTACCATGCGATTGGTCAAGAAATTCCTGAGGCACGTGCGATCGAGGAGCAGGAAAACAAACACGAGCGTGAGCTTCTCGCGATTCTTGATGAAGAGCGCCTCCGGTACGTAAGTTCCATGGTACTGGGCCTGAATGATGCGCTGGTCGAGCTGACGGGTGTGCTTGCGGGGCTGACACTCGCGCTCCAGCATATGCAGCTCATCGCCGTAACCGGATTTATCAGCGGTGTCGCGGCGTCGCTTTCCATGGCAGCATCGGAATATCTTTCCACCCGTTCCGAAGGAGACACAAAAGATCCGGCCAAAGCGGCATTTTATACGGGAGTTATGTATCTTATTACCGTACTTATTCTCATCTCACCGTTTTTTGTCGCTTCGAATGTATTCAGTGCGTTGGCCGCGTCGCTGGTCCTGGCTTTGGTAATTATCTTTATTTTTACTTTTTATATATCAGTGGCTCAGGATCTCCCGTTCCGAAAACGGTTTCTTGAGATGGCCGGATTGAGCCTTGGGGTTGCCGCACTGACGTTCGGTCTCGGATTTGTTGTCCGGATTCTGTTTGGCATACACATATGACCCGCATGACATCAAATACGCTTTCCATCATGATCAAGAGACCAATATATGATGTTTTTTGGTTTTCCGGGAACCGGAAAAGGGAGTGACGGAACTTGTCTATAGCGAGTGGGTCGACAGCGGATCACTTCCGGAACCGTTCACGGCCCAGACGCTTCAGAAGCTGAAATCACTGCTGGAGAATGAGCTTCCGTCTACCATGAAAGCTCCAATGTGAGCTTTCCCGCACCCGATCCCGCATTGAGCGATAGGTGACGAAGTCAGCAGCCGAATGCACCCGCGGTACAGGGTTGGGGGAGAGCGGAAGAGGTTGACGTGCCGCCGGTTACGTAGGTTGTGCCGTCTGTTGCCTTTGCTCCCGGGTTCCAGAGCGGCCAGAAATACCGCCATTCACTCCAGCCGATATCCATTTCATGGACATAGATGCCGTGCTCGGACAGAAGTTTCCCGACGGTCCTGCCGAGCGTGCAATAGGCGCTGTAGCAATGCACGATAATTTCCTTATCTTTTGGTAGTTTTGTGAATGCCGATACTATCTGGTCGGCAGTCATGCCGGGTGCCGGAATGTTGATCGCGGTCACGATATGTTCCTTGTCGTATTCCGCTTTGGTCCGAAGGTCCACCAGGATATAGTTCGTGTTTTTGGCGTCGATCATTTTTTTGACCGTATTGGGACTCACGACCGCGGACATTTCGTCCTCGTAAAAATTTCTGATCCGCGCGTTCTGTTCGTTATCACGGATCTGCATGATGACAAATACCGTCATGCCGCCGATAATGCCCGCAAGAATCGGAATAATGAGGGAAAACAGGACGATATTCCAGCGGGTAAGCTGTTTTGCATTCATATGCCGTATTGTACGCATGGGTATGGCTTCCTGTCAAAGACGGAATCGCAAAAAAACTGATATACTCGGGGCATTACCCGTATGAAATATTCCGTTCTTACGCTCTTGTTCGGTGCAGCATGCGCGGTCGGTCTCGGAGCTGTCGCGGTATACGCATATATCCGGAAGGTAGACAGCAGAGCTGCCGGCCCCATCACGATATATACGGCGACCCCGTCTCCGACTCCCGGAACCTTTTCTTTGGATACCCCGCCAAGCCGGACACTCACGGGAACGATCGCGACGTTTTCGGGGACGCTTTCATGGGAGTCGCGGACAGCAACCGCCGCATCAAAAATCCATGAGGCCGTTCCCGTCGTCCAGGGCGGGAGACTCGTGACGGGCGATGACGGGAACGTAACGGTCACGTTTCCCGACGACGTGACGCTGACGCTTATGTCCAAGACCGATATCTCGGTCATCCAGACGCTGCCGGCGAGCATGGTTTTTTTGATAACCACGGGGATGCTTTCGGCCGGCAATCACGGAAACTCAACGGTCAGTATACGATCCATGGGACTTCTGTCGGCCTGTAAAGACTGTTCCCTTACGGTATCCGCTGACACACTGCGTCCGGAAATCAGCCTGTTCGTCAATGAAGGAAACGTCACGGCAGCATACAATGACAGGACATATACTACGAAGATTATCGGGCTTTCCCGGGGACGCGGACTCATCTATGACGACGCATCAAGGACAGTCGTTCTCACGCGCTAGCGCTTATAGCCGGGCAGCGGAGTTAAAAGACCCGGACTTTCATATCCGAGTGCCCAAAGGGCCACTCCGCCAAGGTGTTCAGCCGCAGCAAAATCCAGTTTTGCCTGTACCGCGCGTGCATCCGGATAGGCGATCCAGTGGTAACTTCCGGTTGCCGCATCCCGGAACGAGATAAACGGCTCTGCTGCCTCCGCATCCCACTCGGCGCTGCAGCTTGCACATGAGGAAAGGAGCGTTTCCGCCCGCCGGTTACTTGCGACGATGCCGGTCCCGGGAATGACGGCAGCGTGAGGGATATCGGAAACGGTTTCCCACTCATATCCATAGAGAGGCAGACCGAGGATGATTTTTTGGCCCGGAATGTTTTTTACCGCCAAGCGGACCGCAGTTTGGGTGTCGTATTCGTACGTCTGCCCGCCGCCGGAGAGCGGGGCGACCGGACCGGTGACGGCTGAGCCGGTATAGTGGAAATCATAGGCCATGATGATAATCCGGTCTACAAGCGGTGATATGGCGACGGGGTCTATAAGATCGTGTTTTACAAAATCCGTCGCGGTGACGTCTATGGAAAGCGAAAACGGATGCTGTTTGGTCAGCGCGTCACGGAAGCTCCGGACGAAGCGGGTAAAGCGAAGTTGTCCGTCCGCCGAGGCTTCTCCGACCCGTTCGATATCGAGGTTGAGATCCGTCATGCCGTATTGTTGCATCACGGGGACAACCGCTCCGGCAAGTGTCTTTGCGTGTCCTTCCGGGTCGTCCATCAGCCGGTCGATTGTTTCTTTGTCCCCGCTGAATGCAACCAGCGAAAGCGTATCTCCCGACTGTTTTGCCGTCCGGAAAAAAGGATCCGGTATCCCGGTCCTAAGCGCGTGCCATCCGGGTTCCGCCTCAACCGGACTGGTCAGTTTCAGGATCGACCCGTCCGCGTCGATACTTACCCCGAAGTAGGCAAGAGTGGTAAGGTCCGCCGTGACCCCGGGCGTCTCCTTGGAAAGGAGCCAGTACGGCATGAACCCGATCACCTCCCGTTTGCCGAAAAGACTGCCGAGCGGCGAAAGAAATACCGCGCTTTCCGGTCCGGTGCCGCCGGCGATACGCAGTCCGAGTATGCCCAGGAGAAGTCCTGCCAGGAGCCCGGCCAGGATGGAGAGAATGTATATGGGGTAGCGCATGCTGTGGCGTATGCCGTACAGGCACCATCTTACGGAGTTTTGAGAATGTTGTACAGAGTCCGGTCATCCCGATAGGTTTATCGCTACGTTTTGTGTCCGGGACGGTTTCGTGTATCATTATGCCGTTATCCGTATGCAGAAACCGCGCATCAGTCTCGTCATTGCCGTTTATAACGAGGAGGAAAGCCTTCGCCCTCTCGTCGATGCGATCGAGCCGGCACTGCGTTCCGGACCCGGTTTTGAGTATGTCTGGGTAGATGACGGCTCGACCGACGGATCGTTTGAGGAACTCATCCGGCTTAAAAAGCGCGCAAAATCGCGCTTCCGTATCATCCGTATGAGGAAAAATACCGGCAAATCCACGGCACTTGCCGCGGGCTTTCAGGTTGCCGGGGGAGATATCATTGCCACCATGGATGCGGATCTTCAGGATGATCCGGCGGAAATCCCCAAGATGATCGCGCTTCTTGAGAAAGGGTACGACCTCATTGTCGGATGGCGGGTGAACCGCCAGGATCCGAAAAAGAAAATCCTGCTTTCGCGGATATTTAACGCGGTCGTTCGGCGCGTCGGCGGCGTCGGCCTTCACGATATGAACTGCGGGCTTAAAGTCATGCGGCGTGAAGTAGCCGAGGAAATACAGCTGTATGGCGAGCTTCACAGGTTTATTCCGGTTCTGTCTGCGGCAAAGGGGTTCCGTGTTACGGAAATGCCCGTCGTGCATCACGCGAGAAAATACAGCACGTCCAAGTTCGGGTCAGGACGAATCGTACATGCTTTTTTTGATCTTTTTACGACGGCATTCATCATCGCCTTCAAAAACCGGCCGTTACAGCTTTTCGGCAGGATCGGGATGATCTGCATCCTGCTCGGCACCTTCGTCCTTCTGTATCTTTCCGGGCTACACTTTTTGGGGCAATCGATAGGCCGGAGACCGCTTCTGTTTCTCGGCATACTTCTCATCCTGTTTGGCATACAATTGTTTTCCACGGGGCTTCTCGGGGAACTGGTCACGAGCAGAAATATCCGCCGGGAGCAGCACCCCATCCGGGAGATTATCGAATAATTATGAAGCTTGATGCGTGGGTAGTATTTGGATTTCTCGCCCAGGGGGTATTTTTCCTCCGGTTTGTCGTGCAGTGGATCGTTTCCGAAAAAGAAAAAAAGAGCATCGTTCCCATGAGCTTCTGGTATCTGAGCATTGTCGGTTCGGTTATGATTCTGATCTATGCCCTGGAGCGCAGGGACCCGGTGTTTATCAGCGGACAATTCCTGGCGCTTTTTATATATCTCCGGAATATCATGCTCAGGAAAAAAGAGAGAAAGAATGCGATGGCCGCTTCCTGAGTGCCGCCGTGAGCAGTTTGGAGTCCCGTACACGGAATCCTACGTTCCGGGAAATCGCCTCAAGCGTTTTCCAAGGCCAAAGTACGCCTGCGGCGACCAACGGACCTGCCAAGGCGCCGCGTCCCGCTTCATCAAGGCCGCAGATATGGGTTTCGTTGCGGAATTTCATCCAGAAAATATGTCAGATCGGAAGCATTCTCTGAGCGGTATGCCGTTTCGGGTGAAGGAGTTCTTTTGTTCGGTTTCGTTTTGAGAGACTAAGTGCGCATTCGAGGAGGTCGGTTTTAAGAATGACCCATACCCCGCTACCTCCCGCAGCTATTTTTTTGGCAGGTAACCGCTGGTTATGCACCCACCGTCGGAGGGTATCGGCGTGTTTGTGAAGATATTCTGCTGCTTCCGCTATCGTCAGTATGTCATCCACAGCACCGACAGTATAGCATACTATAGGTAGCAGCGGGCGGTATGTTCACGGTCCGCGCATCATGGTATGCTGCCGCTATGGTCAAAAGATTGTTGTTCGGAGTGATCTTCGCGTCCTGTATCCTGATCGGATCAGCGGCCCTATATGTGTGGCGGGAAATCGGACCCGTTTCTTCCGTCACCAAACCGGGGCTTTTTGTTGTCCCCCAATACCGGTTAGGCTTTGATGCGGCAGCAGCTCTTGAGAAAGAGCGCTATATCCGCCATGCGGATGCATTCCGGTTTCTTTACGAAATGTACGCGGATCACCGGGATATTGCCTCCGGGGGATATACTCTGGATAGTCATATGAATACCTGGGAAATCATACAAAAACTTACGGCTTCCAAACCGGATTACCTCTGGGTCACCGTGCGGGAAGGACTCCGCAGGGAACAGATCGGAGAGGCGGTAAGAAGCGTTCTCGGCTGGTCTGAGGACGGATTACACGCATGGAATTCACTATATACGGCGACAAAGACGGAATACCGTGAGGGAGTCTATTTCCCGGATACCTATCTCCTGCCGAGAAACGGTTCCCCGAAGGAGATCGCAGATCGGATGATTGCCCGCTTTAACGAAAAAACAGCTGATGTTCTGCCGAAGTTTGCCGAAAAAAATATCAAGTGGACAACCGGGTTAAAAATCGCTTCCCTCATACAACGGGAAGCAGCAGGAACGACCGATATGCCGCTTATATCCGGCATAATCTGGAACCGACTTGACCGCGGGATGCCGCTTCAGATTGATGCCACAATCCAATATATAGAAGGGAAAACGGACGGCGGATGGTGGAGGCCGGTAAACGTAGCTGACCTCAAACGCGATTCCCCGTACAATACCTATCTCCATACCGGTTTGCCGCCGACACCGATCGCGAGTCCCGGTATGTCTGCGATTATGGCAGCACTCGATCCCCGGGAAACGGACTGTCTGTTTTATCTCCACGACCATAACCGGGAAATCCACTGTGCCGCAACGTACGCGGAACACCTGGAAAATATTCAAAAATATTTAGACTAAAATATGATAATATTTGTCTATGGTGTTTAAGATTATCGGTACGTTGATAGTTATAGCTGCAGCTTTTGGTATAATACTTTTCACGAATTCGAAACCGGTATCTCCTGGGGAAAAAAATGAATCGCCACAGACAAAGGATCTATTAATTACACCAACCGCGATGCCGGTTGAGAAAGGACCGCCAGCTATGGAAATAGACAAAACCAAACAATATACCGCCGTTATCCATACGACGGATGGGGATATAACCGTCGCCCTCACTGCCGGAGCGACTCCCGTCACGGTCAACAACTTTGTGGTTCTTGCCCGGAAAAATTTCTATAACAATACGATATTTCACCGGGTGATCAAGGGATTTATGATCCAGGGCGGTGATCCCGACGGAAACGGCACCGGCGGGCCCGGGTATACGTTCCCTGACGAACCGTTTGAAGGGTCATATACGCGTGGGACAGTCGCCATGGCAAATGCCGGTCCGAATACGAACGGCAGCCAGTTTTTTATCGTTCAGGAGGATACTCCGCTGCCGCATAACTACGTCATCTTCGGGCATGTGACGAGCGGCATGGATGTGGTAGATGCGATTGCCGATGCTCCGACGGAGGGGAGTCCCGGTACGGGGGAGCAGTCCAAACCGGTCTCTCCCGTGACGGTGAAGTCTGTAGCTATTTCGGAACAGTAATGTTGTCAGGGTCGGGGATCTGTGGGATAAAATTTTCGATTAACAAGCCTCAGTAGTAATGGCTTTTACCAACACACCTGAGAGAACGTCTGCCCCTTGAGTCAGGATTTACTGTGTATTCTAATCCGATTCCTGAAAATCTATTTTACGATGTGCCAGACCCCGCCGATGCCGTTTCCGGTCGTATCTCCCGGCGCTTTATCTCCCTGCCAGTAGTAGAGCGGCTTTCCCATCCAGGCATATTGTTTGGTTCCGTCCGGACGGGTGATGACCGACAGGTTTGCCGGCAGGTTCGTCGTCTCCGTCGCACTGAAAGCAGGCCATTTCGTGAGACATGACCCGGTGCAGGTACTTGTACCCGGGGTGTCTTTATCATATGTATAGAGCGTCATTCCGCGCTCATCAGTCATGTACCTGCCGAGCGTCCCGTTCTGCATCATTTTGAAGAGGGTATGAGACATGGCTCCGGGTGTGCCGGAAGGCATTGGCTGAGCCTGAGAGACCGGAGTTGTCTTTTGGGTTTTGGGGAGGAGTTTCATTCCCGCATATCCCGCAAGGACAACGACCGCGATAAGAAGTATCCACATTCCGGCATTTTTCATAATTTGCCTCCTTACTAGAAATGTAACATAGATTACAAATAGTATGCAAGAATGAGGATTGCCGTAGGAATACTTGACATTAAATACTTTATGTCATAAAATATTTATCATGTTAACAAATAGCCCTTCGGTGCAGGCGTCTGATATCAATGAGCTGATGGCGACAACGCGCCAGATTTTCCGTATTCTCAACAAAAGAAACGGCGTCTCGCTTGAGGACCGGGTGGCAACGATACTGCAGCGTGAAGTTCTCCGGTACATCGAGGAGAGTAAAAACGCCTCGATGGGCGAGATTGCGGAGCATTTCCGCATGTCGCTCTCATCCATGACCCAGCTTATCGGCAGGCTTGCCAAAAGCGGATTTGTAGCGCGCAGAAATGATGCAAACGACCGTCGTATCGTCCGGATCGCCATTACGGACAAAGGCAGACAGGAAATGGTACGGCTTGCCGAAAAGCGCAGGGAAAAATTCCGGAAAATGTTTTCCCTCGTTCCCGCAAGCGATCTCCGTACGCTTCTCCGGATACACCGGGAAATAGTACAAAAACTTGTTATTGAGGAACGGGGAGGTATATGAAATCATTTATAGAATTTATGAAAGCAAAAAAAGGTATAATTTTTGTCGTCGTTCTTATCGCGGCAGTCGGAGTTTTTATCGCTAAGCAGACGGTTCTCAAATCCTCAAGCACCGTCCAGTATACTACCGCACCGGTGACCCAAGGGCCTATCGTTTCAACGGTCACCGCGTCCGGAAATGTTGCGACAACCGGGAGGCTTCCCGTATCTACCGAAGCATCGGGGCAGGTAAAGGCAATATTGGTGAAAGACGGAGATACGGTGACTGCAGGTCAGACGCTCATGACCCTGTCCCTCGACCAGACAGGCCAGCAGCGCGCCAATCAGGCATGGTCTTCGTACCTCTCCGCAAAAAATTCCCTGGCATCGGCCCAGACCAATGCCTATAGCCTCCGGTCGACGATGTTCAGCAAATGGAAAACATATAATGATCTGGCGACCAGCTCGTTCTACCAAAATGCCGACGGCACGCCAAATGCGGACAACAGGACGCTTCCGGCATTTATTGAGGCCTACGATGACTGGATGGCGGCTGAGGCGGCCTATCAGAATCAGCAGAATGTCATCGCGCAGACTCAGGCTTCCGTCAATAATGCATGGGCAGCGTATCAGCTGGTGTCTCCGACGGTTGTTGCGCCCATGTCCGGGACGGTCGCCGATGTGACGTTTACGACCGGTATGATCATATCGAACGCCCAGTCAGCGTCAAGCACGACCATATCGTCCCAGCAGCTCATGAGTATCGTAACGACGGCAAATCCGGTAGTCACGGTCGATGTTGCGGAGATTGACGTCAACAGCGTCAAGCAGGGGCAACAGACAACAATTACGGCTGATGCTTTGACCGGGAAGACCTTTGCGGCTACCGTAGTCGGCGTGGACCGCGCAGGAATTGTATCCTCCGGGGTTACGAATTATCCGACTACCATACAACTTGATGCACCCATGAACGAACTTCTTCCGAACATGTCAGTAACGGCAAACATTATCGTCGCAACCAAAGATAATGCGCTTCTTGTCCCGTCAACCGCAGTGCAGTCCCAGGGTACAGAGTCCGTGGTCCGGGTGCTCGTCAACGGGCAGGAACAGACCGTACCGGTTACCACGGGTCTCTCTTCGGATACCGAAACGGAGATTACGTCCGGACTTACCGAAGGTCAGGAAGTCGTTACCGGGACTGCAGCCGGTTCATCCGCGTCTACGTCATTCGGTAGCTCCGGCGGATTCCGCTTCGGCGGCGGAGGCGGGGCTGTATTGAGGCCGGGTGGTTTCGGAGGGCGGTAACTCTCCCCGTATGATCAATGCGTCGCATCTTACAAAAATCTACAAAACGGATGCCATTGAAACAACGGCGCTTTCCGACGTGTCCTTTCATGTGGATAAGGGAGAATTCGTCGCAATTATGGGGCCTTCCGGGTCCGGCAAATCCACGCTTATGCACATCCTGGGCGCATTGGACATACCTACCTCCGGAAGCTATATCCTGGACGGGCAGGACGTCGGAAAACTTAAAGATGACGATCTTGCCGATATCCGCAACCGAAAAATAGGATTTGTATTCCAGGCGTTTAACCTCCTGCCCAGGACGACTGCCATAAGGAATGTCATGCTTCCGATGATCTATGCCGGGGTAGCAGCGGAAAAACGGGAGGAGACGGCAAAGGCGATGCTGACGCGCGTCGGACTCGGCAACAGGCTGTATCACACGTCCAATCAGCTTTCCGGCGGGCAGCAGCAACGGGTAGCGATAGCGCGGGCGCTCGTCATGAACCCTGCCATACTTCTGGCCGATGAGCCTACCGGCAACATCGCTTCCGCGCAGGCGGAAGAGGTGATGGCGATATTCCGGAGATTGAATGATGACGGTCACACCATCGTCATGATTACCCATGAGCCGGACATAGCCATTCACAGCAAACGCATCATCACGGTAAAAGACGGAAAAATCATTGCGGATAAGAAAAACAGGCAAAACCGTGTAAAACTGCAAGAAATCAAGGAGGATGGATAGCGTATGGAATATAGAGAACTTCTGGCGGAATCTATAGGCGCTCTGACGCTCAATAAGATGCGTACGGCGCTTGCTACTCTTGGTATTGTCATCGGTATCGGTGCCGTCATCGCGCTCGTGTCTCTCGGTCAGGCCGGGCAAAAGGCAGTTTCCGATCAGATACAATCTCTGGGTTCAAATCTTTTGACCGTACTGCCGGGCGCTCAACGAAGCGGCGCGGTCCGCGGCGCGGCCGGAGGCGGGACGAGTCTCACGATTGCCGACGCAAATGCCATCACGTCTTCTCCGCAGATCACCACCGTTCAGAATGTTTCTCCGGAGATTTCCCGGAGGGAGCAGGTAACGGCAGGAAGGAACAATACCAATACCCAGGTCATCGGTGTGGTTGATGTCTATGACGATGTCCGCAATATGACCATGGCAGAAGGCACGTTTATCACCAAACGCGACGTCGACAGCCTTGCCAAGGTTGCCGTCATAGGTCCGCAGGTTGCGACGGACTTATTCGGGGACGGCATCGATCCCGTGGGACAGAGCATACGGATCAACAAGATCGCATTCCGTGTGGCAGGCGTGCCTGTTTCCAAAGGAGGGTCCGGATTTTTCAACCAGGACGACATGGTATTCATTCCTATTTCGACGGCTCAGCAGCAGGTATTCGGCGTGGATTACGTGAGCGACATTTCGGTTGAGGCAAAATCTTCCGACGTCATGACGGAAGCGGAAAATCAGATAGGCACGCTTCTCCTCCAGCGCCACAGGATTTCCGATCCCGCCCAGGCGGATTTCCAGATTCTGTCCCAGCAGGATATATTGGGGGCGGCAACCCAGGTGACGGGTACGTTCAGTGCACTTCTTTCCGGTATTGCCGCCATCTCACTTCTTGTCGGCGGCATAGGAATTATGAATATCATGCTCGTGACGGTGACGGAGCGGACCCGGGAAATCGGGCTCAGGAAAGCGCTTGGCGCCAAAAAGCAGACCGTCATAACGCAGTTTCTGACGGAGTCGGTGATCCTGACGGTCATGGGCGGGATGTTCGGCATGTTTTTGGGGATTGCCCTGTCGTTTGTCATCGCCAAGATTATCAATCTTCCGTTCGTCCTGTCGCTGTCATCGATCGTCCTTGCGATCGTTGTCTCCGGCGGTATCGGGATACTCTTCGGCTGGTATCCGGCGCAAAAAGCCGCGGGGCTGTCTCCAATTGAAGCATTACGGTATGAATAACAGAACGCGGCTTACACGATGACAACGTATATGAGTGCATCATCACGGAGAGGAGGTGGATATGAATAAAACTGCAATAGCGGCAGTGCTCGCGCTTGCGGTCGGTTTGGGAGCCGGTTTTTTCGCCGGGACGAAATACCAACAGACACAGCGAAGGAGCGGTTTTTCCCTTAACGGAAGTTTCCGCGGCGCAAGCGGAGCTTTCGGAGCCGGTGCGCGAAACGGTATGCGTCCGGTGGACGGGAACATCATAAAAACGACGGACAATTCGATAACGGTCGAGATGCGTGACGGAAGCAGTACGATCGTACTCCTTGGCAACAATACGACCTTCAACAAGGCCAGCGAAGCGGCAAAGACGGATCTTAAAGTCGGGGATACGGTTGCGGTATTCGGTACGGCAAACAGTGACGGCAGTCTTACTGCCCGGTCGGTATCAATCAACCCGGTATTTCGCGGACCGGCTGGCGCAACACCCTCGGCAGGCAGATAATTCCCTGCGCGGGGATACGGAGAAAACGGAGCAGAGTTGAATGCTGCTCCGTTTTCGGTGGGTGCGTTGGTATAATGGCATCATGAATTGGATTAATCTCAGCGCGTTCATGTTCGTATCATCGGTCATCTCTTATAACGGCTTTAAGATTCCGCTACATTCGCCGGAGGAAATCCGTCATACCGCGCGGACTATGCCGCATGGCCAGGTTCGGGATGAATCAGTTTTTCGTATACTGCCTGGGCCTGGAGAGCCGTATGGTGCCAGGTGAGCTTTCTGGTTTTTTCCAGCACTTTTTCACTCATTTCCCGGTGTTTATTTTCATCAAACAGGAGGGTTTCCATCTGACCGGCGAGAAGAAGGGGATTGTTGGCTGAAGCGACGAGCGTTTCCTCCCATTTTTCCCAGAGGTTTGTAATGCCGGCGACATTGGTGGTAAGCACCGGAATTCCGCAGGCCATAGCCTCGAGAGCGGACATGCCGAACGATTCGTAATGGGACGGCATAGTCACCACATCCGCGGCATTGTAGTAGTAGGGAAGCTCCTCCTGGGGTTTTTGACCGACGAAACGGACAACCGTTTCGAGATCAAGCGACCGCCTCAGGCGTTCCAGTTTTTTAAGCTCTCCGGTCCAGAGATCGGGGGACTGGCGTACGTCGCCGCCGACAATAAAAAGGCACACCTCTTTATCCCGGTGCCTGGCCCTAATGATTTTCATGGCATAAAGCAATGTATCTATGCCTTTTAACGGTTCGATGCGTCCGACGAAAAGCACTATTTTATGCGCAAGATCTGCATGGATGTGCTGTTTGGCTTCCGGTTTGGGTATGGGGTGGAAAAGTGCGGTATTGACGCCGGGGGTTACGATTGCAAGTTTATCTGTCGGACATCCGTACAGGTACTCGAGATACGCCCGGTCGTTTTTGCTCGGCACGAGGATGGCGTCGGCCGTTTGTGAGAGACGGATTTCCGCTTCGATCCGGTCCGGGGTTTCCTGTTCCATCACATCCCGTGCGACCAGGTTTTTCATAAGCGCGAGGGTATGATAGGTGAGCGCCATGGGTATTGCCGGAGCGTGGATACGTTCTCTGAGGCTCATGCCCGCGAGCCCCGAGAGGTAATAATGTGCATGGAAGAGGTCATACTCGAGCTGTTCGCGGGAGAGAAACGCCTCCATATTCCGGACAAATTCCGGCAGGAGTGCCATGAGTTCTTTTTTGGGATAGGACGCCTGGGGGCCGGCATTGATGTGTATGACGCGGAATCCGGGGGTCACTTCTACGACTTCTTCACACCGTTCCTCCTGACAGCGGGTGAAGGCATCTATGGCATATCCAATCTTTACGAGTTCTTTGGAAAGTTCGTAGACATAGACGTTCATGCCGCCGGTTTCTTTGCCTTCCTGGGAAGCCAGGGGACAGGTATGGAAAGAAAGCATGGCAATTCGTTTCATGGGAGTATTATACATCAGGACTCCGGCGAGACGATTACGTTCGGGGTTATGCAAAATAACTTCCGGGACCGGCTCTGCTACCGGATTATTTTTTTCTCACCAACCTTATATAATAGGTAGGGGATGAGAAAGTAAGCTTTGCTCTTTGACGAGAAAACGAGAGGTTATCTCAAATCTCGAAAAGATATTGTTCGAACCCTTCGGGAAGACTCAGGGTAAACTCCGTGAGAACTTTTCGCGAAGTTTACCTCGAGACTTCTCGCCGAGAGGCTCGAAGAATAGGCTTGGAGATAGCTTTTAGGCGTTACTTTTTTGGTGAGAAACTGAGAAAGCTAAGCGTTGCTCTTTGAAAGCTTCGCTTTCTATCGTATATAAACAGCTAACGAAGACCCCGGGGGGAACATTATGGTTGATTTCGAGAAACTTCAAAAGCTTAAGGAGAGACTGGCCTTTTATGAGGATAAACTTGCATTCAGGATGAAGCGCTACCGCGGCGTCATCCACGAAAGTGCAGCTTCGGAGATGAAGCATCAGGAAGTCATGGTGCTGCGCGCCATGGTTGCCGACCTTAAAAAGGAAATTCAGGCCCTGGAATCAGCGGGCTGAACCGATTAGTGTGTGGCTGCCCACCAGTGCCCGGCAAGCGCAACCGCAATGAATACGAGCCCCCAACGGACAGGATGCGCGCCGGCCAGCGGATAGGTAAGTAGCATGCCGATACCGATGCCGCCGATGAGATGCGTGAGGCTGTTGAATGCCACATTTTTCCCCATGTATGTTACCGCGCGTTTGAAGAGTTTGGTCATATAAGTTCACCTCCCTTCACTACCATTACAGCACATCGATATTTCTTTTTTCAACTTGGTGAGCTACCATACATACTATCTATGAAAAAGCTACTCGCCGTCTTTGCCCACCCTGATGATGAAACGTTCAGCTGCGGTGCCACGCTTGCCAAATACCATGCCGCGGGTTGGGAAGTAAATCTCGTAACGGCAACCAAAGGAGAAGCAGGGCTTACCGGCCCCTACAAAAACACGGACAAGGTGGTGCTCGGATCTATACGGCAGAAGGAGCTGGAAGCGGCGGCTGAGCTTCTGGGCATTACGTTCGTGACGTTTCTCGACTATCAGGACGGCAAACTGTCTTCCCTTACTCCGGGAGATCTTGAGGACGCGGTATACCGGATTTTGGCGGAATATGCTCCGGATATCGTCGTCACGTTTGAACCGGGCGGTATTTCGAACCATCCCGACCACAGGAAAATTTCCCTTTCAACGACCTTTGCATTCCAGAAATACGCCGAAGACCGGGAACGCGCGTCCGGACAGCCGCTTCGGGCGGACCAGGAACCGAAACTTTACTACGTATGCCAGCCGGCAAGCCTCGTCCGGTACATGCAGGATAAAAAGATCCTGCCGGAGAAGGTTTTTGACAAACCCTGGGTTGGTACAGCGGACAAGCTCATTACTGCTGTCATCGATATAACTAAGTTTGAAAAGACAAAACTGAGGGCGCTTTCCTGCCATGTATCGCAGGAGGAAGATGTCGACCGTTTTACGCGGATGACTGGAGCGATGAAAAAAAAGCAGGAATTTTTTATCCTCAGGATGCAGGGGACACGTGAAGTATTTTTCGGGAAAAACGACCGGGTCAGCAACCGTCTTTGACCTCACCCCTTGACACTTTATGGAAATACCGTAAACTGATACTAGATTGGTATCAGTTATGAAAATTCCCAGACAGGAACATGTCGGACTGCTTTTCATGGGCGAACTCTGCCGGAGAACCGGGGAAAAACCGCTTCCTCTTTCTTCCGTCGCACGCGAACATGGCGTTTCCGTGCTTTTCCTGAAAAAAATTGCAAGCAGGCTTAAAGCAGCGGGCCTGGTCGTAAGCCGCGAGGGAATCGGCGGCGGGTATGAACTTGCCAAACCGGCGGACAGGATATCCGTCTGGGACATCATGCAGGCTCTTGATACGGATCTTCGAAAAAAACCGGAGCAGGCCGCGTCTTCATCCGCGTGTCCGCTTTATACGGCGTGTCTGCCTCAGCATATACGGCGCACGGTCAACGGCGCCGTCGCCGGAAGTCTCGGGACGATCACCCTTGAACATCTCGTCAGGACAGTATGAAACAGCAGGAACTCGCTATCCGCACTCTCCATGCAGGGATCGAAGGCAAAGAAATCCTGAAAGGTGTCTCCATGACGGTAAAGCCGGGCGAAATACATGCAATTATGGGGCCAAACGGCAGTGGGAAATCAACACTTGCATATGCGCTCATGGGGCACCCGTCCTATAAATCCCAAATCCCAATGACCAAATCCCAAACAAATCCAAAATTCAAAAAGTCAAAAGAATCAAGTAATAATCCCGGATCGATAGTTGTTAACGGAATTGAGGTTATTAATTTGTCACCGGAGGAGCGGGCGAAAGCGGGTCTGTTTCTCGCGCTGCAATCCCCGGTCGCCGTGCCGGGTGTCACCATCATCAATCTTCTCCGAAGTGCATATCAGTCGCTCTACGGGGAATCGGGAAAGCGCGTTATGAACACTCCCCACAATCCTCTTCTTGCGGGTAAATGGCGGGCAGACGGCCTGTCTCTGCCGGCTTTTTTGTCGAAGGTGAAAGAAGAAGCCGGATTTCTGAAACTCGATGAATCTTTCCTGTCGCGGGGGATACATGACGGGTTTTCCGGAGGAGAAAAGAAAAAAGCGGAAATGCTGCAGGCTCTGGTACTCAGACCCAAATACGCCGTGTTTGACGAGATTGACACGGGACTCGATGTAGACGCGCTAAAAATAGTTGCAAACGGCGTCAGGAGGCTCGTCCAGACAGGGACAGGAGTTATCGTTGTCACCCACTATATGCGGATTCTCAAGTATCTGAAGCCGGACACCGTTCACGTCCTGGTATCAGGAAAAATTGTCGATACCGGAGGAGTGGAACTTTCGCGGGACATTGAAAAAAAAGGCTACAAACGATATTTGACTCAACATGCGCAGGTTTACGTAACTTCTGCACTGATGTATCGATACATCAGTGCGGGTAGGAAAACGGTCGGAAATATATGACGACAACCCAGCCCATCATGGACACGGCCTATAAATACGGTTTTCACAAGCCGGAAAACTATGTGTTTAAATCCAAAAGAGGGTTGGATGAAGATGTGGTCCGTGACATCAGCTGGCGTAAAAACGAACCGGAATGGATGAGGGATATGCGGCTCCGGAGCCTTGAAATATTCCGGAAAAAGCCGCTTCCCCTGTGGGGAGCGGATCTTTCGCACATCAACTTCGACGACATCTACTATTACATAAAGCCGACCCGGGAAAAAGCGGAAAGCTGGGCGGCATTACCCCCGGAGATCCGTGACACATACGACAGAATCGGCATTCCCGAAGCCGAGAAAAAATTCCTTTCGGGCGTGTCCGCGCAGTATGAATCGGAAGTCGTCTATAAAAGCATCCAGGGGCTACTCGAGAAAAAAGGCGTTATATTCCTCGATATGGATTCGGCTCTCCGGGAACATCCTGATATCATCCGGCAGTACTTCGGGACGATTATCCCTCCCATGGACAACAAGTTCGCGGCGCTCAACACCAGCGTCTGGTCCGGGGGTTCGTTTGTCTATGTTCCCGCCGGTGTTTCGGTAGAGCTTCCGCTTCAGGCGTATTTCCGTATCAATGCCGCCAACATGGGTCAGTTCGAACGGACACTTATCATCGCAGAGGAAGGAAGCTTTGTGCATTATGTCGAGGGATGTACTGCGCCCGTTTACTCGACGGATTCGCTCCATAGCGCGGTGGTTGAGATTATAGTTAAACGCGGGGCCCGCGTACGCTACACGACGATCCAGAACTGGAGTACCAATGTCTACAACCTGGTCACCAAACGGACCCGCGTTGAGGAAGAGGGGATCATGGAGTGGGTGGACGGCAATCTCGGCAGTAAGGTGACCATGAAATATCCGAGTGTGTATCTTATGGGAAGGAAAGCGCGGGGCGAGGTGCTCTCCATTGCCTATGCCGGCGCCGGGCAGCACCAGGATGCCGGCGGAAAAGCGATCCACGCCGCTTCTGAAACGAGCTCCCGGATTATCTCCAAATCCATAAGCCGGGGAGGGGGGAGAACCTCTTACCGCGGGCTTGTTGAGGTCGTCCCCGGAGCAACAGGGGTGAAGAGCAACGTTGTCTGCGATGCGCTCCTTCTCGATCCTTTATCCCGTTCGGATACGTACCCCACGATGAATATCCGGGAAAAGCAGGTTGCCGTCGAGCATGAAGCCACGGTATCCAAAATCGGGGATGAACAGCTTTTTTATCTCGAAAGCCGCGGTATCGGAAAGGCAGAGGCACAGTCCATGATCGTCAACGGATTTATCGAACCGATTGTCAAGGAATTGCCGCTTGAGTACGCCGTAGAAATGAACAGATTAATTCAGCTGCAGATGGAGGGATCGGTAGGGTAGCCATATCAAAAATCAACATGTCAGGTTCCGGGGCAGCCAAAATCAGCAGTAATTCCGGTATGCGCATCCGTGACGTGACGCATACGGAAACCATCCTTGAACTGCCTCAGGGTGCTGAGGAGCAATACGCGTACCGCATCGGGAAGAACACGGAATGCACCATACTCGTGGCAATCAACAGTGTAGAGAACCGGGCGGTACATCTCTCGGTCCGGTTATGCGGCAGCGGTTCCCGCGCGACTATTATCGGGCTCGTATTGGGACGGGGTACCGCAGACATCCGGTTGCATACGCTGCAGCAGCACGAAGCGCCGGACACGGTGAGTAATCTGCTTGTCAAAACCGTTCTTTCCGAAAACGCGCAGTTTTTTTATGACGGCGGTATCCGGGTGGAGCCGTCTGCCCCAAAAACCGACGCATACCAGAGAAACGAAAATCTATTGCTTTCACGGACGGCTCATGCGGAGAGTAAGCCGTCACTGGAAATATTGGCGGACGATGTACGCTGCACGCACGGCGCGACGATCGGATCGGTGTCGGAGGAGGAGTTGTGGTATCTGGAAAGCCGCGGGATAGAACGGAAAAAAGGGGAGACGCTTATCCTGTCCGGATTTCTGAAGAGCGCCATAACCGGAGTGGACGATCGGGTGGTGAAGTATCGCACAGCGAAGGTACTGGGGCTTGACGTATAATAGTGTTGTCCCCATGTTGGGACGGAAAAGGAGGATCTATGCCTGATTTTGTAAAAGTAGCCGCCGCCGGAGATATCCCTGACGGCAGTATGAAAACCGTGGAAACCGCCGGGAAAAAAATCGCACTTGCACATATCGGAGAATCTTTTTTTGCGATAGACGACGCCTGTTCACATCATCAGTGTTCCTTGGGCGGCGAAGGCGTGCTTGACGGGACGACGGTGGTCTGCGGCTGTCACGGAGCAAAATTTGATGTCACAAGCGGCAAAGTCCTTGCCCTGCCGGCTACGACCGATGTCCGTTCATATCGGACAAAAGTGGAAGGCGGCGACGTTTTTGTAGAACTCTGATGAGCGTGTATGTTTGACGCGGCAGTCATCCGGAAGGATTTCCCCATGCTTTCCCGTCCCGCGGACGGGAAAGGGCTTGTGTATCTTGACAGCACGGCAACGAGCCTCAAGCCGGCAGCGGTGCTTCAGGCGATGGATGAATACTATACTACCTACGGAGCCAACGTGTTCCGCGGGATCTATAGCATTTCGGAACGCGCAACAGCCGCATATGAAGGTGCCCGTGGCGATGTTGCGCGGTTTATCCATGCCCGGGACACACGCGAGGTCGTGTTTACCAGAAACACCGACGAGTCCATAAGCCTTATCTACTATGCGTGGGCGCTTCCCGCACTCGGCAGGGGAGACGGCGTTGTGACGACCATGCTGGAACACCATGCCAACTTCGTCCCCTGGCTGGAACTGCGGAGGGTAAAGGGCATAGACCTTATGTTCTGGGAGCCGGACGAAACCGGATTGCTCCCGATTGATGCGCTTGAGACGCTGGTGTCGAAAAAAACGAAACTGGTTGCGCTTACTGCAGCATCCAATGTCCTGGGTACGCTTCCGCCCATAGGGGAAATCGTGAAACGGGTGAAACGGATAAACCCTGGATGTATCGTGCTTGTCGATGCAGCGCAGGCTGCGCCGCACATGCCGCTCGACGTTTCGGCTTGGGGAGCGGATATTGTCGCGTTTTCCGCGCATAAGATGCTGGGTCCGACGGGGATCGGAGTATTGTGGGGGAGACATGAGTTTCTCGAGGGGCTGCCGCCGTTTACCTTCGGCGGAGATATGATCAAAGAGGTGCACCGCGACCGCGCGGTATATCAGGATGTCCCGCACCGGTTCGAGGCGGGTACCCCGTATATTGCCGGTGCCATAGGGTTGGGTGCGGCGGTCAGGTATCTCGAGCATCTCGGTATGGAAGATGTCCGCCGTCATGAAATGGACATTACTGCTTATGCGCTCAAGAAACTGCAAGCGGTCGACGGAGTTACCGTCTATGGTCCGCGAGATCCGAAAGACCGGGGGGGCGTGGTGGCATTCCGTCTCGAGGGCATCCATCCGCATGATGTAGCCCAGGTACTGGATGACGATCGTATCTGTGTACGCGTCGGGTTTCACTGCGCCCAGCCGCTTCATGAATGCCTCCATATCGGGCCAACGGTGCGCGCTTCCTTTTACATCTATACTACCGAGGCGGACATAGACGCGCTGATACAGGGTCTTCTCCGCGTGCAGGAAACATTCCGATAAATCCTATGGATATCTACCGTGACGCGATACTCGATCACTATAAACACCCGAGAAATTTCGGCGCGCTTCCGTCTCCGACACATACCGCAGAGGAGTACAACGCAACCTGCGGAGACAGAATGAGGATTGAAGTTCTGGTCCAGGACGGGAAAACAGAACCGATCGTTGCCGATATCCGATTCTCCGGTGAGGGGTGCGCCATAAGTCAGGCGAGCGCATCCATGCTGACGGAACGGGTCTTACGCCGGCCTGTTTCGGAAGTACTGCGGTTGTCTCCACAGTATGTCTTCGATATGCTCGGCGCCTCGCTGACTCCCTCCCGGGTAAAGTGCGCGCTGTTGCCGCTGGAAGTGTTACAGAAAGCAGTTTTAAAAGAAAAAACCCTTGAAACGGCAGAACGGTCTGGTGTAGCATAAAAGACATGGATACAAACGATCCCAAAGTAAAGCGGACAATCAGAAACCTTACGATGTGGATAGACAGGGATCTCTGTATCGGCGCCGCAACCTGCGTCGCGATCGCTCCGAAAGCCTGGGTGCTTGATGACGAAGCGAAAGCGATTATCCTTGATACGGCAGAAGAAGAATCGGATGAGATCCTTATCGAAGCGGCAAAAGGCTGTCCGGTCATGGCGATATTTGTCGTTGATAAGAAAACCGGTAAACAGCTTTTTCCCTGACGGAGGTTTCAGGGAACGTATCCGTTTCTCAGTGCGGTAACGTTCCCGGAAACTGAGCGGAGCGTGTGATAGCCTACATATATGGCAGAGACGGTGACGTGGAAAATCGGCGGTGAAGCGGGATTCGGCATCATGTCTGCAGGGATCATGCTCGCGCGCGCTTTTTCCCGGCTCGGTTATCATACGTTTGCCACAAACGAATACCCTTCCCTTATCCGCGGCGGTCACAACCTCATTACCGTCAGGATCGCAACAAAACGTTTTGAGGCGATGCACCGTGAGGTACATATCCTGGTGGCCCTGAACGCGGAAACCGTGACGCTCCATAGGGATGAACTCTCCGAGGGGGCAATTGTCGTTTACGATCCGAACGATCAAGAGTGGCAGGCATTGGATTTTCCCAAACCCGTGCATCTTGTAGCCATACCGTTCAAGACGATCGTAACCCAAAAAAAAGCCGAACCGGTCATGCGCAACACCGTGGCGCTCGGCGCAACAGTCGCGCTACTCGGAGCACCGCTTGACGTCCTTTCTACGGTTATCTCTGATCAGTTCAGTAAAAAAGGCGGGACGGTGATTACCGGGAATGTCGAAATTGCCCGTGCAGGATATGACCTCGTGAAAAAAGACGCCGCTGTGCTATCCGTCTGTCATCTCGATCCTGCGGAAAAGTCTGAACCGCTCCTTATGATAAACGGGAGTGAGGCGGTCGGTGTCGGTGCGGTACGCGGGGGCCTTAAGTTCGCCGCGATCTATCCCATGACCCCTATAAACTCACTCATTACATTTCTTGCCGATCACGCCAAAAGCCTCGGGATTGTCTACAAACAGCCTGAAGACGAAATAGCCGGCATCAATATGGCCATCGGTGCGTCAGTGGCAGGAGCGCGGAGCATGGTGGCGACCTCCGGCGGAGGATTTGCACTCATGGTGGAAGGCCTGTCTCTTGCCGGTATGGTGGAGGCGCCGCTTGTCATCGATATGGGTATGCGGGTGGGCCCCGCGACCGGGATGCCGACATGGACGGAACAGGGAGAACTCCTTTTTGTCGTACGCGCGGGACACGGGGAATTCGCGCGGATCGTTCTGGCTCCCGGCGATGCGGGGGAAGCATACAAAGAGACGGTTCGTGCATTCCAGCTTGCGGATACATTCCAGACCCCGGTATTTGTCCTGACGGATAAATATATTAATGAAAGTCAGTGGTGCGTCCCCAAGTCCGTTTTTACCGGAGATATCGTCATCGACCGCGGGAACGTCGCGGACCCTTCAACGCTTCCTGCGGAAGGGGCGTATCCCCGGTATCGTGCCGATAGTCCGGACGGCGTATCCGCCCGCACGTTTCCCGGTACGAAGCACGGGCAGTATTTCATCAACTCCTATGAACACGACGACGTGGGGCATGCCACGGAAGACCCGGCAAAACGCATTGCCATGGTGGAAAAACGGAAACGGAAACTGGCCGCTATAGAACGCGAAGCGCCGCTTCCCGTAGTCTACGGGGATGAGAAGGCGGAGATAACGTTCCTCACCTGGGGATCGACAAAAGGCCCGGTTCTTGAGGCGCTGGAGATGGCAGATTACACGATCGGCGGCAAAAAGGCAAATATGGTGCATTTTACCTGGGTCTATCCGCTCCCGGCCGGAAAAGTCGCAAAACTCCTCGGCGGGAAAAAGCGTATTATAGATGTGGAGCAGAATGCTACGGCCCAATTTGCGTCGCTTCTTCGTGAAGCGACAGGCATTGAAATACAGGAAAAGCTCCTGAAGTTCGACGGCCGTCCGTTTTACCCGGAAGAAATACTGGAAAAAGTGAAAGTTAAGACGATTTTTCGTTAGTTCGTTCTTCGCAATGCACGTTATTTGTTAGAGACGGGGCGTTTGAAGTAATGCCATTGCGAAATAGCCATTCTTATGCCAACACTAACCGCAGATGCTTTTAAGACAAGTTTCCTGCCGACCTGGTGCCCGGGGTGCGGGGATTTCGGAATCTGGATGTCCCTCAAGGACGCACTCGCCAAGCTCGGCATAGGTCCGGACGACGGATTGCTGGTCTATGGCATCGGCTGTCACGGCAATATGTATGACTGGATGCGGATCTATGATTTTGCGGGACTCCATGGCCGGGCCCTTCCGGTGGCACAGGGCGCCAAACTCGCCAATCATACGCTTCCGGTGGTGGTCATTTCCGGGGACGGGGATTGCCTCGGTGAAGGAGGGAATCATTTTATCCATGCGGCAAAACGCAATCCGGATGTGACGGTTATTATCCACGACAACCAGGTGTATGGGCTCACTACCGGTCAGGCCTCTCCTACCGCTAAAGCGGGGTTTCAGACGAAGTCAACGCCCGAAGGAGTGACCGATGAGCCTATAAATCCTCTGACTCTCGCGCTCACTGCGGGCGCGACATTTGTGGCACGGGGATTTGCCGGCGACATCCCCGGCCTGTCAAAGATCATGGCGGAAGCAATCAAACACAAGGGGTTTTCCGTCGTCGATGTACTGCAACCCTGCGTTACCTTTGACAAAGTCCACACCTATATGTGGTACCGGCAGCGGCTGTATACCCTGGAGAGCTCGGGTTACGTGCCGGATACGCGCCTCCATGCCATGGAAAAAGCCATGGAATGGGGGGACAAAATACCCGTCGGGATTTTTTACCGGGAAGACAAACCGACGAGTGAAGACCGGGAGCCGGCGCTTGCCGGCGGACCTCTCGTCTCGTTGCCGCTTACGGTCCCGAACCTCGATGCACTTCTTGCGGAATTTATTTAATGGTTCATATGTCCATGGTTGACACTGTGTTTAGCACTTGATATACTTGAGTGCCAAATACCTGATATGAATGACAATACTCCGGCAGAATATGTATTGCCCGTCGTACCGATACGTGACGGGATAGTTTTTCCCGGTACGGAGATGATCCTGACCTTCGGCAGGCAGCGGTCGGTATCGGCGATCGAGTCAGCGCAGGCGAACGGAAAACGCGTTGTGCTCGTCATGCAGCGGAATCCCAACATCAACGACCCGACCCCCTCGGATATGTATACCGTGGGTTGTATCGGGGAAATAGTCCAGATGATGAAAAACGAGGGGGAAATCAATGCCCTGGTCCGGGGAATTACCCGTGTGGACGTCATCAACTATGAATCCCTCGAACCGTACTTTGTCGCACGTGTCCTTGAGCGTAAAGACGATGTAGAGGATACCGATGAGGTTCGGGCACTGACCAGACACCTTACGAACGAACTCAGGCGCGCCGTAAATCTCGGCAAATCGGTTGATTTTCTGACCTTCATGAACATCATGTCCGGCGCCAATACGCTCCAGCTGTCGTTTCAGATAGCCGGCGTCCTCGATATCAAGCCCGGAGAACGGCAGGACCTTTTGGAGGTAAATTCCGTCAAATCGCGGCTGAACGAGGAGATCAGCCACCTGTCCCGCGAAGTGAAAATTCTCGAACTGGAAAAAAAGATTGCCAATAAGACGCAGGAAAAGTTCGATAAGAACGTGCGGGAGCAGGTGCTGCGCGAACGGATGAAGACGATAGAGAAAGAACTCGGCGAAGAAACGGAAAATAAAGATATAAAGCTCCTTGCCGATAAAATCAAAAGGGCCGGCATGCCGCCCGATGTCCGGGAAAAAGCGGAGAAAGAGCTTTCACGTTTTGCCCAGATGTCCCAGTATAATCCGGAAGCCTCGTACGTCCGGAGTTATCTCGACTGGCTGGTTGAATTGCCCTGGGCTATTGCCAGTCCGAATAACGTGAACCTCAAAGACGCGGAGAAAGTATTGGACCGCGACCACTACGGGCTCAAAAAGATCAAGGAACGGATACTCGAGTATCTGGCCGTGATGAAGCTCCGCGCCCATGCGGAGGAAATCGCCGCCCGGGAAGAAGAAAAAAAAGACGGAAAGACGGAGAAGAAGGAACATACGGCAAAATCCGCGCCGACCATCCTCTGTTTTGTGGGTCCGCCCGGTGTCGGGAAGACCTCGATAGGGAAGTCCATCGCACGGGCGCTTGGCAGGAAGTTCGTCAAAATGTCGTTGGGGGGCATCCGCGATGAAGCAGAAATCCGCGGACACAGGCGGACGTACGTCGGGGCGCTTCCCGGCCGGATCATCCAGGGGATTAAGCAGGCCGGAACCAAAAATCCGGTATTCATGCTCGATGAGATCGATAAAGTCGGGACGGACTTCCGCGGGGATCCGTCTGCGGCGCTTCTCGAAGCCCTTGATCCGGAGCAGAATTATGCCTTTTCGGATCATTATCTCGAGGTACCGTTCGACCTTTCCGGCGTATTTTTCATCACCACCTGCAATGTTCTGGATACGATCCCGCCTGCCCTTCGTGACCGGCTCGAAATCATCCACTTCCCGGGGTATACGGAGGAGGAAAAATTCCATATCGGGACGGATTACCTGTTTGAGAAACAGCGGGAAATAAGCGGGGTGCCGACCGATACGATCCGATTATCAAACGAGGCCATGTACGAGATCATCCGGCGTTACACGCGGGAAGCAGGGGTCCGTAATCTCGAACGGGAGATCGCGAACCTGTTCCGCAAGGTGGCCAAAAAACTTGCGGAAGGAAACAGCCTGAAAAAACACCTATTTTCCCTGACACCGAGGGATCTTCCCAAATACCTCGGACCGTACAAGTTTACGTCGTATTTTGCGGAGAAAAAAGATGAGATCGGCATGTCGACGGGTCTTGCCTGGACGGAAGCCGGAGGAGACATACTCTTCATCGAAATTGCGCTTATGCCGGGGCGGGGGACACTTACCCTTACCGGACAGTTGGGTGACGTCATGAAAGAATCCGGACAGGCGGCGCTTTCTTATATCCGGAGCCGCTGGAAAGTGTTGGGGCTTGCCGAAAAATTTTATCAGAAGATCGATATCCATATCCACGTTCCGGAAGGAGCGGTTCCCAAGGACGGACCGTCGGCAGGGGCGGCTATCGCGACGGCACTCGTTTCCGCGCTCACGAAAATTCCGGTCCGGAGGACCGTAGCCATGACGGGTGAGATAACCTTGCGCGGCAGGGTTCTAGAGATCGGGGGGGTCAAGGAAAAGGTTATTGCAGCTCACCGTGCAGGTATAAAAACGCTCATACTTCCGAAGAATAACAAAAAGGATTTGGAGGATATTCCTAAAAATGTCCTGAATGACCTTACCTTTCACTTTGTGGAGCACATGGACCACGTCCTGAAGGTAGCTCTTGCCAGATCGTAACGAATACAACCTGTCAGGTTGTTTAGGTTTATACCCGGCATGTACCCCTACCGTTTCTCCGGAAGTCACGAGCTTTCCGTCATAAAATCATAGACCGCTTTGGAGACTGCAGCAGTTGTTTGTGCGGCATCGGACTCATCGGTAACATTTCCGGTCAGGACTCCGATATAGTAACGGGTATTTCCGTGGACGACAATTCCGGCATCGTGGATGCTGCCGACAGCTGTTCCGATTTTATGGTAGACAGTTACCCCGTCCGGTAAAAGGCCCGGCAGGCGGTCGTGAAAATCCGTTTCCCTGAGAAATCCGAGCATTTCCTCTGTGGCATCGCCGTCTGCAAGTTCACCTTTATAGAGCTTCATAAAAAGCACCGCCATATCCTTGTTTGATGTGGTATTTTCTGCCATGGATGTTTGGGTAAGCCCCCATGAGTCGATTTCCCGCTGGATGGCATCCATACCGACGACATAGTGTGCCAGGAGATAGGCAGCGGTATTGTCGCTTTGTTCTATCATATCCTGAAGAAGGCTGCGGACGGTGTACATCGTGCCGGGAGGATCGTATCGGATGGAGCCGGTGCCGTAATCCTGAATGTCTTCCTCCTGGAGGGTAATGGTGCGGTTGAGATCTATTGTCCCTTTCTCTACTCCGCTGTATACCACCGCAAGAATCGGCACTTTATTGAGCGAAGCCGCGGTAAATACTGCCGATTCGTTGATGCCCATGGAAAAATCCGATGTCAGGTCCCGTACGTAGACGGAATACAGAGACCATTTGCCCCCTATGATTTGTTCCACTTTGGCACGCAGTTCCTGCGGCGGCTTCTTTATCTGAAAAACTGTCCTGAGACGCATCAGTGGATTCTGCATTCCGGTCAGCCGTTTTGCAAAGACTCCATGCATAACCATAAGGGAAAGAAGAGCCACTCCGAGAGGGATCATGATGACCATACGCCGAATCCAGCCCGGTGTTCTGGAAAATTTTCTACGGGTATGTGCGGCGAACATATCGTGCTTGAGACCGGGTGAGAACGGAACAGTAATTGTTTATTGTACTTCCCCGGATGATTGGTATTCAACCAGTACGGTATACAGCAGCTTTCCCCTGCCGACCGGGCGTTTCGTTTTAGGGTGCGTCCTGAACAATCCGGATCAGACGCATTGCTTACGCCCGGCCCCGGTTGTCTGACCAGAAAGTAAAACGGCGGTCATGGCAAACCGTCCGTTTTACTTACCAAAAAGTTGGGATGTCGTGAAAGCAGTTGCTACATGGTTACCTCCTTTCCGCTCATTGTTACTACACCCGTACTATATCTCCCTGCACATGAATAGATGCTGAGATGAAAGTAAAGTTCCGATGAATTCTTGGCGTTACCCCGTCCCATCCATCCGAGCGTTTCAGTTGACGGAACGCGATAGCAGGTAATCCGGAAGAAGCAAACAGTACGGTGTAGAGTGATCTCATGGCGTGGTAGCGAGCGTGACGTTAAGGGTCATGGTCGTATTATTTCTCCAGATCGTGAGCCGCACCGTCTGGCCTGCCTTTTTCTCTGATATGAGGAGGGAAAGTTCGTTCGTCTGAGTGCTTCCAACGCGTGCGCCATCCACGCCGGTGATGATATCCCCGACGCGGATTCCGGCCTTCTCCGCAGGGGAACCGCCGATAACCTGGGCAATATAGGCTCCGGCTACCGTATTATTCATGAGAGCCTGATTTTTGGCAATCGTACTGTAGCGGACTCCGAGATAGGCCTGGCTGAAGGAGGACCCGTTTTTCTTAAAGTTGGTCAGCACCGATCTGACGACATTGATCGGGATGGCAAAGCCGATGTTTTGTCCCTGAGAGGCGACTGCGGTATTTATTCCTATGGCCTGTCCGCCTGCGTTAAGGAGCGGGCCTCCGGAGTTGCCGGGGTTAATTGCCGCATCGGTCTGGATGACATTATTGAGGTGTTCGACCGCGCCGGCAAACGGTGATCCTGCGGTGATGCCCCGGCCCAGTCCGGAGATAACGCCGACGGTTACCGTATTTTGGAACTGTCCGAGCGGAGTGCCTATGGCGATGGCGAGCTGTCCGAGTACCAGGTGCGAAGAATCTCCGAGGGACAGCGGTTTGAGACCGGAAGCGGGAATCTGAAGCACCGCCAGATCGTTTAAAGGGTCGCGGTAGATATGGGAGACGGTATATTTTTTGCCGTCATTGGTGATGACTTTATAGGCGGCCGTTGTATCGGATACTACGTGTTTATTGGTAACGATCAGTCCGTTTGCGGAGACGATGAACCCGCTGCCGATATTCTGTTTGACCTGTGTTGTGCCGCCGGGAACGAAATTGGGCGCACCGAACGGATTGAAGGGGTCAAACTGAAATGAGGGAGCATTATCGATGGTCGTGTCGATGCCGACCGTGACGACAGAGGGGAGTGTGGTTTTTACCGCTCTGGTTACCGCGGAACTCTCGTCGGTGATCGGCTGATTTATGATCTCCGTTCTGTTTCCGGCGAGCCGCATATCTCCCAAACCGGTATAGACGAGGCTTGCGGCACCGACGCCCGCCAGGAAAACAAGGACTATGAGCGCCGCCAAGGTAATTTTTTTCATAGGAACAGGTGTCTGATTGTTACGAGTATAGGGCGGGAGATATGGATTTTTCGTGAGAGGCAGGTGAAGGCATTATGAATGGGTACGGCTCCAGCGTCTCCCCCCGGTAATTCCGGGAAGATACACCGTGAACGTAGTGCCGTGTCCGGGACGGGATGATACTTCAATCTTTCCGTGGTGCCATGTGACAATCGACTGGGCGATGGAAAGGCCCAAGCCGAACCCTTTTGTGTGCGCGCGGGAGTAGTCCGAACGGTAGAACCGGTTAAATATCCGTTTCTGATCCAACGGGTCGATGCCGGATCCGGTATCCCTGATGCTGATGACCACGGTTTTTCCGAGTGCTGCAAGCCGAACCGTGACTTTTCCTTTGTCCGGGGTGTATTTGATTGCATTATCGAGGAGGTTGGTGAACAGAACCGTCAGCATCGATATCTGCCCCGGAATGACCAGTGATTCCTTTGCCGGTACGAGCGTTACGGCAAGCTGTTTGTCTTGTGTTTTGTCGCGGAGATTCCAGAGTACGGAATTGAGAAGATCCGTTACGTCAACGGCTTCGGGTTTGACTTCCGTACTGTCCGCATTATTCCGTGCAAGAAACAGGAGGTTCGTGACAAGCCGGGTCATACCGTCGATCTCTTCTTTGGCACTCTTCAGGATTTTCCTGTATTCATGGACGGGCCGGTCTTTTTTCAGGGCAATTTCCATTTCGCCGCGCAATATGGAGAGAGGGGTGCGCATTTCGTGCGAGGCATCAGCAATAAACTGTCGTTGACGGTTATTGACCTGCTCGATGGGCCTGAGCGTTCTGTCCGTCAGAATCCATGCGAGGAGCGGTATGAGAAACACCATGACCGTATTGATTCCGAGCAATATATCGCGGAGCTGGTCGAGAGCGACCCCGCCCGCAACCCGGACCGCGGTGATATGCTCCGGAGCGACGTTCCGTTCTATGACTTTGGTTATGTACCCTTCCCCGAGCGAACGGGAGAACCAGATATAGACAAAGATGCTGAAGATCCAGAACAAAAGGAAAAAGAGCACGGAAAACAGTGCGGTGAGTCTGAAGCGGGTGACTGTATCCATGGTTATTCGGCACGCATGATATATCCCGACCCGCGCATGGTGTGGATGAGTTCCTTCTGTCGGCGGGCCGTACGCAGTTTTTGCCGGAGATACTTGACATAGGTTTCGACGATGTTTGAAAGTCCGTCGTAATTATAGTCCCACACGTGTTCGAGGAGCTGGGTTTTGGTGAGTACGGTGCCGACATGGCGCATAAAATACTCGAGAAGCGCATACTCCCTTGCCGTCAGCGCGATAACTTTTTTGCCCCGGCGCGCCGTTCGCGTAGCCGGATCAAGCGTCAGGTCGTCAATCGTAAGGACGACCGGATCTGCCTTGTTTCCGCGGCGGAGAAGCGCCCTGATCCGGGCGGACAGCTCGGAAAAGGAAAATGGCTTCGTGACATAATCATCCGCGCCCGCATCAAGTCCTGCGACCTTGTCCTCGACGGAATCGCGGGCAGCCAGGATCAGGATCGGCAGGCTGGTGTTTTTTTCGCGGATCGTCCGGCAGACGGTCAGACCATCCACTTTCGGGAGCAGGATGTCGAGAAGTACAAGGTCATATTCATTGATGTCGAATTTGTAGAGTGCATCCTCACCGTCACGCGCGATATCCACGGCGTAACTTTCCTCCAGAAGCCCCCGCCGCAGGAAGTTCGCGATTTTCGCCTCGTCTTCGACGATCAATATCTGCATAGCTGGTAGTATACCGTGTCGAACATGAAAACAATATGAATTTTTCTGTTACCCCCCCGGAAATTTTAAAGCTTAGCTTTGCATTTGGGCGGACGTGGTTTGCAAGGTCTCTCCCTGCAAAGGCAAAAAACTCGTCCGGGATGAAGGGGGTATTGTTGTCTGTAGCGCTACAAAACTATATTCGTACGTATTTCATCAAAAATTCCTGAAAGTGGCGGCAAGAAAAAAGGGGTAAAGGGGAAAAATGAATTGCCGCCACTCTGTTCTATAATGTGGCGCTTCGCGCTAAGATTATCTTTAGCGCCCTACGCACCACGTTCGGGTGTTGGATAGAGTGCACATCGGAATGCGCGCTTATCTGCTCGTTCTCTCCAATGGGGTGGGGGCGCGGAGCCGCCAATTTCAAATCGGCCAGAACCCACCCCGCCTGCCATAGCTTGCCCACGGAGTCTGATTTTGCTATTCGGCCAGAACCCACCGTTCTGGCCGATTGTGTTTGTAGATAGGCGCAGCGGGCAGGCGTTTTGGCCGATTGCCGGTTGGCGTTTGTCGGTACAGCCTCCGGTTTTGGCCGATTCCTGTTTTGCTTGCCCGCCGTAGCTTTAGCGAAGGGTGGGGTGTATTCTAGAATCATGGCAGACGATCCGGTTTCTCCACCAGATCCAGGCTCAAATACCGGTGTAATGTCCGAGGTTCCCAATCGGCCGGAACCGACATCCGACTTGTCGGGATCCAGTGTCGAATCGGCCAATACCCAACCAGTTCAGCCGTCACCTTCAAATCCAGCTTCAGTAGTAAATCAACCCTCGTCGGACCAACCGGAACCAGTGGCAACTGACGTTCCCGCACCAGCACCGGCTCAACCATCCGACACATCATCACCAGAGCCTTCATCTGTACCCAGTCCGACTCCATCCGTGCCAGCTATCAGTACTCCATCTGCTCAAACTGTGTCTCCTGTAACTGAACCGGAAAATCCGGACAATCAAACCGTGCAGGGCACTACAGCGCCCCAAAATCAACCAACTCCACCCGCAATTCCGGTCCTTGCATATCCGTTTTACGCAGAATTTCCCGTTTTGTTTGGGTTCGGGAGCCAACCGGATAATGAGGCCATCAAGAAAAAATATCAGGAGTGGGGTATTGTTGGACATAACGGTTTGGATTTCGGATTACCCAGTGGGACCGACGTTCTTGCATGTGATGATGGGGTAGTTACCCAAGTTGGCGACAACGGGGATTTTGGTATTTCCATCACCATCAAGCATTCCTGGGGATCGAGTATCTATTGCCATCTGCAATCCTTCGGGGTGTTGGTCAACGATATCGTCACAAAAGCCCAAGCCATCGGGCTTTCCGATGCTACCGGGTTTGTGACCGGACCGCATCTTCATTTCGGGATGCAACCAAACAATCCGGATGTAAATAACGGATATCTGGGGTATATTGATCCGTCACCATATCTCTCCCAACACACGGACAAACCGCTACCTTCGCCACAACCCATCCAACCGGAACCGGTGATACAACCGCAGCCGGTAACTCCTCCCATACAGCCGGATGTTCCCGTATCTCCCATATCACCCCAACCACCCCAACCTTCTCAAGAAGAAATCGAAAAACAGGCAACCGCCATGTTTGACGCGCGCAGGAAAGAAAATTCAGTCAAAGGCAATGATGCGAAAAAGAAAAAACGGGAAGAATCGATATCGAAAATCTTTTCGTTTGCCCAGGAAAAAAAGAAAATTACAAACGAACAGGTGCGTGATTTGTTACATATCTCACAAAGTACGGCAACCGACTATTTATCTGCTCTTGTTTCCCGTGGTATGCTGAAAATGGAAGGTAAAGGAAAAGCAACCGTCTATCTGTTTTAACTACAGAAAGGGGGTGGAAATTATGGTCGGGACTATTATTGGACAGGCCATTGCCGGTGCTACTGGCGGCTTTGTGCGTGGACTAGTTGGTATCACTAAAGCCAAGGAGTTTGACCCCAAAACATTTCAGTTCTCCTGGAAGCAATTCGGATTCACCATTTTGGTATCCATGCTCGTCGGTCTTATGTCAGGACTCATCATGAACGTCGATTGGCGGATGTCACTTTTGGCTGGATACGCCGGATCTGATTTACTGGAAAGCCTGTACAAACTCCGGTTTGCCAGTCTTATCAAATCGCCATGAATGCAAAATCGAAGTACAACACCAACAAACTGGTCTTAGTGCCGGCAACACTCCTCGTTGCTCTGTTATCCTTTCTTGGTGGGACAAAGTATGAACAACAGGTAAAAACAATACTCGAACAACCCAATGTCTCAACAACCACTATCCGGAACCTTCCAGCAAAGGAAACGGTCAAACGAGTTATAGATGGCGACACTATAGAGTTAGCAAATGGTCAGATCGTCCGATTTGTCGGGGTGAATGCTCCGGATTCCGGGCAACCGTTCGAGGAAGATGCAACGAAAGCGATGATCAAACTCGTTCAGGGAAAAACCGTCACGTTTGAATATGACGCCTACACGTCAGACCGGTTCGGCAGGGTGCTTGCCTATCCGTTTATCGAAGGGAAAAATGTAGTGGTGGAGCTTGCGAAACAAGGCTTAGTGAAAGTTACTATCTATCAGGATCGGAGAAAGCTGAAGTATCAGGATGAATTACTGAAAGCTCAAGAAGAAGCACAGAAAAAGAAGCGTGGTATTTGGAGTAAATAGCCTCTAAACCCTCTCGACCTCATCGGGTTTTAGACGTATAATCAGCTCATGCAAGTTTCAGACCTAACGTTTATAACAAACGAAAAAGAAATAAGCCTTTTAAACCGCTTCAGGGTTTTAATTAAAGACGCTCGTTTTTTCGATAGTTTAGTCGGCTATTTTTATACCAGCGGGTTTTACAAGCTCTATCCGGTTCTTGAGAAAACCGAGAAAATCCGCATTTTAATAGGAATCGGCACCGGACGCGAAACGCTTGAGAATATCAAGGCCGCAGAAGAACAACTATCGCTCACCTTCTCGCATGCCGAAGCCAAAGAGGAATTTTCAACTCTCATTGCCTCCGAGCTGGAAGAATCCGAGGACGCCGAGAGCATAGAACAGGGTGTAACTAGGTTTATCGAATGGATAAAAAGCGGAAAGCTGGAAATAAGGGCCTATCCTACCGCCAACATCCATGCCAAGCTCTATATCATCACTTTCAAAGAAGGAGACCGAGACATTGGCCGTGTTATCACCGGCTCAAGCAATTTCTCGCAAAAAGGCTTGGTTGATAATCTTGAATTTAATGTTGAGCTTAAAACTGCGTCCGATTACCGATTTGCCCAAGATAAGTTTAACCAGCTTTGGAAAGACGCCGTTGATGTCTCCGAAAAATACATCGAAACGGTCAATAACAAAACTTGGCTGAATAACACCATCACCCCCTATGAGCTTTACCTCAAATTCCTTTATGAGTATTTCAAAGATCAGATCAGTCAAACCGGAGACGTTTTTTACAAGTACACCCCCGTTAAATTCAAAAAACTTGAATATCAGGAGCAAGCAGTTCTCAACGCTAAAAAAATCCTAGATGAATACGGCGGTGTTTTCATCTCCGACGTTGTGGGTTTGGGTAAAACCTATATTGCCGCTATGCTGGCCAACCAGCTCGACGGCAGAAACTTGGTCATAGCGCCGCCGGTTCTTTTGGATGAGAACAATCCGGGCTCTTGGCCGAATGTTTTTTCCGACTTTAAAGTCTCCGCCGACTTTGAATCTCTGGGAAAGCTGGAAAAGTTAATTGAAAGAGGCACGGATAAATACAGCAATGTGTTTGTAGATGAGGCTCACCGCTTCAGAACCGAGGATAACATTACTTATGAGAAGCTAGCGCAGATTACTCGTGGTAAAAGGGTAATTTTAGTTACGGCTACCCCTTATAACAATTCGCCGAAAGATATCTTGAGCCAAATCAAGCTATTTCAAAAACCCAAGAAAAGTACCATTCCTAACCTTCCCAACTTGGAAATCTTCTTCTCAAGTCTGGAAAAAAGACTTAAGGGCTTGGACCGTCAGCGAAACCGCGCCGAGTATCTCGACACCGTTCGTGATAATGCCAAGGAAATAAGAGAAAAAGTCCTTAAATATCTGATGGTTAGGCGTACCCGCAGTGAAATTATCAATTATTTTAGTAAAGACCTGGAAAAGCAAAACCTCAAATTTCCCGATGTCGCAGATCCGGAGCCGATTTTATACCAGCTCGATAAAGAAGAAGATGCGATTTTTACCACAACTATCGAGTCTATAACACAAAAATTCAAATACGCCCGTTACATGCCCCTTACCTACTACAAAGGCGACGTATCTCAAGCAGACAAACAAGGTCAGAAGAACATGGGTAAGTTTATGAAAATCCTTTTGGTTAAACGCTTGGAAAGTAGCTTCTTTGCGTTCAGAAATACGCTTGATAGGTTTATCGCTTCATACGAGCGGTTTTTAGATGAGTTTGAAAAAGGCAATGTTTATGTCAGTAAAAAGCATATCAATAAAATCTTCGAGCTTTTGGAGCAGGACGACGAAGCCGCGATACAAAGGCTGGTAGATGAAGATATGGCCCAGCGTTATAAATCAGAAGACTTTGAAGACTCTTTCAAAGTTGATCTCGAAAACGACCTGGCCATTTTAAGAGATATCACCAAGCTTTGGCGCCGTGTCAGTGGGGACCCTAAACTGGCCAAATTTATAGACATCCTCTTATCTCGTAAAATTTTGGGTGAGAGTAAACTTATTATTTTTACCGAATCTAAAGAAACCGCCCAATACCTTGAGAAAAACCTAAGTACTAAATTCCCCGAACAAGTGCTCTCGTTTCATGGAAGCTCCGGAGCCAGCGTGCGCGAGAAAGTGATTGAGAACTTTGACGCGGGAGCCCGATTCCCCAAAGACGATTACCGGATTCTAGTCACCACCGAGGTACTTTCAGAAGGCGTCAACCTTCACCAGTCCAACGTGGTTATCAATTATGACATTCCCTGGAATCCTACCCGTTTAATGCAAAGAACAGGCCGCATTAACCGCGTTGATACTCCCTTTGACAAAATATATACGTTTAATTTCTTCCCTACTAAACAGTCAAACGACCAAATTAAACTCAAAGAGGCGGCCGAAGCTAAAATCGAAGCTTTTATAGAACTTCTTGGGGCAGACGCCAGGCTTCTCACCGAAGGCGAGGAAATTAAGTCGCACGACCTTTGGATTCGCTTAACTTCCAAAGAAGTTATTACCGGTGAGGACGAGGAAGAAGAAAGCGATCTTAAATACCTCTCAATCATTCGCGATATTAGGGATACTAACCCGGACTTATTTGAAAAAATCAAAAGACTGCCTAAAAAAGCCCGCACCGCAAGAATTGATAAGGATGACGATAAAACCAATTCTTTACTTACTTATTTCAGAAAAGGCAAACTGCAAAAATTCTTCGCTGTTGCCAGTGGTGATTCGATGGAGCTTGACTTTATTTCAGCCGCGCAAAAACTGGAAGTTGCCAAAGAAGCCGGACGGGAACCGGTAGGAGAAGATTTTTATAAACTGCTTTCGAAAAATAAACAGGCGTTTGTTTTGGCCACAACCGAAGAAGCCCAAGAAGTTAAGGGTAAACGAGGCCGTGACACCAGCGCCCAGCTTCTTAACATTCTCAAGGCCCGGGAAGTCAAAGACTTCAAGGGCTATACCGAAGAAGATGAGCTCTACCTTCGTAATGTTATGGCTCGTCTGGAAGAAGGCGCCTTGCCTAAGTCCACAACCAAAAGACTAATCAAAAATCTTGACGAGCTATACAAGAAAGATAAAAATCCGCTTAAATTGCTGTCGCTTTTGAAACTTGGTATTCCAAGCGAGTTTTTCAAAGAAACATTGGCTGAAAGTTCGGCACAAGTTGCCGGACCAAGAGAAGTCATTTTATCCGAATATTTATATGAAAAAATCTAGTTCAAAACAATTAACGGTCAAGGGCAGACAAATAACCTTATTCCAAACAAAAGAGGGCGACTATATTTCACTCACTGATATGCTTAAAGCCAAAGACGGGGACTTTTTCATTTCAGATTGGCTCAGAAACAGGAACACCGTTGATTTTTTGGGCATTTGGGAGCGGATTAATAATCCTCAGTTTAATTATGGCGAATTCGCCATAATTAGAAGCCAGGCTGGTCTAAACAGTTACAAAATCAGCGTCAAAGATTGGGTTCGAAAAACAAATGCTATCGGGTTGAAAGCAAGGGCGGGAAGATATGGCGGCACATACGCTCACAAAGACATCGCTTTTGAATTTGGCATGTGGATTAGCCCCGAATTTAAAATCTATCTCATTAAAGAATTTCAGAGACTTAAGGAAGAAGAAATCGAGCAGAAAAAATTGGGTTGGGATTTGAAACGGAATTTAGCGGCAATCAATTACAGAATACACACAGACGCTGTAAAAGCTCATTTGATCCCTCCGGTACTCTCTCAACAGCAAATAAATTTTATCTATGCCAGCGAAGCAGACGTGCTCAACAAAGCTTTATTCGGCATAACCGCTACCGAGTGGCGGGATACCAATCCACATAAACCGGGAAATATTCGTGATTATGCAACTGCCGCGCAACTTGTTTGTCTGACAAATTTGGAATCATTGAATGCTCTTTTAATAAAAGAGGGGCTGCCGCAAAATAAACGGTTAGCTTCACTTAATCAGGTAGCGATCGATCAAATGAGGTCGTTGATGCGCGCTACGCGCATTGAGTTATTGGAGGAAGACATCCATGAATGAAACGTGGGCATTAAATCTGATTAAGAGCACTTTTGAAAATCCCTTCGATAGGGAGCGTTTTTTAATCTTTGCCAAAAACCTCTTTCACTTCCTAGATACCGATACTTTTATCTATCGAGGCAATCTCATACCCGACGCCTACGACTCACATATAAAAACGCTTGAACGTCTGGGTAAGTATGAGGACGTTGACGGCCATAAAATTGAAGTCTTAGCAGTTTGTTTAAATAAACAAAGCGCTTTAGAGCGGGCGCGTACCATGCAAAGAAACTTTATTGCTTGGTACTTAAACGGCAGTCGAGGCGGTATCGCCAAAGACGCCGCGCTTGTGGCTTTTTATACCAAAGACTCTGACGATTGGCGGCTCTCCTTAGTAAAGATGGATTATCACTTGGGAGAGTCAAAAGCCGGAAAGATAAAGGCCATAACCGAGCTTACCCCGGCTCGCCGTTTTTCTTTTTTAGTTGGCGCCAACGAAAACACTCACACCGCTCAAAGACAACTTCTGCCAATTCTCAAAGACACGGACTTTAAACCCGCTCTTAGTGATCTTGAGTCAGCTTTCAGCGTTGAGGTTGTTACCAAAGACTTCTTTGAAAAGTATAAAAAGCTGTTTTTGGATACCAAAGAGGCGCTCGACGCGATGGTTGCCAAAGACGCCAAGATAAAATCTGACTTCCAAGAGAAAAATATCGACACCACCGACTTTGCTAAAAAGCTTCTTGGTCAGATTGTTTTCCTTTACTTTTTACAAAAAAAGGGCTGGTTTGGGGTTGCCAGAGATGCCGTTTGGGGTACGGGTCCAAAAGACTTTTTACGCCGGCTTTTTGAAAAAACGATAGCTCCTTACGATAATTTCTTCAACGACACCCTGGAACCTCTTTTTTACGAAGCCTTAGCCGTTGAGCGTACAGATGATTTTTATAGCAAATTTAACTGCAAAATTCCCTTCTTAAACGGAGGACTTTTTGATCCCCTTGGAAACTATGACTGGGTGCACACCGATATTCGCTTACCCGATGAGCTTTTTTCGAATAATAGGAAAACCAAAGAGGGCGACACCGGAGACGGGATTTTAGATGTTTTTGACCGCTACAACTTCACGGTTAAGGAAGATGAGCCGCTTGAGCGTGAGGTGGCCGTTGATCCGGAGATGCTGGGAAAGGTTTTTGAGAACCTTTTGGAAGTTAAAGACCGCAAATCCAAAGGCACTTACTACACCCCGCGTGAGATTGTCCACTATATGTGTCAGGAAAGTTTAATTAACTATCTACTCACAGAATTAGACGGCAAAGTTAGACGGGATGATATCGAAACCCTCATCCGCTTAGGGGAAACAGCCATTGAGCACGAAGCACGGGTTATAAATGAAGGTCGGGAAACAAAAGACTATCACTTTAGACTTCCACAAAGTATTCGCGACAACGCACACCTTCTTGATGAAAAATTAGAAAAAATCCATGTTTGCGATCCTGCGGTTGGGTCCGGTGCCTTTTTGGTCGGCATGATGACCGAAGTAATTAGAGTTCGCAACATCCTCACCAATTACCTATCGGATAACGGCCGCAGTATCTATGACTTCAAGCGCCACGCCATTCAAAACTGCCTGTACGGGGTAGATATAGACCCCGGAGCTGTGGAAATAGCCAAACTTCGTTTGTGGCTTTCTTTAATTGTTGATGAGCAGGATATCAAGCAAATTAAACCCCTGCCAAACCTTGATTATAAAATTATGCAGGGCAATAGCTTACTCGAGGAATACGAGGGTATTAAGCTTTTTGAGTCCGAAGCAAAATTAGAACAACAACACTTCTTTGATCTTATCTCAGAGGCAGAGAGAATTACCAAGCAACTACAAGAACTCAAAGCTCAATTCTTTAAGACTGCGCACAAAACTGAGAAAGACGAAATCAAGAGAGAAATTGAAAACTTAACTTGGGATTTGATTGAGGCATCTGTTAAGGAGCAGAAAAAATTATCTCTCTTGCCGGAAATCGAGCGCTTCAAAAAAGCAAACATCAAGCCATTTTTCCTTTGGAAACTTAATTTTAGCGAAGTGTTTGAAAAGAACGGTGGTTTTGATGTAGTCATAGCTAACCCACCCTATTTTCAGTTACAAAAGAATAAAAAAGTAAGTCAAGAGTTATCAAAGTTGGATTTTAAGACTTATTCGAAATCTTCGGACGTTTATTGTGTGTTTTATGAAAAAGGGGTAAATCTTTTAAAAAATATGGGGACACTTTCTTATATCAGTTCGAACTCATGGATGAAAACAAAGTATGGTGCGTTATTGAGAAAATACTTTAAAGAAAACACCAACCCTTTAATCCTAATTGATTTCGAGAATTCTCAAGTATTCGATACAGCTATTGTAGAGAGTAATGTAATTGTCCTCGAAAAAAGTGTATTCCAAAATAAACTTAGAGCACTTAGTTTTAATTTAACCTCGAACCGGTACGTAGATATTAGTAGTTATTTCAGCAATAACTATGTGACTCTTGATAATCTTGATGACAACGGATGGATAATAAGCAATTTAGAAACAGCTTCACTTAGAGCAAAGCTAGAAAAAGATTCTACCCCACTAAAGCAACTAAACCAGCGAATTTATATAGGTATTCTAAATGGTTATAATGATGCTTTCGTAATTAGCACCGAGACAAAAAACAAACTGACTAAAGTAGACCCAAAAAGTGCAGAAATAATTAAGCCAATGTTGAGGGGTCGTGATGTCGGAAAATATTATTATGAATGGCAAGACCTCTGGCTAATAAATAGCCATAACGGAATAAAAGGCAAGCTTCCAAGAATTGATGTGGCGAAAAATTACCCTGCAATTTATAAACATTTAGCGCAGTACAGGGATAAATTAGAAATTAGACACAATAAGGGCTCACATTGGACTAATCTTAGAAATTGTGTTTATTTTGAAGAATTTGAGAAACCAAAAATTATTTGGGGAGAGTTATCTGATAAACCAAAATTTACTTATGATGACAAAGGGTTTATTGCCGAAGCGACTCTCTTTGCTATGGTGGGTGACAATCTTAAGTATTTACTAGGAATTTTAAACTCAAAACTTGGGCTCTGGTATTTTGAGCAAATATCAACAAGTTCGGGTATGGGCACAAGCCGTTGGAAAAAATATAAAATTGAACTTTTCCCAATTAAGAATACAAATAAAATAAACATAGAAAAGATTGTCAGTATGGTCAATAAAATCCTAGTCATTACCACAGACAGGGATTATCTACGAAACTCCATTAAGCAATCACAGGTTATCGAATACGAAAAGCAAATTGACCAATTGGTTTATAAACTCTACGGCCTAACGACGGAAGAAATAGCAGTTGTAGAAAGCAGTTAATGAAAAATAATTGGTCGGTAAGATAGTGATTTTTATATGACTTTAATACATAACCAACATCCGATAGATCAATCTTTTAAATTATGGATTGGTCAATATCCGGAATCTTTCCACCCGTTAGATCTGGAGAGATTTTACGCTTTTGTGAAGTGCGTTTGCCGATACAGTAGGAAAACAAAGGATGGATTATGGTTAAGAGAAAAACTCTCAAAAGTAGGACATCATTTATCAGAAGAAGATATTGAATATTATTGTAACAAGTTCCAGGAACTACAAAATTTTTATAAGGCTCCTTGTATACAAATTTATGAAGCAAGATAAAGGAAATCGTGATTCAGTAAAAAAAGAGATTGAAAAACTAATCCAGCCGATATTGGATAAATATGAAAAATTGGATTTACAAACTTCACCTATCTATATTAAGCTAAAAAATAATTTACAAAATCAAAGCTGGGTTAGCAGTGCACAAGCTGTTCTCAACAAAATTAAAAACTCAAACTCTATTTTTTATATCAGCAAAGAGATAACAAGAAATAAAAACGATCAAAGAGTAGAAGAGATGTTTGCAGAGTTTGACGTTGCAACTAGATTAGTGAATACTAAGTTTTTTGGCAATTTTTCTGAAGTTGAGTATTTGCCAAAAAGCAATTACAATCGCTCACCAGATTTTCTTGCAAAAAATAGAAGCGTAATAACTCCAGTAGAGGTAAAGCTTCTCTCCCCGCAGGGTTTAGATGAGAAAAAGTTTTTTCAAAAATTGATAGATAAAGTAAATAACCAAGCACTTTACCAACTAGAAAGTTATTATCAAATACAAAAGTTTGGAAGTGGAATTGTTTTTATATGGTCACATCAACCAATAGGACTACAAAATATTACTTACAATAATTTGAAAACTTATTTTGAAAAAAGTGTCCCAAAACAAAAGTTTAATCTAACTATTATATGTATACTTAGTAATTTAGGTTTGTGGGATTTTTATTTATGAAAACTAATTGGCCAGTAAAAATGACTATGTTAATACAATTTATTGAAAGTTCATATAAAAATATAATCGTTCCAACTTTTAGATTTTTGGCACCTATTTTATATCTCCTTTTATGGATTTTAGTCCTAAAGTTAGCGAAATTATTGCTAGGGGAATCTATTCTCCAAAATAACCTTTTTCTTTGGATTACCTTAATTATTCTTTTTATTGGTTTAATAGCTCGTTCTAATTTATTTTCAATTGGAGGAGAGAAAGGCTTTAGGATAGAAAGGTTCGGAAGATTTCTAAATTTCCATAAAGGCGAGAATGGAGAAAAAAGTTACTGGTTTGACGCATATAGCGATGATCCTGAAAACATTAAAACGTTAAAAGAACTGATTTCTAAACTAACCGAAAAAATCGATGAATAAACATTGGCCAGTAAAAAAATTAGGAGAAGTTTATGGGATATTATGACGTAATGCAAGTATGCCTGAATGGGCATATTGCTACTGATAGGTATAATGATCGTCCACAACATAGAAAGGAACATTGCACTCAATGTTACACACCCCGGGGGTGTGGGCAGTAAGAGCACTACTGATTGCTAGTACTACGTGTCATTCTATTGTTGAACACTTTTACCAATTGTACGGTTTTATTAACACACTTCCTCTATATCATAATGTATACAGAAGTTGGGATGAAATCGAACATGTTTGTCGATTCATTCTTTACTGATACAATCTCATATATGGCAGAAGGGGATAGAGATTACCTCGGTGACCAAATCGGTTGGGCCGTTCGTCAGATGCTACCGCCAACACCAGAGCTACGGAAAATAGATAGGGCAATAATGACTATACTCCCTCGTCCCATCGCTCGGCTGATAGCTCTCTTTAGATTTGAACATGGACTATTACCTACTTCCGATGACCCCACCAGAATGATAGACAGATTAAGCAATGCTTTAGGAGCTAATTATGCTGATACGTATGGCTCACGGCATAGATTTAATACAGTCGTAATGCCCGGGATTGCGGATCCCATGAGAGCGCATACCCCCGACTTTCATGAGGGAGAAAAGGAGATGGCGATTCGGTGGGAAAAACAGGTCTCCTGGGCACAGACAATTATCGAGAGGGTAGCGGCCGGTGAAATACTAATAAGTGTTGATGATCGTGTTGAGGCGTCCACAATACTTATTACACAATCAAAAATCGAGGATGTTATTGAGAAGAGCAAACCTGAGTTTGTCAAACGGGGTTTACCGTTTCCGGATAGATTATTAGAAAGAGACGTCGTATTAGTTGGCGACAATCAGTGATAAATTGGTACCCACAGTCGGATTCTCCCAATACCTTCGCTTTCGGAGTAAACGAACCGACGATCTGTACTGAGTGAAATAAATTGTAGCGCGTATGGGATTCGAACCCATGATTTGCTGGTTGAGAACCAGCCGTCCTGGGCCACTAGACGAACGCGCCAAAAGAGACTGTTCTGAATTGGAGGTTGCCTTTATTTTATCAGCTTCTACTTGACACCTCAAGTTGGTTCGGGTACACTGATACTAATGATCGTGAGCCTCAGTTGAGGCTGATGTTATACCACTGCTCCCTTGGGGTTCGGAACCAGAAAGGGGAGATTTTTTTTAGCCCGGTTGATGTTGTTTGGCGTCGCATGGCTTCGCCCAATACTTGGCCGGGATTGTCTTGAGAGGCCGTCGGGAGAGTTTCGAAATGCCGCAGCGCATTTAGCGAATCATCTTCCGGCGTAATACGACTATGGATCAAACCAAAAGACAGGTCCTGACGAAAGAAGGCCTGGAGGAACTTAAAGCTGAATATAAGGAGCTGGTGGATACGAAGCGCCCGGATGTCGTAAAACGGCTGTCCGATGCGAGGGATCTCGGTGATTTGTCCGAAAACAGCGAGTACGCCGCAGCAAAACAGGATCTTGCGTTTATCGACGGCAGGATTGCGGAACTTGAGGAGATCATCAGGGCGGCAAAAGTCGTGTCCAACAACGGGCATAACAAAACGGTAAATGTCGGTTGCAGGGTGACGCTCCATGTCGGGAATAAAAAAGAAGTGTTTTCCGTTGTCGGTGAATGGGAAGCAGATCCGACACAGAAGAAAATATCCCATGAGTCGCCGCTCGGGAAGGCACTCCTCGGTAAAAAACCGGGCGATACCGTTGAGGTAGAGGCACCGGCGGGTAAGCTCGTCTACAAAATCGTCGATATAGAATAAAAAATACGCAAGCTCCAAAGACCCCCGCCGAGTGCGGGGTTTTTGGTATATTGGATGCGTACGATCGCAGAGACATGCTGATCGTTCAGATCATCAGATGGTACAATGGGGGTATATATGTTTTGGGCAGATGCTGTAGCACAAAAAATCGTTGAGACAGGGAAATTTGTGCCATATCACGTGGATGATATGTTTACGCCGTCCGGCTTTGCGCATATTGGGTCACTCCGGGGACCGCTTGTACATGACATTGTCTACCGGGCGCTCCTGGACAGGGGAGTCGACGTGACATTTACCTTTGTTCTTAATGATTTCGATCCTGTTGACGGATTGCCCCCGGAACTCATGTCTCTTTCCAGTGAACTCGGCAAACCGCTCCGGCTGGCGCGTGCGCCGGATAATGCTGAAACAACATTTGCAGAGTATTTCACCAATGATTTTAAGAAGGTGCTGACATCGCTTGGGGTCTCCGCAACATTCCTTTCGTCCTGGGATATGTATCATGCGGGAAAATTCGATGTCGTGATTCGCGAAGCACTCGATCATGCTGACCTCATTCAGGATATTTATCAGCGTGTTAGTGGCAGTAAAAAACGGGAAAAAGGTTGGCTCCCGCTTCAGGTGGTATGCGAAAACTGCGGCAGACTCGGCACAACGCGGGTGCACGGGTGGGACGGTACAACCGTTTCCTATACCTGCGAACCGGATATGGTGTCATGGGCAAAAGGATGCGGATATAACGGGAAAACCAGTCCTTTTACAGACTCCGGTGATCCGAAGCATCACCCGGGAAAACTGCCGTGGAAAGTGGATTGGCCGGCACATTGGAAAGTGATGGGGGTCACGATCGAAGGAGCAGGAAAAGATCATTCATCTGCCGGCGGATCTCGGGATATAGCACGGGAGCTCTGCCGCGAGGTTTTTCATATACCGGAGCCATATAATCTTCCGTATGAATTTTTCCTCATCGGCGGCAAGAAAATGTCTTCATCAAAAGGGTTGGGGCTTAAGGCAAGGGATCTTACAAAGGTCCTTCCCGCGCCAGTCGGAAAGTTTTTGTTTACGAGGACGGATTACCGGCAGGCTATAGAGATCGATCCGACGGGGACCATGGCAATACCGGATTTATTTGACGAATACGACCGTTGCTGGACGGCATACCATACGGACGGCGACGAAAATTTATCGAGGGCATTTCTCCTGTCTCAGATACATGAACCCCCCGCAAAAAATCCGGAGATGTTTTTGCCCCGATTTCGTGATATAGCCAACTACATACAGTTGCCGAACGTCGACTTGCTTCAGAAATTTGAGTGCGTTAAGGGATTACGGTTGACCGAAGCAGAAGTGCGATGCCTTGGCGAGCGGGAAACGTATGCGAGAGTATGGGTGTCCAGGTTCGCGCCGGATGATTACAAATACCAGCTTTCGGTGAAGCCGTACGAGAATCTGTCTCTTTCCGACATACAGTGGGATTTCTTACGGAAGTTAGCAGTAGTCTGGAAATATGCAGAGGATCCGGAGAAACTTCAGTCAGAGCTCTTCCGTCTGGTAAAGGAGATGCATCTCGATCCAAAGCTTGCCTTTGAAGCGCTCTATTGTTCAGTACTTGATAAACCATACGGTCCGCGCGCCGGGTGGCTTCTCAGGAAATTTCCGAAAGACGCCGTTATAGGACGGTTAACACTTGCCCCGAAAATTCAGGTAACCGTTCGGGAAAAGAACGTTCACGGTATACACAAGCCGGACTATTTTGTCATAGATCCGAAGGTGAAGGAGCGGTATCCGACGGTCTCCATCGGTATCGCCCTGATTCGGGGAGTCCGCATTGCTCCCTCGGACCGCGGGCTTGAGGAAGAGAAAAAGAAATTCCTGAACGGCCTTGCCGGGTTGACGACAGAGGAACTGGGTAAGTATCCGGAAATTATCAGCTACCGGAAGCTCTACCGGGATATGGGGATAGACTGGCATTCCCGACGGCCTTCACCGGAAGCGCTTCTCCGTCGTGTCGCGCTCGGAAAGGGACTGTACACCGTAAATACCTGTGTCGATGCATATAATCTGGTTGTCATGAGTCATAGAGTATCTATCGGAGCCTTTAATGCGGATATGGTGCAATTTCCGGCCGTACTCCGGTACGCCGGGGCGGGTGACGAAATACTGTTGCTTGGGGATACGGAACCTACCGCATATAAGGCCACGGAACTCGCGTATTACGACCGGGTCGGCGGGTATAATATTGACTTTAATTACCGCGATGCGAAGCGCACCATGGTGACGGAAGATACGAAGGATATCTGGATTAACGTGGACGGGATATTGGATATTGCACCGGATATGGTCGAACATTCTCTGAACGAGTCAGTACAGAACATCCTCCGGTATTGCGGCGGAACACTCGATTTCACAGGAGTTGTCACATGAGCTTATGATCACCAGAAATCAGGCACTTGATCTTCTTCATGCCCACACCCAAAACCAGAACCTCCGGCGTCATATGTACGCGGTAGGGTTTGCCATGCGCGCCCTTGCGGAGAAGCTCGGTGGCGACCCGGATCAGTGGGAGATTCTCGGCTTACTCCATGACGCGGATTGGGAAGAAACGAAAGACAGTCCTGACGAGCACACGAAGCATACGCTTTCATGGCTTCATGAACTCGGAGAAACGGAGGGCCCGATCGTTCATGCGCTTAAATCCCATAACGGAAAAAGAACGCACCTCGCAGAGCTTGAGGGAGCTATGGAATGGGCGCTTGAAACGGTGGATGAGCTTACCGGGTTTATAGTCGCCGTTGCCTTGGTCCGGCCGGAAAAGAAACTCGATCTTGTGACTGTTGAATCAGTTCAAAAGAAATGGAAACAAAAGGCATTTGCAGCCGCGGTTGCCCGGGAACAGATAGCACAATGCGAAGAAAAACTTGGGATACCGGTTGATGAATTTATACAAATAACACTTTCTTCGATGCAAGTTCACCACGAGGAACTGGGGTTGTAGCGTCATTCTGGTAAGCGAGTCCCCGAGCGCACCCAGAATCCGTATGAAAACCGGATATGTTTATATCATGGCAAACACTCGTCCAACACTCTATACAGGAGTAACAAGCAACCTAGTGAAACGAGTTTATCAACACAAACGTAATTCTGACCCATTTGGCTTTACTGCAAGATACGGTCTACACGCGCTCGTCTATTACGAAGTGTTTGACGATATTCGAAATGCTATCATAAGGGAAAAACAAATTAAGGATATGAAGAGAAGTGAAAAGTTAGGATTAATCCGAAAGCATAACCCATTACTGAGAGACTTATATAACTCGATTCTGGACACTCCGCCAGCCGGCGGATTGCCAGAATGACGAAAACTGAATATGAAACAGCTTCTTATAGCTACAACTAACCCCGGGAAATTGGCAGAAATTAAAGAGTTTTTATCTGATATGCCCATAGAACTTATGAGTTTGGATGATAAAAACATTATCGACAGACCGGAGGAAACGGGGAAAACATTTGAGGAAAACGCAGTGCTTAAAGCAAAATTCTATGCGGACAAATCAGGACTGCCAACCATCGCAGATGACGGCGGATTTGAGATAGACGCACTGGGGGGAGAGCCCGGGGTGAAATCGCACCGGTGGATACACGGCGACCGCGAAGATGAGGACGAAGAACTCATCGCGTATACAATGGAAAGGCTTAAGGGCGTCCCGCTCCAAAATCGCGGGGCAAAGCTTCGCGTTGTCATCGCCTTTTCGACTCCCGGCGGGAAGATGCATACGGCCGAAGCCTCGGTTTGCGGCATCATTCCTCTTACGCCCTCTGCTGCCAGGATCGCTGGGTATCCGTACCGTTCCCTCTTGTATCTTCCCCGGTTTAACAAGTTTTATAATCATGACGATCTGACGCCGGAAGAAAATGAATCGATCAACCACAGGAAAAAGGCACTGGAAGAACTTAAGCCATTTATACGGGCTGCACTGGCTAAGGAATCGCCGAGGGATTTTTGCTAAAATGGAGGTAACATGATCGATATCAAACTTGTCAGAGAGAATCCGAATGAGGTGAAAAAGGGCATTGCCGCCAAAGGTTTTGACCCGGACACTGTAGACGATGTCCTGGCGCTTGATGCCAAACGGCGAAAACTGATTGGCGAACTTGAGGAACTCCGCGCCAAACGGAACGAAATCGCCAAAGCAGGTAAAGTTTCTGCCGAAGGAAAAGCCGTCAAGGAAGCGATCAAAGCCAGGGAACCGGAACTTGCCAAGACGGAAGAAGAACTTGGTCGGACCATCGCGCAGATTCCGAATCTTCCTTCCAAGGATGCACCGGTCGGGAAAAACGAAAAGGAAAACGTTGAAGTCCGCAAATGGGGGACACCCAGGAAATTTGATTTTACCCCCAAGGACCACCTTGAACTCGGGAAGGCGCTCGGAATCCTTGATTTTGACACCGGTGCCAAGGTCGCCGGTTCGCAGTTTTACTTTTTATACCGCGAAGGCGCGCTCATGGAGCTTGCTCTGGTCCGCTATGCCTTCGATCTTCTCGCACGGGAAGGGTTTGTGCCGGTTATTACCCCGGATGTTGCCAAATCCCGCTACTATCTGGGAACCGGCTATATGCCGAGAGGCAATGAAGCACAAACATATACCCTTGAAGGAGAAGATTTAGGCTTGATCGCAACGGCTGAGGTAACGCTTGCGGGTAAACACGCAGACGAAGTGATCCCGGAGGGGAATCTCCCGTTCAAGTATATCGGGTACTCTCACTGCTTCCGGCAGGAGGCAGGCGCCTACGGGAAATACTCAAAAGGTCTCTACCGTGTCCATGAGTTTACGAAAGCGGAGATGTTTGTTTACTGCGCTCCTGAAGAATCAGAGCACATGCACCAACTCCTCCTTTCCATGGAGGAAAAGATCTACCAGGGGTTAGGGCTCCCGTACCGGGTGCTCGAGATGTGCACCGGAGATCTGGGCGCCATGGCTGCCCGAAAGTTTGACATAGAGGCCTGGATGCCGACCCGGGGCGAATACGGAGAGGTGACTTCTACGTCCAATTGTACGGATTATCAGGCCAGAAATCTCAATATCCGCGTCCGTAGAAAGGGAGGTGCGGTCGGGTATCTTCACATGCTGAACGGTACGGCCATTGCCACGTCACGGACGCCGCTTGCGATCCTCGAAAACTACCAGAACGCGGACGGATCGGTGAATATCCCGGAAGCACTCCAGCCGTATATGGGTTTGAAAGTCATAAAAAGAGAATAATGAGAATTGTTAAATTGTTATATTGTTAAATTGTTCGGATAGAGCGAATGGTTCGATTTGAAAATCGGAATATAAAAACGGTAATTCGTAATGAAACATTGAAAATCGATAATAGATTTTGTTTCTCATCTCCATTTTCGAATTTCGTTACCGAATTTCCGATGTCTATCAACCAATTTCTACGCCCGGCAATTATTTATGTCTCTATTGTCCTATCTTTACCCCCAAACCCGATTGATAACATCATCAACATATAACCGGCTGATCCGTGTGAACGAAGAACAAGGATCGCTTAAACTTCTCGTAAACGGCTCGCGTCAGTCGGGGCCGTATATCGGAATGCTCTGGAAGAAAGCCTTCGGAAATTTTTCCGGCGCTATGCCGTTTCAGGTGAAAAAAATATTGGTCCTCGGTGTCGGTGGAGGGACGGTCATACGGATGCTTCATTCGATGTATCCGGATGCACGGATCAGCGCCGTCGATATAGATCCGGTCATTCTCGGTATCGCCAGAACCTATTTTAGGCTGGACGCGCTTCCGGGACTTACCCTCATTGAGGAAGACGCCGGAAAATTTTTGAGATCCTCTGTCTCGGGGAAAAAAGAATACGATATCGTGATCCTCGACATTTTCATCGGTGCCGATATTCCGGATATGGTTCTTTCCGCCGGGTTCCTGGATGACCTACGATGTGTCACCCGTTCCGTATTTCTTGCGAATTATCTCTACGAGTTCAGATACGTCGGGCAGTCGCGGATCCTTGAACGGGAACTCGGAAAACGCTTTCCCCGGGTCCTCGACTTCCCCATCCGGAATAACCGGTTTTTTTTAGCCTCGAAAGCGCCAGCATCGCCTTCCGACCTGTGATAAAATAGGGGGATGTTCACGTTCATCGGAAAGCTCCTCGACAGCAACGAAAAGGAGATCAAGAAGCTGCAGAAGGTCGTTTCGGAAATTACCTCGCTCGAGCCGGACATGCAGAAGCTGAAAGAGGCGGATTTTGCCAAAAAGACGGCGCAGTTCCGGGAGCGGCTCTCCGGCGGACAAACGCTTGAAGACATACTGCCGGAAGCCTATGCGCTGGTCCGCGAAGCAAGCGTCCGGACCCTGGGACTCAGGCATTTTGACGTCCAGCTTATCGCGGCAATCGTCCTTCATCAGGGGAAAATCGCGGAGCAGAAAACCGGAGAAGGGAAGACCCTGTCTGCCGTGCCGGCCCTGTACCTCAATGCGCTGACCGGACGGGGTACGCATCTTGTGACGGTGAATGATTACCTGGCACGCCGGGATGCGGGATGGATGGCGCCGATTTTTCACCTGCTGGGAGAGACGACCGCCGCTATTATCAGCGAACAATCGTTTCTGTACGATCCGGATTTTACCGCTTCGGATGCGGTCGACTGGAGGCTTCAGCACCTCCGTCCGGTGACGCGGCGCGAAGCATATCAGGCGGATGTCACCTACGGCATAAACTCCGAGTACGGGTTTGATTACCTCCGGGACAATATGGTTTCGGAGATCTCCCAGACGGTTCAGCGTGAATACCATTTTGCGGTTGTCGATGAAGTGGATTCCGTCCTTATCGATGAAGCCAGAACCCCCCATATCATCTCCGCCCCTGCGGCAGAGGCAACGCAGAAATATTACGAGTATGCCAAACTGGTCGAAAAACTCAATCCCGAGACGGACTTTGCCGTCGACGAAAAGCTCCGTACATCCCACCTTACGGATCACGGGATACTTAAAGTGGAGAAAATGCTCGGACTCGGTAATATCTACGAAAATGACTTCACGACCGTCCATCATATAGAAGCCGCGCTCAAAGCCAAGGCGCTGTTTCATCGGGAGAAGGATTATATCGTCAAGGACGGGCAGGTCGTGATCGTCGATGAGTTTACGGGCCGGCTTCTTGTCGGCAGAAGATACAGCGAAGGGATCCATCAGGCAATCGAAGCCAAAGAAGGCGTCGCGATCCAGCAGGAGAGTAGAACCCTGGCTACCGTGTCCCTTCAGAATTATTTCCGCATGTACGAAAAGCTTGCCGGCATGACCGGGACTGCTGCGACCGAAGCCGAGGAGTTCCATAAAATCTATAACCTCGATGTCGTTGTCATACCGACGCACCGCCCCATGGTCCGGAAAGATTATGCCGACAGCGTATACAAAACCACACGTGCCAAATATGCGGCAATCGTTGCCGATATCGCCGGGTGTTATAAGAGAGGCCAGCCGGTGTTGGTCGGTACCACGTCGATTGATAAAAATGAAATCGTGAGTGAGTTCCTCAAACGGAAAGGCATCCCGCACCAGGTTTTGAACGCAAAAAATCATCTCAAAGAGGCTATGATCATTTCCGATGCCGGGAAAAAGGGTTCCGTGACGGTTGCGACCAATATGGCAGGGCGGGGAGTGGATATCATCCTCGGCGGATTGAGGAAAGAGAAGTGGGAGATGGGAAGAGAGGAAGATTGGAAGAAGGAAGAAGCGGCGTGGCAGCAAAACCACGATGAAGTGGTTGCCCTCGGCGGGCTCCATGTCATAGGGAGCGAACGGCACGAAAGCAGACGCATCGATAACCAGCTCCGCGGCCGGTCAGGACGCCAGGGGGATCCGGGTTCGAGCCGTTTTTACGTGGCCCTCGACGACGAGATCATGCGGCTGTTCGGAGGCGACCAGGTAGCCAAACTCATGACCATCTTCAAGCTTCCCGAAGATGTGCCGCTTGAGCATGCCATGGTGACCAAATCCATCGAGCAGGCGCAGGTAAAGGTCGAGGGTTTTCACTTTGATTCCCGCAAACAACTCGTGGACTACGACGATGTCCTCAACAAACAGCGCGAGATCGTGTACCGCCGCCGGAGGAAGATCCTGGAAGGCGAAAGTCAGAAAGATGCGATTATCGGAAAAATTGCCGGAGAAGTCGGGACTATCTCCGCCGTCTATACGGATGAAAAAACCGCAACCATCGAGCGGGATAAAATCGTCACGGAGTTTGTGACCGTCATCCCGTTTGATCCCGCATCCCAGGAACAGCTTGGGAAGCAGCTTGAGCAGTATCACACGGCGGGTGAGATTGCGGATTTTCTGGGGAAGCTTACCGCCGATATGTATGAAGCTCGGGAGAAACAGGTAAGCCCGGAAATCATGCGGCAGATCGAGCGGTGGGTGAGTCTTCAGGTCATTGACAGTCTCTGGATGGATCACCTGGATGCAATCGACGACCTTCGGGAAGGAATAGGGCTCCGGGGGTACGGCCAGCTCGACCCGCTGGTCGAGTACAAAAACGAAGCGTTCAGTATGTTTGAGCGGCTTATGGCGACGATAGACAGTGATATCATCCACAGGATTTTCAAAGTGCAGGTACAGCTTGCGCCGCCGACGGAAGCAACAGGCGACAGGAAACAAGTGACCAGTAATACAGGAGACAAAACCGGTTCAGACCTTACCAAACCCCAAGGTCTGACCCCCTCCGGCGGACCTTTTGTTTCCCCGATTGCGGAAGCAGCCAAACAGATGCGGACGAATATAGACCCCTCATCTCTTCCCATCTCCCGGTCTTCCCATCCTAAAAAGTTATCCCGCAACGACCCGTGTTGGTGCGGATCAGGGAAAAAGTGGAAGCGTTGTCATATGAATAGTGATTTAGCATATTAAGACAATCTAAATTGCCATTTTCAGCACTGCATAGATAGCCCTTTTTGCCAGATAAGACTTAGTCGGAATAATTCACTATAATTTTACTAAAATGATGTTATAAGATGAGGTTACTAACGATCGGTCTCCATATGGTTTTTTCAACTCCAGTTTATCAGTTTTACAAATATGTGCAGATTTGTAATAATATATTTACACTATGAAAAAGAGGCTTCTGTATCATAAATTAATACCATATATTCACCACAAAAATGCGCTTCTTATTACTGGAATGCGCCAGGTAGGGAAAACCACCCTTATGCGTCAAGTCTTGGAGGAAGTAAGTGAACCTAAATTGTGGTTTGATTTTGATAATCCACTCGATCAAAAAGTTTTTGAAGATGAAGATTATAAAGTAATCTATAAAAGACTTATTGATATGGGGAAAAAGACAGGGAAATTGTCAGTATTTATCGATGAGATTCAAAATTTCCCTCAAATTACAAAAGTTATTAAGTATCTTATCGATCATCATGGTGTGAAGTTTTATTTAACCGGTTCTTCTAGTTTTTATCTTAAAAATCTGTTTCCAGAATCATTATCTGGCCGCAAATTCTTATACGAACTTCCTCCTTTAAGCTTTCAAGAATACCTCTATTTTAGAAATGCTGTTTCATTAAAAGAAGTTCAGGATTTTACATTGCAGGACGCGATAAAGAAAAACAGCATTTTTACTCATAAAGCCCGGGTTGCAGAATATGAAGATTTTCTTACCTATGGTGGTTTTCCTGAAGTGGTAACAACAGAAGATAAGGATACAAAACTCATGGTACTCAAAAACATTTTTGCTTCATTTTTTGAGAAAGATATTAAATTATTATCAGATTATACCGATATTCGGGAACTTCGAGATATGATTTTACTTCTGGTGCCCCGGGTCGGGTCGATGCTTGATGTAACCCGTCTATCAAGCGAATTATCTATTGATAGGGTAAAAATATATCGGTTCCTTGAATTTTTGCAGGGAACATTTTTTATTCGGCTTTTGCCAAGATTTAGCAGGAGTATCGACCGAGCCGTGGCAGGAGGGAAGAAAGTCTATTTTACTGATACGGGACTTTTAAATGTAGTGGGGAAAATAAGTGAAGCACAGGTATTTGAAAATGCTGTTATTCATCAACTATCGAGTTATGATAAAGTTAGTTTTTATAACAAGCGTAATACTGCGGAAATCGATGCGGTTTTAGATAAACACACTGCTTTTGAGGTAAAATTAACTGGTACCGCACAAGATTTTTCTAAACTGACTACATTATCTTCTGATCTTGGAATATCTCAGGCTTTTGTCATCTCAAAGAAATTTCAGGAAAAGCAGGGATTTTTATCGCCGGTTGTGCTTTAAAAGATATACGCGATCGCTTCTCAAAATATTCGTTGATGAGAAAATAAAAGAAAAATTTGAGCGATATGCTAGGTCATATAAATCTATGAACGATAGTAAGGAAGTCTATTTTTTCAGAATAACTATTGACACGGATTTTGAGGGTAGAAACAAGGAAAAGCCGTTTAGAGAAATTGCATTACTCAGATCTCAAAGTCTTTCTACTCTAGCTAGGGCAATAGTTGCGTCAGTTAACTTCGACTTTGATCACTGTTATGGTTTTTATGATAATTTTAAAGATCCGTTCGAATCTAAAGAAATATATGAGTTATTTACTGATATTGGTGAAGATTCTACTTCTGGAGCTTTAGGAGTTGAGCATATACCGGTCGTAAGAGCATTTCCTTATATAAGTAAGAAATTAAGATTCTTGTTTGATTATGGAGATAATTGGCAGTTTACAGTTGAGCTATGTGATATAAAGCCTTTAAGTAAAAGGAGTAAATATCCAAAAGTGATAGGAATTAACGGGAAAGCACCCGGGCAGCATCCGTCGTTAGAAGATGAAAATGAAAGCGAGGGATGCGATCAACATAGTTGGTTCCATAAAGACTGTACAGTATGTCGGAAATTGGAAAAAGAAGGCGATGAATTACGATGGTTTCCAGATGAGCCAACAAAGAAGAAGCGAACTATTCATTAGTTTCGTGCCTGGGGCATATCCCGCGCAAACTTCAAGAAAACCGATTGAACCGCTTTGGTGTATAATGACCGCAGAATTTTTCTATGAAACGGGTTCGGTTTATCGTTGACGGAAACACTTTGCGCGGTACGTTTTTTTATCCGCAGAACGTGGACGAGAAAAATCCGTCGGTTTTTTTTATCCAGGGCTGGACGGGCGATATGAGGAGAAGTTACGGATACGCGAGGGCGCTTTCCGAACTCGGTTACGTATGTTTTCTGTTTGACGTGCGCGGACACGGGCAAAGCGGGGGAGATATCAAAAAAGGCACGATACGGGATTTCTTAAACGACGTGACTTCGGCGTACGATTATTTTGCCGGGTCAAAAGGCGTCGACCCAAATAATATAAACGTGATCGGCAGCAGTTTCGGCGGGTATATGGGATCGATTCTGACGTCGAAACGGAACGTCAAAAATATTGCACTGCGCGTGCCGGCTGATTACGACGACGGCGATTTCGACAAATCGAAATGGGAAACAAGCGGGGTGACGACGCCGGAAGTCTGGGCATTCAGAAAGCGGATCAAAAAACCGTCGGAATCTATGGCGCTTGCGGCGCTGCACAAATTCGGTGGTAAGGTGCTGATCATCGAATCGGAAAAAGACGATGTCGTGCCGCACGAAACGATCCTCAATTACATGAACGCCGTTTCCGATAAAACTAATCTCACGCATGTGGTTGTCAAAGGCGCGCCGCACAGTACCAAACGCGGCCCCTTCCGCGAGAAAGTCGAAAAAATTTACGTCGAGTGGTTTAAAAAACTCGCTAAATAATCTTCCTTATGGACAGGATTAATGTTTTTATTGGATATTCTTCTCAAGAAAAGAGGATTGGCGCAGATTAAAACAGTTGTTGCTCGCGTACTGTGGTTATGAAGTGTTTATTGCACATGATGATATTCTCGGATCAGAAGAATGGGAAAAGGAGATAATGCATGCGATACGAAGCGCGGATTTTTTTATACCACTCGTATCAAAAAATTTTAAACTTTCCGAATATACTGATCAGGAAACCGGATGCGCCGTGTGCATGAATAAAAAAATTATTCCAATAAAACTTGATACGACAAATCCATACGGGTTTATCAATAAATATCAGGCATTACAATATAAAATGAAACCCCGATCATCACCCCAATGGTATTACAAACCAGATAATCTCAACGAGATAGCGCTATCTGTAGCAACAATCGGACTTCATTACCAACCAAATACCATCTATTATAAAAAATCGCTGAATTCTCTTGTATATGCATTCTGTAATAGCGGGTCGTTTGAAATAAGCAACGCAACGATTCGAATTCTTTCAAAGTGCAATCACCAATTAACGAAAGAACATATCACTCAAATTATGAAGTCGATAGCCGCAAATTCACAAATTATCGGCGCATACGGACTTGGGGACTTGAAGAATATGTTAACAACAAGATACCACTGTCGTATTGACTAACGTGATATTCATGATAGGATGAATATATATGAAGCAAAAGAAGGAAACAAAACAGCAATACGCAAAACTCGTAAAATTAGTGAATGCAGCGGAGAAACAAGCGAGGGAATTTGTCAGAAAAAATCTAACGAACGATTCTGAACTGCAGTTAAAAACTGGATTTCAGAGGATGAGTCTATAATTCGTTTAGTGAAATATTTTTACTCCGTCTCTCCGTCCGTGACATGGCCCTTGAATTGGGAGTTATAAAGATCGGCGTAGAAGCCGCGGGCGGCCAACAAACTTTCGTGCGTGCCTTTTTCGATGATGGTGCCGTGATTCATGACGAGAATAAGGTCGGCATTCTTAATCGTCGATAGCCGGTGGGCGATGACGAAACTGGTTCGGCCTTTCATGAGTTTTCCCATGGCATTCTGGATCATCTGTTCGGTGCGGGTGTCGACGCTTGACGTCGCCTCATCAAGAATAAGTATTTCCGGGTCAGCCAGAAGTGCACGGGCGATGGTAAGAAGCTGTTTCTGCCCCTGGGAAATGTTGGTCGCGTCTTCATTGAGAACCATGTTGTATCCGTCGGGCAGGGTGCGGATGAAATGATCAGCATAGGCTTCTTTGGATGCCGTGACAATCCCTTCCTCGGTCGCGTCTTCCCGTCCGTAGGCGATGTTGTCGTGAAGCGTGCCATGGAAAAGCCAGGTATCCTGCAACACCATGCCGAACATTTTCCGCAGGTCACTTCTCTTGAGTTTGGTAATGTCCGTGCTGTCGACCAGAATCTCGCCGCCCTGCACTTCGTAAAAGCGCATGAGGAGGTTTACGAGCGTCGTTTTTCCGGCGCCGGTCGGCCCGACGATTGCCGCCATCTGCCCGGGTTTGACCGAGAAGTTCATGTCGTGCATAAGGATTTTGTCTTTTTCGTAGCCAAACCGGACATGGTTGAAAACAACAGCCCCTCTGGGAAAACGGATGGTCGCAGGACGTACGCTGTCTGGCCGTTCTTCCTGCTCGTCAAGGAGTTCAAATATCCGTTCGGCTGAGGCAATGGCCGACTGGATGACGTTGGCGATGTTGGCAAGCTGGGTGATCGGCATGGTGAATTGGGACGAATACTGGATAAACGCCTGTACGTCTCCTATGGCTATCGATCCTTCCGCAGCCAGTACGCCGCCGGCAACCGCGACGAGCACATAGCCTATGTTGCCGACGAACCGCATGAGCGGCATGAGAATGCCGGAAACATACTGCGCCCTCCAGCCCGCATCATAGAGGGCTTCATTCAGAGCGTCAAAAGCCGCGATGGCTCTGCCTTCGTGCCCGTAGGCTTTGACAATGGTGTGTCCGGTATACATTTCTTCGACATGGCCGTTAAGGTCTCCCAGGGCTTTCTGCTGGCGCCGGAAATATTCCTGTGATCGCCCTGCAATGCCCATGACGATGATCATGCTGAACGGCAGGGTCAGGAGGACGATACCCGTGAGAAGCCCGCTCATGGAAAGCATCATGATAAGCACTCCGGTGATCGTGACCGAGGAGGTAATAAATTGCGAGATGCTCTGCTGGAGTGTCGAGCCGATATTGTCCATGTCATTGACCGCACGGGAAAGAATTTCGCCGTGCGTCCTGCCGTCGAAATACCGAAGCGGCAACCGGGAAAGTTTTTGATCAACCTCTTTTCTGAGGGTATAAATGGTCCGCTGGGTTATGCCGGCCATAAGAAATTGCTGGATGAACGTAAAAGCCGCGCTTGTGATATAGAGGAGGAGAAGAATGAGCATGATATGCCCGATATACCCGAATTCGATGCCCGGTACGGGAGCCGGCCGGAAGCCGAGCACGGGGTGCAGGGCAGGTTCCCGGCGGAGCCGGTAATTTTGCACCTGTACGATGTAGCTTGCGATCAGGTCGTCGAACAGCCGTGTCGTCGCAAGCCCCAAAATTTTCGGCCCGACGATGTTGAACGTCGTCCCGATGACCGCCGCGCCCAGGACGATCAGGAGGAGGTTCCGTTCCGGAAGAAAATACCGGAGGAGCCGTTTCATGGTCCCCCGGAAATCCTTTGCTTTCTCTACCGGTCTGCCCATGGCTCCGAACCCGCCCCGGCCCATCGGGCCCGGTATGAAGCCCCGTTCTCCCGACCGCAGTTTTTTTCCTTCCGGACTCATGCGGTCTCCCTTTCCATCTCCGGGGCAGAAAGCTGCGATGATACGATTTCCCGGTAGATCGTGCAGGTTTTCAGAAGTTCCGTATGGGTGCCGATGCCGGCGATTTTGCCGTCGTCGAGGACGATAATCTGGTCAGCCCCGATGATCGTCGATACGCGCTGTGCGACGATAATGACGGACGACTTCTTCGTTTCTTCACGTAATGCTTTCCGCAACATCGCGTCCGTTTTGAAGTCGAGGGCGGAAAACGTATCGTCAAAGATATAGATTTCCGGTTTTCTGACCAGTGCGCGGGCTATTGAGAGGCGTTGCATCTGACCGCCGGACACATTCGTCCCGCCCTGGGCGACCTGGGCATCGAAGGCTCCCGGCATGTCTTCGATAAACGACTCGGCCTGGGCAATCCGCGCCGCGCGGCGAAGCTCGGGAAGCGTGGCGTCGGGCTTTCCGTAGCGCAGATTTTCCGCGACCGTTCCGGCAAAAAGGACCGCTTTCTGCGGAACAAACCCGATTTTTGCCCGCAGATCCTTCTGAGACATCTTTTTAGTTTCGGTGCCGTCGACGAGGATTTTGCCTTTCTGGATGTCGTAAAACCTAAGGATGAGGTTTACCAGCGTCGATTTTCCGGAACCGGTGCCTCCGATTATCGCCGTCGTTTTCCCCGGAAGCGCCCTGAAACTGATGCCGCTGAGGGCCGGCTTCTCCGCGCCCGCATACGTAAAGGTGACCCCGTCAAACTCGACGCGTCCGGAAGTATCGGAGTTCCGGATTGCCCTGGCGGGATTCCGGATATCCGGTTCTATGGCAAGAATTTCATTGATCCGTTTGGCTGAGGCTTCGGCCCGCGGGATCATGATAAACAGGAGGGCAACCATGAGAAGCGAAAACAGAATCTGGATGGCATACTGGAGAAACGCAAACATTGCTCCGAGTTCGAGGTGCATGCTTACGACGCGGTGTCCCCCGAACCAAATGATGGCAACGCTTGATATGTTGATGAGAAGCATCATAACCGGCATCATGACCGAGATGAGCTGGTTGACGCGGATGCCGAGGTCCGTGACGTCGCGATTGGCCGCGTCAAAGCGTTGTTCCTCATGGCTTATCCGGTTAAACGCCCGTACCACCCGCACTCCGGTGAGATTTTCATCCAGGATGAGATTGAGCCTGTCCAGTTTTACCTGCATGGCGCTGAACAGGGGGACGGCTTTGACGAGGAGAAACAGGATGACGCCGATAAGAACCGGCATGATCGCAAGGAGGATCCACGACAGGTATACATCCTGGTTGAGGGCGAGAATGATGCCGACAACGAGGGTAATGGGCGCGGTAATAAGGAGCCCGAGCATCATGACCATCACCTGCTGGATCTGGTTGGTATCGTTTGTCGTCCGGGTTATGAGAGTCGCCGGGCTCACCATGTCGAATTCATGCAGGGAAAACAGTTGGACGGTGCGGAACAGTTCCGACCTGAGGCTTCTGCACATGCCTGTTGCCACGCGCGAGGAGATGTAGATGCCGACGAGCGCGCAAAGCATCCCAGCCACGGCGACAGCCGCCATAATGCCGCCGGCAGTCCAGATGAACTCCGTGTTAAAGGCGGCAATGCCTTTATTGACGATATCGCTCATGAGGTTCGGCAGGTAAAGGTTGGCAGCCGACTGCGCTACGGCCAGGATGAAGATCACGACAAGGTGCAGTCGGTAGGGCTTGAGAAACCGCAGCAAGGCAATCATAGGAAATTGACAACGAAATGATGATATTATATACTATAATAGTTAGATAGTCTAATAAACTATGGTGCGCGACACGTTTAAACTCATAGAACAGATTTTTTCGGTTTCCAGGCTTTTGCGGGACACGATGTCCGATTCGGATGATTTTACCCGTCTCACCATCCAGCAAATCCGGGCGCTTACGTATCTGCGCGCCGTGAAAAAGGCGATCATGAGCGATGTTGCTGCCCACTTCTGCATAGAATTGCCGTCGGCGACGTCGCTCATCAACCGGCTCTGCGAGCAAAATCTTGCTGTCCGGCGCGAAGATGCCTTAGACCGCCGTCTGGTTGTCGTGAGTCTTACGGACCGGGGCAGGAAGCTCACGGAACAGGTGAGACGGAACAGAAAAAAGAAACTCGAACGGGTGCTGTCGTATTTATCCGAAGACGACCGGAAACACCTGTCTTCCGTCCTGGAAACCCTGCTGAGGAAACTGCAGTCTTAGTATGAAAAAAAGAACACTTATTCCCGCGGCGCTCATAGGTCTTTTTGCCCTTGCGGCCATGCTGTTTTGGCGGGCCTTTTTGTTGCAAAGCACCCGGGCCCGGATCCCACAGACCACCACCACCACGGTCCGCTTTGTGAGCTCTGCCATTACCGCGGACGGGGAGGTAACGGCACAGGACCGGGCGATCCTTCGTTTCCAGACGGCCGGAAAACTCGGCTCTCTCCCGTTCCATGAAGGCGATACGGTAAAAGCCGGCCAGACGGTTGCATCGCTTGACCCGTATGCGCTTCGAAGACAGCTCGCTCTTGCGGCCAATACGTATGAAGCGACCAAAAACACGGCAGACCAGGCGCTCGAAAATAATAAGGCCGGCGTATTGGAGGGTCAGGAGCGCTATACGCTCGACACGACCGGGCGACAGGGCTATGGCGCCATTCCGGAGGCAACGGTCATCTACGACGCGGTCAAACGTATCGTCGATAACGACCTTCTGGCCCAAAACAGCGCGCAGATAAACGTGGATCTGGCCAACTATGCCCTACAGCTGGCCGTGCTCACATCCCCCATTTCCGGTATCATTACGCACGAAGACGTAACCGTACCGGGCGTCAACGTCACGACGTCGACCGCGTTTGTCGTGGCGGATCCGACAACCATGGTGTTTCGGGCAGACATACCCGCAGACGAGATCTACTACGTTTCGGAAGGTAGTGCGGTCACCTTGTCGATCGACGGCATCCCGCAAAAACTGGCCGGTATTCTCGAGCGGATTTATCCGTCCAAACTGGTTGTCGGCGGGCAGCCGGTGTATCAGGCGGATATACAAAGCGGGGATCTTAAACAATACGCCAAACTCGATGAGGCGGGAGCCGCTGTCATCAGTACCAATGCCCGCCACGTTGCCCTTGTCCCGGCGTGGACCGTGCTTGGCGGCAGCTATGTCTGGATCGAGAGCCGCGGAACGCCGAAACTGATACCGGTCACTGCGGGCAAAATCCACGGGACGGAGATCGAGATTACCGCGGGGCTCCGGGAGGGAGACCGGGTAATTACCGACCCCTCATTTATTTCGTCACAACGCTATACATCACTATGAAAAGCACGGATGCCAAAAGGAACTTTCCGGTACGGATATGGTTTGCGGCAGGGGCGGCTTCACTCGTCTTTCTCACCGCGGGACTCGTGTATTACCTCCGGACGGAGGGCCGCGTATCTATCGATACATCCGTCATCCAGGCACCAATCATCGCGATTGCTCCTCCGGCCGCCGGAAAGGTTGAGGAGATTGACGTCCGGGAGGGCCAGATGGTCGCTCCCGGCGACCCGCTTGCGGTCGTCGGCTCGCAGACGCTGCGCGCTGATACGGACGGGCTTATCATATCGGCGGGTGACGTCACCGGCTCGTCGGTCAATCCTGCGACTACCCTTATCCAGATGATCCGTCCGGTCTCCCTGCGTGTGGCAGGCACAATAGACGAAAACAGGGGGCTTTCCCGGATCCGGGTGGGACAGGTGGTTTCCTTTACGGTTGACGCCCTTCCGGGAAAGACGTTCTGGGGGTATGTCGACGAAATTTCCCCGAGCGCAGTGGCGCCGGTTTTTTCTTTTTCGACCTCATCGGAGCGGCCCACGAAGCAGTTTACCGTCTACGCCAAATTTGACGCGGCCGCATACCCTTCAATCAAAAACGGCATGTCCGCAAAACTGACGGTCTACACAAAAACCAGATAAGCGTACATTCCGTATGCCAAACCTATCGGCAGTTTCCGCGGAGCGTTTCTTTCCCGGTCGGCTGATCGTTTCGGTCTCATTGAATTGTAGCTGTGCAAACTGTAGAGATCTCAATTGTGACTGTGTCGCATCCGGCAAAAGCTGCGAGTGCACGGGAGGGAAGTGCGATGCGACGTGCCCGGTATGCCATGAGCATTGCATGAACGCCGACGGATCCTGCTGCTGCGGTAAATCGGCAAACACACCGGCAGTATCATAATCGAAAGGATTGAGGTGAAGCCACCCTACCCCGCGTCCAGCCGAGATCGTTGTGTAAGAAAGATCGGATATTGATAAGTCCTTTTTAGGACTGTAAGATAGCTCCAGTTGTTTCTTCTGTTCTGCCCCGGCCCTTTTTTATGATTGTCGATTCAGAACGATATTTTGGTAACGGATATGCTCATCATGAAGTATGGCCGCGCCCGGATTATCTACTCCCGACGGAAGCGCTCTGGGCCGGACTGGAAGAAGTACCAGGATTCGGCGGAGTAGACCTGGATTTTGACAGAAACCCGAGGATCCCTACGAACGTATCTCAGATCGAAACCCTGTATCCGAGGTTATTGAAGTTTATGGGATTTCCCGTGAATGTTCCGGTACATTCGGTTCTTTCGGATGAGGCGGAGATTGCGGGTAGTGTCGGTAAACATCTTCACATCGCAGATGCCATGAACTCCATGATTACGCAAGGAGCCTACGGTGCACACGCGGTTCCTCACCTAGGCAACAGCGGAAAAAAGCGAAGTAAGGATGCTGACCATGTCGTGGAAGCGACCAGAGGTCTGGTCAGGACCTATGCCGCAGACGAAGAGGAATTATTCAGTCTCTATGTGAAGGCTTGGGAGAGGTATCTTGCCCTGCTTGGGGGGGAACTGGTGTTTGATCCCGTACCTCTTTTCGGAGGATACGGTTTGTATGATCCCCGTGTTGAAGCGCGGATCGTTTCGGGCGGGGAGCTGCGTGAGTACGGCATTCGTCTTGCGAGAGCATGGTCGCGGGTTGTAGCGGAGGGCGGGTACGGTTTTCTGGAATTTCGGAAAGACAACAGTACCGATAGGGAAATTCTGGTGATGTTAAATCTGGACTGCGGCCTTCAGATACGGGTCCGGTTAGACAGCATTTCGTATGCTTTATATCCGGATGTCGGGGTGGCGACGCAAAGTTATGATCTTAAAACCGGTTACCAGGACCCGAACACCAATCTTGCCGCCGAAATTCAATTCCGACAGGCGCAGGTAATGCAACTGGCAGCGGAAACGATGACGCTCCATCATTATGCGGACCCGGATGATAAAAAGAAACGGAGCGCAAAAAATATTTTTACTATCGATCATCGGGAAATACATTATATGGGTGTGAGTTCTACAGGCTATCGGTTTTTTGATAAAACTACGGGCGATATGTCTTTCGTTCCGTTTGCAGAAGAGGAAGCCGAACGAAGGGGATTCGACGAATGGTTCACCTGGTACGGTACTGCCCTCTACCTTCTGGGGAATTCCCTCCGGTATGTAACCTAATTTGAGGTTTGCGTCAGGTAATACAGGGTGGGGGTTGACACACTTTCTGTATTATCCTAAGGTAATCACATTGGTAAATTTTCTTTTCAGAAATATTTTTATTTCAATCATGTTAGAACCTGTCCCGACCGTTCCGGTATCTTCTCCATCAGATGCGACATCTCTTCGCCCGCGGGGGACGACTGCCATGCTTCCGCACGGCGGACTTCCGGAGATATTTCCGCCGTATCTTTCGGACCTTATCAGGCGGACCGGCGGACCGGACGGGCCGATCGGACGGCAGTTTGTCTCGCGTCCCGCCCTGGAACGGCGCTTCTACAAAAAGGGCATGAAAGACCCCCTGATGGAGGATGAGCATGAAGTGGCACCGGGCCTCGTCTACAAGTACGAAAGCAACATCCATACAAAGAAAAAACAATTTACGTATACCGGGCGGGCGCTCTGGACGATCACCAGGCATTGCGCCGCTTACTGCCGGTTCTGTACCAGGGGACGCGAAGTCGGCATACCGGCAGGGCAAGAAGGAGTAAGCGGTGCGGCATTGTCCCATACACCCCATCTTCTGATGGACCAGATCAAAGAAACGCTTGCCTATATCCGTAAAGAACCGGGCATTACGGAAATTATCCTGTCCGGAGGCGATCCCATGACCGTGCATCCGGACGTCCTCCGCTTTGTCCTCGGCGAACTCGGCGCGATGCAGCGGGAAGGGAAGCTCGATATCGTCCGGATCGGTACGCGCGTACCGGTGCACAACCCGCTCCTTCTCCGCGATGTCCACTTTGAAGCGGTACGGGAGCTCAGGAATCCGCGGGTCATGGTACACATCAACCATCCGTTCGAACTGACCCCTCAGACGCTCGGCGTATTGGACCGGTTCCGGAAGGAATGCGGAGCCATTGTCATGTCGCAATCAGTACTTCTTCGGGGCGTAAACGACAGTGCGGAAACGCTGTATACCCTGTTTACCAAACTTGCGGGAGCGGGTGTCGTACCGTATTACATCTTCCAAAACGACCGGGTATACTGGGCAAGTCACTTCACCGTGCCGATGAAGCGGGCTATACATATATGGCAGAAACTCAGGCCGATGCTTTCGGGTGTTGCGGCAACCGCGCGGTTTGTGATTGATGTCCCGCGCGGGTACGGAAAGGTGCCGCTTCCGGAAGGCAACGGATGGTACGTGGATTATGCGCGCGGCTACCGGGACTTTAAGGGGAAACACTTTGCCCTGGTGTAACGGCATATGCACGAAAAAAAAGGGTTGCGCGCGAAAAGTAGTTTTCTGACCGTCAGGCAGACGCTTATTATTCTCATTGTCATGGGTGTGTTTGCCGCCGGAGCGTTGTGGCTCAAATTGAACCGGCTTGAAACGGCGGGTGGCAGGCCTGCAGCGGTTCAAAACGAGATATCTCCTTCTGCCGCAGCTTCCGCCGCGGGCTCTCCTTCCTTTCCGGCCGGAAAAACCGCCTCCTCGGTTGCCGAACTTGCCGGGCCGCTTGAACCTCAGGGAGGAGTTGCTCCTGTTACCGCGCGCGACCATGTCAAAGGAAACAGAAATGCAAAAATCGCCGTCATCGAATATGCGGATCTTGAATGTCCGTATTGCAAGGCTTTCCTGCCCGTCCTTGAGGAAGCGCTTCAGAACTTTCCGGATCAGGTGTTTTGGGTCTACCGGCACTATCCCCTGATGAGTATCCATGCAAATGCAGAAAAAGAAGCGGAGGCGTCGGAATGTGCCTACGACCAGGGCGGCGACGCGGCATTTTGGAAATACATTGATGCGATATATGCCAAAACCACATCCAACGGTACGGGATTTCCCCTGTCGGAATTGACTCCGCTGGCTGAAGCACAGGGTTTAAGCGGAGACACGTTTAGCTCATGTCTTACGAGCGGAACGTTTGCGTCATACATCCAAAATGACGAAAACACGGGCGCCCGGATCGGCGTCAACGGTACGCCGGGAACGGTCGTCTGGAACAGGGAAACCGGAAAGTATAAACTTGTTGCGGGATATGTGACGTACGACCAGCTCTCGCAGGTTATCACATCACTGTGAAATAAGGCTTTCCTGACCGGTGGGTTCCGGCACGCGTTTTCCCAGGTGTTTGTAGGACTCGGGCGTTGCAATTCTTCCCCGGGGGGTACGCTTCAGAAATCCGATCTGCATAAGGTACGGCTCAAGGACTTCTTCAACGGTGCCGGTATCCTCAGAAAGGGCTGATGCAAGCGTTTCTATCCCGACCGGGCCGCCGTTGAATTTGTCGATAAGAAAGAGGAGAAGCCGGCGGTCGGAGGTGTCGAGGCCCGCCTCGTCGACTTCCATAAGGGAGAGCGCTCTGGCGAGTACGTCTTCGGTAATATCCCCGTCGCCTTCCACCTGGGCTACATCCCGTACGCGTTTGAGAAGCCGGAGTGCAATCCGGGGGGTGCCGCGGCTCCTTTTAGCAAGTTCCGCTTTTGCTTTTCCTCCTATCGTGATTTTGAGTTTTTCGGCAGCGTTGCCAATGATGATGCCGAGATCCTCCGGGTCGTAAAAAGACAGCCGGTTGATGACGCCGAACCGGTCACGCATGGGAGAGGAGAGGAGTCCGATCCGGGTCGTTGCCCCGACGATCGTGAACGGAGGAAGGTCGAGCCGGAGCGTGCGTGCTGCCGGACCTTTGCCGATAACGATATCGAGGGCATAGTCTTCCATGGCAGGGTAGAGCGTTTCCTCGACGATCTTACTCAGGCGGTGGATTTCGTCGATAAACAGAATATCGTTGGCTTCGAGGTTGGTGAGGATCGAGGCTAGATCGCCGGGGCGTTCGATGGCAGGTCCCGAGGTGACCCGCACGTTCACCCCCATTTCCCGTCCGATGATGTGGGCAAGCGTGGTCTTCCCGAGTCCCGGCGGGCCATAGAACAGGATATGCTCAAGCGCTTCCCCGCGTTTTTTTGCCGCAGATATCGCAATTCTGAGTGTCCGTTTTACGTGTTCCTGGCCGGAGAATTCCTCCCAGGTACGGGCACGGAGTGTCGTCATGAGCCGTTCTTCCTCGGGTGTCGGCGGAGTTTCTGCAGACCCGGTTGTTTTAGGTTGGTTTGGTTTCATCATATCCGCTTATCGTTTGCCCAGAAATTTCAGCGCGCGCCGTATTTTTTGTTCGGGAGTCACATCATCGGCCACGACATGCTTAAGTGCAGAATGTATTTCCTGTTTCTCAAAGCCCATGGACAAGAGCGCATCCGTGATCTCCGCGGTTTCTCCTGCCGCTGTTCCGCTAAGATCCAGGTCAGACGTGCTTCCGAACCTGTTCTTGAGTTCGATAATGATTTTCTGCGCATTTTTCCTGCCGAGGCGCGGAATGGTTGTAAAAAATGCTACATCGCTTTCGGTAACCGCCCTGGCGACCGGCGCAACGCCGCGGTCTGTAATCAAGAGTGCGGTTTTCGGGCCGATGCCGGATACGTCGAGGAGAAGTTCAAACAACCGGTGTTCGTTCTCCGTTTCGAAACCGAACAGCTCGATGGCGTCATCACGGACATGCGTATGCGTGAGGAGGCCAACGGTCGTTCCCGTTTTGAGTCTGGAGAGAAGCCCCGGTCCAACGGACACGGCATAGCCGACGCCGCCGACCTCGACGAGTATCGGGTTTTGTCCGTGGGTATGTATGGTACCGCGCAGACTTCCTATCATATAAGTTTCCGTTTCAGGCGGTAGGCATATGCGTGGGTCATGGCTGCCGCAAGCGCGTCCGCCGCGTCGTCCGGTCGGGGAACCGAAGGGAGGTGCAATAGCCGCGTTACCATGATCTGCACCTGTTTTTTATCCGCCGTTCCCGTGCCGGTGATGGTCTGTTTGACGACCAGCGGAGTATATGATACCACGGGAATGCCTGCTTGTCCTGCCGCAAGCAGTGCGACGCCGCGCGCCTGTCCGACAGCAATGGCGGTTTTGGCATTGGTTGCAAAAAATAAACTTTCGATGCTCACGGCATCCGGGTGGTACTGTTTGAGCAAATGGCTGAGTCCGGAATGGATGAGGGATAATTGTCTTTCTTCGGCTGTTTTTGAAGGTGCCGTGATGCAGCCATAGGCAATTGCTTTGGGATCGCGGTGTGTTGCGTCTATCACAGCCCATCCCATGCGTGTTGTTCCCGGATCAATGCCGAAGAGTATCATCATTCATCACATATATCACGGTTCGGTGACCAATGCCAGGGATCTGTCCGGTGTGATACGATACATCTGTATGGTTTTTCGTTTTACTCTGGCGCTCGTGACGGCTGCAGCAGGGGTAGTTCTCGTCAGTCTTTTTTGGCCGCTGTTTTCTCCGGCCACGCGTCCGCCCGTCCTTGAATCCGTCAGAGAAGCGGTCCTTTCTACCGGTGCCGGACGGCAGACCGCCGAGACGCTCGGCATCTCCGATGACGAACGGCTGAGTCCGCATCCGGTAAATGATATGGTTGCTTCCGTTGCCGGTACTCTTATGACGGCAGTCGGGGATAAAGCAAGCGAAATAGTCGTGGGCCAGGCGGTCTCAGAGCTTACAAAACAGTTTAAAACACTTCCTCCTGACCAACAGTCACAGCTTCGGCAGGCAATATGCACTCAGTAACCATTCGGTTACGGCCGGAATGTCAGAAGCATGGCAAGGGAAGCGCCCGTCATACCCAAAAAAGCAAGCAGCACAAACGTGTTTGATAGTATTCCGCTCCGGTATTTTCCCATAATGGTGCGGCTCTGTGCGATTCTCCAGATGAGGAAAATGAGCGGGACCGCCACGAGACCATTGATGACCGCAGTAAAAACCAGAGCGCGGATCGGATCGATTCCGATGAAGTTTATGCAAAGACCCAGAACCGTTGCTATGGTTATGACGCCGTAAAAACCGTGCGCCCGTTTGACCTTGAGATTGAGGCCTTCGCGCCATCCGAATGATTCCGACAGGGCATACGCTGCCGATCCGGCAAGGACGGGGATGGAGAGGAGCCCGAGGCCGATGATGCCCGCGGCAAAAATCAGCTTTGCAAGATACCCGGCGTCCGGGAAACTTTGGACGAGCGGCTCGAGAGCCTGCGCTGCTTCGGCTGCCGTGCGGATTGTCGTTATGCCGTGGCTGTTGAGGACGGTCGCCGACACGACGATGATCGCCCAAGTGCCGATTTCCGAAAAGATCATTCCGAGAAGATTGTCTGTCCGCATCCTCCGGATGAACGCATCCGTGACGGAAGGCGGCTTATCGCGGTGGGTCATATGCGCTGCACGTTCCTCCTCGGTTTCCTCCGACGCCTGCCAGAAGAACATGTACGGCGATATTGTCGTACCGAGGACCCCGGTGATGATAAAGAGGAACCCGAAGCTGAGCTCGATATGCGGGACAAATGTCGCGCGGAGAATCACGGGCCAGGGCTGGGTAACGATAAAAACCGTGAGAGGATACGCGATGAGGGAAAGGCAGAGCCACTTGAGTATCCTGGCGTATACGCGGTACGAGGTAAAGATTTCAAGAACGAGAATCAGGGCGGTAAAGAAACATATCCAGACGGTGAATTTTACCGGAATAATGAGCGACGCGGCGGCAGCCATGGCGCCGATATCGGCGCCGATATTGACGGTATTAGCCAGAAGCACCAGAAGAACGACCAGCGTCAATATCTTTCTTCCGTAGTGTTCCCGGACGACCGCAGCTATTCCTTTTCCCGTTACTGCGCCGATCCGCGCGCATGCCTCCTGGACTGCCGTCTGGATAGGGAGCATAAAGATCGCCGTCCAGAGCTGTCCGTACCCGAACTGTGCGCCGGTCTGGGAGTAAGTGGCTATGCCTGAAGGGTCATCATCCGCGGCTCCGGTGATGATACCCGGGCCCATGATCCGGAATATCCTCCTGAGTTTTGTGCGAAGGCGTGCCATATCGGATATTCGTTGTATCTTTCATTGTACGCGCTCCCGTATCCGGCGCAAGGTGGACGCAACGGCGGGGATTTCATGGTAGAATGGTCTTCATGGATGAGACGCTCGTACAACGCGCCGGAGAAGTGCTCGATAAGCTTAATATCCCGGAAAAACAGAAAGCGGCAAGGGAAATCGAAGCGTTGTCGGCACATCCTGATTTCTGGAAAAACCCGACCGCGGCTGCGCAGAACATGAAGGATCTCGCAGCGCTCCAAAAGGAAATTGAAGAAGGGGAGACGCTCTCTTCATTACTGGGTACCGGAGCCGAGGCGGAACTTGCCCGGATGCTTGACCGGCTGGAATTTGCCCTCTACCTTTCCGGCCCCTACGACCGCGGCGATGCCATCATGTCTCTCCATTCCGGCCAGGGCGGGACGGAAGCCATGGACTGGAATGCCATTCTTTACCGTATGTATACGCGGTATAGTGAGCGGAAAGGATGGGACAAAGAAGAACTAGACATGACTCCGGGCGACGAGGCGGGGATAAAAAGCGTGACGTTTTCCGTAACCGGAGCGTATGCCTATGGATTTCTTAAAGCAGAAGCAGGGGTACACCGCCTGGTCCGGCAGTCACCCTTTAATGCGGACAATCTGAGACAAACGTCGTTTGCCATGGCGGAAGTGCTGCCGGTGATCGGCGAATCCGAAGCGGTCGAAATACGGGACGATGATCTCATATGGGATTTTCACAGAAGCGGCGGAAAAGGAGGTCAGAATGTCAATAAAGTATCAACGGCGGTCCGCCTGACGCATAAACCGACCGGCATCATCGTAGCAAGCCAGGCACAGCGGTATCAGGGGCAGAACAGGGAATACGCACTGAAGATCCTCCGGGCGAAACTCTGGGCACTGCAGGAAGAAAAAGCCCGCGCCGAGGAGAAAAAATTGAAGGGTGCCTACAAAACTCCGGGATGGGGCAATCAGATCCGTTCGTACGTCCTGCACCCCTACCATCTGGTAAAGGACCTGCGGACGCAGCATGAAACGGCGAATACAGACCGGGTACTGGACGGCGATATTGAAGACTTTGTCATTGCATACTTGAAAAGTACCGCATAAATCGTGATAATGGAACATATCGGGAGGTGCCATGCAGAAGGAACGAGAGAACGTAAACCTGCCGGGAAAAAAGACAGAGGACGCAGAAGCCATTGAAGATACTGACCTGCTTCGGCAGGTTGACGGAGATACTATGACGTCGAAACGATTCCGGATCATCATTGCCGGAGTTTACATCCTTCTTATCCTTATGGGTGTCGGAACCGGCGCAGTATTATCGGGTTCCGCGGGTACCCGTACCGTGAGTGCTCCGTCAGGAGGAGGATCAGCTCCCCAATCAGGAACGATCGTCGGGATAAACGACACGAAAACGTTTAAGGATTCCGCTGTGGGCATTCTGGAAAAAGGCGGGATTGACGGCGAAGGCACACATAAACTCATCCGCGAAGGCGGTCCTTCCCAAACGGCATACCTCCTGTCATCGGTTATCGATCTTGACCGGTACGTCGGGAAAAAAGTAAAGGTATGGGGTCAGACGATAGCCGCGCAGAAAGCCTCCTGGCTTATGGATGTCGGAAAAATTGAGGTGCAGCAGTAACGCTTCCGGATTTCGTCCGGTCAATCGGCTGGCCGGATCCGAGAGGCAGAGATTTCGGACATGATTCGCTTCAGCCGAGTTTCAAAACAGTACGGCGGGCAGACAAAAGCCCTCTCCGATCTATCCGTGGAAATTCCGGACGGGGAGTTCGTGTTTCTCATCGGACCGTCGGGAGCAGGGAAGACCACGTTTCTCCGTCTTCTCATCCACGACATTCTCCCGACGTCGGGAGAGGTGTATGTCGACGATATGAAAGTCAACGCCATGCCGACATCCCGCGTATTTCTTCTCAGGCGCAAAATAGGGACGGTGTTCCAGGATTTTAAGCTGCTTTTTGACCGGACGGTATACGAAAATGTGGCGGTCGGGCTTGAGATTTTGGGAAAAAAGGACAGTGAGATTATCCGGGACGCTGACGCAGTGCTGTCTCTGGTCGGTCTTTCCTCCAAGCGTCAGTTTTTTCCGCAGCAGCTTTCCGCAGGGGAACTCCAGCGGACGAGCATCGCGCGGGCCATCGTGGGCGGCCCGTCGATTTTGCTTGCGGATGAGCCGACCGGAAATCTCGACCCCGATACCTCATGGGAAATTCTTACCATCCTTCAACAGATCAATACGCTGGGTACGACGGTCATCATGGCTACGCATAACGCGGGGATCGTCAATGATATGAAAAAACGGACCATAGCCCTTCGGGAAGGGCATCTCATAAGTGATGAGGCCAAAGGGAAATATCATGTACATAAAAAAACAGAGGCGCATCATGAAACCCAGTCCCATAAAAAAGAAGACCCGAAGGGGTAGCCTATGAAACTGTTGCCGACCACGTGGACGCATATCCGGCGGTCGCCGTACCAGGCGCTTGCCGCGATCATTAGCATGTTCCTGACGCTCCTTCTTGCCGGGGTATTTTTTATCACCTCCGCTGGATCGTTTTATATCCTCAGGTATTTCGAGAGTAAGCCCCAGATCACCGTGTTTTTTTCGGACGGCGTCAAAGAATCGGATATTCTTTCTCTTAAGGCAACGCTCGAGCATACCGGTAAAACCGCGGGGGTCAAGTATATCTCCCAGAATGACGCCCTGGCGCTGTATCGCCAGCAGAACAGAAATGACCCGCTGCTTCTTGAAATGGTCACGGCCGATATCCTGCCGGCATCGCTTGAAATATCGGCGACCGATCCCGCGTACCTCAATGATCTCTATCCCATCATAAAAGGAGCAAGCGGGGTTGAGCAGATCGTCTATCAGAAAGATGTCGTGGATACGCTCCTGACCTGGACGCGGGCTATCCGTCTTGCCGGCGGTACGCTCGCGGGGCTTCTCTCACTCGATTCGATACTGATTGTTACGGCGGTCATCGGTATGAAAATTGCCGTCAGAAAGCGCGAGGTGGAAATCCTCACATTGGTCGGCGCATCACCCTGGTATATCCGGGCGCCGTTTATCCTTGAGGGAGGATTCTACGGTGTCATCAGCGCAGTTGTGTCCGGTGCGATCCTGACGGGAGCGGTGTTGTGGATCCGGCCGCTTCTCCTTTCTTTTCTGGGTATCGTTCCGGTTATTCACGCGGTGCTTTCAGATCCGGCATCCGCGCTGTTCCTCCTTCCGACGGCAGCATTTTTCGGCATGCTTCTTGCCGCCGGATTTCTTCTCGGGAGTATCGGAAGTCTCGTCGCCGTAGGCAGATACCTCAAATTCTAAATCACGAGCATGAAACGGGCGGTTGCAGCAGTACTTCTGGTGGTTTGTTCGCTCTTCGTTCGCTCCGTCATCAGGGCCCAGAACGTCGACGATCTCAATCGCCAGATAGAACAGTATCAGCAGAAAATAAGCGATCTGCAGGGGCAGGCAGAGACGCTTTCGAGTGAAATACAACTTCTGGATTCGCGCATCACTCTGACCACGCTGAAAATCACGGCAACGAGAAACCAGATCGCCAAACTGACCGGCGAGATCAGCGATCTCTCCACGCAGATCGACACCCTCGAGAACCTGAAGACGGAACGGCTTAAGCTCGTTCTGCATCGCGTTCCGGAAACGTATAAACGCATGGTTGCTCCGGATTTCGGACTTCTCCTCCTGTCTCCGGATTTTACGCGGTTTATGCTGGGCGTGAAGTACCTGTCGTCCGTGCAGGCGGAAGATACCAAGCTCTATGAGCAGTTCCAGCTGACACAGAACGACTATACTGCCATGAAAGACCTCCGGGAAGAAAAAAAGAGCCAGCAGGTTGCGCTCAATGAAGAATTGGTGGCTGAAACAACGCAGCTCGACCGCCAGAAGAAGGAAAAACAATCGCTGCTCACCCAGACCAAAAACGACGAAGCGACCTATCAGTCGCTTCTGGCTCAGGCCAGGGCGCAACTGGCGAGTTTTGCGAGCTTTGCGGCAAGCCAGGGGGGAGGAATACTTGGTGCCCAGACGCATTGCGACGGATGGGGATGCTACTACAACCAGCGGGACGGGCAGTGGGCCAATACGCTCATAAACGGCAGGAATGACTGCAACGGCCCCTGCAGCCTTGCCCGTGTCGGGTGCCTCATTACGTCGGTTGCCATGGTCGCAAGCCATATGGGACATACCGACATACTACCGTCGGATATCGCCGTTTCCGATCCCAATAATTTTTCGGTCGGAACCGCTATGCTCAGGTACACGATTTCGGTCAAAGGAGTCACAATCACGCGCATCGGGACATCACTTTCCCCCGATACTGTGAAGGATCAGCCGGTTATCGCCGGCATCCGGTACGGCCCGTTCGGCACGCATTTTGTCGTCATCAAATCCTATACCGACGGCCGTTACATCATGGATGACCCGTACCAGGAAAACGGCTATGACAAGGTATTCACTGACAGCTACTCCCTCGGAAGCGTCTTTGAAGTGGATCAGGTGAGCATCTGACCGGTGTTGCGGGAGAGAGTATTTTTTGGTTTGTGTTGAAGATTACTGAAATTCCTCCGATTTCCGGCTACTAGTTAAAGGAGTGTGAATGCGCTCCCCGGGGTATTGTGCGGTATTCTGCTTGCGGCAGTTTCTCTTGCGGCTCCGCTATCGATCCGTGCGGCAGGGGTTGCGATTGATTCCGTACCTCTCGAAACGGATGAAAACGGAGAGTTTGATGTCCGGGTAACACTCGTGTGTGCGGGCTGCACCAGTACGTCGTATCTGCGCGGGGTATTCTACATCGGGGGAACGAAATACTTCGGGTATACGAAGCATCCGGACGGATCCTGGGTAAACGCGCCGGGCGGAAACTGCACGCAGTATATTCCCGTTTTATCCGATATGCTCAGTCCGGAAGGGACATGGAGCGGGGCAGTGACGGTGAAACCGGACAAAGAAAGCCCGCTCTATGAAGGGCCGGGGGAGTATTTATTCAAAATCGGCAGATACACGGGCAGCTGCAGCGTCAGCTGGTCTCCGGAGCAGACCGTCCGGATTACCGGGCCTACCCCGACGCCGAGTCCTACCCCGACGGCAACACCTGCCCCTCCCCCGGTACCGACCGCGACTCCCGCTCCGCAGATATCCCCGGCGCCGACGGCAACACCTGTCGAAACGCCCCCTCCGACAGAGATACCGCAGTCCCCGGCAGCTTCAGGCAGGACCCTTGATAAAACAGGAAGTGTCGCCGGTATCTTCAGGAGCAGTGACACATTTTCCGAGAGCTTCCGTGCGGGAACGCCGGCGGGTCAGGCTACTTCCGGTTCCCTGCTCCTCGGATCCGAACCGCCGTCCGCGTATATCATTTCGATCCTTCTCATCGGCGCCGGCCTCGGGTGTGCGTGCCTGGGATTTACGCTTCGGAATGTGCGGCAGGGTGTATAATGCCGCTATGACGCCAACCGTGCGGATTACCCGTTCGGCAGCAGAAACCGCTGATTTTGGCTCTGAAATAGGGCAAAAACTGGCCGGGGAGAAGGGGAGAGCGGGAGTAGCCCGCGTATATTGCCTGTACGGGGCACTGGGCAGCGGGAAAACAACATTCGTCCGGGGGTTCGCAAGGGGACTTGGCATTTCCTGCCGCCTCCCCTCTCCCACCTTTATTATTGTACGACGTTACCGTTTGCTGAACAATTTCGGTTCCTTCCTCTATCACCTGGATCTCTATCGTTTGCCGTCGGCCGAAGCACTGGACAGCCTTGGCATTACGGAAATATTTTCTGACCCTCAGCATATTGTGATTGTCGAGTGGGCGGAAAAGCTGGGATGTGTATTACCCGGTGAGCGGACGGATGTCCGTTTTTCGGTTTTCGACAACGGTACGCATCAAATTATTACAGAAAAAAAACGCTGAATTGCTCTCTTGCTGAATTGTTTTAGAACCATATGACACTTCAGCAACGTAACATGGTGATAAAAAATACGGAAACAAAAAAATCTATGATCAAAAAAGCAGTCCGGGTACTAAATGCCGGCGGAATTATCATTTATCCGACCGATACCGCCTTTGGCATAGGGTGCCGGATTGACCGGCCGGAGAGTGTCGACCGATTGTTTGCTCTGAGAAAACGCCCGCGTACGCAGGCGGTACCGGTTCTTGCGGGTTCGGAAGCGATGGCACTACCCTATTTTGATCATCCTTCCGATATTGTACGACGTTATATGAAACTGTATTGGCCCGGTGCGCTTACTATTATATATCGGTGTATGAAAGAGATGGTCTACTCCCCTATCCGCGGCGGCGGCGAGACGGCCGGTTTACGTATGCCGAATCACGAGACCGCTTTAGCAATTATTAGAGGAGTCGGTGTCCCGATTTTGGGTACGTCAGCCAACTTTCACCGAGAGAAGACTCCCTATCGCTCAGAGGACCTCGATCCGGAATTCGTTAAACTGGTTGATCTGGTTGTCCCGGGTGAAACGAGCGCCGGTCAGGCCTCAACCGTAGTTGATTGCAGCGTCAAGCCTTATAAAATTATCCGTCAGGGAGCGGTGAAATTAGGACAACCATGAAGAATATGGTAAAAAATATGGCTAGATGGTACTATATTTATGAAAACGTCTTTTGAGTGGGATGAAGATAAAAATAAGGAAAACAGGAAGAAGCATGGTATTGATTTTAAAATAGCCCAATTTGCTTTTCTTGATAAAAATCGCGTAATTGCTAAAGATTTACTTCATGGCAAGGAGGAAGAACGGTATTATTGTTTCGGAAAAGTGAAAGGAGGTGTCTTCACTGTCCGATTTACCTATAGAGCTAAACGCATTCGGGTTATAGGTGCGGGGTATTGGAGAAAAGGCAAAAAAATATATGAAAAGGAAAATCAAATACACCGGCGAACCGGTTGGGGCGAAGGTGATCAGTGATTTTTTACCCAAGCAGGAGGACTTAGTTCTGAAAGAAAAGAGATCTAAAGTGACGCTTACGCTCACCGAAAAAAGCCTGAAATTTTTTAAAGACAAAGCTCGAAAGCACGGTGCTTCATATCAGGCTATGATCAGGAGACTGATTGATTACTACGTGGTTAATCAGTTGTAAAGTGAGATTTTATCGAGAATCGACCTAGTCTAGACTTCAGCAGTTTTAATCACCTATTTACGGCTTCCAAACCAGTCTGCTGAGACAGACGCTACACCGGGTGAGTCGTATTACCGTATCCAGCAGGCAAAGATGCCGGAGAAGTTATTGAATCAATGCCCAAACAGAGCGTTAAAGTTGAAGCGTGGGAGGCAGATTTGTCTAATCCAAAAGTGATCCCTGAACTTTTTGATCGTGTTGAGAAAACATTCGGACCGGTGGAGATTATTGTCAACAATGCGGCATATTGTCTGGCTGATACGTTTCTTCCCCAAACGTCAGATAAAAAAAACAATTGCTATTGACGGTTTTTACATCACCAATACGGTCTCTGCTGCTTTGGAGTTAGGCCCTATGGGGTTACCGCAAACATCGTTTCGTTAGGTCCGGTTCAAACCGGCTGGATTTCTTCTACCATGGAAAAAGAAATGATACCAAGTATTCCGCTTCGTCAGATTGGGCCACCGGAAGATGTAGCTGATGTCATATTATTTCTAGCTTCCGACCAAGCCCGCTGGCTCACTGGACAAAAAATTTATGTCGGCGGTGGACATAGAATGTTATAAGAAGCATCAGCTAGCTTGAGGTTTTACTTATGTATCTATGCCAGCAGCAAGAGAGGCGATGAGCGTTTTAACTTGATCGAAGTGTTCTTGGGTAAAGTTATAACTTCCTTCAACATGATGAGTTTCCGGGTATCCCCACCTAGCATCTTCTATTACTGTTCCAGTCCACGGTCTGAATATTCTCCCATTTTCAATCGAAAGCGATAGGCAAGTACCCTTTGTAGCTTTCGTTGCTTTTCCGTAGATACTATCCGCATTTTGCCTATCCCGAAAATCTTCTATGACGAGTTCATATTCAGTATCTCTGACGTACATTCTCATGAATACATTTCTGTCTCCGGCCTCTGGATCAGGCGTGTAGTACAATTGAAATTGTTCAGGATTTTCTCCGTAGGGTTCTCCTGTGCTGCTGTAGCGAAGGACTTCACGCGGGTAGTGTTGTACGAGTCTCCAGCCATTTGCTAATGCTGAGTCAGCGCCAACTTGATCATTTCCGACCACGTTTGTAATGTGATCTAAGTTTGTCACTACCTCTTCTACTCCTTCAAACACAAATCCTTGTTTGAGGGCCTCTTCGAGCTTCCGCGCATCCTCGAGTTTTTTGAGCCTGTCCTTTTCTAGCTGGGCAAATTGATTTATGAGATCAGTATCTCCTTTGTTAATACGTTTTCTGTGATCCGCGATAGTAGATTGCTGATCATATAATTCATCCAATCTCTCATCGAGTTGTTCTAATTGGGCTTCTTGTTCTTCTGGCCACTGCTCATGCTCTAACTCCGCAACAGTCCAATCAGAATCATCCATACTGCCAACTTCAACATTTGAAGGACGGATTACTGGCTCTGATTTGTAGGTGCTGACGAATTGTCTCGATCCTTCTGCTGACCTTAGTTCTTTTCTTACTTCTGCCGCCCTAAAATTTAACCATCCTCGAGCAAGCGCTAAAGGCGTTAGTTCCTTTGTTCTTGCCGGTTCTTCAAGGATTGCTTCAGGCATAACTGATTATATGATAGCTACTCCAACCCAAAAGAGCAACTAGGCAGGGGGTGGGTAGCGCAAATATACTCGTCAGCGGTATATAATTAGGCTATGACTAAACCCACTCAATATCTTTTAGTTAGATTTTGAAGAACCTGGAACTGGTGAAGACGTTATTATATACGATCAAACTATCCCGATTGATCGGTGGATAGCAGAAAATATTACCTAGATTTTTTATATGTCTAATATTCTTTTTATTGATACTTCCGATTCGGAAAAAATAAACGTTAGTGTTGGAATCGGAGGAAATAAAATAGCAAAAATAGTTAAACAGGGCGCGAAAGCACAAATGGTGTTGCCGATGATTGAGAAGGTCCTTAAAGAAAACCATTTGGAGCTTAAAAAACTGACGGAGATTAGGGTTAATACCGGTCCGGGATCATTTACCGGCTTGCGCGTCGGTATGACGGTCGGGAAAATGCTTGGGTTTCTCCTGGATGTTCCGGTCAACGGAAAACCTGCGGGCGAAGACATTCCGCTCCATTACGAACATGACCGGTATTCCTCCTGAACGCTCTTTTATTTTCCCCGCGGTGTGTCTATCATAGAAGAATGGGACATATCCTTCGTCATCTCCTCATGCCGCATGAGACCAATAATCACCGTGCGAGAGTGCTCCACCCTGATGCGCTTTTTTTGTTCGTTCTCGTGTTTGCCGGGCTCAGGGTTTTCTTCGGTTTGGTGCACGCTGTTGACCCCAATGTTTTGGGGTATGCGACGGATATCAGGATTGATGCGCTCCTTGCCGATACCAATGCGGCGCGCGAAGCCAATGGTTTACAGCCTCTTAGCATAAACGGTGAGCTGGACAATGCCGCAGCTGCCAAGGCTCAGGATATGTTTGCCAATAATTACTGGGCGCACCAGAGTCCCGAGGGGAAGACCCCATGGGATTTTATCGTGGGATCGGGGTATTCCTATGCACTGGCCGGCGAAAATCTCGCAAAGAATTTTTCGACCAGCCAGGCCGTGGTTGATGCCTGGATGGCATCGCCAAGCCACAGGGAAAATATGCTCAAGACCGGGTACCGCGACATAGGCTTTGCCGTCGTCAACGGAACCTTAAACGGCGAGGAAACGACGCTGGTCGTCCAGATGTTCGGGGCAACACCCGCGGAACTGGCAGGAAACGCACCGACTACTACAGCCAAGACTGTGGCTCTCGCGCCGACCCCGGTGCCGACAAATCCGACTCTAGCGATCACTCCCGTACCGGCCGCAGCGGTTAAGGCTGTCGAGGTGCCTTCTGCAGCCTCCTTCTCCCACAATCCTCCGGTCGTTTCCGGATTTTCATCGGTATTGACGAGCCCGGCTCTCGACATAACGGGCCTTAACCGGTTGCTGGTCGCCGGATTTTTGCTGTTTCTCCTTACCGTTCTTTTCCTTGACGCATGGCTTGCCGGAAGACGCCGGTTGGTACGCGTGACCGGTCACAGCGTCGGGCATTTGCTTTTTCTTGGCGTACTTTTTGTCGGTATGGCGATATTTGTCCGCGGGAGCATCCTATGAAAGCACCGGAAAAAATTCTACATTTTGCCATACTGGTCATCATATTGGGCGGCGGGTTAGGGCTTTTTTGGGTCCTGCGCGGAAATCCGACGGCGCAGTTTTTGGTGGGAGCGGTTACGTCGGTTGCCTATTTTCTGTGGGGAATCATCCATCATGCGGCACGGGGCGACCTCCACCGGAAGGTTGTGATAGAATATATGCTTGTCAGTGCGCTTGCCATTGTCCTCCTGTCGACCGTGCTGCGCATCTAATACTATGAAAGGCGTTATCCTTGCGGGAGGTCTTGCGACGAGGCTGCGGCCGCTTACGCTCGTAACCAACAAACACCTCCTTCCTATCTATCACCAGCCGATGATCTATTACCCCCTGATGGCCATGAAAAAAGCAGGGATCAGGGAGGTGCTTCTCACGACGTCGGGAGATCATGCGGGGCATTTTGCCAACCTGCTGAAAGCGGGAGAAGCGTTCGGTCTCCGGCTTTACTACGCCATACAGCAGAATCCCAAAGGAGGAATAGCCGATGCGATAGCCCTTGCGGAGGAGTTTGCCCATCATGAGCCGGTTCTTGTCCTTCTCGGAGACAATATTTTCCACCATGACCTTGCGCCTTCAGTACGGAAATTTGAACAGAAAGGCCGGGGAGCCATGGTGTTCGGCGTCCACAAGGACACCGGGTCGCGTCAGTACGGGGTGATAGAAGTGGACGGCAGCGGTACGGTGCGCTCTATCGAGGAAAAGCCGGAACATCCCAAATCCGATATCGCCCAGACCGGCATCTATATCTATGACGAGCGGGTTTTTTCGTTCATAAAAAAACTATCGCCTTCCGGGAGGGGAGAACTTGAAGTAACGGACCTTAATAATTTTTACCTGTCTACCGGAGAACTTACCTGCGAAATCATCGACTGGTGGGTGGATGCCGGTACGTCCTTTGACGAACTTCTCGAAGCCAACAATCAGGTGGCCCGGATGGTACAAGACGGAAAACTATGATAGACGGCGTTGCCATAAAGGAACTGGTCCGTCATCCGGACGAGCGGGGATTTTTTGAAGAACTCATACGGGTGACGGATCCGTTTTTTTCCGAAGGGTTCGGACAGCTTTCGCGTTCATCCATGGTGACCGGTGTTGTCAAAGCGTGGCATATCCACAAGACCCAGATTGACTGGTGGTATGTGGTCAAAGGCACGATCAAAGCAGTCCTCCATGACAGACGATCCGGATCACCGACGCACAAAACGACGGAAGAGTACCTGTTGGGCGAAGAAGGACGAGATATCATACTGAAAATTCCGCACGGCGTTGCCCACGGCCTGAAGGTTCTGAAGGGTCCGGCAGAACTGGTGTATGTCACGAGCGGAACCTATGACACCCGGGAGGAAGGAAGAATCGCATATAAGGATACGGAGATCGGCTATGATTGGGTGCAGGGAATGCCGATAACCAATGCAAATATAACGTAGACGGTACAAAAACATTCAGTGTGCGGTATATGAGACTGCTTGTTACCGGCGGAGCCGGCTTTATCGGTACCAATTTTATTCTCTACTGGGCCGGTCATCATCCGGATGATGACGTTGTGAACCTGGATAGTCTGACCTATGCCGGCAACGCGGAAAACCTGAAGACGCTTGAAGGAAACAGCCATTATCGGTTTGTCAGGGCGGATATCTGCGACAGCAGCGCGGTTTATGCCGCCATGGAGGGTATTGATACCGTGGTTCATTTTGCTGCGGAAACGCATGTGGACCGTTCAGTCCTCGATCCTGCTCCGTTCGTCCGGACAAACATTGTCGGCACGAGCGTATTGCTGGAAGCCGCGAGAAAACGCGGCATCCGGCGGTTCCACCATATATCGACCGATGAGGTGTACGGATCGCTCGGTCTTCTTGGGTCGGACAAATTTTCGGAAACGACCAGGTATGATCCGAGAAGTCCGTATTCGGCGTCCAAAGCCGCTTCGGACCATCTGGTAAACGCATACTTTCATTCGTTCGGACTGCCGGTGACGATCACCAACTGTTCGAACAATTACGGGCCCTTTCAGTTTCCCGAAAAACTCATTCCTCTGGCAATCACCAATGTGCTTGAGGGAAAGCCCGTACCGGTCTACGGTGACGGGAAAAACGTCAGGGACTGGCTCTATGTGACCGATCACGTGCGGGCGATTGAAGCGGTCCTGACGAAAGGGAACGTCGGGGAGACGTATTGCATCGGCGGGCCGGATGATCACGTACCCAACAGTATGATCGTGAAAACCATCCTGAAGCTTATGAAGACAGATGAGTCATCCATGACGTTTGTCAAAGACCGTCCGGGCCATGACCGTCGCTATGCCTTAGACTGGTCCAAACTCGAAAGGGATACCGGCTGGCGTCCGGAAACGGATCTGGCGGCAGGTCTTACGGCAACCATTTCCTGGTATAAAGAACATACCGACTGGTGGCACCGCATGAAGTCCGGTGCGTATGGGGAGTATTACAACAAACAGTACGGGAACCGAATGACATGAAGATACTGGGCACAGGGTTAAGCGGCATGGTCGGTTCGCGTGTGACAGAACTCCTGGGAGACCGCTACGCGTTCGCAAACCTCAGTCTCGAAACTGGCGTTGATATTACGGACGGTCCGTCCCTCCGCCGGGCAATGATCGCTTCTCCGGCAAGCTGGGTCTGGCATTTTGCCGCACAGACCGATGTAGACCGTGCTGAACGGGAACGGGAGGAAGGAACATCCGGTACGACCTGGCGCGTCAATACCGGTGCAACACAGGAGATTGCGCGGATCTGTCGGGAGACGGGAAAGCGGCTCCTTTATATCTCGACGGATTATGTCTTTGACGGGAGCCGCCCCCGATATACGGAGGAGGATATTCCGCATCCCCTGGGCTGGTACGGCGTGACAAAATATGAAGGGGAATGTGCCGTTGCCGTTCTCGGAGATAGGGCGCTGATCCTCCGTATTGCAAATCCCTACGGTCCGCATCTCGGGAAAAAACCCGATTTCGTCGGCAAGATCCGGGAAAAGCTTGCAAAAGGGCAGGAGATCAGTTCGCCTTCGGACCAGCTATTCATGCCGACGTATATCGATGACATTGCGCGCGCAATCGATTCGTTGGTCAGAAATGACGCACATGGACTGTATCATGTGGTCGGCGAAGATGCCCTGTCTCCGTACGGCGCGGCCCGGTGTATCGCCCGGACATTCGGATATGACGAGTCGCTTGTGAAAGAAACCTCATTCGCCCGGTATTTCCGCGGACGTGCCCCCCGGCCCTTTCATGCGGTTTTGGAACATGATAAAATAACCAAATTCGGGATACGGATGTCGACATTTGAAGAGGGTCTGAAAACGCTCGGAGCGGTCGGGAACACACGTATTCATTCCACATGACTATTTCGTTTATCGGTCACGGTTATGTCGGGTTAGTCACCGCAGCGGTATTTGCGGACCTTGGGAATACCGTATGGGTTGTCGGGCATACCAAAGAAAAAATCGAACGGCTCAAGGCAGGAGTCATGCCCTTTTACGAGCCGGGGCTTGAGGAACTCGTGCGGAGGAACACCAAAGCCGGAAGGCTTCTCTTTACTTTGGAATACGGTGAGGCAATATCCCCTTCGGACATTATTTTTATCTGTGTCGGCACTCCGCCCAAAGAAACAGGGGAAGCGGATCTCTCCCACGTACGTGCCGCCGCAACAGCGATAGGAAAAGCGCTTGTCGGCTATAAAGTTATCGTGACCAAAAGTACGGTCCCGCCGGGAACGAACAGCGTCGTTTCCGATCTCATTACTTCGGTCAAACGGGAGGGCGCGTCATTTGCGATTGCTTCGGTTCCGGAATTTCTGCGTGAGGGGACGGCGATTTCCGATACGCTTCACCCGGACCGCGTCGTTATCGGGACCACTTCGGACCGGGCGAGGGATCTTCTTCTGGAACTCCATAAGCCGATTGACGGCAAGACCGTTCCCTGCAACGTAGAAACGGCCGAACTCATTAAATACGCATCAAACTCCCTGCTTTCGACGAAAATATCATTTGCAAATGCCATAGCCTTCCTGTCGGAAAAAGTGGGTGCGGACGCGGAAAAGGTTCTCGAAGGCGTGGGGCTCGACCGCCGTCTCGGCAGAAGTTTCCTCTACCCGGGGGTAGGATACGGGGGCAGCTGTTTCCCCAAGGACGTAAAGGCACTTATCGCGATTGCCGGAGCCAAGGGATATGATTTTCAGCTTCTGAAAGCCGTGGATGCGATAAACAAGGAAGCCGCCGTGCATTTTACGGATAAAATCCTCCGGCATTTCGGCGGGACGCTCAGAGGCAAACGCATCGCGGTACTCGGCCTTTCATTCAAGCCGGATACCGATGATATGCGTGAAGCACCGTCCATTGGCATTATCACGGTACTCGTTAAAAAGGGTGCAGAGGTTGCGGCTTATGACCCGATCGCGGTTGACAACGCGAAGCGTGTGCTGCCCCACGGCGTCCTCTATGCCAAAAGCGCCTACGAGGCTGTGGACGGCGCGGATGCGGTTGCCGTCGTTACCGAATGGAACGAATTCCGGCAGCTTGATCTTGTCCGCCTTGCCAAAGGACTCAAAAACCGCGTGTTGTTTGACGGACGGAATATCTATGAACCTGCCGCAGTCAAGCAGATGGGGTATACGTATTACGGTGTCGGCAGAATGTAGGATACGGGACTATGTATAATGGGTATAGTCTATAAAGGAGGAGAATACCATGGAAACAAAACGGGCACTCATCACGGGTATCGCGGGTTTCGTCGGAAGCCATCTTGCGGAGCTTCTCCTGTCGCAGGGGTATGAAGTACACGGGCTCTGCCGGCCGAGAAGCAAGCTCGACCACATAGATAAAATCATTAACAAACTGCATCTTGAGGACGCGGACCTTCTGGATTCGCACAGTCTGTATACGACCCTCTCGCGCATTAAACCCAACTATATTTTTCATCTGGCTGCCCAGTCGTTTGTCCCGACGTCCTGGGTTTCGCCGTCCGTGACCCTTGAAGTGAACATCGTCGGAGCGGCGAACGTATTCGAGGCCGTGCGCCAGGCAAACATCGATCCGGTCATCCAGATTGCCTGTTCGTCCGAGGAGTACGGGCTGGTGCTGTCCGATGAACTGCCGATCAGGGAGACGAATCCGCTCCGGCCGCTTTCGCCGTATGCCGTTTCAAAACTTGCGATGGATTACCTGGGATACCAGTATTTTCAGTCCTATAAAGTAAAAATCGTGAGGACCCGCGGGTTTAACCATACGGGGCCGAGAAGAGGAGAAACGTTTGCCGAGTCGAACTTCGCCAAACAGATTGCGATGATAGAAAAAGGGAAGCAGGAGCCGGTCATCCGTGTCGGAAACCTGGAAGCCAAACGGGATTATACGGATGTCCGCGATATGGTGAAAGCATACGTTGCCGCCGTGACGGAGTGCGACTGCGGAGACGTGTATAACATCTGTACCGGCAACGCCATCAGGATCGGCGACATGCTCAATCTCCTTCTGTCCTATTCGAAAGTGAAGGTAAAGATACAGGAAGATCCGATGCGGATGCGCCCATCCGATGTTCCGGTCTTAATCGGCGATAATACTAAATTTACCCAAAAGACCGGCTGGAAAGCGGGAATTCCGTTTGAAAAAACCATGGAAGACCTCCTCAACTATTGGCGCGAACGGGTGTAGGCTCCGATCGATATGAAAGCAGTGGTCATCGTCCCCACGTACAACGAACGTGATAATATCATATTGCTTCTCAACGGCATTCTGGATGCGCTCACGCCGGTCCGCAGTCATGCGGTTTCGATTCTGGTCGTCGATGACACCTCGCCGGACAAGACAGCCGATGTCGTCCGCAGCTACCAGAAAAAACACAAAAACGTTTTCCTTCTCCTCGGAAAAAAGGAAGGACTCGGCAGGGCGCTCCTTCGCGGCATGGCATACGGGCGGGAAACGATGGGCGCGGAACTGTTTATCCAGATGGATGCGGACCTTTCGCATGATCCGAAGGTATTGCCGGAGTTTCTTGAGGCAATCGATCGCGGAGCTGATTTTGTGGTCGGAAGCCGCTATATCCCGGGAGGTTCCATACCGGAAAACTGGGCAGTACACCGGAAAATCTACAGCATCATCGGCAACACCATCGTGCGTTTCGGACTCGGCTATTCCTACGTGCATGACTGGACCGGCGGGTTTCGGGCATACCGTCATACGTACTACGACCGTCTGAAATCCGATCTCGTCCGGTTCAGCGGGTATCTTTTCCAGATCGCATTCCTTCACCGGTCGATCATGCTGGGGGCGCGGGTTGTTGAAGTACCCATACATTTCACGGACCGGCGATTCGGACATTCCAAAATCGCTCCGTCCCAGTATATCCGGGACGTTTTTCATTATGTCCTGCGGGAGCGCATGAAAAGCACCTTCAGATCGTCATTTTTCAGATTCTGCGTGGTCGGAACGATCGGATTTATCATCAACACCGTCGTCCTTGAAGGGTTTGTCCGGATCGGGCTGCACCCCGTTATCGGAGGCATGACCGGAGCGGAACTTGCGATTATCTCCAATTTTATCCTCAACAATGCCTGGACGTTTTCGGAGCGCAGAATCGTCGGCAGGCGGATGATCGGGAAATTCATCCAGTTCAATACGGCATCAATAGGCGCGGTGATTATACAGGGCGGAACCATTGCAGCAGGTACCGCCATGTACGGAATTTCCTCCTACCGCCTGTTTTACCTGTTGGGAGTCGGACTCGGGCTCATATGGAATTACACGCTCTACTCGCGGGTGATTTGGAAGAAGCACTAGCCCGTTATGTATAAAACGCTTTCGTGGATGAGGCGGCACTGGCAAACGTTTGCGCTCCCCGCCATCGTCGTGGTCGCTGCGTATCTTCGGTTATGGAAGATATCGGCGTACCTTACGTTCCTCGGCGATGAGGGGCGGGATGTCCTGGTGGTTGCGCGGATGATCACCGAGCACAAGTTTACCCTCCTCGGACCCACGGCTTCCGTCGGAGGATTTTTCCTTGGACCTATCTATTACTATTTCATGCTGCCGTTTCTCTGGCTCTGGCGCTTCGATCCGACCGGCCCCGCCGTAATGGTGGCGCTTTTTGGCATCGCGACGGTCTGGCTTCTTTACCGGACCGGGAACATGCTCTTTGACCGTGTGGTGGGGCTCATGGCTGCCGCCCTCTACGCACTTTCGCCGCTGGTTATATCCTATTCGCGGTCTTCGTGGAACCCGAATCTCGTGCCGTTTTTTTCACTCCTCCTTGTCTGGTGTCTCTGGAAAACAACCGAGGAAAAGCGGCCCGGTATGCTTTTTTGGATCGGCGTAATAATCGGGATCGGTCTGCAGCTTCATTATCTTTTTCTCTTCCTCATTCCGTTTGCAGCCCTCTGGCTTTTATTCTTCGGTAAGCCGGGGAGGAGGCTCCGCCACTACCTTTTCGGGATTGCAGGGTTTGGGGTGGGCTATAGCCCGTTTCTTGCGTTCGAACTGCGGCACGGCTTCCCCAATACAAGGTCGATCATCCGGTTTATCCTTGCCGGACAGGATGTAGGATTTTCCTTCGGCCGGTTCCTTGCTACCGTTGCGGATGTCAGCTACCGCATCTTCGGAAGGCTTGTCTACCGCATCCCCGAGGCAGCTTCGCTTGCGGCTCTCCCGCCCTGGCAGGAGATACTCTGGCGGGGCGGTACGGTTCTCGGAACAATCCTGGCCCTTGCCCTCATTTTACTGCCGTCCGTTTGGGCAGTCGTCCGCTCCCGGGCAAATGAGAGGGGATTCATAAAGAAGATCAGGACGTTTCTTCTTGAGCCGGAAGGGCGGCAGGCCATGCTCCTATTGGCGCTCTGGTTTGGTGTCAGCATAGTGCTTTTCGGTTTATACCGGAAAAATATTTATGACTATTATTTCGGCATTGTATTTCCTTTGCCGTTTCTCCTGACGGCGCTTGTTCTTGCCGATATCGCACGTATAAACGTGGTGGGACGTATGGGTGCGGCAGCCGTGTTTATCGGTCTCGTGGTCCTGAACTGGCAGGGGAGACCGTTTGTGTACGCGCCGAATAATCAGCTTTCTCAGATGCGCGGTATTGCCCAAACGGCCCTCTCTAAAGCAAACGGGCTCCCGTTTAACTTCGCCCTTATCACCTCATCCAATTCGGATTACGCCTACCGGTATTTTTTTGAAATCTGGGGGCATCCGCCCGTGACGATCGAACCGGTATCCGTCGATCCGGACCGGAGAAGCGTTACGGATCAGCTTATCGTCATCTGCGAATTTCCCGACTGTCATCCGCTCGGAAACTCCCTGTGGGAAATTGCCGGATTCGGGCGCGCACAGATCGTCGGTGAGTGGGTTACGCCCTTTGTAAAAATTTTCAAACTGGAGCACTATACCGGTACGGGCTGAACCGCGGTTCACACAGAGCGTGACAGAAACGTATGAAAGAACCATATCTTTCCGTCGTGATTCCGGCATATAACGAAGAAACCAATATCCGCCTGGGGGCGCTTGACCGGGTATTGCGGTATCTTGACCGGAGAGATTACTCCTGGGAAGTAATTTTGGTGGATGACGGTTCAACGGATGATACCGGACAGCTGCTTGACGCGTTTGCCGCCTCTGATTCCAGATTCCGGGTTATCCATAATGCACACGGAGGAAAAGCGGCGACCGTCATCACGGGCATGCTTGCCGCACGGGGCGGTACTGCGCTTTTTTCAGATCTTGACCAGGCAACACCCATATCCGAAGTGGGGGCACTCCTTCCCTGGTTTTTGAAGGGGTACGATGTGGTCATCGGATCCCGCAGCACAAAACGCGAAGGAGCGCCGTTTCTCCGCCGGGTCATGGCGCGCGGATTTATGGTGCTTCGCGCCCTAATTCTCGGACTACGGGGTATTACGGATACACAGTGCGGCTTTAAGGCGTTCCGGCGTCACGTCGCGCAGGATATATTCAGGCGGCTCCGTTTATACAAAAAACACGATACCGCGCAGGGTTCCATGGTGACGGCAGGGTTTGATATAGAAGTGCTTTATGTTGCCAAACTGCTCGGCTATTCCATAAAAGAAGTACCGGTTGAATGGCATTACGTCGACACCCGCCGGGTCAGCCCTGTCCGCGATTCACTGCAGGGGCTTGCCGCCATTGTCAAAATCCGGTTGAATGCCATGCGGGGACGGTACCGTTCCTAGGAGAGAGAAGCGTTTACGTTCGCTACATGAAAAAAACACCCCATTCCATCCGGGCACTTTGCGTATTGTATCTGCTGACTGCATTGGGGTGGTTTCTCTATTCCTATACGCAGGTGGATCTCTCTCTTACCCTTTCGCGGTTCGGACTGGTCCGGTCGCTTGAAACGTCATTCCAGTATGTCGGGTATTACGAGCGTCCGTTGTCTACGGCGCTGTTTTTGGGGCTTGCGGCACTCCTCCTTATCGGATATGTATGGGTATTGGTCCGGGCCAGGAAAAACGCGATCGGCGCCGGTTCCGTTCTGAAGCTTTCCCTGTTACTTGCGGGAATACTCGTGTTTTCCTACCCCGCGTTTTCCTATGACATATTCAATTATATGTTTACGGCCAAGACGGTGCTCGTCTATCATCAGAACCCCTATACCGTCATCCCGCTTGATTTTACCGGTATCGAACCCTGGCTGTCATTTATGCGGTGGACACATCTCCCGTCAGCATATACGCCTCTCTGGATTGTCCTGACGCTCCCTGCTTATATACTGGGATTCGGGTATTTTCTCCTTATACTCTGGAACATAAAGGCGATAATTGCACTTTCATATCTTATCGGGGCGTATCTTATCGGACGGATACTGCGGCGCCTGGAGCCGGGGAGTGAAGCGGCCGGTGTTGCCCTGTTTGCACTCAATCCTCTGGTGATTGTGGAAACTCTCGTGAGCCCTCATAACGACATGGTGATGATGGCGATCGTGCTGTTTGCGGTATATGCCGGCATCCGGATGCGTTTCTGGAAATCCCTTCTTGTCTGGGCGTTCTCCGTAGCCATGAAACTTATGACGCTTGCCCTTGCGCCGGCTCTCCTGTTCCGGTGGAACAGGACGCTGGCATTGTTGCTGATGACGGCAGGCCTTGTTGCGGTCGGATTGACGCGGGAGATTCTGCCCTGGTATTTTCTCTGGATCGCTCCGTTTGTTGCCCTTCTCCCGCGGCAGAAGGCAGTCACCGCGGTTGCCGGAGCCTACGCATTGGGATTATTGCTCCGGTATGCTCCGGTATTATATTTCGGTGACTATAATGCTCCTGTGCCGCAGTACCGGGATCTACTGACGGTCATCCCGGTACTCGTCACCGTCTCCGTATTGCTGGTCCGGCGATTTGCCCGGCGTTTCCGTACCGGGGTATAATCGTCATATGTATCCGATTCTGCGTTCATGGCGTACGTTGGTTATTGCCGCACTTTTTATCGCGGTGCTTTTCGGAGTAAGCCGCCTCACCAATCTTACAAAACTTCCGATTTTTACCGATGAGGCAATCTACATCCGCTGGTCCCAGATAGGAAGCCGTGACGCGAACTGGCGTTTTATCTCGCTCACCGACGGCAAGCAGCCCATGTATACCTGGATTCTTATGGGGGTCCTGCGCGCGGTCCACGACCCGCTTCTTGCGGGAAGGCTCGTATCGGTAGGCGCCGGAGTCGGCAGTCTTATCGGCATAAGCCTTCTCACCTGGGAACTGTTCGGAACCGCGCCGGCTGCGTTTCTTGCAGCACTCTTCTATGTACTGTCTCCGTTTGCCACGGTCTATGACCGCATGGCTCTCTATGACAGTATGGTTGCCGCGTTTGCCATATGGAATCTTTATCTTGGTATCCTTCTCGTCAAACACCGGCGCCTCGATATCGCACTCATCCTCGGCATGGGTCTCGGCGGGGCGATGCTCACGAAGACATCCGGATTTTTCGGCCTCTATCTTCTGCCCTTCACCCTGGTTCTTTTCGACTGGAAAACGCCGGGGCGTCTCCGTCGCCTTGCGCGCTGGATAATGCTTGTTTGTGTTGCGGCGCTCGTTTCCCAGGCGATCTACAGTACCCTCCGGCTCTCGCCGTTTTTTCATATGGTGGCGGAAAAGGACGCGGTGTTCGTCTATCCCTTCCGCGAATGGCTCCTGCATCCCATGCGTTTTGTCGAAGGAAACCTGCGCGGGGAGTTTGACTGGTTCTGGCGTTATCTGACCCTTCCGGTTGTCGGGCTTATATTCCTGCCTATAGCGCTCGGACGCATCGACGCAAAAAAACTCCTTCTCTACGGCTGGTGGCTCGGACCGTTTGCTGCGCTCGCGCTTTTCGGAAAAGTGCTCTACCCGCGTTTTATTCTGTTTATGTGCATGCCGCTTCTTGTCATTGCGGCGGAAAGTTCCTCCTGGCTCATCCGCCAGTTGCGGCGGCATTATTTAGGAATTTTTATCGTGGTGCTTGCCCTCGTGCCGTCGGTGACGACGGATTACCTCCTCGTGACCAATCCCCTCTACGCACCGATTCCGGAAGCGGACCGGGGACAGTATATGAATGACTGGCCCGCGGGATGGGGCATTGCGCCCGTCGTTTCGTACCTCAGGACAGAAGCGTCGGCACACAAGGTGTCCGTATACACGGACGGGACCTTCGGGCTTCTGCCGTATGCTATAGAGATCTATCTTGTCGACAATCCCAATATGAGTATCCATGGGGTCTGGCCCATCCCGGAAGATATGCCCGCCGCCATGAGGAGTGACAGCAGGGCTCACCCGACGTTTTTGATTCTGAACCAGACAGAGACGGTGCCTCCCAAATGGCCTCTCAAACTGCTTGCGTCCTATGAAAAAGGACTGAACAAAGACAGAACACTCCGCCTTTTTGAAGTGGTGCCGCAGTCCGGCACGAAAGGCGCTCTATGAAACGGCCTCCGTTTACGAAAAACGGAATCCTCTCTCTCGCTCTTCTTACGCTGTGCTCGTTCGCGATCCTGTGGCCGCTTCTCCGCCACGGGTTTTTTGTATCCGATGACGGGGAGTGGATGATCATCAGGCTCACGGCATTTTTCCAGAGCCTTCGTGAAGGGCAGTTTCCCGTGCGTTTTCTGGGAAGACTGAACAACAGTTACGGGTATCCGGTGGCAAATTTTCTCTATCCCGGGTTTTTGTATCTTGGGTCGCTCATCCATATACTGGGATTTTCCTTCGTCGATGCGGTGAAACTTATCCTCGGCGGCTCTGTCATCGGTTCGGTATGGTATATCTATCTCTGGCTCAGGAAAAGCTGGGATGAGACCTCCGCATTTGCCGGCAGCCTCGGGTTTCTTCTCGCGCCGTATCTAGGATTTGACCTCTATAAACGCGGATCCGTCGGAGAGATCCTGGCCCTCCTTCCCGCAAGCGCAGCTCTCTATGCCCTTTCCTCCGGCAATCAATTGCTCCTTGCTCTTGCGGTTGGGTTTCTCATCGTCAGCCATAATACCCTGGCGCTTCTTCTTTTTCCTCTTATCGTAGTGTGGATCGTCCTGAAACGGCAGTTCCGTTATTTTCTGCCGGTTGCCGCCGGGATCGGTCTCTCCGCCTTTTTCTGGATGCCCGCATTGTTTGAACGGGGATATGTGATGTTCGGAAGCATAATCCTTTCAAAACCGGAACAGTTTATCGTAGACGGAACGTCATTATACCTTCTGAATTTCGGAGCAATCCTTGCCTGCATTCTCCTTCTTACCGGGCATAGGGTAAAGGAACGCATGCTGACGGTATGGTACGTCTCGCTCTTTGTGGCAGTTGTATTTATAGCAACGCCGTTGGGGGCCCCCCTTTGGCACAGCGCAGTGCTGACGCGGTACGTCCAGTTTCCGTACCGGTTTCTCGCCGTGGGACTTTTTGCCGGCGCATGGATTGTCGCGGCAAGTCTTTCCGGGCGTCCGACTCCGGCACGTATCGCTCTGACGGCGTGTTATGTACTGCTGTGGGCAGGACCCGTATGGACGATCATGAGCAGGGTTGTCCCGGTAGACCGTACGATCGGATACTATACCACCAACGAAGCGACGACCACCGTTGCCGACGAATACATGCCTGTCTGGGCATCGGCAAGACCGGCGACACGCGCATACCGGAGGATTGAATTCTATACCGGTCAGGGGTCGATTGTTCTTCGTACGGGAACGACCGAGCGCATTGATGCGGTGATCCATGCAGACGAAAACAGTGTCATACAGATCAATTCACTCTATTATCCCGGCTGGGGTGCGACCCTCGATGATGTCCCCGTTGAACTCCGCTATGATAACCCGGAAGGGCTCATGCGGTTTTCCGTTCCTGAAGGGACACACCATATTTTTGTTGAATTCCGCGAAACCATATTCCGGTTTACCGCGGACGTGATCTCACTCGTGAGCTTTATCGTGCTCGGTATCGTGGCTGCCGGGAGCGTATTCTGGAGGAGGGCATGGTGAAAAAACGCCTGCATCACATGTTCCGGCCCGCATATATCGGGCTTACCGGTGTTGCTGCGGTTTTTATCCTCTCGGTCTGGAGCATCCGCCCCCTTACCCTCAGGGGCTTTTTCCCCATGCATGATGATACGCAGGTAGGGCGCGTCGTAGCTATGGGCAGGGCGCTTCAAAACGGACAGTTTCCGGTCCGGTGGGTTGCGGATTTGGGATATGGGTATGGGTACCCGCTGTTTAACTTCTATGCACCGCTTCCGTATTACGTGGGCGGAGCTCTCTACGCGACCGGCATGACCGATGCACTTACCGCAACGAAATTTATGTTTGCCGCCGGCATCCTCCTCTCCGGGCTGACTATGTTCTGGCTGGTTTCCCGGTATCTCGGGACGGTCGCCGGCGTTGTTGCCGGAGTCATGTATGTGTACGCTCCGTATCACGCCGTCCAGATCTATGTACGCGGTGCGGTCGGAGAATTCTGGGCAGCGGCATTTTTTCCGCTTTTTCTTTTCGGGATATTCTGGATTTTCGGTTCCGGAGGCCGTAAGGAGGCTGTCCTCGGTATCACCGGACTTGCCGGTACCATTCTCTCCCATACCCTTTTTGGATACGCATCAGTTGTACTTACCATGGCAGGGTGCGCCGGGTATCTCTTTTTTCGGCTCCTTCGGGAACGATCCATTACCGAAGAGGTTAAAAGAATTGCTGCGCTTTTTTCCGGCGGACTCGGTCTTTCGGCGTTTTTCTGGCTTCCGGCGTTTGCCGAGATGAGCGCGACATCGGTAGCCGGACAAATCGGCAAAAGCGCGGATTATCTGGATCATTTTGTGTGCCTCGGACAACTGTGGAGTTCACCCTGGGGATTCGGAGGATCTGAGAAAGGATGCATGGACGGATTTTCGTTTAAACTCGGAAAAGAGTACATAGTACTGTCGGCTGCCGCCCTTGCGCTGTGTCCGGTCCGGCCGGAGCTCACGGAAAAAGTCCGGACCTTTCTCCGCGTCATTCTGATCTGGACCGCACTTTCCCTTTTTCTGGTGCTTTCCTGGTCCGTACTCCTCTGGAAGCTTATTCCCTTTTTTGCCTATATGCAGTATCCCTGGCGCTTTCTTTCACCGGCAAGTCTCGGGCTGTCGGTTCTGTCGGCTGCCGTGCTCCGGTGGATTCCCGGACACGGTGTACGGATTGCGTTGGGGGGTGCTATCATTGCCGGGGTGCTGGTATTTTCCGTCAGATTATTTATCCCTCAGTACCCCTACACAGAACCTCTGAGCACCTATACATCGGCCGGGGAACTCCGGTTCCGTGTGTCCAAAATTTCCGACGAATATCTCCCGCCGGGTTTCATCAAACCCAAAAGCGTGAACGATCTGCCGTCTTCCTTGGTTTCCGCCGCCGGCGTGACAGCACGGGTACTTGAAGATACGGGTACGCGTGCCCGTATCGCGGTACAGGCAGAGACCCCTGCCGGCGTCGTCATCAACCGGACATATTTCCCGGGCTGGCGCTATGAGGTGAACGGAACGTCAGTGACCCCCGCGGTCGTACATGCCCTTCCCCGGATATCCGTACCGCAGGGGACCAGTATCGTATCCATGCAGTTTACCGATACCCCGGTCAGGACGATCGGAAATCTGTTGTCGGTTTTGACGGTCGTCATGATAGTATTCATATATGGCAAAAAAACCATCTCTTAACGTTGTCATACCGGTCTACAATGAGGAAGCGGAGGTTGCCGATCATGTCCGCACGCTTGCAGCGTATCTTGGTACTCATCTGCCGGATTTTACCTGGACCATCACCATTGCCGACAATGCTTCAACCGACCGGACATACGAGATCGCGCTGTCGCTTGCGAAATCTATTGCGCATGTTCGGGCCGTACACCTTCATCAGAAAGGAAGGGGAAGGGCGGTCAAATACGTCTGGCAGCATTCCAAGGATGACGTCGTTTCTTATATGGACGTCGACCTCTCGACGGATTTACGGCATTTTCCGACTCTCGTCCGGTCGCTCCTCCGGGGATACGATATCGCCATAGGGACGAGGAATGCCCATGGAGCGCGGGTGTACGGCAGAAATACCCTCCGTACTATTACATCCAAGACGTATATCACCCTCATCAGATTCTTTTTTTGGGTCAATTTTTCCGACGCGCAGTGCGGGTTCAAGGCGGTGACGCAAAACGTCGTGAAAACACTTCTGCCGCAGATTGCCGACAATGAATGGTTTTTTGATTCGGAGCTTCTCATTCTGGGAGAGAAAGAAGGATACCGGATTTACGAAGAGCCCGTGACGTGGGTGGATAACCCCGGTTCCACCGTCCGTGTCATGAAAACCGCGCAGGGAGACCTTGAAGGCCTCTGGCGCCTTTTTACCACGCGCCCCTGGCGCAGGAGGACCGGAGGGGTATGGAAGAAATAGATATCGCTGCGATCAAGAAAAAATCCCTGAGCGGCATCGTGGCGCTTACGTCCCGTACGTTTTTCCTCCAAATCGTTGCGTTCGGCGCAACATTCCTTCTTACTATTTTCCTCAGTCCCGCGATTTTCGGTATCTATTATGTGGTTTCGGCAATTATTTCTTTCCTCGGATACTTTTCCGATATAGGACTTGCGGCAGCGCTGATACAGAAAAAAGAAGAACTCTCTGCGGAGGACCTCACGACGACGTTTACCATCCAGCAGGCAATGGTCGCTGTGGTTGTAGTCGTCGCGTATATCTTTTCCGGCACCATCGCGAAATTTTACCGCCTAGATGTAGCGGGGCTGTGGCTTCTCAGAGCACTCATTTTTTCCTTTTTTCTGAGCTCACTCAAGACCATCCCGTCCGTCCTTCTCGAACGAAACCTCGAATTTTACAAGCTGGTGATCCCGCAGATATTCGAAACCGTAGGGTTTTATGCCGTCGCGCTTCTTCTCGCATGGCAGGGGTGGGGGATTGCGAGTTTTACCTGGGCGGTCATCGTACGGGCAGTCCTCGGGCTTGTCGTGATCTATATCATCTCTCCCTGGAAGATATCCATCGGATTCCGGCGTCATGTGGCCAGGAGACTGCTGACGTTCGGCATTCCGTTTCAGCTCAATTCGTTCCTCGCACTTCTCAAAGACGATCTCTTTACGGTCTTTTTGGGAAAAATACTTCCGTTTACCCAGGTCGGCTACATCGGCTGGGCCAAAAAATGGGCTGAAGTACCGCTCCGGCTTATCATGGACAGCGTTATCCGGGTAACATTCCCGGCGTTTTCACGGCTCCAGCATGACCGTGAGGTCCTCGGGCGCGCGATAGAAAAGACGCTTTTCGGGCTCGCGCTGTCCATATTTCCGATTACCGTCGGACTCCTGTTTTTTGTTGAACCGATGGTGCACATCATTCCCAAGTACCTTAAATGGGAACCCGCGCTCCTGTCGTTTTACCTGTTTGCCGCGGCATCCGCTGTTTCGAGCCTTTCGACACCGCTCACCAATGCGCTGAATGCCGTGGGTAAAATAAAAACCACGCTCTGGCTTATGGTGATGTGGACGTCAACTACCTGGATCGTTACCGTGCCGCTTATCCTGGCCATCGGCTTTAACGGTGTGGCGCTCGGGCTTCTCCTTATCTCGTCCACGCTTATTCTCGTCGTGTTCCTTGCCAAAAAAGTCGCGGTATTTTCGTTTTGGAAAAGCATCGCCGTACCGTTTCTCGGAGTTATCGCGCAGATGATATTCTATGGCGCGCTCCGGAATATGTTCCATACCGTCGTCTGGGACGTCACTGTCGCCGGAGCGGGTGTTATACTGTATAGTGGCATACTGATACTTCTTGAGCGCCGGCGCATGGCAGAGCTGGCCGGACAATTTTCTGCGCTACGCATATGGCGACGTTAAGTGTCGTACTATCCGTCTATAACGGTGCTTCTACTCTTGAGCGGACGCTTCGGTCGGTTTCCTGGGCAGATGAGGTCGTGGTCGTCAACGGGAGTTCCACGGATGATACGGTGAAGATTGCCAAAAAATTTACCCCCCGTATTTTCACGCGGCCCAACAACCGCATGCTCAACGTGAACAAAAATTTCGGGTTCACAAAAGCAACCGGCGACTGGATACTTTCCCTTGATGCGGATGAAGAGTTGACCAAGCCGCTTTCGGACGAAATACGCCGGATCATCAAAAATGAACGTGTTCCGGGCGGGGAAATAGCGGGCTACTGGATCCCGAGGAAAAACATGATTTTCGGAAAATGGATCAAACACGGGTTATGGTGGCCGGATAAGCAGCTCAGACTCTTCCGGAGGGGTACGGGAAAATTTCCCTGTGTCCATGTGCACGAATACCTCGCTGTCGACGGAAAAACGGAAACGATTGACGAACCGTATATCCATTACAATTACGATTCCATCGCCCAATATCTTTCGAAGATGGAGACGATCTATACGGAAAGCGAAGTTGCCAAAATGACCGCCGCAGGCTACAGGCCCGTCTGGCATGATGCGCTACGGTTTCCGGTATCGGATTTCGTGAAGATCTATTTTGCCGAGGAAGGGTACCGGGACGGCCTGCACGGACTCGTCCTCTCGCTTCTCCAGTCGTTCTATTCGCTAATCGTGTTTGTCAAACTCTGGGAAAATGAGGGGTTCCCGGAAATTTCCCCATCGGTTTCCGAGGCGAGGAGAGAAATTGGCCGCGCAGGGCATGAGATCCGGTATTGGAGCCTCTCGACAGGCATCCGTGAGACAACGTCTCCCGTCCGGAGGTTTTGGATGCGCCTTGGACGCAGGCTCACACGCCGCGCACTGCGGGAACGTGAAGATTCTGCAGTCTAGCGTCATTGAGGTATGCTTCAGTTTCTGCCGAAATATGTCCTGTTTTTACTGTTCCTTCTGTTTGCAGTAAATCTGCTGTTTCTTGATATCGTGTTTTTCGGTGATCGGGCGACACAGCCGCGGACAGCGGTATCCCGGGTGGAGGCACCCCTGGATGAACCGTCCGTTTGTCCCGGCGCGTGCACGGCACTCATCGCCGGTATCGCGAAGGAAACTACCCCATCGGCAGCGGTTTCTTCTCCCGTACCGAGCCAACCGGTGAAGCCCAAAGGCGGGGAATTTTACATTCCTTTGGGTTCGGGCATGACCCGATCGACAGAGTACGCCGAGATCACCGGCGCTGAAGCGACAGCGGATACCGGAAAATATCCGGGTATTAGGAGTGCGGTGTTTCAGGTGGTTCTCACAAATCCGACGGGTAACGGTACGACCTATGCGAAGCTCGTCGATGTCACCAACAAGCATGACGTCTGGTTCAGCGAAGTATCCTTTGCCGGCGGCGGCACCGTGGTAAAAGAAGCTCCCATCACGCTTGATCCGGGAAATAATCTCTATCGGGTGGCCCTCCGCTCTACACTCGGGTATGATGTGTATGTTGCCAATGCGAGGATCCGCATCGAAACGGAGTGACATATGAAGTCTGTTGCAGTCATTCTTGTTAACTGGAACGGTTTGTCAGACACCCTTTCCTGTCTCGGGTCGCTTGCGGCACTCAAAAAAGGGCCGTATTCCGTCCGCACCATTGTCGTAGACAACGGTTCGACGGACGGTTCACCCGACGTCATACGGAAAAGATATCCGGGGACGGAACTTGTGGAAAATCGGGAGAACGCGGGTTTTGCCGGCGGCAGCAATACGGGAATCCGGAGAGCCCTTGCAGCGTCTTCCGACTTCGTGTGGCTTCTCAATAACGACACGACCGTTGATCCGGGGGCACTCCTGCCCCTTGTTGATGCCCTGGGTGAACCTGACGCCGGTATTGCCGGATCCAAAATTTATTTCGCCGCCGGGCGCGAGTATCATCATGACCGGTACGCGGAAAAAGAGCGTGGCCGCATCCTCTGGTACGCCGGAGGCAGTATAGACTGGAACAATATGTACGCATCGCACCGGGGCGTTGATGAGATAGACCGCGGTCAGTATGACGAAAGGTGCGACACCCCGTTTGTGACCGGCTGTTCCATGATGATAGCGCGCGACGTCTTCCGCAGGACAGGACTTCTGGATGAACGGTATTTTTCCTACCTTGAGGATCTGGATTTTTGTCTTTCGGCAAAACGGCTGGGATACCGGCTTCTCTATGTACCGGAATCACGGGTCTGGCACAGCAATGCTTCTTCAACCGGCGGAACGGGCAATGCGTTTCAGTCCTATTATCAGACGAGAAACAGGCTTTTGGTCGCTATGCGGTTTGCACCCCTGCGGACTAAACTTGCGGTACTTCGGGAAAGCATAAGGTTCGGGGTAGGGAGAGATGCCGTCAGGCGACGCGCAGTATGGGACGCCGCGCTACAGCGGTTCGGGAGACGATACGTATGGAACGCCTAGATATTTCCGTTATCACGATTGCCAAAAACGAGGCACGGCAGCTTGCGGATGTCATGTCCGGAATGCCGTGGGCCCGGGAATACATCGTCGTTGACGACGGCTCAACGGATGAGACACGTACGCTTGCGGCAAAACTCGGCGCTACCGTTGTAGAAGGGAAGTCCGGGGATTTTTCCGCCCTCCGTATGCTCGGAGCTCAGCGGGCCCGTTCCCCATGGCTTTTCTATATCGATGCGGACGAGCGGGTTACTCCGGAGATTACTGAAGAAATACGGAGGACCATGCAGGAGTACCGCGAGGGAATATCCCCCGTTGCGTACACCATACCGCGGGATAATTATTACCTCGGGGCACATTGGCCGTACCGGGACGGCATGATCCGTCTCATGAGAAAAGACGCACTTCTCGGATGGGCAGGGAAACTCCATGAGACTGCCCAAATCCGCGGGAAAACCGGCATATTCAAAACGTTCCTGATCCATCGCACACACCGCAATCTCGAAGAGATGCTTGCCAAGACCAACGCATGGTCTTCGGTTGAAGCGGATCTCAGGATGCGCGCGGGGCACCCCAATGTTGTGTGGTGGAGACTTCTTCGCGTCATGGCCACCGGATTCTGGGATTCCTATGTCCGTCAGGGTGGATGGCGTGCCGGTACCCGGGGACTTATCGAGAGCATATACCAGGGGTTTTCCCTGTTTGTCACCTATGCCAAACTTTGGGAGCTCCAGAGAACATAGCCTTCTCTCAAACGCCTCCTGTCCCAAGATCGTGAATATATGCGCCTCGATTGCCAACTCACCGTGCGGTGCGTTACCATGAGAATGCCGGACAGATGTATCCGGAAGTCATTATGAACGTACGGCGCCTCACGCGTTTCTTCTGGTTTTGGCCGGTTGCAGGCATCCTTGCGGTCTGGGCGCTTTTTGCCTTGCCGTGGTGGTTTCACGGGCTCGTGCCGTTTCCGTCACGGTATCTCATGAACTTTTTTCCGCCCTGGAGTGCGATGGGAGGCATGGCAGTCAAAAATAACGCCATGCCGGATGTCATCACGCAGATGTTTCCGTGGAAAGTCCTGACCGTTATGACCTGGAAAATTCCCGAGGTGCCGCTCTGGAATCCGTACAGCTTCTCCGGCACGCCACAGCTGGCTAATTATCAGAGCGCCGTCCTGTCACCGTTTAATCTCCTGTTCATGGTCCTGCCTATGATCGACGCATGGAGCGTCCTTGTTCTTCTGCAGCCCCTCCTTGCCGGACTCTTCATGTTCCTCTTTCTCCGATCCTCGGGTGTCACGAGACCTGCATCGCTTCTTGGCGGCATCGCGTTTATGTTCTCAGGGTTTTTGACCGTATGGATGGCATACGGAACACTCGGCTATGCCGTTCTCTGGCTGCCGTTTATCCTCTGGTCCGTCCGCCGCTCCCTCGACCGCGGGGGATGGTTTCCGCTTCTCGGCGTGAGTTTCGGGGTTATGATGTCGTTCCTGTCAGGGCATTTTCAGATAAGCCTGTATGTGGCCGCTATGTCCTTTGCATACCTTCTCTGGGAAACGATAGCTTCAAAAAAATACCGGCAGGCCCTCTATCTTACGGGTTTTTCCTTTTGCGGAATTCTCCTGAGCCTTCCGCAGCTTTTGCCGGCAACGTATGCGTACCTCGCGTCGGTCAGAAGCGTCCTCTTCGGAAAGGGCGGGGAAGTCATTCCATGGAATTATCTGGTCACCCTAATTGCTCCGGATTATTACGGAAATCCGGTGACGAGAAACGACTGGTTCGGCCACTATGCCGAGTGGGCGAGCTACATCGGCGTGATTCCGCTAACGTTTGCCCTGTATGAAGCAGTCAACCGGCTGAAGGATAAGCGGATCTGGTTTTTCCTGGTGAGTTGCGTCGTGACACTGCTCCTTGCTACCAAAACACCGCTTTCCGCGTTCCTGTTTTGGTCAAAAGTTCCGGTGATAGCCACGAGTGCGGCCTCGCGGATCATCGTCCTCTTCAGTTTTTCGCTCGCAGTTGTCGGCGCTTTCGGGATCGATGCGCTTTGTTCCGACTGGAGAGACCGCAGGATAAAAAATCTCCTGAAAGCCGCGGTTCCGATCGTTATCGCGCTAGTTCTTCTTTGGACCGTGACCCTCCGGCATATGGGACTTCCGTCCGAATGGGCCGGGGTTGCAGTGCGGAATCTCATCCTTCCGACAGGGGTACTTTCGGTGGGACTTATCGCGGCAGGAGCGGGATTTTTCCTCCGCGGTATAAACGTCCGAAAGACCCTGCTTTTTGTCCTTATCGGTCTTTCTGCATTTGAGATGCTCCGGTATGCGGGAAAGTGGATGCCCTTTGATCCGAAGGAGTACGTCTACCCTCCGACGGCAGTCGGGACATTTCTGAGTAATGCCTCCGGAGTCAATCGGGTCTTCGGGAACATCTATAACGAATTTACCGGAACAAACCGTCTGCAGTCGATAGTCGGCTACGATGCCGTCTATCAGGAACGCTACGGCGAATTCATATCAACGGCCGTAAACGGAACGATCCGCGCTCCGGAGCGCTCCCTTGTCCAGTTTCCGAAAGACGGAGCGTATTCGGAAAAGATCCTCGGGTTCCTCGGGGCCAAATACCTGGTCCACCGGATCAGCGACGGAAGGTACGGATGGACCTATCCGTACTGGAAGTATCCCAATTACGTCAAGGTATTTGAAGATGCCTATTACCAGGTGTTTGAAAATACCCACGCGTTTCCGAGATCCTTTCTCGTATCGGGATATCGGGTGGAGAGCGGCCGGCAGCAGATTATCGATACGATGTTTGCTCCGGACTTCAGTCTCCGCGACGCTGCAGTGCTTGAAACAGAGCCGGAAGTTCCTCCGGCGAAGGGAGACGGAAACGTAACGGTTACCTCATACCTGCCGGACCGCGTGGAGCTCCGCACGGATGCTCAGGCGAATAAGCTGCTTGTCCTGACGGATACGTATGATGCCGGCTGGAGGGCGTATGTAGACGGACATGAAGCTCCGGTCTACCGCGCGGATTATGATTTCCGTGCGGTTGCCGTGCCGGAGGGGAAGCATACCGTGACGTTTGTCTATGATCCGGCATCGTTTCGGTTCGGGAGTATGATCGCCATGGGCGTCCTGGTTTTTCTGGCCGGGGGAACCGTGGTATATGTCGCGCAGAGGCCGTACGGCCGCCGGAGGAAACGCATATGAAAATAGGTTTTTATAGCCCATATCTGCCTACCGCAGGCGGAGGAGAGCGGTATATTCTGACGCTTGCTGCCCACTGGGCGAAAACGCATGACGTCCGGGTGTTCTGGGATGATCCTTCAGTTTTATCCATGCTGTCAGAAAGGCTCGGTATTGATGTATCGAACATAAAAGTGACTCAAAATATATTCCGGATAAAAAGTTTATTCACAAAGTTACGTGCAACCAGCGGGTTCGATATAATTTTCGTATTGAGTGATGGTAGCATCCCGACCTCGCTCGCCCGACGAAATATCCTGCATTTTCAGATGCCTTTTCCGAAGCTGCCGCTTTCTCCCTTCAAACTCGCAAGATACGGCGACATTGTCTGCAATTCGTACTTTACCCTGCGGCACATGGATCCGCGCATCGGCCGGAGAGCATCCGTCATCTATCCGCCGGTTCCGGAAATTTCTCCGGGGAAAGGGCAGGAAAAAGAACGTATGATTTTATCGGTCGGACGTTTCACCCCGGTCCATACCGCAAAAAAGCAGGACCTCCTTATCCGTGCGTTTGCCGCGCTTGTCAAAGAGAAAAACCTCTCCGGCTGGAAACTGGTCCTCGCTGGAGGGCTTCTCGAAGGCGACCGGCCATTTTTCCGTACTCTGGAGAAATCCGTCGGAAATCTCCCGGTTACCCTCATGCCGAACGCGGGTCACGATGAGCTTATCCGGCTATACCGGAAAGCGCGGGTATATTGGCATGCGGCCGGCTACGGGGAGGATGAGCCGTTATATGCCGAACATTTCGGCATAAGTACGGTAGAGGCTATGTCAGCCGGATGCATTCCGGTTGTCTACCGGGGGGGCGGGCTTTCTGAAATCGTGACCGACGGCCAAAACGGCTTCCTTTGGTCTGGGGAAGAGGAACTCATCCGCAGAACCAAAGACATAATAGCAGGCGAGAAGGAAGCGGCAGCCGTTTCCCGTGCTGCCATCCGTCGCGCTGGGGATTTCCGCGTCGAGGTATTTCTCAAGCGCTTCGATGCGCTTATCGAAAGGCCCGGATCACCATGAGGCGTATGCGCTATGACGCTGTCATGCTCTGCATAATGTTTGCCGTTGCGGTCGGCTTTTTCCTGCCGGGAATTCTCCGGGGCCGCATACCCGTACCGACAGATACGCTGATCGGGCTTTACTATCCGTGGCGGGACCTCTATGCCGCGACCAATCCCCGCGGCGTCCCGTACAAAAATTTTCTCATTACCGATCCCGTCCGGCAGCAGATTCCCTGGAGGAAGATCGCTGTTGACGATCTGAAAAGCGGGACGCTGCCCCTCTGGAATCCCTATGCGTTTTCCGGGACATCGCTTATCGGCAATATCCAGAGCGGAGCGCTCTATCCTCTGAATATTCTGTTTTTCCTCTTTCCCTTTCCCGAGGCATGGACCGCGCTCATAGTGCTGACGCCGCTTCTTGCAGGGTTTTTCCTCTACCTTTTCCTCCGGAATACGGGCATAAGTCCGCCGGCATCCTTTCTCGGAGCGGCGGCATGGAGTTTTTGCGGTTTTTCCGTCGCGTGGCTCACCTGGGGGACGATTGTCCATACGGCACTCTGGATACCGCTTATACTGCTTTCGGCAGATAACCTTTTTGCCTATGCCGGAAAGAAGCGGCAGTCCCGGAACAAGGCCGTGTGGTTTATGGTGCTCGCGGGATCGCTTGCCTGCCAGTTTTTCGCGGGTCACAGCCAGGTATTTCTCTATGCAGTACTTGTTGAGGCCGCATACGTCCTTGCCCGGATCTGGTTGCAGAGAAAATTCCTCAAAACCTCACGGGTTCAGGAAGGGGTATTGACCGTAGCTACGGCGGCAAGCATAGCCGTACTTCTCACGCTTTTCCAGTGGCTTCCGGTTGCGGAGTTTATATCTGTATCATCCCGCGTCCTTTCCCGGGACCAGTGGATGCAGTCCGGATGGTTTCTTCCCTGGCAGAATCTCTTACAGTTTCTGGCTCCGGACTTTTTCGGCAATCCGGCAACCATGAATTACTGGGGAGTCTGGAACTACGGAGAGTTCGTAGGCTATATCGGGATCATACCGCTCATATTTGCGTTTTATGCCGCTCTCCGTGTAGGAGGAAAACGGGTGTGGTTTTGGGTTGCGGGTCTTCTGGCAGCACTTCTTCTGATGCTTCCGGACGGCATATCCTCCCTGCCGTACCGGTTGCACATACCCGTCTGGTCCGTTCTCCAGCCGACGCGCCTTATGGTGGTTGTAGACTTTTCGCTCGCCGTCCTTGCCGTCATAGGATTTGACGTGTGGCTCAAAAAACGGGATCGCGCCCCGGCCATACTTGCAGTGTTGTTTGGAGCAGCGCTCCTCCTTCTTTTTCTTGTTACGAAATTTGCCGGAGGTTTCTCCCATATGCCGAATCTTGCGACGGACCTCCTCGTCAGCCGGAGAAATCTGATCCTGCCGGCCGTACTTACCGGAGCGACTCTGGCTGTGTTATTGGCTTTCCGGATATTCGGGGGGAGGAAGTTTATTTCCGGACTACTTTCCGGCGCACTTCTGGTTCTTGTCGTTTTTGACCTTTTCCGTTTTGCCGGCAAATTCACGCCGTTTACGCCGCGGAGCTACTTTTTCCCGGAAACTCCGGTCCTCCTTTTTCTCGAGAAACAGCCCAAGCCCTTCCGGGTTGCAAGCCTTGACCCGAGACTCCTGCCGCCGAATACCGCAGGATACTACGGTATAGAGGATATCGGAGGGTACGACCCCCTTTACTTCTCGCGGTATGAAGAACTTGCGGCCGTTTCCGAACGCGGCAAACCCGACGTCCGGCCGCCGTTTGGGTTCAACCGCATCATCACGTTCACCAATACGGAGTCTCCGGTGTTTCCGCTTTTCGGTGCGCGCTATGTCCTAAGTCTCGAGGAGCTCCACAAACCCTATCTCAGAAAGGTGTTTTCCGAGGGACAGACCATTGTCTATGAAGACAGCCGTGCGCTTCCGAGAGTGTATCTGGCCCGGGAAGTGGATACCGCGGAAACCGGAGAAAAGGCGCTTGCCCGTATGTTCCGGCCCGGCTTTATCTCCGGATACGGCGCTGTTGTCGAAGGGGTGGTCCCCGTATTGTCGCTTCCGATACATTCAGATGAGCATGTAGTGCTTGCATCGTATACCGATGCCGGTCTTACGGCGGATGTATCCGTTGCCGTCCCGCGGCTTCTTGTAATCGGCATAAGTTTCCTGCCCGGTTGGCGGGCTGCTGTTGACGGCAAGGGAGTGCCGGTGTACAGAACAAATTACCTGTATGCCGGGGTCGTCGTGCCGGCAGGACGGCATACGGTAAGCTACCGGATATCGGGCCTATGAACTACACGACAAAAGATATCACCATCGTTATCCCGACCTGGAACGGGAAGGAGCTCCTCATAAAACATCTCCCGCGGGTCTTTGCTTACTCCGGCAAAAGCAGGATCGTTGTGGTTGATGATGCTTCCGATGACGGCACCGGCACCTATCTTGCCGGGAAGTTTCCCGACATACGTGTCATCCGCCGGAGAACACGCGGAGGATTTGCCGCGGCAGTCAATAGCGGTGTTGCCGAAAGTACGACGCCGATAGTCGTACTTCTCAATAGTGATATTGAGCCGGAGAAGGATTATCTGCCTCCCGGCATCGCTCATTTCTCCGATCCGGATATGTTCGCCGTCGGGTTTCTCGATAAAAGCATGGAACACGGGCAGACCGTTGAGCGCGGCCGGGGAATCATGACATGGCAGCGGGGTGTGGCAGTACACCGGAGAGGAGACACCGGTCGAAGCGACACATCCTGGGCCTCCGGCGGGAGCGCGATGTTCCGTAAAGACATCTGGGACCGGCTGGGCGGAATGGATCTTCTGTACAATCCATTTTACTGGGAAGATATAGATCTCTCCTACCGCGCGCGGAAAGCAGGGTACCGGATAGCGTTTGAAGGAAAAAGCGTTGTCCGGCACTACCATGAGACCGGTGCTATCCGGCAGAAGTTTTCCGGGAATACGGTTTCAACTATTGCATACCGGAACCAGTATATCTTTATCTGGAAAAACATTACGGACACGGGGCTCATGATGAGCCACCTTCTGTGGCTTCCGTACCATCTGATCCGTGCAGTCTTTCGAGGAGACATGCCGATGCTTCTGGGGTTTGCCCGCGCGTGTATCCTCTGTCCCGCGATACTCCGAAGCAGGAAATGCGCCGCCGCATCGGCAGCTGTTTCCGACAGACGACTCCTATCCGAACCATGAAACGATCTACCCCGGTAAGCCGTGACCGTCTGTTTCTTCCCCTGATTCTCCTTGCTTCCGTTCTTTTACGGTTTGTGGACTATCCGTCCCGCTGGGGGCTTGCCTATGACCAGGCGCATGACGCACTCCTTTCGCGGTTTGCCCTGGCGGCCCATAAACTTCCGCTTTTGGGTCCGTTTTCTTCCGCCGGACCGTTCCAGACCGGAGGGGAATGGTACTGGTTCATCATGGCCGGAACGTTTTTAGGGCGTGGAGAACTTATTGCACCATGGGTTGCCATGACGTGCCTGTCCGTATTGTTTGTATTTATGATCTACATGGTGGGGCGCGAAATGGAAAGCCCGCGCCTGGGACTTATCGCAGGAGCGTTGGCCGCGGTATCAACCGCCGCGATCGGGCAGTCCGTAAATCTCACAAACCAGTCGCCGCTTGGGCTCTGCGCCCTCGGGGTCATCTGGGCGGGTATCCGGTGGGGAAAAACCAGACAGGCCCGGTACCTTTTCCTTACGGGTTTTCTCATTGCGCTTTCGGCGAGTATACACCTGGAAGGCGCGGCACTTCTTTTTACCCTTCCGGTACTCGTCCTCCTCTGGGGGTTTCCCGGAACGACAGCAACGGCACTCTTTCTCGTCGGTTTCACGCTTCCGTTACTGCCGCTTGTTCTTTTTGACCTTTTGCACCAGTTTATCAATGTCCGCGGGTTTATCGGCTACTACACGGTAGGCCAGTACCGTGTGACCTATGAAATGCTCGGAAGAAGATGGCTTACCTACCTCGTTTCTTTCTGGCCGGGGGAATGGGGATTGATAACCGGAGGAAATAAGTGGGTCGGTATGGCGCTGATGGGAGGAGTAGGGGTTTCCGCTGCCGTCTCCGCCCTGCGCCGGGATCTGCCGAAATACTGGGGGTACATACTGGGTTCGCTTCTCCTTTTCATTCTCTCGCTCCGGTATGTACGGACCCCGCTTTTTTCCAGCTATCTCGTATTCGCGCACCCGTTCGTAATCCTTGCCTCGGCTTGGGTGCTATCGCGGCTCATCCGCTGGCAAAAAAGTCTTGGTGTCGCGATAACCGCGGCAGTAGTTATGCTTTCGGTGTGGGCATCGGTCCAACAGATTGCGAAGGCATCAAACTTCACGGCGATTCAAACCGGTGGCTGGGCGAACAAGCTTATCACTGATTACCCGGGAAAAACATTTGCCGTTTATGATTTCAAGTACAAAACCGTAGGAGTCAGTGCACCGCTTGCTCTCTACCTGGATGCCTCGGGGAAACTTTCCGCGGACGGACTTGCCATGGGAGTCGGGATCGCAACCTACTCGGGGCGCTTCAAACGTCCGGTTGCTGCCGGGGAAGAACTCGGGTACCAGGTGGTGGACCTGACCAGCTCGACCAGCGCCGAACTCTCCCGGGCAGGATGGATACCGGTCACAGCCGAATCCGTCTACCGCGCAACGGAAGAGTGGAAGAAATAAGCAGGATAGTTTTTTTGAGGAGACGAGGCGGAGGGAGTGATTTTCGAACACAGACATAGCCTCGTGGGTGGAGTTGTATCGATTCTTATCGACAGAGCGTATGGTGAATTACCTACAGATAGGTTTGCTAAATAATCATGTTGTATAATTAACCGCAATGAGTAAAAGTGATGATGCCGTACTGTTTATTAGATCTCACAAGAAGGAACTCATTAAACGTTTCGCTGATCCCGATATTTATCTAACAGTTTCGAACCCCGCAGCATTCTTTATGTCTGGCTCTCCAGGTGCTGGAAAAACTGAATATTCTAAAGCCTTTATTCAGCAGCTATGTGAACATGATAATTCACGCCATATTGTTCGGATAGATGCCGATGAAATAAGGGATTTCCTTCCGCAATACAATAAGACAAATGCTATGGAAATTCAGGGTGCGGCTTATGCGGGGGTAAACAAATTACTTGACCATGTATTTGCAAATGATATTGATTTTTTGCTTGACTCCACAATGTCTCAATATGATCATGCAGAAGCTAATATTAAAAGGTGTATTAAGCATAAGCGTAAAATATCAATTGTATATATTTATCAAGATCCGTTGGTATCGTGGGGATTAACAAAAAAAAGAGAAAAATTAGAAGGAAGACCTATACCCAAGGATTTTTTCTAAAATCTTTTTTTGACGCCTTAGATACAGTAGCCAAAATTAAGCGAGTATACCCAGAAATAGAGGTTACTGTTATTAAGAAGAACATACTGAAGGGTATTGAAAAGTCTGATTTTAACGTGCATAATGTTGATAAGTATGTAAATTTGGGGTATACTCCAGAATCCTTGTCTAAGGCATTGGATCAATATAAATTAGAGATATGATCAGGAATATTATCAGGAAGCTTACCGGCAAAGTATCAACGGGTCGTTCATACTTTGATTACCCCGCAAAAGAAAAAAAGCGGATAATTAAACGTGCCTTGCATGAATCTAACAAGATGCAGATGGAGATTGTCGAAAACTACAGAAAAAATTACTCCTCAAATAAAGTAATTTTTGACTAACTACAGTTTTTCACGCCGTACAACTTGGTTTTTTCCGACGTAACCATAAAGTATTGATAGGCAGTAATTTCCTTAGGTGGAGAACGAAGAAAAAGACTCGGAGAAAAAAATTAACTTAAAGGTTTCTTCAGTAGCTACTTCAAATATACTACTCCAAACTGTTTGAGGTGCAGGGCTTTTCCCCGGTAGGCGTCGGGGATTGCGGTGTAGTCGTCGACCAGGATGGTGTTGTGGAGCTTCATATCCTGTCCCCAGTCAATTGCCCGGAACCGGTAGCGCCCGAATGCCCTGACATGGTAAAACCCGTCCGGCGTCGGTGGGTAGCGAACCGCCTGCTTCCGGTAGAGGGCAGGGTTGTAGTTTCCGTAAAAGAGCATAAAGATGTATGGCGACTGTTCCGGGTGGGACATGATGACATTTGCCGTTTTGTATTCCGGACTGTTTACCATATCGGCAACGCTGCGGTACCCTACCCCCCAGTACTGGTACTCGTGGAGCGGGAAATGGTTGTAGTACTGGTCCAGGTACTGGCCGACATTTATGGCATAAGTGAGGATGAGCGCTGCGGCAGCGAGGACCCGCCATCTTTTCCCTTCAATGAGTTCCGTCATGATCCACCAGATCCCGAGCGCGACCGTGACGGCAAGCGCCGGAAACACGGCAAACATGCGGTTGCTGTGCGGCGCATCCGAGGTGATGCTCGCGGCGACCGGTGAAATCAGGATCCACCAGAGGAGAAGTTTCGCGTGAACGTTTTTCCGTTTGCCGAGGAGCCAAAAAAGCCCGAGGAATAGAAGTGGAAACTCCACAAGGTACATGTTCCCGAACCCTTCGATATTGTGCGCGTGATTCGTGCCGCCCATGATCGTCAGAAACTGTGCGGAAAAAGCCTTTTCGTAATTCTCGACTGCAGTCGTTAGGCCATAGAGAACTTTGTTATGAAAAAGAACTGCCGGAAGCGATCGGGGATCGGCATAATCCAGCCGCGGGAGATCGATGTTCCGGTAGATGACGTTCGGGGAGTTGAAGATACTGATGCCGGTAAGTTTCGTCCGGTCCGCCCCGAACAGCGTTTGCGAAAAGATAACTGCGGCCAGGACCAGAAATGCGCCGATGCCGATTTTGGCCTGGCGGGATGAGCGGATCCTGGGAACATACAGGACGAGAATCCCCAGGACAAAGAGTGTCGTAAATACATGGTTTCCGGCATAGGTGAAATACGTGAGCGCCCAGAGGACAAAGCTCAGAAAGAGATAGGGCGCGTTTTTGCGTATGCCTTTTATGAAAAGAATTGTCCCGAGGGTCACGAGGAATACGGCGGTATTGGATTCCGATTCGACCCGGGAAATATGGATGTGCCAAGGCGCCAGTGCCAGAACCGCCATAGAAAGGAGGGAAAGGACGGCGCTGCCGAACATCGTCCGGACGAGGACAAAGGTGAGGGCAACCGTTCCGACCCCGGCAAGAACCGATACGGTCCGGACGGCAACATCCGTCATCCCCAGAACTTTTACGACCGGCACTGTGAGATAGATGTAGAGGGGGAGTTTCCAGTCCCCGAAAGATTCGAATGAAAGCGGCAGAAACCGACCGTACTCATCCCGGCCGGTTTGAAGGAGCGAGTAGGCGGTATAGCCGATGGATGCTTCGTCCCGGTTGACCCCTGGCGGTACGTCGTTTAAGCGGTAGGTTCGGAGAGCCAAGGACATCGCGAGAATCACGAAAAACGTGAGGGTTACCGTCATATTCCTTTTGGTCGTGAACAGTCTTTTCATGCCGTTTTCCGTTGAAAGAGAGCAATTGATGCTATTGTACCAAGAATTCCGAGGAGCGAAATCGCAATACCGATCCAGAGTGATGCCGGCTCGTACCGCATGACGACCGTATGCTTGCCGCCGGGCACCGGGACCGCGCGGAATGCATAATCTGCGCGGTAAAGCTCCGCGGGTCTTCCGTCCACATAAGCCTTCCATCCCGGATAATACGTATCCGAAAGGAAGAGAAGTTTCGTTCCGCTGCTTTGGGTTTCCGCTTCGACGCTGTCAGCGGTATAGGAACGGAGATGTACGGAGCCTGTTGCCGCGTTACTGAGCGGCATGGGGAGCGGACGGTCAAGAACTACCGTCTTTCCCGGATCAAACGACGGGGAGAAGAACTCCCGGGCAAACTGCTCCGGAGCGCGGGCCGCGATCGCGTCTCCGGCGAGGAACATCCGCGGAAGAGCCGATGTGTTTTCAAGTACGGTCCAGCCGTTGACGTCAGCTAGTTTCGGGAATACGTCCGGGGGAAGTGTCGACTCGGTGTTGTGATTAGCCGGCACGTCCAGGATATACCGCACTCCCAGAACATCGAGAACGCGCCTCCGGAACGGATTCGTGAGAAGATCGCTCCCGTCCGAAGGAGCGATTACGGCGTCCGAGCGTGTCTTGTCCGTAAATGATAGAGGCAGCGTACCGGTGCGGCTTGCGCCGATAAACTGCGCGTAGATTTTCGGATACAGCGGATCATACCCCTCTGGAGCGTAGAGGCCGAGGAGCGTCGCAAAATTTGCCTCAATCGATGCGGCGCCAAGCGCCCAATACCGGTTGATACCGGCATGTTCCCCAAGATAGAAGGTAACGGACGTCGGCGGGTAGACGAGTGTGGTCGGCACGAACGGCGTAAACTTCCGGAATGCCTGCCAGAGATCCGCAACCTCAAGGAAGAAAAAAAGGATGAGGATAAGTGTCATTAACTTTTGTTTGGTTCTGGCCGTAAGAAATAAAAGGGCGGAAACCACACTGATGCCGGAAGCAAGGAAGAGCACCCGGCGTGATGCCGGAAGGTGCGCCGCCCAGGAAACAGGAAGATGCCCGGCAAGAAGCACTCCGGCCCAGAGGAGAACCAGGACAGCCGCGACAGGTGCCATGACCAGAGTGAAGGCGCGGATATTCCATACATGTCTCCGGAATGCGTCCATGCCGCGGGCTGCAAGAACCGCGAGGGAAAATTCCGCGATAAATACCATAAGCGTCGGACTGCTCGTGGAGATAAAGGGAACGGGATAGCGGTAGATGACTGCGGTGACGGGATTGGCAGTGACGAGAAGGATTACGACGCCGATTGCCGAGAGAAAAAATTTTGTCAGGCTGTCCCGCTTCGTCGCGATATATCCCAGTGCAAACAGGAGCGCCGCAAGCCCGACCGAGGTGACTTTGCCGACATACGTATCCGCGGGCCAGTAGGAACGCGTCGCGGGACTACCGAAAAAGTCCGGCACCAGTACCATGAGAAGCTGCCATGGCTGGATCAGGATTTTATCAAGGAACTCCGATGCCGTGTGACTGCTCCGCGCGGCAAGGAGGGTAAGCTCGGCTCCGGGCACAAGCTGCGCCCCTGCTATGGCAATCGGCAGGGCAAACATCGCGATACCCGCGGGGTAGTTTTTTCCGGGAAAGCGGAAGAGCATGTAAAGAAGAGCAAATACCCAGAGGTAACCAAATACCTGAGGATGTCCGGCGAGTGCCGCCATGACCAGGGCGATAATGCCGGTCACATACCATGTAGCGGAAAATAAACCCCTCAGATGTTCGATAGAGAGGAGAATGAGCGGCAGCCAGAGGATCACCTGCCCGATGGTGTTGTACTCGATCCACACGGTCATGAAAGAAGAAAATGCGTATGCTACGGCTCCGAACCACGCGGGGACGGAAGACACGCCGAGCTTTTTGAGAAAGAGATAGGTAAACAGGAGCGCGAGAAACGGCTGAAGCAGGGTGAGGATCGTCCATGCGGGAACCCGGGGAAGCGCGAGGTACAGCATATTCAGAGGGTAGAGGACCGCGGACTGGAAGTTGGCAAGGAGCGGGCTTCCGGCAAAATTATGGGGATTCCACAGGGGCAGCGTCCCGCGTTTGGCGAGCTCCGTTGCAAGGGTCCGCCACGGGTAAAGCTGCCTCAGGGTGTCAAAAAACTGTGCCTTGTTGGGATAGGAGCCCGGAGCGTATCCCAGGAACGAATAGGTTTTCCACGGATTGTACTCTGCGACCAGGAGGTCACCGGGGAACGGAACTTCCTGCCGGAGGACCGTTTTGTAACAAAACAGCGAAACGATACTCACGGCGAAAACGAGCGGTATGAGAAAGGAAAGCAACGGTTTATTCATGAGACTGTTTTCCTTGGGACGAGAAGGAAGAGCGTCCCAAGCGCTATGACGGAAACGACGCTTATTATGGTCCCCAGCCGTTGTATGCCGCTTAAGTCGAACTTCACGCGGACCGTGTGCCGGCCTGACGGCACCGCATAGGTTATGAGTCCGCGCCAGTTTTGGTCCTGGAACTGTATCGGTACGGCGGCTCCGTCCACATAGACGTGCCACCCAGGGAAATACTCTGTTTCGTCGACAAGCGATGCCGGTCCGGACGCATCGACTGCATACGTGTGAAGGTTGGAGCGTTTTGTGACAGCAGAAACCGTTGCGTTACCGGCAATTACCGAGACCTGGGACGGCGGGTATTTTTTTGCGGGACCGGCGGACCAGATGACGTCCGTTTCTCCGAAATAGGTCGTATCCAGGGGATAGTTCCAGTAGACGGATTCGTTCTCTATGCGGTCGTATCCGAGCGGCGGCTTCCAGAACCAGGCCGTGGATATGATGACGAGAACAAGGATCGCGATGTAGCCCGCCGGCTTTTTAAACCAAGTGAGTTCCATAAATGCGGAGGCTGAGAGTGCCGATGCCAGGTTGACGACGGACAGGAGCCTCCACGGGAACTGGAACTGGCGGAGGATTGCGATGTGGTTCCAGAACCAGAGGGACCACGTGGACATGAAAAAGACGGCAACAGCCGCCGCCGTAAGCGACAGATACCAGATACGGCGTGAATGCTCCGGGAGCTTCGCGTGCTTGAGGAAAAGAAACAGAACGGCTGCGAAAGCCAGAATATGGAAAAGGCCGATCTGGACGGAAACGCCGCCATTTTGAAATGCGGGGGCATTGGTGATATTGGGGAAAAGAAGATCAAGGGGTGAGGGAAAGTACGACCGGAACAGATTTTTCATAAAAAGGTCGCCGTAGGTGTATTTGTGCTCGAGAAGTGCCGGTATCCAATAGAACGCAGAAACGGCCAGTCCCGCTCCGAGCCCCAGGGCTCCACGGATCCGCGAAGAAACCGTTGCCGGCATAAGGAAAAGAAACAGCACTGCGACGCCGAACATCACGAGGCTTATCGAATTGTGCGAAATGACAAGAAGTGCTGCAGCAAGCGCAAGGCCTGCAATATACCGTGCGTTGGCCCCGCGAAGTGTGCGGAGTAAAAAGTAGAGGACAAGCGGGATGAATGCATAGACGTACATTTCGCCGAAACTCCCGCGCACCATAAGCTCCACCAGCCGGAACGGCGCAAACTGGTAAAATACGGCAACAAGCAATGCTGTTCTGTCGTTATGCCATAGTTCCCGGGCAAACAGAAGCATAAACACCCCGGCCAGAATAAAGCTGAGAGCCGCAACGATTTTAAAGGTCATGACGAGGCTCGCTCCGAGTCCGATGAAAAGAGAGGAGATAAGATACGGCGTGTGGTAGATGAAGTTAAAAAGCGGCAGTCCGTACCCGTAATTGAGGTCGCCTGCCCACCGCGGCAGTACCTGACCATCCATGAGCGCCTTGAAGTACGCGGCCATTCTCGGGAGGTGCACCGCACCGTCGTGGGTATGAAAGAGCGCCGGTGTTGCGAATAAGGACACAAGGGGCAGTATGGATACCAGAATAATCGCTATATAATATGGTAGGGAAGTGATTCGTGTCGGTTTCATGCGAAGTACTATGCTGACAATAGTATATCAGAGGGCGGCATCAAAGAAGCGGTATCTTGCGTTGGCCGCAGCGGTTTTTGTAGTGGCTGCGGCATTCCGGTTTTACCACCTTGAGGCGCGTACCCGGTTTCTCGCCGATCAGGGAAGAACCGCCGAGGTGCTGCATGAGACGCTGGAAAACCACACGCTGCCTCTCGTGGGGCCGGAAACCAGTCTCGGGTTCCGCCAGGGACCTCTCTACTATTACCTGCTCTTGCCTTTGTACGCGATAACCCACGGCTCGCCCGTATCTATGGCCATTCCTATGGCTGCGTTCGGCGTACTGACGGCGCTTATTCTCTGGTACCTCGGAACGCGTATGTTCGGCGGCATGATCGGTACCGGCATCGGACTTCTGTATGCGGCTTCTCCGTCCGTTGTCAATCAAAACATCGCGATATGGAATCCTGCGCCCGTTCCGTTTTTTACGGCACTTCTCATTCTTGCATTCTATAAAATATACGGGGATCATGACGCGCGGTGGTTTATACTTCTTGGAGCCGCGGCTGGAGCTGTCGTGCAGTTTCATTACGCCGCGATATTCAACACCTTCTTCGCCTTCTTTATCGGTTTTATCCTTATGATCCGGGAAATCCGCCGGGGTAAGGGAAGACAGGCAGTGCTCTGGGCGTTTTTGGGCGTCTTAAGCGCGGTACTTGTCAATCTGCCGTATCTTGTGTATGAATCCAGCCACCGGTTCGTCGATTTTTCCGACTTTCTGGTTTCCATGCTTCTCCCGTCCGAAACGGCCGGGCCTCTCGCATCAAGTCTCCATGACGCCCTATCCGTGATTTTCGGTCTGACGGGCCACATCCTGAGCGTTCCCGCCGGAAAGCCCGAGTGGCTGGTCCTGGGAATTCTCCTCATTGTCCCCCTCATAAGCCGTCAGTTCTGGGCGGTGGTTTTTGTCCTGTGGTTTCTTCTCGGGAGTATACCGGTCGTCCGGTACAGGGAAGCACTGTTTGAACACTATGTCTATTACCTGACGGTCATTCCGTATTTTTTGGCGGGATACGTGCTTTTTCCTTTCCGCCGGGTTTTTTCGGGATATCTGGTAGCAGCCATATTGGTCCTGCTGCTGGTGCTTCCGTTTACCCGGGGGGATGTTTTCCCGGAACCCGGAGATATCGCGCGTGCCCGAACGCTGACCGGCGATATGGTATCGCTCTCGAACGGCAGACCGTTCGCATTTACGCTCCTCAGTCCTGACGTGACTTCGGACTATCATCTCCGGTATTTTTTGTCGGTTCAGGGTGTGCAGCCGAGATTTATCTATGACGAGAATTACCCGGTGCTCTTTGTGGTATGTATTTCGGATCATTGTCCTGTCGGTGGAGAGGCTGCGGCATGGAAGGAGATTGCGGTTTCCTGTTATGAGGCCATCTGTAAAAGCGATTATCCCAAAAAACGCATGAACGGATGGGCGCTGTCGGATACCGCTCAATACGGCCGGGACAGGATATATAGGTTTGTCCGGAGTCTATGAAAGCGCGGTTGGAGAAGGAGATAAGATCTAGTACAATGGCCACTATGACTTGGTTTCCGGCTTTTGAGTTTGTCCTTCTCATGATTTTGTCCGTGCCGGTAGTCATGACCTACCGGATTCTGCCGATACAGGGAACGCCGTACTGGCTTTTCGGATTATTGTTTGTTCTTCTCACGAGCGGGATTCTCCTCGCGCTTTTTATCCGGGCGAAGTCCTGGTACTCCTCGGAAGCGTTGAGGAACCTCCTTCTGGGAGCGGCCCTCTGTATCGTCGTCGGGGGCGCTACCGTGACGGCGATCGTTGACCGTCACGGGGTTGCCCCGGTATGGGGTGTCCATGACATCATCCTTCAGCAGGAAGCGGCGATGCGCTATCTCATACTCCACAAAAATCCCTACAAGGAAACCTATTTCGGTACGCCGGTAGAGGCCTTTCATTACGATGAGCTGGGAAAGCCCGCAGTCAATCCCGCGCTCTATCACTTTGTCATGCCGCCGTGGTATCTCCTGTTCCCGTTTCCGTTTTATTTTCTCGCAAACCACACCATCGGGTATTTCGACGGGAGGATGGTGCTTCTTTTTTGCCTTGCCGGACTTATCCTGGTGTATCGGAAATGGTTTTCCCACCCGCCGCTTTTCCGGCTGGCCGCTATACTGACGGCGCTTTCTCCCGGAGTCGTCGACTATTTCATCCAGGGAAGAAGCGATACATTTGCGCTTTTCTGGTATATACTGGCAATTTTTCTTCTGGAACGGAAACAACGCGTCCTTTCCGCGGCGCTATTTGCGCTTGCCGTACTTTCAAAACAGACCATCTGGATAGCAATACCCGGATATCTTCTGGCATTATGGGTGTCATACGGCGGTTCCGTCCGGAGGATGCTCCCCGGTCTTGCCGTCCTTGCCGGCGTCGTTGCCGTCGTTGCCGGACCGTTTCTTCTCTGGGACCCGAAAGCATTTCTTGACAGCACGGTATGGTATCTTTCGGGCAATACCGCCGGCAGCTATCCGATATCCGGCTACGGGTTCGGAATGGTGCTCTACGAATTCAGGCTGATCCGCGACATCCATGCCTATTATCCGTTCGCATTCTGGCAGCTTGGCTTAGGGATTCCCGTGCTACTCTGGTCCCTCCGGTACTACCTGAAACATCCCGATACGCCGCATCTTCTCGTGGGCTATGCCGTAACGCTTTCGGTCATCTGGTATTTCAGCAGGTATTTCAACAACAGCCACATGGCATTTCTTGCGACGCTTTTTATGCTGGCAGTCCTCAAGTTTTGGGACACACAAAAAACATGAACAGAGCCGTCCGTACATGGATACTCCTCACCGGTATCGTTGCCATAGGGTTTTTCCTCAGGGTGTGGCATGTTGATACGAACCCGCCTTCCCTGTCCTGGGATGAGGTGTCAATCGGTTATAACGCATACAGCATCCTCAAAACGGGAAAAGACGAACACGGCAGGTTCTTGCCGGTGGATACGTTCATCGCATACGGGGATTACAAGCCTCCGCTTGCTATTTATGCGACCGTGCCGTTTGTAGCTTTTCTGGGACTTACCGAGCTTGCAGTCCGTCTGCCGTCTGCTGTTGCCGGAACGCTCACGATTCTTGCGCTTTTTGCGCTTGGCCGGGAACTTTTCGGCAGGAAGTCAAACATACCGCTTCCGGCAGCTCTTGTATTTGCGCTGTCTCCGTGGAGTATACAGTTGTCGCGCGCCGGTTTTGAGGCAAATATCGCTACAGGTCTCATGGTGCTCGGCGCGTATCTGGTGTTGTTGGCCCGGCGTCATCCGCAAGTCCTCCTTGCGTGCTGGATACCGTTCGTCATGGGTGTATATACGTTCAACAGTGCCAGATATTTCGGTCCGTTTCTGGCTCTCGGGCTTTTTGTCTCTGTACGCCGGGACATTATGGGGCATAAGAAATTTTTGGCGTCGGGGGTCCTTATCGGCATATTACTGCTTCTGCCGATTATTCCGCACCTTCTTTCCAGACAGGCGCGTCTCAGGTTTAATGAGGTCAATATCTTTACCGATGCCTCAATCGTGGCAACCGCAAATATGCGCTCAGCGGTGGACGGGAACACCTGGTGGGCAAAGCTCGTCCATAACAGAAGGATAGGGTATACACGGTCGTTCCTCGAACATTTTTTTGACAATCTTGAGCCGCGGTTCCTGTTTATCACCGGAGACGGAAATCCCAAATTTTCCATTCAGGATATCGGAGAACTGTATCTCGTTGATCTTCCGTTCCTTCTTCTCGGAGTGTATTGGATCATGGGGAGGACTCCCGGCGCCGGATGGTTTCTCCTCTGGTGGCTGGTCATGGCGATTGTCCCTGCGGCAACTGCCCGCGAAACCCCGCATGCGCTCAGGATTGAAGACGGTCTGCCGGTTTTTTTGCTCGTGATCGCCGCGGGGCTTTCCCGGTTTCTTGAGGGCATGAGGAAAGCGCGTTTCGGCTCCATTCTCGTGGCGCTGGTGCTGTTTCTGTACCTGGGTAATATTGCCTATTACCTCCATAACTATTACATTCACTACCCTTGGGAATATTCCGGTGAGTGGCAATACGGGTATAAACAGGCCCTTGCCGACGCAAATAAGACCGGCAATACCTACTCATCGATAGTGCTTACCGAATCGATAGGCCGGGCGTATATGTATACGCTCTTCTATGAACGGTATAACCCCATGGCATTTCTGGTCAGCAAACACGCCTATTTTGACGCAGCCGGGTTTTATCACGTGACGGCATTCGGCAAATACCATTTTGTGGAAGCGACTCCGTCATCGTTTGAACCGCATACACTTTATATCCTGCCGCCGGAAGAGGTGCCGGAAGGCGCGCATGTGATCAATACCGTGCGCCTATTGGACGGGAAACCGGCGCTTGTTTTGTTTGACGTATGAAACCGACTGCCGGTCCGCTGAAACTTTTTTTTGCCGCACTCCTCATAGGGGCGGTGCTCCGGTTTTGGGCATTGGGTGCGGTGCCTCCGAGTCCGGACTGGGATGAAGCGGCTTTGGGGTACAATGCATATTCCATACTCAAAACGGGAAGGGATGAATACGGGACGAAATACCCCCTGGTCCTTCGGTCGTTTGATGATTATAAACCCCCGCTTTACGCCTATCTCACCATTCCGAGCGTAGCTCTGTTTGGATTGAACGTCTGGGCCGTCCGCCTCCCGTCCGCCATCGCCGGCGTTCTTGCCATCGCCGGCGTGTATGTTCTGACTGGCCTACTTCTCGACGCGGGGGGTTTAACCCGGAAAAAGTATCTCGGTATAGATGTGCCGTCTTTTGCGGCGCTTCTTCTTGCGCTTTCACCCTGGCATATACAGTTTTCGAGGATCGCGTTTGAGGCAAATGTCGGTCTGACCATCAATATCTGGGCAATCGCACTTTTTCTGAAAGGACTCAGAAACCGTATGTACCTCCCTGTTTCTGCATTTCTTCTCGGTCTGGGGCTTTATGCGTACCACAGTGAACGCGTTTTTTTGCCGCTCATGGCGCTCGTGCTCCTGGTTCTTTTCCGGAAGCAATTTTTTTCAGGGAAACGGTCAGCCGTGCTGTTTTTTCTTGTCGGAATGCTGACGGTACTTCCGCTTCTTCCTGTTGTCACGAATAAAGACGCCATAACCAGACTCCAGGGGACGAGTGCTCTTGCCGACGAAACAGGGCTTCTCACTAGAAGCGTCACAAAACTCGAATATGATAAGACCCACGGAATCTGGTGGGGAAAAATCCTGGACAACAGGAGGATCGTGTGGGCCGAGACGCTCATAAACGGGTACCTGTCCCACTTTTCTTTCAAATGGCTGTTCCTGACCGGAGATAATGCCCGCCACCATGCTCCGGGCATGGGACTTCTGTATCTCTGGGAGCTTCCGTTTCTTTTGTATGGTATGTTTCTCGTGACCAGAAAAGGAGGCAGGATGGCGGGGGTGCTCTGGAGTTGGTTCCTTATCGCGCCGGTTGCCGCGGCGCCGACCACAGAGCTTCCCCATGCCATACGTACCCTCGTATTTCTTCCGGCATTTCAGATTTTTGCCGCCGTGGGAGTGGGGGAGTCTGTCGGGCGGATCGGAGGATTGTTCAGGAAACGGCAGCCGGCGCTTGGCCGTGCCGCAGTGGTTTTCGGTGTCTCGTGCTCTCTTTTGTTTGCCGCGTTAAACATCGCGTACTACCTCCATATGTATTTCGGTCATACGGATGAGGAGTATTCGCAGTATTGGCAGTATGGGTACAAAGAGGCCGTAGCATACGCTGACGCCCATCATAATGAGTATACCCACGTCGTCGTATCCACCAGGCTCGAGCAGCCGTATATGTTTTTTCTGTTTTACCTGCGGTATGATCCGGCAGCATATCTTGCCCGGGGCGGTACACGATCGGGAGGATTTGCGGAAGACAGGAATTCACTTGAAAATTACGAGTTCCGCCCCATTCACTGGAGTACGGAAAAGCCTGACGGGCCGACACTCTATATCGGAACGCCGCGGGAAATACCCGGACCGGGACTTCTTACCATACGCTACCTTGACGGATCGCCGGCTATGGTTATCGCATCCCGATAGCATGAAAAACAGAGAAAGGAAGCCCGGAGAACTTTCCGTTATGAAAACAATCCTTCCGTTTGCCGTAGTACTTGCGCTCGCCCTTTTTTTCCGTTTGTACCGGATTGGCAGCATCCCGCCGAGCCCGTCACTTGACGAAGTGACGATTGCGTATAATGCCCGCTCCCTCGCGGAAACCGGCCGCGATGAATACGGAACCCGTCTCCCCATACTCCTTCGCGCATACGACGATTACCGGCCGGCGCTGTACGTATACGCCGTCGTGCCGTTTGTCGCGGCACTGGGCATGAATACTCTCGCCGTCCGCCTGCCGTCGGCACTAGCCTCCGTCCTTGCGGTATTGATTGTCTATCTTTTGGCGGATGAGTTGTTTGACCCGGAGCGGTACTCTATCCGGATAGGAGGGTTGAGGGTCACGGCCGGATTATTGGCGGCACTTTTTCTGACTATTTCCCCGTGGCACATCTTCATATCGCGGCTCGGCAATGAGGTGAATCTCGGCCTCACGCTCTATCTTTTCGGAATCTACGCATGGCTCCGGGGAGTCCGGCCGGAACATGCATCGGTATGGACCGTCGTTTCTGCCGTAGCGTTCGCACTGACGTTTTATACCTATCAGAGCTTCAAAGTCCTGACACCGGTTATGATTGTCGGGCTCGTATGGTCATTCCGCAACGATATCCTCAAAAGACGGAGTACCTATATCCCGGCATGTTTCATATTTTTCCTTGTATCGCTTCCGATTGTCCTGGCAAGTCTTTCCCCCGGGGCACTTCTCCGGGTCACCGGCACGTCGGCATTTGCCGATAATCCGCTTTACCGGGAGACGGACAGACTCTGGCTTGCGGCGCGTACCGCACATGATCCGGTCGGGACGCTGCTGTATAACCCCAAAATTACGTCGCTTCGTATATTCACCGGGAATTATCTGTCGCATCTTAATCTGAAATGGCTTCTGACCGGGGGATATCATGAGGACTTTAAAGTTCCGTATCTCGGGCTTCTGTATCCGTGGGAACTCCTCATGGCACTGGCTGGATATATCTGGGTGCTCCGGGGGGAGTTCTCCCGGAAAGTCAAAGTCACCATATCCGTGTGGGTTTGGAGTTCGCCCCTTGCTGCTGCATTTGCCACCATGGCGCCGCATGCCATGCGGACATTGACCGCGGCCCCTGCCATCGACATCCTTGCCGCCGTTTTGTGCATCGGTATACTCCGTGTCCTCAAATCATACAGCCTGCGGATGACAGCGCTGTTTGTCCTATTGTGCATTGCGGGGGGAAGTGCCGCAGTATTCGGGCGAGAGTATTTTACCGTGTTCCCCCGTGCCGCGTCATCGGATTACCTGTATGCCCTGAGCCGTGCCATGCCTTATCTCATACAGCATCAGAAGGATTACTCGAAAATTGTTGTCTCAAACAGAGGCCCGCTATCAACCGCATATATGTACTATCTCTACTGGGACAGGTATGATCCGGTACGGTATATCCGTCAGGGAGGTACCCGCTCAGGAGGCTTTGCCGAAACGCATACGATCGGAAAGTTTGAGTTCCGACCGATTATTTGGCAGGGTGAGACCCCCTCTCCGACCGTACTTTTTGCCGGGGATCCCCGAGATTTTCCGGCCGGCGTCGGGGAACACAGTTTCACCAATCTTGACGGCAGTACCGGAATCGTACTTGCAAGGAAATTATGAATCGTACCGTGAAGTTTTTGGCAATGGCTTTTGCCGTAATCTTGGTCGCAGCCCTGCCACGGGCTATAGAGCTCGTCAACGGCAATTATCTGTGGGGCTTTGATCAGGGACTGTTTTACGAAGCTGTACGGCGCATCGTTGTCGGCCATAAACTGACGCTTATAGGCGCGCCGGTCGGCGGTCAGGGAGGATTATTTCAGGGACCGGGATGGTACTATCTCCTGGCAGTTCCGTTTCTTCTGACCGGCGGCGATCCGTACGGAGGGATGACGCTCATGTTTGCGATCGGCATGAGCGTTGTGCTGCTCGGGATGTGGTTCGGCGTACGTACCTACGGTCGAGTCACGGGCCTTGTCATCGGACTCTTCCTCGCAACGTCTCCGGCACTTATCGCCCAATCCCGTTTTATCTGGCCTCCGTTTCCGGTATCCCTTCTGTCACTCGGGGTTTTCATCTGCCTCTATCATCTTTTTTCCGGGAGACGGCGTGCATTGATAGGCGCATTCTTTCTTACCGGAACCATGTTTCATTTTGAGGCGGCAGCCGGCGCAACACTCGCTGCCGTACTCTTTGCGACGGCATTGATCGCGTTTATCCGAAAGCATATCGATTTCAGGACAATACTCGCAGGCCTTACATTTCTCCTGCTGCCGCTTACGCCCCTTGTGGTGTTCGATATCCGCCACGATTTTATTACCTCGCGCGCACTCGGAGGACTCTTCATGGCGCGAGGCGCAGATCATGGATCCGGCATACAGATGCTTAGCTCTGCATTCGTCAATCACGCCGCCGTGTTTTGGGCGGGCATTTCATCCTCATCGGCAGTTCAGTCTGTTCCCGTTCTGTTTGCCGTATTTCTTCTTCTCGTAAGCGCGCTGTACATCCGGGATGGGAAAATCGCAAGACAAAAAAAAGTTTTTGTGTTGTGGCTTCTCGGTTTGCCGGTGTTTCTCTATATTGTTTTTGCGCCCTATGTTCAGCCTATATGGGACTGGTGGATCATCGAGCTTACCGTATCCGTGCCGCTTCTCTCGGGCATACTTTTGGGGTATCTTTTCGAAGAAAAGAAGCTGCGCCTTGCGGCCGTCCTCGTTACGGTTGTGATAGCCGTGACCGGGATAGGGAATGCCTATACAACTGTTCGTAGGGACTTTTCCGATTTCGGAGGAACGCATAAAATACAGGGTAAAGAGCAGGCCATAGATGCCCTCTACAAAGACGCCGGATACAAGCCGTTCCATCTTATGGTATTTACGCCTGCGGTGTATACGTATGCATATGATTATTTGTTTGGGTGGTACGGGACAAAACGATACGGATTCGTTCCGGCGGAGGGGAAATCAAAAACGTTTTATCTCCTGATCGAACCGGATCCGGAGAAGCCATGGTCATATAAGGGGTGGCTTGAGACCGTTATAAAAACAGGTACGGTCGTGTCTACAAAGACGCTTCCGTCGGGATTTATCATACAGAAACGTATGATGCCGGAGACATGAAGAAAAACACCGCGATAACGATCCTTATAGTCCTCGCACTATCACTTCTCCCTCTCGGAGCGCTTTTCCATGCAGGTTTGCCCGCGACACACGACGGACAGGATCATGTCGCGCGTATCGCTAATTTCTACCTCTCGCTTCGCGAAGGAAATATCGTCCCGAGATGGGCGGAAAACCTAAACTGGGGATACGGACATCCCATTCTCATGTTTCTTTATCCGCTTCCGTCATATTTCGTTTCCGGCCTGCACGCGCTGGGGCCGGGGCTCGCAGACAGCCTGAAAATTGTCACCGGACTTTCCTATATCGCCTCGCTTCTTTTCTTTTTCCTCTGGGCGAGGGAAGAATGGGGTAACCTTGGAGCTGGCATCGGAAGTCTTCTTTACGGATTTGCGCCGTACCGCTTCGTGGATATGTACGTACGCGGGGATATCGGTGAACACCTGGCGTTCGTATTCCCGCCGATTATCCTTTGGGGATTATTCCGTATGGGCAGGGCGTTTGATACCGAGGGATCGGGGAAACGGAAGTCATACTCGGAGAGGGACCGTATGTTCTACGGCCTCCTCATCGCGGCGGCGACAGCGGGTCTCATTCTGGCCCATAACGCCATAAGCCTCATGATGCTGCCGCTTCTTGGGTTGTATGCGGTGTATGAGGCCGGGTTCCGTACCAAAAGTCCCGGACGGTTTTTGGTAACAGCGGGAATAGCCGTGGCGCTGGGATTTGTTCTGTCCGCTTTTTTCTGGGTTCCCGCTTTTTTTGAAGGAAAATATACGCTCCGTGATATCGTAACCGGCAGGGAATTCAGTACGCGGTTTGTGCCGTTTTTGTCTTTTTTCTATTCGCCCTGGAGTTGGGGAGGAGGCAATGAGCTTACAAAACAGTTGGGTGTCCCGGCATGGATAGCTGTCGGAGGATCCGGCATCGTGTTGTGGAGATCGAAAAAGAAGCATATACGTACTATCCTGATAGCCCTTTTGGTCCTTTTGGCATGTACGCTTTTTCTTATGACGGAGTGGTCACTCCCGGTATGGGACCATGTCCGTATTCTTCAGAAGTTCCAGTTCCCCTGGAGATTTCTTGCCGTTCCCGTCATCATCTGCGCTTCGATTGCGTCTGTTGCCGGATCCCAATTGCCTCCGAAACCCGGAAGGTATGTATTTGCGGCAACTATTTTTCTCGTCATTTTTACGACGTACGGCATGTGGCAGCCGCGCGGATACATCAACAAGCCGGAATCCTTTTATACCGGGATCTATCCGGGTACGACGGATACCGGCGAAAGCAGCCCCATATGGTCCGTCCGGTTTATGGAGAAGGCGCCGAAAGGACCCGCTCTCGTCATTGAGGGAAATGCTGCTATTAAGCCGGTCGCCCGCCGAACGACACTTCATATCTATACGGTCAATGCGGGAACCCGTACCCGGATTGTAGAAAATACGCTCTATTTTCCGGGATGGACGGTTACGGTCGACGGGAAAGTGGTTCCGGTAGAATTTCAGGATCCCCGGTATCGCGGACTCATGACGTATTGGGTGGAACGAGGGCGTCATGAGGTTGTCGTCGCGTTCGGAGATACGAAACTGAGAAGGGTAAGCGATATACTGACGCTTGCAGGTATCGCCGTTGTGGTGGCGGGAGGAGGATATATCGTCCTATGGCGAAAAAAGACATAATGCTTTCCGTCGCCCTTGCGACGTATAACGAAGAACGAAATCTCGCCCGGTGTCTTGCCTCAGTGCAGGATACGGCCGGGGAAATCATCGTCGTTGACGGTGGATCGGGAGATAAAACCTGCGATATCGCGGCGTCGTTCGGCGCAACCGTCGTCCATACCGGTAATCCTCCGATCTTCCATATAAACAAACAAAAAGCGCTCGATCGCTGCCGGGGGAGATGGATCCTTCAGCTTGATGCCGATGAGGAAGTGTCAGGAGAATTAATGAACGAAATTGAGGCGACGATTAAAGCTCATCCGGAGCAAAACGGTTTTTTTCTCCCGAGGAAAAATTATTTCCTGGGCCACTGGCTCAGAAAAGGCGGCCAGTATCCGGATTACGTCATACGGCTCGTCCGCAACGGCAAAGCACATTTTCCGGCCAAAAGCGTGCACGAGCAGATCGCGGTCGACGGGGATGTCGGGCATCTCACTCACGCGTTACATCATTATACGTACGATTCGATCGGGGAATACCGGAAAAAGGCCCGCACGTACGTAGCTCTTGAGGCTTCCGAACTGCACGCCCGTCATCTCGTCCCTTCGGTCACTACGGCCCTTTCGTATTATCTCGTAAAGCCGTCGGCAACCTTTTTTCTTCTTTTTTTCCGGCATAAAGGGTTTGTCGACGGTTGGTACGGATTTTTGTTTGCGCTTTTTTCCGCCATGCATTTCCCGCTTGCATACCGCTTGTATGTTAAAAAGTTCCGAAGATAAAGGGAATTTATTGTGAGAAGCCTGGCTCTTATCGTTATCTCTACGTTTGTATTTCTGTTCTCCTGTTTTTTCGTATCCAGGGTATATGCATCGGACTATGTTCTTCCGTATCCGTCATACATGCCCGGGAACAGGCTGTACCGCGTCAGCAGAATACTCGACGGTCTCAAACGATACTGGTACTGGGGAACCATCGCGTCCATAGAATACCGTATGAATCTCTCGGACAAATATCTGGTAGAAGCAAAAACACTGTTTGAGTATAAGCAATATCTTCTGGCAACGGATGCGCTCAAGCGCTCAGATTCGGAGATTTCTTACCTCCCCGGGCTGGTTTCCAGGGGGCGGTCCGGGGGCAAGGATATGGGCGTGTTCAGAACGAGCATAGCAGAAGAAGCGTCCGTCCATGAGGAAGTGCTCCGGAATCTTTTAACCGGTGTGCCTCCTGAATTCGAATGGGCTCCTGAAAACGGAAAGGTTTCGGTACTCCCGCTTGGTAAGCTTTTGGAACAGTCGATAGTTCTGAGAATGCGGATACGCTCGCAAGTCAAAAAGTCATGAACGTGCTTTTTGTGGTTATATCAGTCATACTGGCAGTCTTTACCTACGGGTTCGTGGATCCCAATCTTCATTTGTCCGGTAACCCTCTCTATGCCGCACTCCACGGGCCGCTCATGGAGCTGGTTTTCCGTCACCGTCCGGCTGCGACAGCTGTCTATGCCGTATGTATTTGTGTGCTGTTTCTCGTTTATTATTTTTCGTTTCGGAAGACAGACACCTCCGTTGGAAAACATCCGCGGTTTCGTTTGTTGTTTCTTGTCGGAATCATATACGTCATCGCATACCCGGCATTTTCCTATGACATTTTCAATTACGTTCTCTCCGCAAAGGTCGCTTTTTTTTACCATGAAAATCCCTGGATTGTCATGCCGGTTGCGATCCCGAATGAGCCCATGCTGGCATTTACGAGAGCCGCGAATAAGGTGACGCTCTATGGCCCGACATGGGTTTTCCTCACGGCGATCCCCTGGTTCCTGGGCCGGGGGACGGTGTGGGCAGAACTGATTCTGTTCAAAAGCCTTTCCTTTATCTGGTACCTTGGCGCGTTACGGTTGATATACCGGATCACCAAAGATCCGAAAGCAGTGCTTTTTTTCGGCATGAACCCGCTGGTTCTCATAGAGGTGCTTCTTTCCGGACACAATGATATCGTCATGATGGTTTTTTCTCTTTTTGCGGTGTCGACCATCGCTTCGGGAAAGAGAAGCACCCGGTACGCGGGGATAGGTTCGTTTGTACTTTCCGTTTTTGTTAAAGGTGCGACCGTGGTACTTCTTCCCCTGTGGTTTCTCCGTAATCCCACGAGGGAAGTGCTTTTCCGGTGGGCATATATCCTTATGTTTGTCATATTCCTTCTGTCTCCGATCCGGGAAGAGATGTATCCCTGGTATGCGGTATGGTTTCTGGTGTTTGCGGCCGTCATCCCGATACGGAAAGGAAGTTTCATCCATCCGTTCTCCATAGTCCTGACGTTTTCCCTGCTTCTTCGCTATATTCCGTACATGCTGACTTTTTCCTACGGAGGCCCGGGTCCCATTATGAGGGAATTGCTTACGGCCGTACCGGTGCTGTTCTATTTGGTTTGGTATGCCGTGCATCTCAGATTCAGACCTGAAACCCGGAGAAAGGCATTGGCATGAACATGCTTGGGAAATGGTGGAAGGGGATACTTCTCGGCGGTATTCTCCTCGTTGCCAGCCTTCCGCTTTTGGGCCCGCGGTTTATCCCCACTCATGACGGCGAGTATCACTTCATCCGGATATACGAGATGTTTGCCATGCTCCGCGCGGGATATCTGTTTCCCCGGTGGGCGCCTGATTTGGCGGGCGGATACGGACTGCCGCTTTTTAATTTCCAGTATCCCCTGCCGGATTATCTCGGCGCCCTGTTCCATGCGTTCGGATTTTCCCTGGCCGACTCGTTTAAGCTTACATTGGCCGCGGGGTACTGGGCGGCGGCTGTCTTCTGTTACCGCTGGCTCTCTTCGTTGTTCCGGGGAGGTGCGGCACTGTTGGGTACAATCGTCTTTGCATTTGTGCCGTATTGGTTTGTGGACATCTATGTCCGCGGATCCGTCGGGGAGGTGGTTGCCATGGGGTTTCTCATGGCGGCATTCTCCGCGGTCGAATCGGACCGGAAGACGTTTTTTACGGTATGCGTCGCGGGGCTCATCCTTTCCCACAATATCATGGCGATGCTTTTCGTTCCGGTTATCCTCGCGTATATCCTTATCCGGAAGCGGACGTTTGGAGTGCCGTTTGCCGCGGGTCTCGGACTCTCGTCATATTTCTGGGTTCCGGCGCTTCTTGAGCGGCAGTATATGACCGGCATCAATACCGTCAATTTCCGGGATTACTTCCCGATGCTCGCCGAAGTAGTCATCCCGTCCTGGGGCACGGGGGTTGCCAATGCAGGGTATCTTTCCGGCGAAATGAGTACGCAAATCGGCATCATACCGCTTGTTGTCATGCTCTGGGGGATACTTCTGACGGTTCGGGAGAAACGCCGGGATGCACGTATCCTTTCCGGTTTTTTTTCCGCCGTGGCCCTTGGCGGGGTGTTCCTGATGCTTTCTGTTTCCCTGCCGGTCTGGAATTCCGTACCCATGTTGTCCTATGTGCAGTTTCCCTGGCGTTTCCTTTCCTACATACTCGTCGCGACAGCGTTTCTCGCCGGCTATATATCATCCACACTCCCCGGGAAATGGATGCCGCCGGCTCTTGGGCTCGCTGCAGTTCTTTTTGCCTACGGGTATACCAGACCGGTAACGTACGATGCGCGATCCGATGCCTATTACCTGAGTAAGCCTCAATTTCTATACGGAACGACTACTCCCGGGGATGTCTTCTCCACGCGATGGTTGGTTCCGCCGGGAACCCGTCCTGCCGGACGTTTTACCGTGGAGTCCGGTACTGTAACGCCTGTAGTTTCCAAGCCGCTTGCATACGCACTCCGCGTTTCCGTCCCCGTGAAGGAGACCGTACGATCGCGCATTGCCTATTATCCCGGCTGGGAGGTGCGGGTGGACGGCCGGAGCGTACCGATCGATTACCGGTCGGGCGGGCTAGCGTTTCAGGTTCCGAAGGGCCAGAGCACGGTCTCCGTCATTTTCCGGGAAACGACGCTTAGGGAAATTGCCGACATTACAAGCCTTTTGAGCTTGTTCTGGGTATTGGGATCATTTATACTCAAAAAATATGCATATCGCGATAGAAACTAGCCCGATGACGGGCGCTCACCGGTTGCGCGGCACCGGCGTCTATACAAAAATGCTTATTGGAGCACTGGAAAAATACGAACGGTCAAATTCGTACACCTTATTTACCCGGGGAGAAAAATTACCCGGAAATGCTGATATAGCGCATTATCCATACTTCGACACTTTTTTTCATACACTGCCGCTTCTGAAGCGAACCCCGACCGTCGTTACGGTCCACGACCTTATTCCCATTGCCTTTCCGGACCACTTTCCGAAAGGGAAGCGGGGAAGTCTTATGTGGAAAATCCAGCAGTTATCGTTGGTATTTGCCCGGCGGGTAGTCACTGATTCTCTCGCATCCAAAAAAGACATCGTCCGTTTTACGGGGATCTCTCCCGGACGGGTGGACGTCGTTCCCCTCGCGCCGGGGCCGGACATGAAACCCGTGGCAAATGAAAGGACAGTAAAGCGGATCAGGACAAGCTACAGTCTTCCCCGTCAATATCTTCTTTATGTCGGGGACGTAAACTGGAACAAAAACCTCCCGGGACTTATCGACATATTTTCCATTCTGCATGCGAAAATTCCCGAGCTCCGTCTGGTGCTGGCCGGTAAGGCCGTCACGGACGAGAATCTTCCGGAGACGCGTGCCGTCCTTTCGAAGGCAGAGACCCTGCGTCTTGCCCCGTTTATTGTGCGGACCGGTTTTATCCCTGATACGGACCTGCCGGCCGTGTACAGCATGGCGGCCTGCTATATGCAGCCTTCCTTTGCAGAGGGCTTCGGACTGCCGGTACTCGAAGCCATGGCGTGCGGCTGTCCGGCAGTCGTTTCCGGCAGGTCATCCCTTGCTGAGATTGCAGGACCGTCACTGACCGCCGATCCGGCGGATCCGGAGGAATTTGCCGGGGCAGTACTCCGGACGCTTCGGACAGACCGGAAGGAATGGCAGAAAAAAGCCAGCGCATGGCTTGCCGGGTATTCCCTGAAGCGCATGGCCCGGGAGACTTCGGAAAGTTACCGGAAGGCTCTCGAAGATACACGCACATGAAAACACTGTCGATTATCATACCGGTATACAATGAGGAACGTACGGTTTTGGATGTTTTAGCCAGGGTAAAAAACGCAAAGACACCGGGATATTCCAAGGAGATTATCGTCGTCGATGACGGTTCAACCGACGGGACCGGGAAAAAGATAGACGGATGGGGCCACGGGATTAGGGTGATCCACAAAGAAAAAAACGAAGGGAAGGGGAGTGCGCTTGCCGAAGGATTCAGGAGCGCAACAGGCGATCTCATCCTTATCCAGGACGCGGATCTCGAATATGATCCATCCGATTACCAAGCGCTTTTGGCCCCGTTTGCAGATCCCAGGGTGACGGTCGTCTATGGGTCGCGGTTTTTGGGGCCCCACCTTTCCACCATGTACCTTTATGCCGTCGGCAATAAATTCGTGACGCTTATGACCAATATTCTCTATAATACGACGATTACCGATATGGAATCGGGCTACAAAGTCATGCGCCGCGAGGTTCTGCAGGGCATCACGCTCCGGGCGAAACGGTTCGACTGCGAGCCGGAGCTCACTGCAAAAATCCTCCGGAGCGGACATCAGATATACGAAGTGCCGATTTCCTATTTCGGCAGGAAGTTTGAAGAAGGGAAAAAACTTACGTGGCGCGACGGTATCATCGCGCTCCGGACGCTTATCCGCTGCCGGTTTTTCAACTGAGGAGCAGGTATGGAACGGCTCAGGAAATTATTCGGTCATACGCTTATCAAAAACAGTTCGATCGTCTTTATCGGATCGATCTTCGCCAATTTCGGAGCCTGGCTCTATCACCTGGCGGTCGGAAGGATCCTGGGTCCTGCCAAGTATTCGGAACTGGCTGCGCTGTTTGCGCTCTTTTATATCCTCAGCGTCCCTTCGGGAGTGCTCCAGACCATCATGGTGAAATTTTTTTCGGTCCTTAAGGCCAGGAACGCCAACGGAGAAGCAAAGCAGCTGCTTCTGCGTTCCGTCCGGCTCATATTCCTTCTCGAGTGCGCAGGACTCGTCATCGCGCTCCCGCTTATTCCGTTAGTTGCCGGCTATCTCCATATGCGCTCGAGGGTGTATTTTATCTGGCTGTATCTTATCTTCGCCGTTTCCACCATCAGTATCATAAACAGTGCCGCGATCCGTGCATTTCAGTTCTTTACGGCGTCAAGCATCATAGGCAACATCAGTATTTTCCTGCGGCTGTTTATCGCCATACCGGCGGCTTTTTTCGGTGTCGGCTGGACGCTGGTGGGCAACGTTGTTTCGAGTGTCTTGAGTTACCTCACGACCTTTATCCCCCTCAGATTTCTTTTTAGAGCGAAACAGGAACGTCTGTCGCTGACGAAACATGAAGCGTTCCATTATAGCTGGCCGGTACTCCTTACGACCTTCGGCATCACGCTTATCTACAGCCAGGACATCCTCTTGGTCAAGCACTATTTCCCAAGCCGCGAAGCCGGCATCTACTCGGCGCTCTCCGTCCTCGGAAAAGCGGTGTTTTATGCCTCCTCGGCCGTGGAGTTTGTCATCTTTCCGCTGGTCGCCGAGCGCACTGAGCTCAAAGCATCGCACGGAAAGGTCGTATGGCTCGGGCTTCTGGCCGTCGGTTTTGTCTCATCGGCGATAACCGTCTTGTATTTTCTCATTCCCGGCATCGTCGTCCTGCCGTTCGGGCCCGCGTTCCGCCCGGCGGCGCCGTACCTCGGGTTATTTGGTATCTTCATCTCTTTTTATACGCTTGCAAACCTCCTCAATTCCATCCAGCTTGCGGCAGGAAATACCTTTATCTGGATCCTCACGGTCGGTTCTGCGGTTGCGCAGGCCGTATGTATATCGCTTTTCCACCAAACGCTCTATGAGGTGGTGTACGTCGATATTGCCGTAGGCGCGGCCCTGTTCCTGAGTTTACTTATGTCCTATACCTATGCCAAGATCAAAGCCTAAACTGCTGTCGCTCATCATTCCGGTCTATCACCAGGAAAAAACCGTCAGGAAAAACCTGCAGGCAATTATCGGGGAGATGGAACTCCTCGCGATCCCGTATGAGATTATCGTGGTCGTGGACGGGGAGGAAGACGGGAGTCTCCCTGAGGCGCAAAAGGTTTCTTCCCCGAAGCTTACGGTGACCGGGTATAAAACCAATCACGGCAAGGGCTACGCGGTCCGGTTCGGCATGGCCAAAAGCCGCGGAGATACCGTCGGTTTTATAGACGGCGGGGGAGACCTTCGGGCCGAAGGCATTTCCATGATGCTTGAGCATTTCCGCTGGTATAACGCGGATATCATCGTCGGCAGCAAACGCCATCCGGTGTCCAAGGTTTCCTATCCGCTTTACCGCAAAATCCTGTCATGGGGATATCAGATGCTGGTGCTAGCGCTCTTCGGCCTTAAGGTGCGCGATACCCAGGTCGGGCTCAAGCTGTACCGCCGGCAGGTCCTTGAAGACGTTCTTCCCCGGCTGTTGGTCAAACAGTTTGCATTTGATATAGAGATTCTGGCGGTTGCCCACCGGTTGGGGTATACGAGAATCTATGAAGCACCGGTCGAACTTGATTTTTCCGGGAGTTCCAGCATCACTTCGCAGAATTTCTGGAGAATTGTGCTTGATATGCTGTGGGAAACGCTCGCGATTTTTTACCGCCTCAAAATCCGGCATTACTACGATAACGACAACAAACGGAAATGGCGTTTTGACCCGGAGCTCAGCTTCCGCGTCAATGTCGGCTGATCCATGAACATTCTCATCCTCAACTGGCGGGATCCCGGCAACCCCCTTTCGGGCGGGGCGGAAATCGTGACCATGAGACACGCCGAAGGCTGGGTATCCCGGGGACACGGCGTCACCTGGTTTACTTCCCGTTTTCCCGGAGCCAAACCTCAGGAAACGGTGAAAGGGGTGGAGATTGTCCGCAGGGGTTCTATATATACGGTACACTTGAGGGCGCTTCCGTTTTATCTTTTTTCCGGAAAAAAGTTTGACATCGTCATTGATGAAATCCACGGACTGCCCTTTTTTACGCCGCTTTACGTACGCGGCCCAAAAATTGCCTTTATCCATGAAGTGGCCGGGGAAATCTGGGATTACATGAGTTTTTTCCCGCTGAATAAGGCGGGCAAGCTGTTGGAACGATTGTACTTTTATCTTTATCGCGGCGTGCCGTTCTGGACCGATGCGCATTCAACGGTCGATGAACTGGTCAGATACGGCATTGACCGGAAACAGTGCGTCGCCATCCCGTGTCCGCCCATGACGCGGGCGCTTCCCGCCGTTCCGGGGAAGGAAAAGCGGCCTGCCTTCATCTTCGTCAGCCGCCTGGTCAAAATGAAAGGCGTAGAATCCGTCATCCGCGCGTTTGCAGGCATCCGTACCCGGGCGACACTCTGGATCGTCGGAGAAGGCGAGGAAGCATATGTCGGAAACCTCAAACGTCTCGTACGCCGCCTCGGCTGCGGCACGAGGGTACGGTTTTGGGGTAAGGTAAGCGAAAGGCAAAAACTGCATCTTATGTCACGCGCACACCTCCTGCTTCACGCATCTGTGAAGGAAGGGTGGGGATTGGTCGTAACGGAAGCGGCCGCAATGGGGACACCCGCAATCGTTTATAACGTCAACGGACTCCGGGATTCCGTTCAAAACGGCGCAACCGGTGTGGTTCTTGCCAAAAACACCCCGGAAGAAATGGCACGCCAGATAGACGGGCTCATGGATGACCCCGTCCGATACCGGAGATATCAAAAAAACTGCCTTCAGGAGACAAAAACCCTGTCCTGGGACCGGGTGACACGGGAAAGCACGGCGCTCCTTGCCCGGACCGCACATTCCTTATGAACGGCCGGTATCCTTCCATATCCGTGGCCGTTCCCACCCGGAATTCGGCACGCACCATCGGGCGGTGCCTCGCGAGTATAAGGATCCAGAATTATCCGCAGCAGAAGATTGAAATTATCGTCGCCGACGGCGGCTCGACCGACGGTACGTTTGCCATAGCAAAAAAATATTCGGCAACCGTCATTGCCGTTCCTCCCGAAAAACAGAACGCCGAATACAACAAAAGTATCGCCGTGGGAGCCGCAAAAAACGAAATTCTCGCCATGATCGATCATGACAACATCCTGCCGCACGCGGACTGGCTTGCCCGGATGACCCGTCCGTTTCTCGAACACCGGGACGTTGTGGGGGTTGAAACGCTCAGATACCACTACGACCCGAACACGAGTCTCATTGACCGGTATTTTGCGCTCTTCGGGGCGGGGGACCCCATCGTCTGGTATCTCGGGAAGGCCGACCGTCTGTCTTTTATGTATGATAGGTACAATCTCCTGGGGACGGCTAACGACTGCGGCCCGTATTATCTGGTAAAATTCCGGCCCGGAGCGATGCCGACTATCGGCGCCAACGGCTTTCTGGTGAGGCGCGAAGTGCTGGTAAAATACGCCAAAACCGCACCGGGCGTCTATTTTGACATGGATGTAAATACGGATCTCATTGCCGCGGGTTTTGATACGTATGCGTTCGTCAAAGACTCGATCCTTCACCTGACCGGCTACGGCAACGCGGTCAATTATCTGCGGCGGCGGCTTCTGTTTATGAGCCAGTACCGTCTGGGCGGGCGCGGCCCCGCGATGAAAAAGGTCCGGCGGTTTGAAGTGTCCGGCAGAAAAGACCTCCCGCGGCTGGCGGCAACCGTCATTATCTGTCTCACCGTGGTCATACCCCTTCGCGACAGCCTGCGCGGCTGGCGTAAAATCAGGGACCCTGCTTGGTTTCTCCACCCCCTCCTCTCGTTCGGTTTCGTCATGATCTACGGTTGGGCTATAATAAGGCAGCAAATGCTACAGTATGCCAAAAAACTTCTGGGCAGGTAAACGGGTCCTCATCACCGGCGCCGGCGGCTTCGTCGGCAGACACCTTTTCGCCTTTTTGTCGCGGGAAGGAGCCCGTGTTACCGGAATCGTCCGGGGGAGCTCCTCCGGCCGCGGTACGCTGACCTGCGACATCACCGATATCCGCAATCTTGCGGCGGCATTCCGGAAGACCCCGTATTTCGCCTGCTTTCATCTGGCAAGCGACGCGCTCGTTGAGGAAGGTGAGGAACGGCCTTACGAGACGATCCGAAATAACGTTATTGGCGCACTCAATATCCTGGAACTGTGCCGGACTAATACGGTCAGGCGTATCATCGTAGCGTCCACCGCGCATGTCTACGGAGACGCGTCTCTCTCTTTTTCGGAGAATGACCCGCCAAAACCATCGCGCCCGTACGAAACGTCCAAAGCCTGCGTGGATATCATGAGCCAGTCGTACGCCGACAGCTATCACCTGCCGGTGCTTATCCCGCGGTTTGTGAACATCTACGGGCCGGGGGATCCCAGTATGACGAGAATCATCCCCAAAACGATCCGCAGTATTCTTGCCGGCAGGAGACCGGAGATGTGGGGAGGGAGTGCGGAGCGGGAATATCTCTATATTGACGATGCGGTCCGCGCATATGACGTATTGGGGAAAATTGAAGCAAGTGCCATCGAGCGAAACAGAATATTCAATTTCGGAGGATTCAGAAGCATCACCGTTGAAGCTCTCGTCAAAAAAATTATCTCCGTATCCGGCGCGAAAACTTCCGTACAACGGATTCCCAGCCCGAGGGAAGAAGAAGCGCGGGTTCAGCATGTCCAAAGTGACAAGGCGTACCGTATCCTCGGATGGCGCCCGCGCATCGATCTTGATGAAGGGCTCGGTAACACGGTTGCCTGGTACAGAACGCACGCGCCGTCCTTATGAAACAGCCGTTGGTTTCGATCGTACTCCTCAACTGGAACGGTGCGTCAGACATCCCGTCTTCTCTCTGGTCGGTCCGGAGTCTCAAATATCCCAACAAGGAGATCATTTTCGTTGACAATCATTCGACGGACGGATCTGTAGCACTGGTCCGCAAACGGTATCCGGAAGTCAGAATCGTTGCGAACGACCGGAATCTCGGATATGCGGGCGGCAACAACAGCGCGATTGGGTGGGTTCACGGGGATGCGGTGCTTTTCGTCAATCCGGATGCAACGGTGGCGCCCGACTGTCTGGACCATCTGGTTAAACGTCTCTATTCCGATACGGGTATCGCCGTCGTCCAGCCGAAAGTGCTTATCGATCCGGGACGAAGAGTCATCGATTCTGTCGGATCATTCTTTCTCACGAACGGACTCCTCTACCACTACGGCCGGGAAAAGGACGGGAGTCTCCCGCAGTATAACCGGCCGATGGATATCTTTACCGCGAAAGGGGTCTGCATGCTCGTGCGGCGCGATATCATAGACCGCATCGGGCTTTTCGACCCGGAGTTTTTCATGTACTTTGAGGAAACGGATTTCTGCATGCGGGTCTGGCTTGCGGGACAGCGCGTCGTCTATGAACCGCGTGCGACGGTCTACCACCGGGGAGGGGCTGCGGCGGATAAACAGGCTAAGCCGTTCATTCTGTTTCATGCGTATAAAAACGTCATTTTTGCATACCTCAAAAATCTTTCGGCCCCGTATCTTCTGAGGGTGCTGCCGAGGATCGTAGCCCTTTATTTTATAGCGGTTGTCGTCAAAATCCTGACAGGAAACCTCGCTGAGGCTTGGACCATCATTCGTGCTTTCTCGTGGAATATGCATCACATACGGATGATACTTGCCAAACGCAGAACCATACAGCACCAAATCCGCGTTGTCCGGGATGGTGAATATTTGCCGGGACTTACCGGGAGGGTCCGGCCGGAATATTATGTCCGGCAGTTTTTCGGAGGACTGGAGAAATACCGGGATACACCCGTATTGCGGTATATCCGGTGAAAACCTATAATCCCTGTATATGATTCCTCTTATTAAATCCACGTTCTATCGGGAGAGACAAACGAAACAGGCACTGGCAAAATTCATCCTCGGGGCGGACAAGCTGAGTATCGGAGCGCAGTGCAAGAAGTTCGAGCAAAAATTTTCCGGGGTGCAGAAACGGAAACACTGCGTGTTCGTCAACAGCGGCAGCTCTGCAAACCTGGCGCTGGTCCAGGCGCTTCTGAATCTCGGCAGGATAAAAAAGGGGGACAGCGTCGGATTTTCCGCCCTCACGTGGTCTACCAATGTCATGCCGCTACTCGAACTCGGACTTCACCCGGTTCCGATTGACGTAGAACTTGATACTCTGAATGTTTCGAGCCGAACACTCACAAATGTATTGTCAAAACACAAACTCAGCATGCTTTTTCTGACGAACCTCCTCGGTTTTTGCGATGACCCGGACGAAATCCAAAAACTCTGCAGGGAGAGCGGCACGCTGTTTGTAGAAGATAACTGCGAGTCTCTCGGCACGGTATACAAAGGAAGACTCCTCGGAAACTGGGGAGCGGCAAGTACGTTTTCCTTTTACGTCGGCCACCATATGTCGACGGTTGAGGGGGGAGCGGTAGTTACGGACAGCGATACGATTGAGACGATGCTCCAGATGGTGCGCGCGCACGGGTGGGACAGGAACCTGACCGAGGAAAAACAGTTAAAAATCAGGCTAAAACACCGGGTCAACTCATCTTTTTATTCGCGGTATACCTTCTATGATCTGGGGTATAACCTCCGTACGACGGAGATTCAGGGATTTTTGGGCAATACCCAGCTTCAGTACCTTCCCGAAATCGTCGGGAAACGGGAACGCAACTTTTTTTATTTTGCAAAACACATCTACCGGCAGAGCGACCGGTATTATCCCGTGCGGTTTGATCATCTGGACGTTGTCTCAAATTTTGCCGTTCCGGTGATTTGCCGGACGAAGACAATCCGCGACGAGCTCGTGAAGAAATGCGACGGCATCGTAGAAATCCGTCCGATTGTCGGCGGCGACATGACAGCACAGCCCTTTTTCAAAAAACACGCAGACGGCGGGCTCGACAGCTGGAAATCGTCGAACGCACGGCTTATCCATGAACAGGGGCTGTATTTCGGTAACAATCCGGAGCTTACCAAAAAAGAGATGGATACGATAATAAAATTGTTTACCTAGAAGCCATCTCCAAACCTATTCTTCGAGCGTAGCGAGAAGTTCTCACGTGCGTTCGAACAATATCTTTTCGAGATTTGAGATAACTTCTAGAGAGAGCCGCAGAAGCGGGATATATATGAGCTCCTTTTGGAACAATAAACGGGTGTTGGTGACCGGGGGGTGCGGATTCATCGGGAGTCACCTGGCCGGAAGCCTGGTACGCTCAGGTGCAGGCGTGACGGTCATGGACAATCTGAGTAACGGCAGGGTTGAAAGCCTGGGCGGGCTGAAAGATCATATTTCCTTTATCGAGGGCGACTGCCGGGATGCCGGGGCCGCGTACGGCGCCTGCCGGCGGGAGGATGTCGTCATGAACCTGGCGGCCAAGGTTTCGGATGTTTCCTATAACGCCGCCCACCCGGCAACCATGCTGCGCGAGAATCTCCAGATCCAGACAACCATGATAGATGCGGCGCGCCGCGCCGGGGTCAAGCAGTTTTTGATTGTCTCCTCTGCGGTTGTATATCCTGCCGACTGTACGATCCCGACACCGGAAACGGAGGGATTCACGGGTTTTCCCGACAACCCGAACAAAGGGTACGGCTGGGCAAAACGGGTGAACGAACTACTGGGCTCGTACTATCATGAGGAATACGGTATGGAAACGGCGATCGTCCGGCCGTATAACTGTTACGGGCCGGGTGATCATTTTTTCCCGACGCCCAGTCATGTCGTACCCTCGCTCATCCGAAGGGTCATAGACGGGGAAAATCCCGTAGTCGTATGGGGGAGCGGCAAACAGACGCGGGCATTTCTCTATGTTGACGATTTGGTCCGGGGGATGATGCTCGCCACCGAAAAGTATGCATGCGCGGACCCGGTCAATCTCGGGACAGATGAAGAAGTCACCATACGCGAACTTGTGGAGGCGATTATCCGGTTGAGCGGAAAAGAGCCTCAAGTGCGCTATGATACCGATAAGCCGGACGGAAGCCCCAGAAGAAACAGTGACAACCGGAAGGCGAGAGAAAAGCTCGGGTTCCGAGCTGAAACATCGCTTGAGGAAGGTTTACGGAAAACTATTGAGTGGTACAGAGCTCAGATTCCAAGCGCATGAAACGCTTCACATTTCCACAAGAGCATTATCATTTTTCCGTAGATGATGTTTTTAACTGCCTCATCGAAGTTTCAGATCAAAAGATAGATTTGTTTGATCATCCTTTTTTTCGGTTTCTGCTTCATCTCCATGATGCATACGGAGCCAGTATAGATCTGTACCTTTTTTATCAATCCGTTATAAACGGATCGTTACGGATGCTCACTGAAGTGTCAGGCAGGCTAAAAACTTCTCTTTCGGTTAACCCATGGTTAAGGTTTGGGCCTCATGCTCTTGACTACGCGACCGCTCCTTATGCTCAAAAACCCGAATCAGTGATTCCCGTATTTGATGCGATTTACTCATGTATAGACAGGTTTGCGAGCAGCAGTAATCTGAGTAAACTGGTCCGCCTGCATTATTTTTCCGAACTGTATGAACTGGCGGATTATTTTGAGGGCAGGGGCGTCCGCGCTTTATTCAGTACCGATAAAGAAATCTTCAGTCACAGAATGCCGGATAAAAATAGGAAATCCCTTCAGGCCAGGGGAACGACAACATATAAAGGTATGTCTTTTGTGCGGTCTCAATTCAGAGTAGAATATTGGATTAGGGATTATCTATCAGTGCGGTCGCAAGTCCGATATTTAGGAAAATTATTTGATACATACCGCTTTATTACTTTCTTTACTCACGAATGCGATATGTCCAATGAAGACGTAAGAAATGCCATTGAACTAATACTGAACGAATGCCATAAACGACGGTATGTAAGTATTTGACACGGCAGAAAAAATTTATTTATAATCCGTTTGATTATAATCGGGAGGTAAAAAATGAAAAAAACCCAATGCTCCGAGTTTACCGATAACAAAAACAATTTACAGGAGAGGGTAAAAACCAATACTCAGTTCGGAGATAACGATTTAACATCGTGGCTTATCGGTCACCTGGCTATGAAAAAGGGAGACCGGGTTTTGGACATTGGTTGCGGGGATGGAAATCATCTTCGGCATATAGCACCGATTGTGGCACGCGATAATTACTGTGTCGGCATTGATTATGACAGAGGCATGATAGATAAGTCTAAAGCACTCAGCGAACATACACAGCCAAAGATAACGTTTGTCAATATGGATATGGATAAATTAAGCGAATCGCGGTTTGATGATAAGTATTTCGATCTTATCTATTCCGTCTATGCTTTCTATTACTCCAAAAATATAGCTGCAACCTTAGGTCAAATGAAGAAGAAGCTTCGTGATCAGGGGAAAATCGCCATAGTCGGGCCAACAGGGGATAATAACAAGAACTGGTTCGATTTTCTTAACCTGTTTATGAAGATTCCGGCACCCATATTACAATCTTCCACCACGTTTATGGACGGTATTGAAGAATGGGCCAATAAGAATTTCCGTTCGGTCAAATTTTTCACCTTCACCAATACTATAACCATTCCGACTCTCAAAGACCTGAGAAACTATTGGGTATCAAATATCTATTATGAAAAAAAATACGATCCGGCTTTTGAGGGCAACGCCTCTAGTTATTTTAAAAACCATACTTTTTTCCGGTTTGCAAAAATTGCCAAAATGATTCTCATGGAGGATAAAAAATGACGGACAAAACTATCCCGCTGTTTAAAGTTTTCATGGCCGATTCAGTTATCGGACCGTTAAAAGAAGTTTTATTTTCAGGGTTTATTACTCAGGGCCCTAAAGTTGATGAATTTGAAAAAAAGCTGTCGGAATTCATTGGCAATACGCATGTGGTGACGGTAAATAGCGGGACCTCGGCATTGCATCTTGCTCTGGATCTTGCAGAGGTCGGGCCGGGCGACGAGGTAGTTACGACTCCGATGACGTGCACCGCGACGAACTGGCCCATCCTTGCCCACGGAGCCCGGATTGTCTGGGCTGATGTAGATCCTGACACAGGTAATATCGACCCCTTAAGTATTAAAAAGAGACTTACAAAAAAAACTAAAGCCATAATGGCTGTTGATTGGGGAGGTTATCCTTGTGACATTGATAGAATAAGATTCTATGCCGGTAAGATTCCGATTATTGAAGATGCCGCCCATGCATTTGGTGCTATGTACAAAGGGAATAAAGTCGGAAATACCGCCGATTTCACCTGTTTTTCTTTTCAGGCTATTAAACATCTGACTACGGCGGACGGCGGAGCGCTGGTTGTGAGGAATTCAACGCATCAAAAAAAGGCCGTCCTTTTACGATATTTTGGTATTGATAGGAAAAAAAGATCAAAAGATTACCGAATCGAAAAGGATATCTGTGATTGGGGATACAAATTTCATATGAACGACGTAAATGCAACTATCGGCATCGAGAATCTGAAGCATACAAGCGAAATACTGCAAAAGCACAGGAATAATGCAAAGTATTATATCCGGCAGTTTAAAAACCTGGGAAATGTAACCCTGATGAGGGAGGATGAAGGGTACCTGTCCAGCTATTGGCTTTTTACCATGAAGGTAAAAAACGTTACCAAATTCATGGATTACATGAAATCAAACAGTGTAATGGCTTCACAAGTGCATAGAAGGAATGATACGCATCCGGTTACGAGAGCTTTTAGAAGAAATGACATACCCGGAGTAGAAGAATTCAGCAGGCATATGGTATGTATTCCGGTCGGATGGTGGGTATCAAAGACGGACCGTGAGTATATAGCCAAGTTGGTCAAAAACTACCAGTAAAAGGAAACTCACTTGAACATCGAAGTAAAGGTCCGGTTATAGATATCTATGACATCGAATCTTTTAGAGTATTCAAGCGCGTTCCGGCGTTTTACATAATACATCTTTTTGTTTCTCAGAAGCTTACTGAGGGCTTGAACGAAACTATTCGTGTCGTAATCTGCTTCATAGCCTAGGTTATATTTGGTAATTTCAGAAGAAAAATTAAATCCCTTTGTGATAACTACCGGCAGACCGGCTGAGAGATAAATCCGCATTTTCATGGGATCACTTGAAGAAGACAGTGTCATCATGTCGTCTTCGTACGGAGCGATGCCGACGGCATACCCGGTAATTTTAGGAAGAAATTCTTCAGATGTGCGTAATCCCTTCATTATAACTGTATCCTCCAGTTTAAGACGACGGATATCCGCACGTATCGATTCAGACAGTTCTCCCTCGCCGATCACATCTATAGTAAGATCCGGAATTTTTTTTCTCAGACGGTTTGCGATTTCGGGAATAAGATGAGCACCGTTTTTTATGCTGAGGACTCCCAGGAAAACAATTCTATGATTATAGATGTCCGCTCTTCTGGGAATTGAGTATACCGGAATGCCTGCGGGTATCCAGAACAATTTTTCGTCACGTATGCCCTGGTCCAGACGGACCTGCCGCATGTTGCTGTTCAGAAACCAGTTATAGTCGGCGTGCACGGCCGAGATTTTGTCTAAGGACTGATAGAGCTGATTGAATAACCTGTTCGGAAGTCTTTTTTTGTCTATCCCGTGGGAAAAAAAGACAACCCTTTTCACTTTACCGCAGAACCTCAGCGCCACACACACAAAGGCCAGAAGCGAATCCTCGGCAATAACCATGTCATAAGACTCAGAGGACAGGATGACCAGCAAAAAGAATTGCATGGACTGAATTAGATACGCGAGGAAAGGGGGATTTTTCAGGGTAGGATAATGCCGGATTCCGGTTGTTTTTCCCGCCTCTGCCCGGGTAATTTCAACTTGCCGGAGGAATAGGAGTTCAGGCAGGGGAATATTGAATTTCGTTACCAGTCTTGCACCTTTTTTGGTCAGGTAATCATAGAGAAGGTCTTGATAAGCAAAAGTGGCATAGTGGGCAACGAGCAGAAACGAACGGGAATGAAAGATGTCGGGTTTTGGTATTTTCATTCGGGCTTTTTCTCCGCACTCTTTTGGAGGTTGGCAATTTCCTTTTTGGCTGCATTTAAGTTTATGACATTGTTTTTAATGTGTTTTACCACTTTTGCCGGATTTCCGGCTGCTATGACGTCGCTGGGTATATCGTGGGTCACAACAGCTCCGGCTGCAACTATTGCTCTGTCTCCGATTGTGACGCCTTTCAGGATAACAGCACGGCGGCCCACCCACACGTGGTTTCCTATGGTTATCGGTTTACATACCACACGTTTTAGCCGAACACTAATTCTGTTAAAATCCCTTGACCCTAAGATGCTGACTAAACGGTCCTGTGCATAGATCGAGTGGCTATTGTTATCCTGAATCCAGACGTCAGGGGAAATCATGCAATAGGCCCCTATTTCTACACGTTCCCACGCCTGAATTACCGTATGCGGGCCAATTATCGTGTAGTCTCCGATGGAAATTTTTCCGTTTTTGGCGATGGTCAGCCATCCGGATAATCTGACATTTGATCCGAATATGACCTGATCTTTATTGTTGAATCCCAGAATACCCGCACCGTAATTCATGATTACTTTGCCGCTTGAGGTTATTTTATTTCTGTAAAGCAGCCAGTTCACTTCCCTTACGGACATCTGAAACCAATATAATAGTGTAAGTATAATTCTCATGAGAGAAGTCTATTGTATCGTGTTTTGTAGAACTGTTCTATATATTACCCTTGTTTTTGGGTGATAGACTCCATATAATATGCCAATATTACCATGCGGAACTATAAAAATATAACTTCATGTAGGGTGTGTCATTCACGTCATCTACGTTCCGTCGCCTATTTCAAGCCTCAGTTCATTGCTTCGACCTTCGTCACAACCAACCAAAATAACCCGAAGTCGAAAATCAAGATCCCCATGACGGTCATGCTTTGCCCCAAATGCGGTCTCGTGCAGCTGAAAGAAACCGTCACGCCCGATCTTCTGTACGAGCAGTACTTCTACCGTTCCAACATCAGCAACACTATGCACCGGGACCTTCAAAACGTTGTCGACGACGTTACCGGCAGGGTTACCATACGAAGCGGAGATGCGGCCCTGGATATCGGCTGTAACGACGGCCTCATGATCTCCCTGTTTCCCCGCACCCTGAAAAGAGTGGGGATTGATCCGGCTAAAAACATCGACTGGTCACACCTCGACAAATCCATAACCGTAGTCAACGACTACTTTCCCTCGGAAAAACTGAAGGAGTATACGTTCAAAATCATTACGTCAACGGCGATGTTCTATGATCTGGACGACCCGAATAAAGCGGTGCAGGATATGAAAGCGCTTCTCGCTGCCGACGGGGTCGTCTGCATACAGGTGAGTTATCTCTATGACACCATTAAAGACATGAATTTTTACGATTTCTGCCACGAACATCTGGAATATTATTCCCTTGAGTCGATACAATACCTTATGGAAAAGAACGGCATGAGGATTTTTGACGCCTCGACCAACGCGGTAAACGGCGGGAGCCTCCGGATACTGGCATGCAAAAAGGAAGCCCGGTATAAGCCGACGGAAAATATAAAGTATCTTCTTCTCCGGGAGCAGGTGCTGCACCTTAAGGATCCGGAAACGTACCGCGTGTACGCCAGGCTTATCGATTTCAGTACGAGCCGCGTCCGCCGGTATCTGGAGGCGCAGAAAGGTTTGGTGATAGGATTGGGTGCTTCCACAAAAGGAAATGTGCTCCTCCAGCTCTGCGGCATAACAAAAAAACTCCTTCCGTATATAAGCGAGCGTAACCCGATGAAAGTCGGACTCAGGACGCTTGGCATAGATATGGAGCTCATATCCGAAGAGAAGGCCCGGAAACTCATGCCTTCGTGCGTTTTTGTGATACCGTGGAACTTTAAGACGGAGATAGTTCAGCGGGAAAAACCGTATCTTGATAAAGGAGGGAAATTCCTTTTCATCATGCCGTATCCCTACGTATTGGACAAAGACGGTGAGCACCGATTGTAACCGTCCTTCCCCGCCTACATGAAACAGTTCCGTTATAAGAACATTCTCCTTTACAGCAGCCATCAGTGGTGCGGAAATACAAAAGAGTATTTTGCCGCCCATACCGAGCGGCTCGGAGTGTTTCTCCTTATGACACGGATAAAGACGGACGCCAGCGTTTTCCAGCTTTATGAAAAAGGGAAACTCGTCAAGGAAATTAAGACGCCTCTGACGGATAATTTTTTTCTCTACTATTTTTTGTGGTATTACCACTACATCCGGGTGATTTTCCGGTATTTCCCCCGCAGTGAGAAGCTCATCGTCATCTGCGCCCACCCGTACGTATTCTTTGCTTCCACCATACAGAAGCTTCTGAGGAATATTGACTTTGTGTATTATATCGCGGATTTCTATCCCCCGATAAATCTCACCATGAAGCTGTACGAACGGTTAAAACGCTTTTACCATAACGGGATCAAATACAGGGTTTACCTTGGAGACGGAGTCAATAAGATCATGAACGGACGGGTCATGGATACCCCGGCCTGCAAGACCATCATGCTGGGAGTCAATCCGAAACATATCAAAAGAAACATCGATAAGGTAAAAAATACCCTGCTTTACGTCGGCGTTATCCGCCCAAATGTAGGACTTGAGATCGTTTATGCCTTCATCAGGGATAATCCGGAATTCAAACTGAAGATCGTCGGCGTATGCGATAGCGGGCTATTCCGGAAGCATCAAAGGATAATAGCTGAATACGGGATTTCGGGACGGGTGGAGTTCCCGAACCGGTTCTTTTTTGACCGGGAGATGAATGAGGTGTCAAAAAGATGTTTTGCGGGTGTAGCGCTTTACCAGATTGACGATACGTCAACCATCTACTACGCCGATCCCGGTAAGGTAAAAACCTATACTGAAATGACGCTTCCCGTCATCATGTCAAAAACTTCGAGCATCGCCCCGTACGTCAGGAAACTCAAAGCCGGAGAAGTCATTGACAGGACGCCGGAAGCGATTCTCGGCGCGGCGAACCGGATCAGAAACAATTATCGGACCTATATAAACGGAGTAAATAAACTCAATGAAATTTTTGAATACGAAAAATACTACGGAGAAAAGTTCGGATTTCTGGAAAAGGCCTTCTCCTGACTATGAACAGGGCTATTCCCGTTTCGGTGGTCATCCCGATGCGTAACGCGGCAACGACGGTTCTCATGTGCATTGAGTCGCTCGTAAAGCAAACCTACCCGATAAAAGAAATAATCGTCGTCGATAACGCCTCAACGGATAATTCTTATCAGTTGATAAAGAAGTATGCTCCAACGGCTAAAATTCCGGTGATACTTATGAAAAGAGATAAAAACCGGGGAGTCGCTTCAAGTTATAATCTCGGTACGAAAAGAGCGAAATCTTCTCTGGTCGTTTTCATGACCTCGGACACCACGCTTCCTTCCGAGCGCGAACTCGGAAAACTGGTAAAGACACTGGCGGAAAATCCCCGGGCCGCCGCCGTCTATTCAACTTCAGTCCTGCCGTACTATATCTGGGAAAAGTATAACTTCTGGGAGAAATATTTTGCCGCGCGCATGGTCGACAACGAATCATCGCTCATGGTGCTCAAATTCGACTGCGTGAGGAAAAAAGCATTTCAGTCGGTCGGAGGGTTTGACGAAGTCAATTTCGGCGGCGATGCCATGGGGGGCGAAGATGCGGATCTTTCCAACCGTCTGAAAACGGTCGGGTCAATACTCCGAAGCAGCGCCAGAGCACACCATGTCCATTACCTGGCGCCGGATTACCGCTTGGGTGACATGATGAGAAGCCGGAAACTGTATGCCCGGTCCTACGGCAGGTTCCTCCGGAAGTCGCCGCTTCTCGATATCCGGGCATCAATGCTTTTTCTCCTGAAGCCGTTTCTGGCAGTACTTCCCTTCGTACCGGGTTTTGCCGCTATCGGAGGCGCGTTCCTGGCGGTTTTTTCCCTGGTCTATACCCGAAAAATGTTTCTTACGGCGGAAACGCGCGGTGATTCGAGAATAATCCTCATCCCGCTTCTCAATATTTTTTTTGTATACTTTGAGAGCTATTGGATCCTTCAGGCATATCTGACCTACACATCCCGAGGCAGAGATTAGAAATAGATCCGCCCGATTTAGTATAATAGAAGACGATATGCAAACGATTATCCTCTGCGGCGGAACCGGGTACCGGCTCCGGGAAGAGACGGAATTCAAGCCGAAACCCATGGTGTATGTGGGCAGCAAGCCCATCCTCTGGCATATCATGAAGATTTACGCCTCCTACGGCTATAATGATTTCATTTTAGCTTTGGGGTATAAAGCCGATTACATCAAGGATTTTTTCCTTAACCAGAAAGCTTTTACTACGGATTTTTCCCTCTCCACCCGGACTCACAAGGTGAAGTATTACCTGGGTAACCGGGAAGAAGCCGATGATTTTCATATCACTTTTGTCGACACGGGCCTTGAGGCGCAGGTGGGCGAACGCATCCTCAAGTGTAAAAAGTATATTCCGGACAGCGATACGCAGTTCATGCTTACGTACGGGGACGGCGTTTCCGATATAAACATCAAAAAGCTTCTTGCCTTCCATAACAAACAGGGAACCATGGGGACGCTTACCGGCATCCATCCCCAGTCGCGGTTCGGTATGGCGGTTGTCGACAAGAGAAACCGGATTACGCATTTTTCCGAGAAGCCGGTCCTTAACGACTGGATAAACGGAGGATATATGGTCTTTCAGCGGAAATTCTTTGACTACCTGAGGTCCGGGGAAACCGAGCATCCTGCGCTCGCCCGCCTCGCCGCGCAGCATGAGCTCTCTTTGTACCCTCATGAGGGTTTCTGGTACGCAGTCGACACCTACAAGGAGCTCGAACATCTCAATTCGGTCTGGAATAGCGGTACGCCTCCCTGGAGAATCTGGCAATGAAGTTTCCGAGTGACGTGGTCAGTACCGATATCGCGTATATTCACAAAGAGTCGGCTCCGGACTTCAAAAAGCTTGCTCCATCGGAGCTTCTCCTGACCGGAGCCGGAGGGTTTCTCGGGTATTATCTTACCCTGTCGCTTCTTTCGTGGAACGATCTGCATCCCGGAGAAAAGATCCGTGTGACGGCTCTCAGCCGTTTCAGCCACGGCCTTCCTGCCTGGCTTGCCGCGCTTGAAGGGAGAAAAGACCTGACGATCCTGCGCCGGGATATTTCATGCGATCCGCTGCCGTCGGGACAATATGATTACATCGTCCATGCCGCCTCGTTTGCGTCCCCTTCGGTCTACCGGATGTACCCGATCGAGACGATGCGCGCCAACGTTACCGGTTTAGAGAGGCTTCTCCAATCAATTGTCAAAAAAAAGAGAACGATGAAAAAATTTCTTTACTTCTCTTCAAGTGAGGTTTACGGGGATCCGACGCCGGGAAATATCCCGACGCCGGAAACCTACCGCGGCAACGTGTCCTGTACCGGACCCCGGGCGTGCTATGACGAATCAAAGCGTTTCTCGGAAACGCTTTCCGTCAACTATGTCCGGCAGCATCAGGTCCCCGTAGTCATCGCGCGTCCGTTTAACAACTACGGCCCGGGCATGAAGATAGACGACGGAAGGGTCATTGCAGATTTCGCCAAAAGCATCATCTCAGGCCGGAATATCGTCATGTATTCTGACGGAAAACCGTCCCGGACGTACTGCTATATTGCGGATGCCATTTGCGGCTACATCAAGCTTTTGACGAGAGGTGTCCCGGGGGAAGCATATAACATAGGTACGGAAAAACCCGAAGTCAGCGTTGCCGAGCTTGCGGATACCATGATCGCCATCGCCGGACGCGAGATTTCCTACACGGGGCATCTTGAGCGGAAAACGAGCCGTGAGCGGGATTATCTGACGGATAACCCCCAGCGGCGTTGCCCCCTGATCGGGAAAGCCAGACGCGTCCTCGGCTATAATCCCTCAATATCCCTTACGGAGGGGCTCCGGCGCTCGATCCGGTGGTATAATGCCGTCTACACCTCATGAAAATCACCGTCATCGGCACCGGTTATGTGGGACTCGTTTCCGCAGTATCCCTGTCATTGCTGGGGCATGACGTTATCTCGGTCGGAAGAAACAGAGACAAGATTGAGGCCATCAATTCCGGCGGACCGCCGTTTTACGAACCGGGTCTGACCGACGCGCTGAGAATAGTACTTAACAAAAAGAAATTTTCCGCGACCGACGATCTGACCACGTCCGTACTCGGTTCGGAGGTGACGCTTATCGCGGTCGGCACGCCGACAAGAAACGGCAGCATCGATCTTTCCCAGATAGAAACCGTCAGCCGGGATATCGGGGCAATCCTCAAACGGCGGGACGATTATCACGTTGTCGTTGTTAAATCTACGGTCATCCCAGGAACGACGGATACGCTGGTCCGGTCGCTTCTCGAACACTATTCAGGGAAACGCGCCGGAAAGGATTTCGGACTGTGCATGAATCCGGAATTTCTTCGGGAGGGCAAAGCGCTTGAAGATGCGCTGACTCCCGACCGGATTATCATAGGAAGCCTTGACCGCAAGGGAGGGCAGACCTACGGCCGGGCATACCGGAATCTCGATTGTCCGGTGCTCCATACCACCCTCCGGACCGCCGAGATGACAAAATACGCATCAAATGCCCTGCTTTCGACGCTTATCAGCTTTTCCAACGAAATTGCCCGGATCTGCGAAAAAACCGGGGATATCGATGCGGTTGACGTGTGGAAAGGGCTGCATCTTGACGGCAGACTCTCTCCAACGGTTCATGGTAAACGCATATTTCCGGGTATCGTTCACTACATACAATCGGGATGCGGGTATGGAGGTAGCTGTTTCCCGAAAGATACGCATGCCCTTTCGGCATATGCAAAAGCCATGAAGCTCGAAACACCGGTTCTTGACGGCGTCATACGGATCAACGGGACGCAGCCGGAAAGAGTCGTCCGTATGCTGACGGATGCGGTCGGTACGCTTCGCGGAAAGAAGATCGCCCTACTGGGGTTAACCTTCAAACCGGATACTGACGATCTCCGTGAGTCACCGTCGATTCGTGTTCTGCAACAACTATTAAAAGCCGGCGCCCGTGTCAGCTGCCATGATCCGGAGGCATACAAGCACGGGATTCCCGAGATGTTGACCGCCTACAGGGCGGTATACGAGAAGAATTACGCTTCGGCACTCCGGAATGCGGATGCGATGGTCATCATGACTGCGTGGAGAGAGTACCGGAGGATAACGCCGCAGATCCTCAAACGGCTTATGAAACAACCGGTACTTGTAGACGGAAGACGGATGTTTGATAAAGCAGTGTTTTTTAAGGAAGGGTGTATATATAAAGGTATTGGTCTTTCCTGATTTCTATGACTCCATGCCGTTCCTGTTCCGCACCGATTAAACGATTTTTTTCCCTGGGCAGGATGCCCCCGGTTAACGCACTTCTCAGGAAGCGTGATATAGGAAAGGAACGGTATTTTGACCTGAGCATCGGGTTTTGCCGGGAGTGCTTTCTTGTGCAGCTCATGAAGACGGTCGATCCCGAAAAACTTTTCCGTAACTACCTGTACTTCTCGTCCGCAACTCAGAGCATCATTGATCACAGCAAAAAGACCTCGGACGAGCTTATCCGGAAGTTTACGCTCGGAAAACAAAGTTTGGTCGTTGAGATAGGCAGTAACGACGGGGTGCACCTTCAGTATTACCAAAAGCGCGGGATACCTATCTTGGGGATAGATCCTGCACGCAATATCGCCAAAGCTGCCAACGCCCGGGGCATACCGACCATCGCGACGTTTTTTAACCTGAAGACTGCCGGAGAACTTGTCCGCAAGAAACATCTAGAAACTATTAAAAGCCGGCGCCCGTGTCAGCTGCCATGATCCGGAGGCATACAAGCACGGGATTCCCGAGATGTTGACCGCCTACAGGGCGGTATACGAGAAGAATTACGCTTCGGCACTCCGGAATGC
>JAMCTH010000002.1 GCA_023379025.1 Patescibacteria group bacterium | reverse complement strand
TGTAGCCTTTCTTAAACGCCGTAGCATAGGTAATCGGCTTGAACGAGCTTCCGGGCTGGCGGAGTGCCTGGGTCACGACATTGAACTTGTACCCGGCGCTGTCCGTTGCCGAATAATCTTTGGATCCGACCATCGCCAGGATCTGACCCGTTTTCGGATCCAGGACTATGGCAGCCCCGTTGGTCACATGGAGGTACCCGGCTTTTTTCACTTCTTCAGCAACGATCGTCTGCGCTTTACTCTGGAGGTCCCAGTCAAGCGTCGTCGTCACCTTGAGCCCCCCGCCGTCAACCATCTTCTGTCCGAATTGTTTGATGAGAAGGTCTTTGACATATGCCACAAAATGCGGCGCTTTGAGGCCCGTACTGCCTTTTGAAAACGTAAGCGCATCGAGTTCTTTTCGGGCGGCTGTCTCCTGGGCCTGGGTGATATAGCCGTCCTCCGTCATACGGGAAAGGACGTGCTCGGTCCTGCCGAAATACGCTTTATCCGCCGATTCATACGGCGAGTAGATGCTCGGCGCCTGCGGGAGACCGGCAAGAAACGCTGACTGCGTCAGGTCCAGGGTCTTGACGGGTTTGCCGAAATAGTATTCGCTTGCCGACTCGACACCGACCGCAGTGCCCCCGTACGGAACCTCGTTGAGGTACATGCGCAATATCTCGTCTTTGGTATATTTTCTCTCGATCTGGATCGCGAGGATCGCCTCCTTGATCTTCCTCGGAAGCGTTCTTTCGTTGGTCAGGAGTACGGTCTTGACGAGCTGCTGGGTGAGCGTTGACCCTCCCTGGACATCACGGAATACGACGGTGCTGATGAGGGCCCTGATAATGCCGGTCATGGACAGCCCCTGATGATGGTAGAAATTTTTGTCTTCGACGGCAACCGTCGCCTCACGCAGGTACACCGGGATATCCGCCCACTGGACCGGCAGCCGGTTCTGGTCCTGGTAGATATCGTAAAGCGGCACCCCGTTTCTGTCGAGAATGACCGTAGAAAGTCCTTCGGTTCTGTTCACTTTATCCGGCCGGGGGAGATCACGCGAATACCACGCAAACAAAAGTCCCACAAAAAGCGTCCCGCCGGCGATGAGGAAAAAGAGTACGGTCGCTATCGTGCTCCAGGTCCGGAGCTTTACTTTCCCGAGGCCGTAGCGCCGTTTTCTCCGGCGTTCCATGAAAAGATCGTACATAGGACCTATTGTACCGGAGGCTTGCATATTTTGCCACTTGGGATTATACTTCTCCCTTACAAGTGAACGAAGAAAAGCAGTGACGGAGACGAAGTAGCGAATATCCGGTGACACCAGAGAGAAGGCGGAGTAGACGGTACCGAGAGCGCCGGGGCATCCCCGGGCAGGCGGAACACGTCGAAGGATGCAAGACCTTCCGTACGGATATGAACGAAATACGCTCCCGAGCTGTCCCGATGAACAGCAGGCAGAGGTAATCGGGACCGGGTATGCCCGTAACAGCAGGCCCGTTGTGTTGCCCTATGCAAAGCAACGGCGAGAGGCTAAAGGATGGAACCGACCTCAGGCCGGTTTTTTTGTGCCCGGCAAGGGGCACACCCTGCTATCATGTTCCGTTACATGATAGCACATCCTTAGCAAACCAAGGTGGTACCACGGAGTGCCGGAAAAAGCAGCCGTCCTTGAGAGAGCGTCGGAAACGAGGCGGTCTGTCACGGGCGGCTTTTTTGGTTCTATAAAGGAGGCAACAACATGGGGTATATAGATGCAGGGAAACGATGGACATCCATGATCGGCTCACTCGAAGCCGGACTTCTCGGCAATCAATCGGTCGACACGATCATGGAGGCGCTGAGCCATGAAAGTGATCTTTTCTCCGGCGATCCGTCGGCCGAAGACTGGATGCATGTTCTTGCATGGCTCCGGCAGGGACAAGAACGCCTGTCTCCTGCGGAGAGCATGACTGAGAACCCGGACATAAGACTGACGTCGGTAACGACGCTCATTACACGTGTCAGCAGCATGATAGTGTAGCCGTAAAAAACCTAAGCCGCCCGAAACCGTCACGGTCGGGAGTATCCCGATGGTATTCCCGACCGTGAACATTATGTATGTACTATGAATGAATATCCGATAAACGATCCGTTTCCGCATCATGTCGATATGGATGATGTCATAAGTCCGGAGCAGGCTGTCGACTGGTTTATCCGTATTCGCGCGAGGGAGTTCGGCATAGCTCTTGAGGACTGGATCTCTGCTGACTCCGTTCCCATACCAGAGGACGCAGAACCCGGCGATATACTGGGACTGGTCCATTGCACGTGCGGTCGCATGCATATCCTGACGCTTCGTACGGATGGAGAACGGCATGTGGACACGGGCTGGTACTAATTATCGTCCTGAAATCGCACATATCGATGTGTTATAGTGAAAGGAGTTTGTATGGACCCGATTGAAACGTTATTGACGAGGGGAGTTGACCGTATCTACCCGAGCCGCGAGGCACTTGAAAAGGTACTCAGGAGCGGCAAGAAACTGCGGCTCTACCAGGGGTTTGATCCAACAGGAACCAAGCTGCACATCGGCCATGCGGTTGCCATACGGAAACTTCGCGAATTTCAGGATCTGGGACACCACGTTATCTTTTTGATCGGAGACGGCACGGGACAGGCGGGGGATCCCAGCGGCAAGAATAAATCCCGGGAAAAATTTATGACGCGAGATGAACTACGGGCGAACGCAGTCGATTACGTCAAACAGGCAAGTAAAATTGTGCGCTTGGATGGAAATAACCCTGTTGAAATTCTCTACAATAGTGATTGGCTTAATAAGCTTACTTTAGTAAATATTCTTGATATTGCCGGCCATTTTTCCTGGCAGCAGCTCGCCCAGAGGGATTTATACCAGGAACGGATCAAAAAAGGAGAAAACCTCAACTTTCGCGAGGCCTTATATCCGCTCCTTCAGGGATATGATTCTGTCGCAATGAACGTTGATCTGGAATTGGGCGGAACGGATCAGACGTTTAATATGCTGGCGGGAAGGCAACTTGTGGCGCAGATGCAGGGTCGCGAAAAATTTGTCATGACGGTCCCGCTCCTTGCCGACGCAAAAGGCACCAAAATCGGAAAGACCGAAGGGAATGCCATCGGCCTTACTGACGAGCCAAATGATTTTTACGGCAAGATTATGTCGCTCGGCGACGACGCCATTATTCCATGTTTTACGCTTCTGACCGATATGCCCTTATCCGAGATCGCGGAGATGAAAAAACACATAGAGTCCGGGGAAAACCCGATGACATACAAAAAACAATTGGCCTTTGAACTTACCAAACAGTTCAATTCAGAAAAAGAGGCCGAAGAAGCATCTCTATTTTTTGAAATTGCACATCAACGAAAACTTACTGCACAAGTAGATGCCGAAGGCATTCGTACTATTAATGTGGCAAATAAACAGTGGGGGCGAATTGATTTTTTAGTTGAACATGGTTTGACTTCAAGCAGATCGGAAGCCAAGCGACTGCTGGAACAAAAGGCTATCGAACTCAACGATAGTGTTGTCCCGTATTCAAAAGAACCTTTATTTGGATTAGAAGATGGTGCTATACTGAGAGTTGGGAAAAAAACAATTGTTAAAATCCATATTACCTAATATTATTTATTTAAAATATATATGAACTTTTTCCGTAAACACGAAAAATTCTGGAAGGTCATTGTCGTCATATCGTCGGTTGCGCTTATTCTCACGTCCTTTCTGCCGCTTTTGAGCCTCCGGTAACTTCCGCGCTCCCTCTCTTCCCATCTCCCTCTCTTCCCATCGGGTATAATACGGCTATGGACCTCACCCTCGATACGCCCGCCCGGTACGTGCCGCATGTAGGCCCGGTTATGGCGGAGCGTCTCCAAAAGCTCGGCGTGAACACGGTCCGCGACCTTCTCTGGCACATTCCCTTCCGGTACGACGACTTTTCCCTCGTATCGCCGATCGGCCAGGTTCAGCCGGGAGAAACGGTTACCGTCGCAGCGCATGTCGTATCCATCAGAACCTATTTCACCAAAACCGGCAAACGCGTTCAGGAAGCTGAGATAGCCGATGATACGGGCACCATCTCCGTTATCTGGTTTAACCAGCAGTATCTTCTCCGGATTATCCGGGAAGGCATGAACCTGCGTTTTTCCGGTAAAATCGACCGGTTCGGGAGAAAGGTTGTTCTCTTTTCTCCGGTGTGGGAAGAAGTTGCTTCCCGGCCCGTGGGTGATACCGGCTCAGACGGCGGCTCCCTCCATACAGGGAGACTGGTACCGGTATATGCGGAAACCGAAGGCCTTACCTCCAAATGGTTCCGGGGACGGGTGGACTTTCTCCTGCACCGGGGGGGACCCGACATTTCCGACCCGCTTCCGGCGGAGATACGGGATAAAGAACGGCTTCCTGCCCTCAAGGAAGCCCTTGAGACGGTCCATTTCCCAAACTCTCCCGATGCCGCGGAACGGGCACGGCACCGGCTTGCGTTTGACGAACTTCTCGTGCTCCAGTATCACTCCTTCCGCGACCGCTACCTCTGGGAGTCGACGAAAAAAGCGTTTTCCGTTGCCATCCCGGCTTCGCTTCTTGCGGCTTTCCTCAAGGATCTTCCGTTTACCCTGACGGGAGATCAGACCCGTGCCCTGTCCGAGATCCTCTCCGATCTTTCCCGCTCCGTTCCCATGAACCGGATCCTCGTCGGGGACGTCGGCAGCGGGAAAACCGTTCTTGCCGCGATAGCGATGTATGCCGCGGTTAAAAGCGGTCACCGCGCGGTCCTCATGGCACCGACACAAATCCTCGCCGAACAGCATTTCCGGACCATCAGTATGCTGCTTAGTCCCAAAAACATCCGCGTTGTCCTTGTAACCTCTGACACGAAAAAAACAGACCGGGAAGAAGGCACCCTCTTCGGTCCCGCAGAAGAGGAGACCGTCTATGTCGGTACCCATGCACTCCTTGCCAAGAGTTTCCGGGTCAAAAATATCGGCCTCACGGTTATCGACGAGCAGCACCGGTTCGGCGTCGAACAGCGCTCGGCGCTTCTCGGCTCCAAAACGCGGGGGAAAACGCCGCATTTTCTCACGATGACGGCTACCCCGATCCCCAGGACGGTTGCACGCACCATGTTCGGCAACATTGATCTTTCGGTGCTCAACTCCATGCCGGGAGGAAGGAAACGGATTAAGACATGGGTCGTTCCGAAGGAAAAACGGGACGCGGCCTACGACTGGATCAGAAAGGAAATCAGTGCCTCCCGGGGGCAGGCATTCATTATCTGCCCGCTTATCGAGGAATCCGAATCCCTCACTTCCGTCCGGGCGGTTACAACGGAATTTAAGCGCCTTGAGGCTATTTTCCGGGGGCTCGATGTCGGACTCCTTCACGGCCGTATGAAACCCGCGCAAAAGTCCAAAGCCCTGGACCGCTTCAGGGCAGGAATGTCCCAGATCCTCGTCGCGACCCCTGTCGTTGAGGTCGGCATTGACATCCCCAATGCCACGATCATGATGATTGAGGCGTCCGACCGCTTCGGCCTCGGCCAGCTTCATCAGCTCCGGGGCAGAGTCGGAAGGGGAGACAAAGCGTCATATTGTCTCCTGTTCACCGACACCGAGGACGAATCCGCCCTGATCCGGCTCAAATCGCTTGAAACCGTCTATAGCGGCCCGGAGCTTGCGGAAATAGACCTTAAACTGCGCGGACCGGGCGATCTCTTCGGCACGAGGCAGCACGGCCTGCCGCCGCTTTCCATCGCGCGCTTCGATGATACCGCGACCATAGAGGCAGCCGGCCGGCTCATCCGCCGGCTCACGGCCAACGACCCGGAACTTTCCCGCTTCCCCCTCTTGAGACAGTCGCTTGAAGAGCGTACAATAGGGACTATCACCAACGACTGAAGACGGGGTTTTTATCAAGGCGGTTTCGAAATTAGAAATTTAGCATTTACAATTATTTTCTGATATTGATATGACTCCACTTCCGAAACGGCGGCACAGCACAAGACGCGGAGGGAAACGCAAAGCTTCCATCCGCCTCTCCCTTCCGGCGCTCACGCATTGCCCGGAATGCCATGCGCCGAAGCTCCCTCACCGGGTCTGCAGGAAGTGCGGGTATTATGACGGCAAGGCACTCGTGGTAAAACGCGAAAAGAAGAAAAAAGAATGAAAACTGCGCTGGATCCGCGGCATCAGAAACGCATAGCCACGATGCAGTCGCTGTTTGCGGCCGCATTTCATGGACATGGTGAGGAAGGGGATATCGATCCGGAGGTTGAAGCGCGTCTTGGCGAGCTCGATACCAAAATCGAAGAGGCCGCACCCGAATGGCCGGTAGAAAAAATCGCCAAAATCGATGTCGCCATACTGCGCCTTGCCGTTTACGAGCTGACCGTCACGAAAAAAGAGCCGCCGAAGGTGGTGATTGACGAGGCAATAGAGCTTGCCAAAGAATTCGGCAACACCAATAGCGCCAAATTCGTCAACGGGGTGCTCGGCACAATATTAAAACATATGGAACCGGATAAATCACCCGCGGTTCCCGAAGAAAGGACGCTGTCGCGCGTCACAGAGGAATGAAGCCCGTCTCCCTCCGCATCTTTTCTCTCTGACGGTCGATAGGCACCATTTATGAGTTTTGAGGATTTACAAGAACAGTTGGGGGTGACGTTTCACGACCAACAGCTTCTGCAGTCGGCGTTTTACCACCGTTCATACCTCAATGAGGCCCGCGACATCAAAGAATCCAACGAACGGCTCGAGTTCCTGGGTGATGCCGTCCTGTCGTTTCTTACATCCCAGTATCTTTACCGTACATATCCGGAGTATCCGGAAGGGACGCTCACGAATATCCGCTCCAGTCTGGTCAAAACCAAAAGTCTCGCGATGATCGCCGCAAACCTTCACCTCGGGGAGCTCCTGTTCCTGAGCCGCGGCGAGGATGAATCCGGTGGCCGGAAAAATATATCGCTTCTGGCTGATACGTTCGAGGCGCTTCTCGGCGCACTGTATCTTGATCAGGGTATTCCCGAAGCCAAACGGTTTCTGGAGACATTTCTCTTTCCCGAAACGAAACGGGTCATTGAAAGCAGGGCATACATAGACTTTAAGAGTTTTCTGCAGGAAGTGGTCCAGCAGGACAGCAGAATTTCTCCGACCTATCACGTCACCAAAAGCGAAGGCCCGGATCACGACAAAACGTTCTGGATCGATGCGGTCACCGGAGAAAAAGTCCTGGGAAGCGGCACCGGCAAATCAAAGCAGCAGGCCGAACAGGAAGCAGCGCGTGATGCGCTTGAGCAGCTTGGGAAAATCTGATATGATAAGGGCCGTACGCAGGCAGGAAGAGGCTGCCTCGTTTTTTTGATCTATGGTAAAAATACGTCTTACACAAACCGGCACCACAAACAGGAAAACCTACCGGATCATAGCAATCGAGGAAGGTAAACGCCGTGACGGCCGCGCCCTGGAAATTCTGGGGTATTACAACCCGCTCGTTAAACCGCCCCAGATACGGATTGACCGGGACCGCATCTCCTTCTGGGTTTCCAGGGGCGCCCAACCGACACCGGCCGTTCAGAAACTTCTTGACAACGCCGTATGAAAGACACGATTCTCAAACTCGTCAGGGCGCTCACCGACCATCCGGACGACGTCGTGATTGATGAACAGGAACGTGACGGAGGAAGCCTTTTCACGATTCATGTTCACGGAGAAGATACCGGTAAGGTGATAGGTAAAAAGGGCAGAATCATCCGGGCCATCCGTGACCTCGTCAAACTCATGGCAACCAAACAGGGCGTGTATGCGGACGTGGAAGTTGCCGATGACCGTCCAGACGAATCTGCGCCGGCAGAAAGCTGACGGCGTGTTCCTTCTATCCCTATCCGCGAACGTATGAGGATTACGATCCTGACGCTCTTTCCCGATCTTATCAGCAGCTATTTCCGCTTTTCCGTTCCCCTCCGAGCACAGCAGAAAGGTTTGGTCACCGTCGATACGCTCGACATGAGAAGTGTTGCAACTGACCGCTATAAGTCCGTGGATGATCGTCCGTACGGGGGAGGGACCGGTATGATCCTCCGGGTAGACATCGTAGACCGGGCACTCCGGAAAGCCAAACAATCCCGAAAAGCCGGTGAGACAACCCGTACCATCCTGCTTGATCCGCAGGGCGCGCCGTTTACACAGGGCAAGGCAGTATCTCTTTCTTCCTGTGACCGGCTTATCCTTATCTGCGGACATTATGAAGGGGTCGATGACCGGATCCGCCGCCTCGTCGACGAAGAACTTTCCCTCGGTGATTTTGTGTTAAGCGGCGGCGAACCGGCGGCAATCGCCGTTGCCGACAGTGTCATACGGCTCATTCCGGGAGTTCTCCGCTCTTCCGTTACGACGGAGGAGGAATCGTTTTCCGGCGATACGGCACTTCTTGAATTTCCGCAGTTTACGAAACCCAGGGTCTACCGCCGCATGCGCGTCCCTCCGGTACTCCTCTCCGGAAATCATGCAGCGATCGCCGAATGGAAGGCCCGTGAGCGCCGCCGCGTCACCAGAAAAAAACGGAACGACCTCATCGGGAAAACGCTTCCCCATTCCTGAGGACGCTTACTGGAACGGATTCCGCGTAACCCCCCCTACCGAACCGGTCTCAACTGCCGGAGCATACTGTGACATCAGGGGGTATTTCCCCAGCGTCTCAAGAAATGTTGACTCCTGCTCCGTCAACGGGGAAAGCGGCGCGTTGATACTGCCGATGACGGCCGCAAGAGGCTGATAAAACGTTTCCAGTTCCGTATGGATATAATACGTTTCCGGATCGCGTACCGTTAACGTAAAGTTTTTTACCCGGGAAAGCCGCCGCACGGCCGTCACCGCAGAAAAAAACTTCCGTGTCTCTTCGGGCGTTGCAAGAAACACGAGTGAATAGGGAATGAGGTAACTGCCGATTTTACGTTCTTCGACGGTCTGCCGCGCTGCTGAACCGCTTGCCGTCGGCCCGACCGAGGCAATTTCAAACCCCTGCACACTTATCCCGCTTTCCGCAGCAACCCCGTCAATCGTCGAAAGTATGCTTGGCACGGATTTGTCGCCCGGCAGTGCCGTAAGGAGGAGATTCAGATTCCTTCGGAGCGTTGCCTCATCCAGACCGCGTAAAAACTGGTATTTCGTCGAAAGCGCGGCAACCTGGGAAGACGCAGTACCGGCATCCGAGAGGACCGTAATAATCGCCCGGGCCCCCGGCACAATTCCCGCAAAAAAAACCGTGAACGCAAGCAGGAGGATTGCCGTTGAGAGAACGGCGGACCGGTATTTTCTGTAGAGTGCCCTGACTTTATACATACGTCACAAAAGCAGTGAAAACTGGAGGGAAACAAGCATGCTTCCGTCTTTATTGTATTGAAACGATCTGAGCACGGGATGATTGATCTTTTTGGCAGTAACCGCCTCCGTAAGACGCGACATGACCGGCACAAGTGCGTCAACGGAGGATACCTCTATATTGACGAGAACAGACTTGCTGTCATTGACGGTAACCGACGAAAGCGGTGTATCGCTGCGGATTGCATCGACCAGATCCATGGCCTGCGACCAATCGACCTGACTTTCCGCAACCTTCTCTGTCACGCCGACTCTGTCCTGCAGCGCCGTATAGAGCCCCTCCGTTTGCGAGAGGCCGGATATCGCTGTAACAAGCTGTTGACGCTCAGACTGAAGCGAGGTCAGCCGTGCGCGGAGAACGATAAGGACGATACTCATGCCCGCGGCAACGGGAACGAGCAGGGCAAGGGACATGATGCTGAGGCGGTGAAGGAGTCTTGAGAGAGCCGCAACCTCCGGCGTGACATCCGCCTTCGCATTTATGAGATTAATATCCAGCCTGCTTTCCATAGCTTACTCCCGAAGGGCGAGACCCGTCGCGACGGTAAATACCGGACCTTCCGGATCAAGCACCCGAAACCGCGGGTCCCGGATGACGGACGTCCAGGGATTGGCAAGCTGCACCTCGATGTTGAGCGACTGGGCAAAATAGACCACCATACCCGGAAGACGGGCCGTTCCTCCGGAAAGGAATACGGCATCGATGTGTTCGCCGCGGTATTTTTCCTGGTAATAGGCAATGGCCCGGTTAATTTCTCCGATAATTGTATCCATGATGGGTTTTACCGCTTCAACGATTTTCCCCTCGAGTTTATCCCTTTCCACGCCGTATGCTCTCTTGAACTCCTCGGCCTGGGACAACTCAAACCCCAGCCCCTGGGCAAGGGCGCGGGATAATGCTTCTCCCCCGGCGCTTATCGAGCGGGTGAAGGTGAGTATCCCCTGGCGGATGATCGAGAGGTCGGTCGTCTGCGCCCCGAGGGATACGATCATCGCCGTTTTGACGAGCGAGGCAGACTGCAGGAGCGACCTCGTCGTTGCGATAATTTCGGTTTCCACGATATTGGGCGATAAATCCGCAAGCTCGAGAATGGAAAGGTAGCGGTCGATAAGCGTTCTGGGACTTGCGACTAAAAGAACATCCATTTTACTCGTTCCGGTTGCCCTGCTGTCCCTGAGGATGCTGAAGTCAACGGACACCTGATCAAGGGGCAACGGGATGTACTGCTCCGCTTCCCACTTTATGGCGGAAGAAAGCTCTACTTTGGAAAGTTGCGGCGTTTCGATGATGCGGGTAAACACCTGGGACTCGGGAAGGGCGATATTGACGGTTTGCGACTGTATGCCGGTATCTTTCAACAGTTTTTTGATTGTTTCCGCAAGCTGTTCCCTGTCTTTCTGATCCTGGGAAACCAGCACGTTTTTCGGTGTTCTGCCTGATCCGGCGGCAAGCAGGGTACATTTCCCCTTATCATGGGCAAGCTCAACAACTTTAATGGTATGGGATCCTATGTCAAGACCGACTATTGTCATCATAGGGCAGTGTATCCGTTAATGGCCAAACGATCCTTCGCTGGAAATGACGTTATCCAAAAGAGACGGCGGAGAACGGTACAGCTGGTACACGATAATTTTCCTCGTAATTCCGGTACTGCTTGACCCGGAAGATTCGATCCTGTTTCCCTGAAGCGGGAGTGCGGAACCCGCGTTGATGGCAAGCGATGTGTCGCTGTACACCGGCTGCAGTTTCATGAAAAGCAGCGTATCGCTCGTCGGGTTAACCGCAGGGGAAAAGGAAGAAAAGGTAATGGTTTCTTTATATGCCGTCCCGGTTCCCGCACCGCATCCGCCGGTCGTTGCGGTCACGGCGCTGAAATGGTTTGCTGCAGACCGCGCACCGCCGGTATTGGCATCCGGATCGTAGGCGCCCCGTGCTACCAGGTAGTTCCCTGATCCGGCCGCTTTGTAATAGACGCTTACGATGAGCGCAGGCATCGTGGTCTCGCTGCTCCAGCAGACGTCGATCGACGAGGCCGTATAGGTCGGCACCTCACTGAGCGACCCGTCGCTGTTATGATTGACGAGCCAGAGAATTTCGGAGGTGCCTTTCGTTGTTTTCTTCGGAAACTGGTACACGCCGGGCGCGCCGCCGATATCTGCCCGGGTTACGTTGTACGTGACGCCGGGGCTTAATACCTGGACGCCGCCGGACCCGGCGCCGCTCTGAAGCGAAAGCTCAACTCCGGCTTCCGCCGCGGAGAATGCCCGGGCAGACTCCGTAATCTGATTGGTGATGGCTACATCGGTCGTACTTCTGCCGACCAGCGAAAGGACGATCGTGCTGACAACGGAAAGAATGAGAAGCGTGATGAGAAGAATCTGCCCGGATTCCTGGCGTCTTGTACTCATACTGTCCATTGTACGGAGTAGCCCCGGGTTTGACAAGAAATCAATCATTTCTGACCGTAACCGTCGTATCAAAGACATCGCTTGCCGCCGCAAACAGTGACTGCGCCGTCCCCACCTGGGACAGGGTAAAACTCACGTTGATATGATCCGGTTTTCCTCCGACCGTTGTGCAGACGAAGGCAAGCGTTGCCGCGGAGCAGTTTGCGCCGCCGAGCGATACGGTATTGGATGTGAGGTACGTCGTGGTCGTACCGCTTACCGATGCAATACGCGCGGCCGTACCGTCGGAGGAACAGACAAATGTCGTCTTTCCGCTGTCCGGATTGCTTATCGTGAGCGAAGCCAGGGATGTTCCGCCGCTTGCGCAGGACGAGGTTACCGCGGTCGAATTATGGATCATCCGTACCATAATGCCGAGCGCAAAATCCCCGTTTTGCTTGATATCTTTCAGAAGCTCGGTTTTGGTATTGCTTCTTGCGGCGGTAATGAATGTCTGCACCAGAACAACGGACAGAAGCGCGATGATCCCTGTCGCGATAACGACCTCAAGAAGCGTAAAACCGCTCCTGCCGTTCACGCTGTGCCGGCCGGGCTTCCGAGTGTTCCTCATTCCCATTTGGTCAGGTACGTGGTGAGCGAAGTAGACTGCACCGTTCCTCCGCGCAGCCACGATACCGTTACATCAACTTGCATCTTCGGGTCCTGCCAGGTAAAAACAACCGTCCGGGCAAAGGTATTCTCGATGGCATAGGGGCAGCCCCCGACCGGTACGCTGCTCCAGGTGCCGTCCCCATCAAGACACCAGGATATGCCTGACGCGTTACCGTATGCGGCAAATGCATCCCATCCCTCGTTTCTGAGCGTCCGTGCGAGCTCTACCCCTCCCTGTGCGTAGTGGACTGCCGATCCCTGAAGTTTCACGAATTGACCGGCATTGAGCGATGCAGTCGAGGCAATGATCAGGCCGGTCACGATAAGCATCACCGCCCCGATGGCAACGACGACCTCGACCAGCGTCTGTCCTCCGTTTGAAGCGTTCAACCGTCTGAAGTTTTTTCCTCGTTGCAGTAAGTGCTTCTTCATAACGTTTCCGTCTACTGGAGTCCCAGATCATCAACGTCTCCGCTTGCCCGCAGTTGCAGGCTGTAGGTGTTTGACCCGTTGGTCACGGAAATCGTTTCCGTCGGGGATGCCCCCTGTCCGAGCGGTGCAAATGTTATGGTCGACGGGACCGTGGTAAAGGTAAGCCCGGGCGACAGACTCGCCGTATCGGCGGTTCCTGCCGGCCCCTCACTGCAGAGCGCCTGGGTGGTGTACCCCGTACCCGTAAACGTAACCGTATAACCCAAAAGTACGCTACAACCGCTTGAGGGCTTGAGCCCTGCCGACGCCTTGGTTTGGGCCAAACGCAGATCGTTTTTCACGGTAAGCGCCGCCTGGCGGAGTTTCTGGGTTTTGTTGTAGTTGTCAAAACGGGCGATTCCGACACCCAATATGATCCCGATAATGCTCAGGGTCACAAGCAGTTCAATGAGGGTATAGCCGCAGTGCCGTGTGGCCGGAGACGCTGTCATGGATTTTTGACGCCGTAGTTTTGCGAATACGCAGGATCGGGAGTGCAGGAATTGGTCGGACTTTCCGTCTCAAGAAACGCAGAAAGACAATAGCCGTAATACTTACCGCCGGAAGCGCTCGTGGCTTCGTAACGGTAGACCTGGGTCGGGGACTGCGGATCAGCGGGAATTTCCGGCAGATACGCACTGACCAGAGGAGTCGCGAGACTGTCCGCGTTTGTCCAGGAACCGCTGCCGGTATTCGGGTAGGAGCCGTTGTCCGTCCGGTACATCTCAAGAGCAGCACGCATCTGCTGGATGTCAGCCTTCCTCTTGGCATCCCTTGAACGTTTGGTGATCGAGGAGTAGGATACCAGGCTGATCGAGACGATGATGGTGATGATTGCAATAACGACCAGAAGCTCGATAAGCGTAAATCCGGGTGCGGCCCGTATTCCCGTTCTGTCCGCTTTCCGAGGCAGGATACCTATGACCATATGAACCTACACGATCCGCTGCCACCACGAAAGGATGATGTCTCCCCACAGCGCAGCTATCCCCAAACCGATCAGGAGAAACGGACCGAACGCAATCTTACTCTGCATCGCTTTTCTGCCCGTCACCATCAGTATGACACCCACCCCTGCACCAGTCAAGAATGCTGCATAGAGCGCCACGACAGCATTGGGAAACCCCAATAGTAACCCTATGACCGGAGCAAGTTTCACGTCACCGAGGCCGATGCCTCTTTTTTTTGTCAGAATCCACAGGATGAGGAAAAACCCCGCAATACCCAGGGCTGTGGCGAGATGATTGTTACGGATGGGAACCGCGTCAGTTCCCGATGCCACAAGCCACCAGAGTGAAACGGCATACAGGAAAAACGTAATCCGGTCGGGAAGAAGGAAATATTTCAGGTCAATCATCACGAGCACAAGGCAGACAGCGTAAAGAAAAACACCCGGAAGAAGAAGGGGAGGGGGTATCGCGAGGGCAGCAAGGTAAAATCCTGCGGCAGTCAGAAGCTCAATCAGGGGATACTGCACGGATAGCCTCCGTTTACACGTCCTGCACCGGCCGGACTGGATTATCCAGGAAAGAACCGGAATAAGTTCGTACCAGGCAAGCGTTGTATGGCAGTAATCGCAATGAGACCGTCCCCGCAGAATAGTCTTTCCGAGAGGAACGCGGTCAATGACCACATTGAGAAATGATCCGACCGCAAGACCAACGACGGCAACAAGTAACGCAAACGGATCCATAGGACAAGTATGGACAAGATCGGGCCGGGACGCAAGCCGTTGCCTCCTCCCACGGGGTTTGATCCGGCGGTATGAAATCCGTTACACTGGAGGACATGGGTCTTCCCAAAAAGAAGGTTTTCCGTGATGTTGCCGCAGTGTGCATCATCTTCCTCGTGGGAGCGGCCTTCTTCCGGTTTCTCTTCTGGCCCACGCCTCAACTGCTCGTAACGCCGGATTTCGGCAGGAGCGATGCCTGGCATTTCAGCTATCCCACCAAATACGCGCTCTGGGACAGCCTGCACAACACGCATACCCTTCCCGTTTGGTCACGGTATCCCGGCGGGGGGTTTCCGTTTCTCGGAGAGGGCCAGACCGGCATGTTTTATCTCCCGAACCTGATTATCTCTTCGTTGAGTCCGACACCCGTCATCGCCTATAACCTCAGTCTCGTTCTGACCGTCATCATTCTGGGGTGGGGCGTGTACCTGTGGCTTCGGAGGCTCGGCGTCAGTACGTTATCGGGGCTGTACGCGGCCCTTACCCTCATGCTCTCGGGCCTCGTCATGACCGAACTGCCGCATATCACGCTTCTTCAGGGATTTTCCCTCCTGCCGTGGATCATGTGGGCCGCGGCGGGTCTTGCCAACGGGACTTCTTTCAGAAATATCGCCATTCTTGCATTGTTCATAAGCCAGGCGATGTTTACCGGATTTCCGCAGGCTGTTTTTATATCCCTCCTTTTTGCCGCGGGCTATTTCCTCTGGCACCTCGGCAAACCCGTCCGGTCGGTATCGGGTATCTGGCCGTTCCTCTTTGCCGTTCTCCTCGGCGCTTTGGGTTCACTCGTACAGATACTGCCTTCCTACGAGTTTCTCAAGGCTTCTGCTGTACCCGCGGGATTTTCTCCGGAAGCGGCGACGTATTTTTCATTTCCCTTCAAACACCTCATAACGTTTTTGAGCCCCTTTTTTCTGGGAAACCCGAAATACGGAACATACCCGGCGTTTTCCGCCTTTGACGGCAGCATATTCTGGGAAAATACGGGATACATCGGCATCGCACCGCTTCTTCTTGCGCTCTGGTTTGTCCTGGCGCTTCGCAAAAACCGTCTCTTCCCGTTTCTTGCCGGAAGTTTTCTCGCTTCTCTGCTTCTCATGACCGGAAGCCACTCGCCGCTTTATTTTCTCTATACAATCTGGCCGTTCAGTCTCTTCCGTGTTCCGTCCCGTTTTATCTGGATCTTTACCCTTTCCCTCCTTACCGGAGCGGCGTTTGCCCTGACCGCACTGGAGAGGGAGAAAGGTCCGCTGCGCCGCTTTTTTCCTGTCGTTGTCACCGTTATCCTCTCTGTCCAGCTTGTTCTCCTCGCCCGCACCTGGAGCGGGTACCAACTGTACGGGCCGGCAACGGTATGGCTCGCGCGCCCGGCCATATTTGCGACCATCGAGTCCGGTGAACGGGTCCTGTCGATAGGGAACGATATCACCCACAACCAGGTTTTCATCCCCTCGGGGTGGAACGATCCGTCCGTTTATCTGTCTCTGCGCCAGATGCCTGTTCCGGACAGCAATCTCATCTGGAAGACCGAAACCGACGGCGTGTATGCCGGAAGATTTCTTCTGAGGCAAAGCGTCGGTTCTGATATGCTGAGGCAGTCCCTCGACACCTCCTTATCGGGGATAGCGACCGTCAGCGCGCTTTCACAAAAGCTCATGAATCTGTACTCAGTCGGTACGGTGTTTTCAACGCTGCCGCTAAGCGGCGGATCCCTGACGCCGGTTGCGACAACAAGCGGTGTCCCGGAGATTACGTCCTACCGGAACCCGGAAGCGCTCCCGGAAGCCTATATTGCCGCGCGTCCGGTAACCGTAACCACCGTTCAGGAAGCGGCTGCCGCACTCAAAGCCGGTTCGTTCGTTCCGGGGACAAGCGTACTGCTCGAAAAAAGCGTTTCCGTGGCATCATCACCCGCAACCGCGCGTCTTTCGATCACACGCCCCTCAGACACAAAAACCGTCGTCGTGGTCAGCGGCAATCCGCGGACCGATATTCTTGTCCTCAACGATACCTACTATCCGGGGTGGCAGGCAACCATAGACGGCAAACCGACCCAAATTCTGGCGGCAAACATCCGGTTCCGGGCCGTGATCCTTCCCCCCGGGTCACACACCGTAACGTTTACCTATGCACCCCAGACGCTTCCGGCCGGGGCAGCGCTAACGCTTATCGGACTTATCATCATGGTTATCGGAGCGGTGTCTCCTCCTGTTTCTCCATGGCGCGGTAGCGGTCAAAAAGCACAGTTGCCCGGCCGGCGTCCTTGAGGCAGTCCCGGTAGGTCAGTGCTTCGTAGTACACGAGCTGTTTATCCGGAAGGGGAGCCAGTTGTTCTGCCGACGAAAACGCCGAAAGCGCCTCATGGCACCGGTCGGAAAACAGCCCGGCCAGTCCGATGGTTGTCCAGAGGTCCGGCCGGTTTATCTCGTCCCCGTACGCAAGACCCTTCCTTGCTTCTTCGATCGCCCAGGAAAACTTCCCGGCCTTGAGATATACCTGTGCCGATACTTCCCGTGCACCGGCATACCCGTCCAGGATATCGGACAGCATAAGATGCGTATAATGCCCGAGAATTCCTGCCCGGGGATTATGGTATGCCGACCAGACGGACGTGTTCATATCCCGGAATTGGTCAACGGACGGGACTGAGGATTCCGGCATCAGGCGGTAAAGGAGTCCGTACGGCACCCAATACCAGCCTTTGGGAAGCGGCGTGGTTCTGTTGATGAATATCGGATATCCTGCCCGGTTTTCCTCGATAAACGCATGCAGGAAGTCATTTCCGGATTTTGTGGGGATACGGAGATCCGGAAAGTTTTCATGAATAAGCTTCGGGTAGTAGGGAAGCGTCATCATGCCGATATGGAGAACGGCGGTATCCGGCCGGACCCGCTCGGCATACCGGACATATTGCGTGATAAAGAGCGGCGTATCGCCTCCCAGAAGGACGATACTGTTTTTGGGTACGGAAGAGAGGATGTCGCGGCCGACATATTCCGCAGTCCGGTCCGCCGCCATCCCCTGGAAACGCCACAGCGTTATCCCGAAAAGCGCGAGCGGATAAAGAAGAAGGACCAGAAAAAGCCCGGGTTTGCCGATACTCACCCGGAAACGCCGTGATTTCCCGAGCACGCGGTCCATACCGGACACGAGCGCGTGAACGCCCGTCCCCGCAAGAAGTGAGAGTACAAGATATGAAGGCAGGAGAAACCGCTCGTACGTGCCGAGATTAAACCGGTTGAACAGGGGAAAACTGGCATAGAAAAAAAATACCGGCCCGGCGGAGAGGAGAAGGAGGGTAAAAAATATCCCTTTCCTGCGGTCTGTCCGAAACAGCCAGAGGACACCGGCCAGGATAAGGACCGCTCCCACAACGGTAAAGTCCGTCAGGGCAAGCTCTGCATACGCCTTAAGCTGCAGCAGGCGGTCTATAAGGTGCGCCCCGTAATACCCTCCGGACTGGAAAGTCCCGTAGTCCGCGCGCATCATAAGCCGGAACAGCCCCGCTACGGTCCCCGGCCGGTCCCAGTTGATGATCGCGCTCCCTCGGCCGGCAACCGCCGACCAGACGTAGGGGAAGAGACCCGAAACGGCGCATATGCCGGCAGCAGGCACGGCGGAACGGTGCTTTTTGAGAAGCCGCCGGTGTGCCCACACCCAGTAGCCGAATGCAGGAACGGCAAAAAGGATGATCTGCTGGTTGGTGAGACTCAGACCGAAGAGCCATGCCGCAAGATATAAGAGCCGCACGTCCCTTTTCCTGACCCACAAGAAAAGACAGAAGATGATGGCCGCAAGAAACCAGTCAAGAAGCGCAAATACTTCCGGCGTCACCGAATAGAGGAAAAAAAGATAATTCCCGGTGAGGAGGAGCCCGGCAAAAAGCGCGGCGTACCGGCTCCTGGTGAACTGCCACAGAAGAAGCATAAGGATACCTGCCGTCATGGCATGGGGGACGGACGAAAGAAGCGCGACTCTCCAGGAGACGGTAAACACCGGAAGATGTGAAAGGAGAAAACCTAGGAAACTATAGAGCGGGTACCCCGGAGGGTGGGGAACGCCGCCGAGGAATGCCGCCGTCACGAGATCCCCGCTGTCACCTCCGTATATTCCCCGGGCCTGATACAGGAGAAAAAGCGCCAAAAAAATACCGCTCACTGCAAGGGCAGAAAGGAGTATTCTTTTCGGCACCATTACTCTCGTTTATTGGACGCAGTAGTAACAATCCGTGCCCCCGGAGGATGTCTGCGATTTACAGGTCACCGATGAGGTCACCCCGTCTGAGCCATAGATCGTGGCCGGATCAGCCTGGAAGGATTTCGACTCCGGTTTAAAGCAGACGGATACATGCGTTGCATCCGTTGAGGTCACCAGTATTTTAGCAAGGTTTCCTGTTCCCGCAAGCTGGACGAACTGATCTTTCAGCTCTCCCTGATTGATAAGCGAAGTAAGGTCGCTCGTCATGGTATTCAGCTGCGATGCGGTGAATGTCGATGATGTCGGCCAGGTAAAGACACCCTTGGTCGAATACGAGCGGAGCTCGGCGTTGTAATATTCAAGTTCCGTATTCCTCGTTGACGTATCCCGGCCTTTTTTCAGCTGTTCGAAGGGATCGATGGTGGCCAGAAGACCTATGGCAAGTGCACCGAGAAGCGCAATCACGATAAGAAGCTCAATGAGAGTAAACCCTCTGATGGAATCAGGCAGTTTTGTATTCATAATTTCGCTCCTTTCTTCTGGTGTACCATAGTTGAAAATCACTTGTCAACCCCTGAAACCAACCTCATTTGAACTGACTCGTCAGGTTATAGATCGGGGTGATGACGGAGATCACGATAAACCCGACGCCGACGCCGAGCACTACCATAATGATCGGCTCAATGGCTGTCGTCAGGCCTTCAACCAGATGTTCCGATTCCGACTCAAAATATTTGGACAGCTTGGTAAGCGTTTCGTCCAGCTTTCCCGTCTCTTCTCCGATTTTCATCATCTGCGCTACGATCGGCGGAAATATGTCAAACTGCCCGAACGAATCGCCCAGGGGAAAGCCTTTTTCGATCTTTTTCGCAATCTCGTCAATCGCATTGCGGAACAGAACATTTCCGAGCGAATCTCGGAGGATCTGCAGCCCGTTGATGATATGGATGCCGCTGCCTACGAGCATCCCGAGCGTCCTCGTAAACTCAACAAGCAGTATCTTTTTTGTGAGGTTGCCGAACAGCGGTATTTTGAGGATAAGGCTGTCTACGATCAGCTGGCCTGCCGGCGTCCGGCGCCACCGCCGAAAAAGGCCTGTTCCGCCGAACGCGAGAAGTATCATAAGCCACCAGAACTGCACAAAGAAATGAGAGAGGTTGATGAGAAACTGCGTGGAGGCAGGCAGCTCCATACCGAAATCCTTGTACATGTCCGTCAGCCGCGGGATGACGACCGTCATCATGACGCCAACCACGAGTACCATGCCGATGACGATGATCACGGGATAGATCATGGCGCCTTTCACTTTGTTCTGAAACTCGCGCTGGGCTTCGAGCGTCTCGGCAAGCCGGGTCAGCACCTGGTCGAGCGTGCCGGATGACTCTCCGGCCCGAACGAGGGCGATGTAGATCGGAGTAAAGACGGCAGGGTATTTGCCAAGGGAATCCGCAAGGTTTCCTCCGCTGTCGATCTGGTGCTCGATATCCGACAGGACGCGGATAAAAGCGGGGTTGGTCGTCTGGTTGCGGAGGATCGTCAGGGCATCCGGAATCATAAGGCCGGCAACCACCATAGTGGCCAGCTGGCGGGTAAAATTCGCCACGTCGCCGGAGCTGACTTTTTTGAACCGGTCCATGATCGACGCGGTCGTAATCCGTTCCTTTTTTTCGTGGATTTCGGAGATAAAGAGCTGCCGGTCGCGGAGAATCCGTGCGGCAGTCGCCGGGTCCGGCGCTTCGACTTCCCCCCGGACGCTTTTGGCATCCGCGGTATGGGCCCGATAGAGGTATATCGCCATGGCAGTCCTTTATGTTAAAAATCGTACCAGTTCTTCCGGCCGGAGAGAGTAGCCTGTCGCGGCTTCGTGGCTGATTTTTGCGGATTTGACGAGGGCGGCAAGCGACATCTCGAGGGATGTCATCCCGAGTTCAGCGGATGTCTGAATGATGTTGTCGATAAGGTGCGTCTTGCCGTCGCGTATGGTCGTGCGCACAGCCGGACTCGCGGTTAAAATCTCCGCGGCAAGCATGCGCCCGCCGCTTACGGCCGGCACGAGACGCTGGGATATGATGCCTTCCAGGACTGCTGAAAGCTGGAGCCGTACCTGGTTCTGCTGGTTTTCCGGAAAAACGTCAACAATCCGGTCGACTGACTGGGCAGCTGAATTGGTATGAAGCGTCGCAAACACAAGATGTCCCGTCTCGGCAACAGTCAGGGTCGCCTGGATCGTCTCAAAATCCCGCATCTCGCCGACAAGCACCACATCGGGATCTTCCCGCAAAACACTCCGGAGCGCGACATTCCACGAATGCGAATCCGTATGCATTTCCCGCTGCGAAATGATTGATTTCCCTTTGGGATAGATATATTCGATCGGATCCTCAATCGTCACGATGTGGCACGCCTGTTCGGTATTGATCGCCTGGATCATCGAAGCGATGGAGGTTGATTTCCCGTGGCCGGTCGGACCCGTCACCAGGATCAGTCCCTGGTGCAGCCTGACGAACTGCGTACAGATCCCGGGTAATCCGAGCTCCGCAAACGTCCTGATATGTGCCGGAATGAGACGGAAGCTGGCAGCCAGGGCCCCCTGCTGGTAGTAGATATTGACCCGGAATCTTCCGGCGGGCGAGGAAACCGAAAAATCAAGCTCCTTGTTCGCCAGAAGAAGTTCTTTCTGCTCATCGCCGACGAGGGAATACACCAGGGTTTCCGTATCGCCGGGCGTGAGCGCCTGCGTCTTCCCGACAGCCTGAAGCTGGCCGGCGACCCGGAGCATCGGGGGAAACCCGCTGACAAGGTGGAGATCCGACGCTTCAAAGCGCGCCGTTTCGCTGAACAGTTCCTGTATATCCATACGCGGCATCTCCGTTCTAATCCTGTGCGACCCGGAGCACTTCTTCAAGGGTCGTAACTCCTTCAAGCACCTTAAGGTACCCGTCCTGTTTCATGGTGATCATGCCTTCGGCAATGGCCTGCTTTTCGATTTCCGACATCGTTGCGCGGGTCAGAATCAATCTGCTGATTGCGTCGGAAACGGGAAATACTTCAAACACGCCGATCCGCCCGAGGTAGCCCGTACCGGAGCACGCGTTGCATGCAGCCCCGTTCAGCGTTCCTTTTCCGCGGTAAAGGACCACCTTTTTTTCCGGGGGAAGGAGGTCTCCCAAAACCGTCCGGATATCGGCAACAACCGCACCTTCCGGCACGTATTCTTCCTTGCAGGTCGGACAGACCCGCCTGCTTATCCGCTGGCCGACGAGCGCGTTGAGTGCAGACGCAACCAGGAACGGTTCCGCGCCCAAATCCAGAAGTCTCGGTATGGCGCCGGCAGCGTTATTGGTATGGAGCGTCGAAAACACGAGATGCCCGGTAAGGGCTGCCTGTATGGCAAGTTCCGTCGTTTCCGTATCGCGGATTTCACCGACCAGAATGATATTCGGATCCTGCCGGAGGAACGACCGCAACCCCGTTGCAAACGTCAGGCCGGCTGCCGGATTGATCTGCACCTGATTGACGCCGGCGATCTCGTACTCCACGGGGTCCTCAAGCGTCATGATGTTCACCTTGGTGCTGTTTATTTTCGCGAGCACCGAATAGAGCGTCGTCGTTTTTCCGGAACCGGTCGGCCCGGTCACGAGGATGATGCCGTGCGGCCGGAGGATATTGGATTCCAAATGCTTGAGGGCGATACCGCGGAGCCCGAGTTCGGGAAGCGACGGCACGCCGCCGGATTTTTTAAGAAGCCGCATGACGATCTTTTCCCCGTGGACAGTCGGAAGCGTCGAGACGCGGAGGTCCACCTCTTCCGTTCCCATTTTGAAGTTAAACCGCCCGTCCTGCGGGATGCGTTTTTCATCGATCTTGAGGTCGGAAAGGATTTTGATACGGGACACGACGGCATCGTGAAGACCGCGCGGAAGCGCCAGCCGTTCTTGCAGGATGCCGTCGACCCGGTACCGGACCCGCGTATCGCCGATCTGCGGTTCGATATGGACGTCGGACGCGCGGAGGCGCACCGCCTGTTCAAGGATAGCCGACACGATCTGCGCAATCGGCGCTTCCCGTATAACTTCCCCGAGGTGTCCTGCCTCATAGGTTTTGACCCCGGCAGGGGCAGTCTCGCGCAGCGCCGCCGACACGTCAGCCGACAGGTTCTGCGTATAGAGGTCGTCAATTTTTGCTTTGATGTCGCTTTTTATTGCCATATAGGGCCGGACCGTTTTCCCGGATTTCTTTTCCAGAAACTCGAGTACCTGAAAATCCAGGGGGTCAAACATCGCAATGGCGAGACTATTGGTCTTTGCATCGAATGAAAAGGGGATTAGGGTGTATCGGCGGGCCACCGGCTCAGGAATGAGGTTGACGACGTCCGGGGATATCGCCCGTCCCGAAAGCGTGATAAACGGCAGGTTAAAGAGTTTTGCTTTCGCCTGCACGAGCGCCTGTTCCGTTACCGCATGTTTTTTCTCGAGGACATCTTCAAGCGGCACGTCCGAATTGAGCGCCTCGGCATTCAAAGCCTCGGCGCGTTCCGGGGTCAGTGCCTTCCCGTCAACCAAAATAGAAAGGAGTTGTTGGGCAGTATCAGCCATACCGGTCTTCCAAATACCCGTCCCGGGTGTACAATAGCATTCACCCTACTCCTTTCATTATTCATGGTTATCCGGGATATTGCAACTGGCCGGTACACGGAGTTCAGGAAAGGAGCGGCTATCCCATGATGCACGCAGAACTTATCACCGGCGGTTCCCAAGAACTCCGAAGAGAAACACTGCAAAAACGCCAAAAAGAGCTCAACGCATCCGCGTATGATACGATCGTACTCTCCGACGAGCATAACGGAACCGGCATCGCGGCAGTGCGCGCTGCCATACAGTCCCTGTTCCGTTCGCCGGCATACGGGCCGGTTCGTGTTCTTCTCATACCCGCCGCGGACACGCTGACCGCAGAAGCGCAGAACGCGCTCCTTAAAACACTGGAAGAACCTCCTCCGCATGCGGTCATTTTCCTTGAAACGGGATATCCGGACGCGCTTCTTCCGACGGTGCGCTCGCGCTGCCGTACGGTCCGGCTTCTCCCGCCCGAAACGCCTCCGGATGAGGAAAACGAAACACTGCCCGCGTTTTTCGGCAAACTGGTCCCGGCTTCCCCCGGCGAAACACTCCTGCTCCTTGAACCCGTCACCGCAAACCGGGAAGAAGCCGTAGCCTGGATAGACCGCGCCGTCGTGGCGCTGCGGAGGACAATGCTTCGGTCAGCGAGCGGAAACGCGGGAGAAGGGGAGAGCGCGATCACGGGAGTGCGTTCGGCGGCCTACCTCAAAAGCCTGATCAAAGCGCGAAGCGAAATCCTCGGGAATGTCAATCACCGCCTGGCGCTTGAAAACGCGATACTTTCCGTCAAATCGTCCTGAACGGCAACCAAAAGATCTCAGCAACGATCCCGGAACCATACCGATGTTCCCATTACTTGCCCGATCTCTCCGCGTAAATATCCGGCATTACCCCCTCACTAACAACGGATGCATTCCTTTCCCCATGTGTGGTCTGTCGTAATGATAGCGATCAAGAAATGTTTCAGCAAGATGTGTGCATCGCTCCT
>JAMCTH010000001.1 GCA_023379025.1 Patescibacteria group bacterium | reverse complement strand
AGGAGCGATGCACACATCTTGCTGAAACATTTCTTGATCGCTATCATTACGACAGACCACACATGGGGAAAGGAATGCATCCGTTGTTAGTGAGGGGGTAATGCCGGATATTTACGCGGAGAGATCGATGGTACCCAACGCAAACATCTGTTCTGCGACAGTGAGTAATCCGCCTGCTACAGACTCCCGCTGTTCAGGGTCTAAGGCGGCTATCAGGCGGTTTGTATCCTCGACATAGTGGTGCGTTTGCGGTGAGATGCTAAAGCCCCAGTCGGCGCGGATGTCCCCCGCTCCGTCCGGGTAGACCGCAAGTTTTACACCCCGTGTTGCATCCGACAGGCAAATAACCTCGTCCGGAGTCAGATGTTCCACCGCCTCCTCCTCGCGCACCATACCGCGGAAAATGAGGCAGAGAGCCCCACCCGTCCCGCAGGCTGTATCGATACATCCGCTTCGCGCCTCAAGCGCTGAAGCGAGGATGGCGGAAAGCCTGGCATACACTTCCCCGACCACCGGGTCGTTTACGCCCTCGCGCAGACGGTCAATCGCCTGCACGAGGCGCCAGTTCTCAACCACGCACCTGCCCGCATCTTCAAACAGATTGAATGCCCATTGGTACGGCCCGGATTCGGTCGGATTCATCTGAAAGAGGATTGTAGTCACGGCGCGGGAGGAATGCAACCCTGCTTTCCCCAAACGGGAAAGCGCATCCGGGAAGGAAACCCCCTCAACCCGCCGGGTTACTTACGTTCAAACCTCTTCCAATAACATCGATCCTAGCTGTAAATACAACGCATGAATCGGGGTCCTATTCTCCAACTGCTCCTCTTCCCCCACGCGTTTTCGACTCCCTCTGCGAGGACAGCGTATCAAATCTAGCACCCAGAATTGATACTTCTCCTTACCATGCGCCTTCGGAAGGCTACCAAGCGTGGAGTAAATTCTTCTTCTCCTTTCGGATCATAGAGCATTACCCGGATCTCGTCGTGTGCGACGACAACTATACTACTCCCCAGAATTTGGACAGTATGCTAAGATCCAAAAATTATGGATCACATACTCAGACGGCAGCACCCGCCGGCCTTTAAGGCAAAGGTTGCATGGGAAGCACTGAAAGAAACAAAAACGATGGCAGAGCTCGCAAGCCAGTTTGGTGTGCACCCCACCCAGATTAAACAATGGCGGGATATTATGGAGCGAGAGGGGGCCACGTTGTATACGGACCAAAAGAAGCGGAAAGAGCAAGAAAAAGACGACTTGATCCGACGACTGTATGAGCAAGTGGGCAAGTTACAAATCCAGGTCGACTGGTTGAAAAAAAAGATGGGCATGGGAGACGAGTAACCAGTCGGTCCGAGAGATTGTGTTATCGCACATTAACAAACAGGAGCATGATATACCCATCACGACACAGGCAACGTTGTTGGGCATATCGAGGAGTAGCGTCTACTACCAACCGGTTCCGGTTGATCCCGCTGATTTGGATCTCATGAACCGTATGGATGTCATCTACACGGATTTTCCGTACTACGGCGTCATCCGAATGACGGAACAACTGCGACGGGATGGACGTGTGGTCAATGAGAAACACGTGCGCAGGCTCATGCGGGAGATGGGCCTTGAGGCAATCTACCCAAAACCAAACTTGAGTAAGAATGCCAATCAACACCCGATCTACCCGTATCTGTTACGGCATGTTGTTGCCAGCTACCCAAACCATATCTGGGGAACGGATATTACATATATCCGGATGCGCCAGGGATTTCTGTATTTGGTTGCCTTTCTGGATTGGTATTCACGCTATGTGGTTGCATGGAGGCTCTCGACGATGCTGACGACAGATTTTGTATTGGCAGCAGCGCAGGATGCGCTCCGCGTTGGCACACCGGAGATTGTGAACAGTGACCAGGGCGTCCAGTTTACGAGTACTGACTATTTGTCCCTCTGGAATCCGGAGACAACAAAAATCAGCATGGATGGACGAGGCAGATGTATGGACAACATTTTCACGGAACGACTCTGGAGAAACGTCACATATGACGAGGTAAGTAAAGTTTTGTGTTGGTAAACGGAGTTATGAACGCCGCCGCCAGGCATCCCATAATTTCCGTACGTCTTCCAGTGTTTTCGTCCGGGAAAACGCACAACTCCAAAAAACAAGGGACACCTGAAGATCCATCGTGAGTCCCCGATGAGTACTGATCTTTCCAGCAAGATTCCGGTTCACGCCCTCCAAGCTGTTGTTCGTTGCAGGCAACAAGGGCACAACAAGAGAAGGTAAATTTGCCTTCTGCGCCGGTAATTATCAGTGGCAAGGAGACTGTAGATCTTCATTTTGGTTTGAATATGGCGAAGATGCTTCACGCGATGCAGGGATAGTTTCGACAATATTTGAACCTGTGTTTCGAACATTGGCTGAACGACATGGACTTAATTATGAAAGAGATATTGCGGTTAACTTTTATCGAATGCAGCCCAGTGAAGAAAATGGTAACCTTGCCATAGTTGGAATTAAAGGGACCTTAGACGGGAAAATAATTCACAAAGGAATAGCGGCAGAAAAATTGGAAGGAACCTGGGGTTTTGCGGCGGATGGGTTTGGAGATACACCAATTGCAGAAGTGACCAAGGCCAGACAGGGCGTTGTTATAGGCATTGAAGGCAATCTTGATATAACAAAAGATGCACCTGAATTTTTACAGCTGGCTGATATTGTACTAAGAAATCCAGCAGAATTTACTAAAGCACTTCGTCATGCGGCAAATATTCTTCATTCGCAAAAATAGAATTAGAATATCCCGTTATTTTGCTCTCAACTACTAGATAAACATATGAAAATTTGGAATAACTCAATGATCAAAAAAATTCGGAAAGGATATTATTCTGCTGTGTATTTCAATAAAACAAAACAAATTCTTCTCAAGGAGAATAACCTTCAGTCGGTTACAATACAAATTTTCCAAAAACAAAACAATGCAATATTGTGCGGCATAAATCAAGTAATAGAACTTCTAAAGATTGGAACAGGATATTTCGAGGACAAGATGTGGGTGCCCAAATATGACACATTGGCAATAAAAGCACTTTCTGAGGGAAATATTATCAAAAATAGGGAGCCAGTTATGCATATAACAGGCCCTTATGCCTACTTTGCACATTTAGAATCGTTATATCTCGGGATTTTGGCGAGACAAACCCGTATTGCAACAAATGCCAGAAAGATGGTTACCGCGGCAAATGGAAAACCGGTATTATTTTTTGCAGATAGGTTTGATTATTTTCTTAATCAGGAGGTAGATGGTTACGCTGCGCATATCGGAGGAGTAACAAATATTTGTACTCTCGCACAAGGAAAATGGTTTAACGGTGAAGCAGTGGGGACAATACCTCACGCACTCATTGCTGTTAATAACGGTGACACAATTAAAACAACAAGCCAATATGCTAAATACTTTCCAAAAAGTCCTCTCATTGCACTTGTCGATTTTGAGAACGACTGTGTTAGAACCGCGCTCCAAACTGCAAAACACTTTGGGGAAAAACTATGGGGAATACGATTGGATACGTCAGAAAACATGGTAGACAATAGTCTCAAGGAATCTTCTGAAAATAAAAGTAAATTACGTGGGGTAAACCCTACACTAGTAAAAACGGTACGGGAGGCATTAAATAAACAAGGCTTTTCCCATGTAAAGATTATTACCTCTGGTGGATTTAACGAGGAAAAAATTCTTTGGTTTGAGAAAGAAAGAGCGCCAGTAGATATTTATGCTGTTGGCTCTTCAATGTTTGATGGTAAAAATGATTTTACTGCAGATGTTGTAAAGGTTGAAGGGAAAAAAATTGCTAAAATAGGACGAAAATATATCAGTAGTCCTCGAATGAAGTTATTATAAAAATTGACAAACAGGACATTTCCTCAATATACTTAGCACAATTGTGACACCTGAAAACACCTCAGCAACACATCTTGTTATAAATACTGATCCAGGAATTGATGATGCCGTCGCAGTTTTAACAGCGACTGCTGCTGCTTCCGAAAAATTTACGGAAATTGATTCAATAGCTATCTATGGTAATGATTCAACGAAACAGACGGGAAAGAACCTGCTTACATTAGGAGCACTTATGGATGAACTTCGTCAATCTGATGCATCTTTTCCAGAACAATTCTATTATTCAGGGGCTGAACAAGCTTTGGATAAAAAACTAGCGTATTCTGGAAACGCTGATTTTATTATGGGGGCAAATGGAATGGAGGGATTACAACGATCTTCAAGTCGAACGTTAGAACCGTCTGAGATAATTTATGATCGTTTAGCGACAAGTCAGAAAGCAACAGCTCATGTAATTTCATTAGGAGCGGTAACAGAATTAGCAAAGATGATTGCCCGTCCGGATATGGAAGGGAAAGTGAAAAGTGTTACCGTAATGGGAGGAACCTTGTTTGAAGAAGGCAATTTTAGCATGAATGTAGAATGGAATCTATCTAATGATCCACAGGCATTAGAGAGGATCCTACGAAGCTGTGATTCACGGGGAATTCCTTTCACACTTGTTCCCATTGATCTTACGCAAAAACCGAAACTTGGACTTACGCGAGATAGATTTGAATGGCTCTATAAAGAATTGCAATTAAGAGGTTCCAATTCAATGGCAGGTATAATGAAAACATTGATTGGTTCAGATTCTACATATTATAAATTTTTTATCTCTCCTGAAAATACAAGAGGAAATAGAAGACCACCATATAATAGAATCAATTTTAATGGTGCTGCGATACATGATTTAACTGCACAGCTTGTCCAACTTGATCCAGGAAATTTTGAAATCTATCCCATGAAAGTCATGGTAGATCAAACAGGGGCAATAGGAACAGCTCGCGAGTATATGGCAAATAAAGATTTTGGACTACATACTATTCAAGTTGCTATGGATGTAAAAGACCCAGAACGGTATTGGCAGAAAACGGTAAATTATTTATCACTATATAGATAAAAGTAAAATCTACTTTTTTAAAGCCACACGTTTCTCCACTTTTGCTCAAACACAACACACGGAAGGCTCCAGTTGGCGATAAAGATAGATACCCACGTCCCTTCGCAATCGCTCAGTGACGTGGTTCTTTACAGTTCAAGCGGTGCTTGTTCTGAATCCTGCTTCTGTTGATATTTGACATATTTTCTGATTCTTTCTTCATCAATGCCCACAGTGGAAATGAAATATCCAACGCTCCACAGACTCCCCGTATCGTAGTACAACTTGTCTAACCAGGTGATTTTTGATCGTATCACCTTCGCACTCTGACTTTTGAGTATCTCCACCACCTTTGCTGGTGCATATCGTGGTGGCATGATGATCACCATATGGACGTGCTCAGGTTGCACATTCAACTCAACTACCTCCACGCCAACGATACGGCTGGCGATGTCACGAATGGCTTTGTCCGCTTCCGTTCGAAACATCGCAGGATTCAGCGCTCGATGTCGATACTTGGTGACCCACACGACATGAAACTCTGTCCGATATACGCTATGCCCACTGTGCCTAATGTTCATCTCCCCAAGTATACGTCATCTCGCGCGACATTCATCCCCGTCTCTTCGCTACGAGCTCAGCGACGGGGATCTCTGCAAGGTGCTATTAGATATTTTTTGGGTCGGTGATATATAATACCTCTTGCATGAATAGAGAAATTAATTTTGCCATAACACAAATGGATGTGTCGCCCGGCCATCCTGATGTTAATGTTGCAAAAATTCTTAAGGAAACAGAATTAGCAAAAAAGAGAAAAATAGACATTATTATTTTCCCCGAAATGGCAGTTCCGGGATATTTGTTGGGCGATGAATGGGAAAACGATAGTTTTATTTCGGATTTGATGGGATTTAACGAACGGATTCTTGCCGCAAGCTCAGGTATAGCTATTATGTGGGGTAATGTTCACGCGGATTTTAGCAAAATTGGTGAGGATGGGAGAACGAGAAAATATAATGCGGTTCATATTGCCCAGGAAGGCGAATGGGTAGCTAACGGCGTGTTCATTGGACACACCTATAAAACACTCATGCCCAAATATCGGGAATTTGATGAAGAACGGCATTTTTATTCAATGTCGAAATTGGCAGCAGAACGAGGGGTAAGCTTAAACGATCTTCTGAAACCGTTTCCTATCAAAATTGATAAAGAGCCTGTTATGGTCGGGGCTATTCTTTGTGAAGATATGTGGTGTAATGATTATTCCGTTAACCCAACTAATATTCTGGTTAAAAATGGTGCGGAAATGATCGTCAACGTGTCAAGCTCCCCATGGACATGGAGAAAAAACGACAAAAGACATAGAATTGTCAGGTCACTTTTGGAAAAAGACTCTGTACCATTTATCTACGGCAACATTGTCGGTATACAAAATAACGGCAAAAATATTTTCCTTTTTGACGGTGGAACAACGGTATATAATTCCGACGGTTCAATAATGGTAACCGCAAAAAGATATCAGGAGGAAACGGTTGACGCAGTAGTTGGTTTCACAAAAACAGTCGATATTAAATCTCTTCCTTCGTCCGACGAACGCGATACGGAGGAGTTATACCAAGGTCTGATTTACGGAATAAGAAAATTTTTTAATGGATTAAGCAATAGAGTCGTTATCGGTATAAGCGGTGGTATCGATTCGGCGGTATCCGCGTGTCTGTTGACAGAAGCATTAGGTAAAGAAAATATCCACGTCGTGAATATGCCGTCAAAATTCAATTCCGATCTGACGAAGACCGCGGCAAAGACGCTGGCGGAAAATCTAGGCATTGAGTATCATGTTTTTCCGATCCAGGAGTCTGTGGATTTAACGATGCAACAGCTCAAAAATGGGGGATTTTCGGTAACGGACGCTGTTTCAGAAAATATCCAAGCCAGAGATAGGGGGAGCAGAGTTTTGGCTGGTATCGCCGCCAGTTTAGGAGCGTTATTTGTAAATAACGGCAATAAAACCGAAATAGCGTTGGGGTATTCTACATTATATGGGGATGTGGACGGGGCAATTGCACCGCTTGGAGATTTATATAAATGGGAGATCTATCAGTTGGCAAAGTATATCAATAAAATTCATGGAGGGAAAATTATCCCTCAAGAAATTGTCGACGTTGTTCCTTCAGCGGAACTCAGCAGTAATCAGGACGTCACAAAAGGGATGGGAGATCCGATTCTATATCCCTATCATGATAAGTTAATGAGAGCTTTTATAGAATTCAGACGTGATCCTGAAAGCATCTTAGACTTATACCAAAGCGGAAAGCTGGAGGAGGTATTGATGATAGAAAAAGGTTTAGTTAATAAATATTTTCCTACAGTAAATGAATTTACTGCTGATTTGGAGCATAAATGGAAGCTCTTTAAGACTAATTACTTTAAACGGATACAAGCTCCACCGATTATTACTGTTAGTAGACGCGCATTCGGATTTGACCTTAGGGAATCCCAAAACGGTGTGTATTTTACACAGGGATATTTAAGACTAAAAGAAAGATTACTTAGTGAAGGTATAGTAGAACCATGATTAAGTTAGGTAATTATATAGATTCGTAACCATTGAAAGCTATAATTAGCCCATGGTTATGATCCAAACTGTGTATCAAAAGCGTCTGACATCTTTTTGATTCGGGAGAACGTGTGTTTTCTGCGGGAAAGGAAGCGTGTGCTTCACTGGTCGCGGGTACATCAAATGCGGGAGATGTAGCAGACAAAAGCCCTGAAAAAGTTGAGAAACGACCAGCATATCAGTACCGGTTCGTCTGGAACTCGAAAACGGTAAGGTCGTAGGGTGTAACTGGCTTGGAAAGCCGTATCCTATCGGGAAAGCAATGGTCGAAGGTGAAAGAATTAATCCAGAACTTCTTAAAAACGAGGCAAAACAATATTTTTCTGGAGAGGTGAAAGTCGCCGAAGATCTCATGGAAGTGGAATTATAAAAGATCTTTTACTGTCTGATCTTCGTACACAACAAATCCTTGTAATGGTTCATAGGTTTTTTCTGCTTTAGTAAGTGGTGCGTGTCGCAATATCATGTCTGCTGCAACCATGACTCCGTCATGAGAAATGATAAGCGCACGCCCTTCTTCTGGAAGTTTATCGAATGTTTCCGTGATAAGTGCGACCAGGTTCTCTCCTTTTTTAATAATAAGCGGTCTAAACTCAGTAGAATCAAAAATGACACCCGCAATACCAAAAGGATGATGGTTTCCCCGTTCATGAAATTCTTTCTCTTGCTCTTTTGTAAACGGAATCCCACTGGCTCGCGTATCGAGCATGGGATATATACCCGTCAGAAGTTGTGCTGTCTCAACAGCACGTGGCTTATTGGAAGAAATTACGAGATTAAATTCCTGTAAACCTTGCTTGAATGCAGTGGCAAGTTTTTTTCCTTCCTCGGTTAATACTCCTGTTGCGTCTTTTGGAGCATGTCTTCGGATATGAACTTCTTTCATACGATTATTCTATAAGTTTCTCTATACGCTCGGTATACTTTGTAAAAATCTAAAATTACGGGCGTTTCAGTGAAAGTAAATAATCCGCCATTCCGTCGTTCGCTGCTGATCCGATAACTTGATCTGCACTGTCTTTAAGCTCCTGTATCGCGTTGCTTACAGCAACCTTATATCCGACAGCATTGAAAAGATGGATGTCGTTGTGACTGTCTCCTATGCCGATGGAATCAGCTTTTTTGACACCGAGAATTCTGAGAAGTTCGACGACAGCGTGTTCTTTGGTCGCAGCTGCGTTCACAATGTGCAAATCCCGTGTTCCTGGTTTTTGGGCTATCACCATGACGCATGTTACCCCGTCAACAGTACGTAATTTCTCGTAAACCTCCAGCGCGGTTGTATCTGGGACAAAAACCTGTTCCAGAAAATAGACAGGCTCTTTCGCTACAAAATCTATTGGATTGACACCACCGTTGAAATAATCATCCTCCGTTCCGTCATTGTGGAGTAATTTATAGTCTGGATATTCTCGAAAAATTGTCAAAACCTCCTGTAGCGATTTTTCTGGAATAACTTTCTGCCATAGTATTTCTCCCGTCACAGGATTGCATATTTGGGTTCCTGCGGAGATAATACACGGATCAACGAGGTGCATACCCTGAAGAACGTGTTTTGCAAAAGACCACACCCTCCCAGTTGCCGAAGATAAATAATACTCGCCTTCCACCTGGTCAATTGCATGGACAAGCTTAGCGCTCGGCATTTTTGCTTCGGTGAGTCAAGGGCTGTACCGTCTAAATCGAAAATAATAGCCCGCTCTTTCATGACTGGATTATAGCAGAAGATTTGATCGCACACACATCGCACAAGCAGTCAAATGCGACATCTATTCGAGACCGGATCGCCAATAACTCTATACGACCCATCTCATAGTTTTTACCCGATTGCTTCAAACGCTCCCAAAAGAGGATAATTTCTTACCATCGTAAACTTTTCAAAAATTCTGACCATATTGTAAACCCCCTCAACCCGCCGGGTTACTTACGTTCAAACCTCTTCCAATAACATCGATCCTAGCTGTAAATACAACGCATGAATCGGGGTCCTATTCTCCAACTGCTCCTCTTCCCCCACGCGTTTTCGACTCCCTCTGCGAGGACAGCGTATCAAATCTAGCACCCAGAATTGATACTTCTCCTTACCATGCGCCTTCGGAAGGCTACCAAGCGTGGAGTAAATTCTTCTTCTCCTTTCGGATCATAGAGCATTACCCGGATCTCGTCGTGTGCGACGACAACACCAACTGCAAGATGGCCGCACGGAACCATTTTCCCTCCGTGCATATTCAAACCTGTTATAATCATTTCAAAGAAAATATCCGCAGGGACTTGAGAACGCGATCCGAGGATACCTACAGACCCTTCATGCGAACCATTGAAGACGTGCTTACCGGAAAACTGAATGATCCAGGATATGAACAATAGGCTCCGTGTGCTCTACGGTGCATGGCAACAGGATCCTGTTGCCGTTTCCGTGCTTGCCAATATCGAGCGATACCGTTCGGAACTCACCGGATACCGGGGAATTCCGGGTGCTCCCGTGACCGACCACCAAGGTCATTGAAGGCATGAATTCCCATCTGGAAGCGAGATTACACGCGATTCGCTCATTTCAATCCGTCGCGTACGCGAAACTCTGGATGAAGGGGTATGTCCTCAAACGACGGTATACCGTGTACACCGACTGTAAAGGGAAGTTTCGCGGCTCAACGGGAAAAGCGGGGTGCAACTCACCAAAAAACCAAACGTTGATTTTCCGCCATTATTTTAACGGCCAGGTGCCGTTTTTGATACGCTACTCAGTGGGTGCGCATGGAATCGGACCATGTGCCTCTTTCTTATCAGGAAAGCGTTCTACCAATGAACTACGCACCCTTCGGCGAATGAACGGACTCAGAATAAACCCTCTGAGGCGCGGAAGGGAATCGGACCCTTGCATAGAAGTTTTGCAGACTCCCGCGTTACCACTTCGCCACCGCGCCGTTTCCGGATTTTTCAATTTTACCATAGCGCCGGGAGCGGACCAAGAACAGTGTGCAGGCGACGACTATGGAAACAAGACTTAGATATACGCCGTACCGGAATGAGTCCGGTGCATAGAAAAACCTGACCGAATGCGTTCCTCCGTCAATCCTGATGGCTCGGAACGCGTAATCGGCCCGATAGATGGGAGTTTCATGCCCGTCTACCGCCGCCCGCCAGCCGGGATAATACGTATCGGAGAGAACGAGCAGAGTTGATCCTGTTGCGCGCGTTGTAATCTCAATGCTGTTGGGTGTGTATAAACGGATGGTTGCCGATCCGCTCGCCCTCTCATCGACCGGATACCCGGTGTCCGCTTCAAGGATTGCCGTCGTCCGCGGGGAAAATGACGGATCAAGAAGCGTTTTCAAAATCCTGTCCGGACCGCGTTCCACTACGGAATGATTGACCAGAAAAGCCCGCGGATACGCCGTCGGGCGCCGCCGGATATACCAGTCTGCATCCTGCCAGACCGGTCGGGCGCCGCCAGAGACAGGCACCTCGTCTGTCTTATATAAAAGCATCGAAACGCCCAGAATATCCAGCAGGCGGTCTCTCCTTTGGGCAACCGCAGCACCCGGGGCCGCCTCGTGATTAAGAATAACATCGCTTCTCAAAAGTCCGCCGGTCCGTGAGCCGGTGTTGGCAAAGCTCACGAGCTCTCCGTATCTTCGGATATATAGCGGATCGTAATAATCCGGATCGGAGAAGCGGTACTGGGTGGCGAAATCCGTAGGGATTGCGGCCTGCCCGATGCCAAACACGCGATTTACACCTGCTGCATGCACGAGCGCCGTAAAGGGCGCGGCCTCAGGAAACACCCGGTCCCGCGCTGAAAAGGGTATGATCTTCCCGGCGTTATAGCATCCGAGTCCGATGAGTGCCAAGAGTAGGATAATTCCGGTAACCGCCCCTGTCCGTTTGCCCAAGCGGGACAAGACGGCAACGGTACTCATCACCGCAAGGAATATACCGCCTTCAAAAACAGTGTTTCTCAGCGCCACCGTTCTGCAATTCCATACTTCAATGGAGGGACACGGCCAATGGCGGAGGTAAGCGATGAACGTAATTGCGAGTATGCCGGCTATACCCGCGGAAAAAAGACTGACTACCCGAAAAACCCGAGTGCCCCGGCCGGACCCGGCAAATCGTTGAGCCCCTATCGCCGCAAGCATAGAAACCGCAAGTGTCGTCAGGATAAAAATCCGTGTCGGAATACTCGTTGAAATAACCGGAAGCGGTATCCGGTACAACGCATGGGTAAACGGCCAATCAAGGGCGAAAAGTATGGTAAGCGCAATCATTCCGAATCCAAACCATACCAGGCGCCGGTATTTCCTTGACAGTACGCTGAGTGCTGCAAAATAGAGCGGGATAAGTCCGAACGACATCACCGTTTCCGTATAATCCCCGGTCCCCCACCAGTTATACGTCCCCTGGTTGCCGAAGTAATTGGGGATCGCGACCGTCACAAACTGCCCGATCGGCAGGAGGAAACGGTCGAAGATAAACGCGGAAGATGCAGCCGTCACGTTGGCATGGAAATAGAGTTCGAGTGTCGGCAACATCTGAAACGCCGAGATCCCTGCACCCAACCCCAGAAGCCCCGCGATACCCAAAACGGTTTTCCACTGAGGCGTAAATGCGAGAACGTACAGAACAAAAAAAAGAAAGAGATACATCGTAATCTGCGGCTGAACGGACACAATCATGAAAGCGGTAACGAAGGGAATGAGAAAGACGGCGTACCGTCTTCCCCTGCGCCGCCGTTCAAACAGTACCAGAAGCACCAACAACCCGGCGAGTGAATAGAGATAGTCGCCGTAGATAAGCCTCGCCAGTACCAAGCCGGAAAACCCAAGGGTAACCGCACCGATCATTGCGGCAAACGGCGCGAGTCGGATTGAACGTCCGTACGCATACATAAAGATAACGAGCAGCAGTTCCTGAAAAATGATATAGAACGACCAGCCCGTCATCGGCGGGAAGACATTCATGAGAAACGAAAACGGATTGAAAAACCCCGGATGGAGAACAGCCAAGAGCGGCTCACCTGCACCGTTATACGGGTTCCAAAGAGGAAACTGTCCCCTCCGCATGAGATCCGACGCGAGAAGTTTCATGGGGTAGATATGCCGGAACACATCATCAGCAACCGCTTTATGGGCGATACCCAATGAAGCACCACGGCTCGTCACAGTTTTAAACGGCTCGTACCACGCCACCAGATAATTGCCGGGAAACGGCACCTCATGGTTCGTGAATACGGGCACAAATATGCTGAAGGCTATCAGGCAAAGGACGAGTATATAGTTCATGAATGGTTCCCGGTAACGGACATTTTTGAACTTTTTAACCTCCTCGGTATCGGAACGGGAGATAAAAATCTCAAAAATTTACCATAGAGCACAATCGAGAGAATAATCGTTATCATGCTTATAGTCCACTGAAATGTCTGATCGGAAAACAAGGCATAGAAAGGATACGGGAGAGGAAACGGGTGCCAGACTATCAAAAGATTCAGAAAATTCAAAAACAGCAGTACTCCATATTCCCATACGATGGGTACTCCGAGACCTATGGATAGTGCAAACAGTGCAAGGGCAGGATACATGTACCGCTCATGCATTTTCGGAAGCCAGAGGTATGCCAAAAGCGCGAGTAGTCCCATGGAATATGGTATCATCGATGGCTTCAGATATCGTTTCCCCAACCGGATCATTCTGAAAACAAACGGAAGGCAGAACAGACAAAACAGGAGGACCGCCCAGACGCTAATTGGTACCCCCCACAGCAATCGGTCTGAAGATATCGAGTTCATAAGTGCTACGGTGGTTGCGGAAAATGCTGACGTGTCCGGACCGAACACGATATGCGGCCGGATGACCGCCCACCAGCCGTTCAGCGCAAATGCGGAGAGGTCGGGCATTTCTCCGGTTGCATTGTGTTGCAAAAATTGACCGATCCAGATAATCGGGTTTCTCGTCACCGCAAGTACTGAGACAAGCGTTACCAACACTCCCATGGCCGATGCTTTGAGAACCGGCCAGACCGAACGGGTTGATAGAAACAGAATGTAGAATACCAGCGGAAGGAGATACATGAGCGAAAGTTTTACGAGGAGAGAGCATGCCAGAAATGTTAGAGCAAGCCCCCATCGTTTTTTAAAAAGAAAGAACAGTGACCCCAAGAAAAACATGGTATTGATGCTGTCCAATTGTCCCCACACCGCGCTGTTATAGAGGACGACAGGAGAAAAGTACCAGAGGCTTGCTGCGGCAAATGCCCATCGTCGGGATCGGTAGATACTGACACATGCATAAAGGAGGATGGCAAGGAGCATATCGGCGAGGATTGACGGGATACGAAGCATGAAATCGAGAAGCGGCCCGTCGGCAAATGCCCTGGTCAAATCGCTATGACCGAAAACGCGATACACGGCTTTTGCCGCAAGGATATCAACCCGATATGCAGCGGAGAGAACGATGATCTGCCCGGGAGGCTGATTATTGGGAAGGGTACCGAACGTCAGATGATCAGTCTTATACGTATCGGCCAAGCCATACAAGTAGCCGATCCTCACCCAATCCCGGTACCGGAGAACATCGGTATTTTCCCGGAACCGGAAGGACCAAAAGGCAATTCCCAAACGAAGTAACAAGCCTACAATTAGTACTCCCAACACCAAACGGTGCTCCTTTATCTTCATGGTGCAACTCCGATTATACCCGTTTACGAAGGATGACCGGGCGCCGGGGTCAGACCTTGATTTTCCCTATGGTCTGCTCCCCCTGAGTACCTTCGTGAGCTTCATGGCAAACTTCTCATCACCTATGACAGAGCGCACCTGCATCTGAAACGGGTCAAACTCGGGCATATCGGTCTCGCGGGTATGCTCCTCAAACAGTACCCTGCTTCGCTTGAGATTTGGGGAATAAAGAGAAAGTACATCGTCTGTTGCTAGCGTAACCTTGTGCGGAGCCGGGGTAAGATAGGCGTGATAGCTTGACCAGGGATAGCCCTCAGGTGTGGGCACCAAACCGCTTTTGACCGGATTCAGGTGAATATACCGCAGCACCTGCAGCAGATAATTTTCCTTCTGCACAACAATGCTTTTAAATCTCCCCTGAAACACATGCCCCACCCGGTTGTATTTCTTATTGAGATACATCGTATACGCAGTCATGACAACCTGCATAATCTTTGAAATATTTGGGAATTTGGTCTCCAATAGAAGATGAAAATGATTCGGCATCAGGCAATATCCATACACCTTGTATGAGTATGCGGATTGAAACCGGTCCAGGTTTGAGAGAAATCTGAGATAGTTGGACGATTCTAAAAAAATCGGTTCACGGTTATTGCCGCGTGAAAATATGTGATAGAGGAGGCCTTCAGAAGATATCCGCGCAGATCGTGCCATATGGTATCACCATAGAGCATATTGATAGCATAATCAAGGTCTGACCCCAATAATCACTACCATTCATACTTTCAATAACGATTATAACCGTTTATGACGTAATAGAAAGCTATAGCTATAATCACGACTTAGAACTTTGGAGGATATCCTCTTCTGGTTAATCGATCATTGATACACGCCTCTAGATTTACTGCCATGATCCCGGCCATAAGTGGCGCTTCCAAAGCCATATTCCAAATCTCCTGCTGCATATGCTCAAGAAGATTCGGAGCCGGCTCAAATAGCGCCGGCCCAGTAAATATCATGGCAGCAGCAGTCAAATTAAAATCGATGTCGTTATACTGGCTCGAAGAGTATTCTCTGTCACAAGTAGCGTCTTTATACCGCTTAATACCTTGAATACTTCGTTGATGGATATCAGACCAACTCCCAAACTCCTCTTCCCAGATAGCATTGAGCTCGTCGCCCCAATCATATCTGACCAATCTGTTAACATAGGTATTCTCCTGAATAGTAACGAACTGAAGGTCACAGTCCAGGTTCCTCGGGTCAGCATATATGAGCGACCCATACGGAACCACAACCACTCTATGACCGGAGAGTACCTCAAAATGGCGATCGACAAACTCATGCAGCAGTTGGTATGCTCGAATCAATCGGCTGTCAACAAAATCTTCCGGCTTAACCCTAAACGCTGCTGTTTGTCCGGAAAGCTCCACTACGTAGCCGGGAAGCCGGTCCGGTTCTAGAAGAAGAGTAGTCAGACGGACCGCCGTGTCAGGTTCCATCCCGCCGTCAAGCACCAAAGCGTCAATAAAGTCTTTGGAAGGATCCGGCAATGTATCCCAACCACGGATCGTTTCAACACGAAACATATGACACCGGAATTATATCATACCCTATAGGATTATAACTGACTCATACCTGACCGGATAAAGTCTCAAGATGCGCGACTATCTGCGGCATGAGATGTGGTGAGAAAAACCGATCCGAAGAAATGGTGGACAGATATCTTTGTGGTCCGACGAGGCGGCACGTCGACAGCTCGCTTTGTGCTATTCCCCATTCCTCGAGCGCGCGATACCGCTCCAACGCATCATCAATTTGTACACTTCTAGGTCCAATAAGGAGCGGCACTTTCACCTGTCCGTTTAGTACCTGATCAGCCTCGGTCAACAGCACGTCCTTTTGTCTGGCGGTGAGCCACCGGGTTTCGAGTACTGCCTGGGCGAGTAGGCTCAGATCATTTGCCATGATTGGCTCCGGTCTCCAGTAGGGAACATAATTTTCCGCGGCAATAATAAGGACAAAGTTGTTTAAATCAAATCCAAGCGCGGCGAAACCGTGATCAATGTTTCTTCTGCTATTACCCGACCACAAAACTAATGGTACTCCGAGCCCATGTAGCATCTGCAGCGCTTCTAAGGCTGACGGGTTAATTTCCGGTGTAAAGTTTTCTAGTGGGGTATCCCACAGAACGCCGTCTGCATCGAGAACGATAAACGGCTGGAGGCAAAGCTGTTCCCGGATAAGGTCAATAGTCACCTCATCGTAAAGCCAGAATATTTCACCGAGGACTTCTCCGAGGTTCGATTCAGCTTCCGTTTGAGCCATAATGTTGGCTGATTATACCGGAATCCATGAAAAATCCCGTTTGTTCACGGGATTTTTTTTGTTTGACAACCGGATGGTGATAGGAAAGAAATGAGAGAAAATCATCAAAGACCCAAAGAGTACACCTCTTTGTTCCTGATCGACGATGATTTTTTATATAGAAAGGAGGTGATCCATCCCCAGCTTCGGCTAGGGATACCTTGTTACGACTTAGTCCCCATCGCTGAATTCGGCTTCTCCCCTCTCAAAAAGCTGAAAGCTTTTTGAGAAATCCCAAGCTCCAATGACCAAACTCCAAACAATACAGGAAATTCAAATGATTCAAATAACTATAAAACGCTTCTATTCTGTCTGTATTTGGACATTGAGATTTGTGATTTGAGATTTCTCTCAAAGTGCTTCAGCGCTTTGAGAGGGGATTCGGCCGCCTCCAACTTTGTTGGCTTGACGGGCGGTGTGTACAAGACCCGAGAACGTATTCACCGCAGCCTGCTGATCTGCGATTACTACCGATTCCGACTTCATGGGGTCGGGTTGCAGACCCCAATCTGAACTGAGGCGAAATTTATGGGATTTGCTTGAAGTTGCCCTCTTGCGGCCCATTGTTGTTCGCCATTGTAGGGTGTGTGTGACCCAGGGCATAAGCGCCGTGCTGACTTGACGTCGTCCCTTCCTTCCTCCCCCTCTCAAAATCGACGAGTCGATTTTGAGACGAAGCTTCGTTATTTGTTCGTTCGTTACTTCGTATCGAAATTTCGAAGTAACGTGTGTTGCGAATAACGAAACATACGTTCAAAGTCGTCTTCGACTTTGAGAGGGGGCGGTCTCCAATGAAACATGTAACATTGGATAGGGGTTGCGCTCGTTTTCCCACTTAAGGGAACACCTCACGGCACGAGCTGACGACAGCCATGCAGCAGCTGTGCTACCATCCTTGCGGATCGCCACTCGTTTCCGAGCGGTTGAACGGTAGCATGTCAAGCCCTGGTAAGGTCTTTCGCTTTGTCTCGAATTGAACCACACGCTCCACCGGTTGTGCGGGTCCCCGTCAATTCCTTTGAGTTTTAATCTTGCGATCGTACTCCCCAGGCGGTCTGCTTAACGCGTTAGCTTACGACACTCCGCCTTACGGCGGAACATCTAGCAGACATGCGTTTAGGGCCAGGACTACGCAGGTCTCTAATCTGCTTCGCTCCCCTGGCTTTCGTGTCTCAGCGTCAGAAAAGATCCAGAAAGGTGCCTTCGCCTTTGGTGTTCCTCGTGATATCAACGCATTTCACTGCTTCACCACGAGTTCCCCTTTCCTCTATCTCCCTCGAGCATACCCATCTCGTGCCCAACGCCGAGGTTAAGCCTCGGGCTTTCAAGCACGATGCGGCACGCCGCCTACACGACTCTTTACGCCCAGTGAATCCGGATAACGCTTGCACCCTACGTATTACCGCGACTGCTGGCACGTAGTTTGTAGGTGCTTATTCTTCCCGCCTCGACGGCGGGACAAAAGAGGTTTACATACCGAAATACTTCATCCCTCACGCGGCGTCGCGTGGTCAGGCTTTCGCCCATTGCCAACGATTCCCAGTTGCTGCCATCCGTAGATGTATGGCCCGTGTCTCAGTGCCATTGTGGGGGGTCATGCTCTCACACCCCCTACCCGTCGTAGCCTTGGTAGGCCGTTACCCCACCAACAAGCTGATAGGGGCAAGGCTGCTCCCTTACCGGGAAGTTACTCTCTTTGACCCTCCGGATCGGAGGGCCTCATGCGATATTACCCCGTCTTTCGACGAGCTATGTCACAGTAAGGGGTACATTCCTTGCTTCTACTCACCCGTCCGCCACTGATTTCGCGCAGAGCACGAAATCCGTTAGTTCGCAACACACGTTATTCGCAAATTCGTAAAGTATATGTTTTTACGAATAACGAACTAACGAAGTAACGAATAACGAACTTTGTGCTCTGCACAATTTCCGTTCGACTTGCATGCTTAAGGCACGCCGCCAGCGTTCATCCTGAGCCAGGATCAAACTCTCAAAAAAAATTGAATTATCCTATCACCATTCGATTGTCAAAGGGCAAAGTTGAGTTCAAAAAACCCGACCAGTGGTCGGGTGAAAGTCACCAAGCGCGCCGGTCAAATCTCTAGTCGCTCATTGCACTAACTATTATATAGAAATCCCTATACTCCCGTCAATACAGAGAATTACACACTCTCAGTACAGTCGAGTAAGCCAAGTATTGCTTTCCACTCACTTTCTCCGAACGGCTGAATTCCGAAAAACGTATCAACGGGAATTTCAAAATAGACCGTCCGGAACCCGATGGAGTGCAGCAACAATCGAACATCTTCCGTTTTTTCGGCCTCATCAATACGATGCTTGTTTTCAAGGAGCGCAGACACATAAGAAGGTCCGGTAAAATCCATATCCCTCTCCGGCCGTATAAACAACATCCGTACGGACTCCTGAACAATATTTACGTTCGTGATTCCGAAAATCGGACGATCAGAGACATTCCGGACAGCAGTATAAGCATATAAATCCCCGATGGTACCCCATGGCACCGTCTCGAGGACACTCGGTGCCAGACGTGAATCTCCCGTCATGTGTGTGTGCATAACGACCAGTAGGCGTCCGGGATATGCTGATTCCTGCTCGAGCGGCACGGGTCTGTTGTAATCGTCCCGGCTCATCTCGTGATGAGATATCGCGCTTATGATAAGCCCGTGATGGTTCCGATGGCCCAGAGAAAAGACATATTCTTGATGATATGTCTGATCAAAATCATAATCGGCCATATATAAGTAATTGCCGACGGACCAACCGACAATCGTCTGGAATCGCGCGGTAAGTTCAGGCGCGTTCAGAAGATAGACAAGCAGATTAAAATCTATTTCAGTTTTTCCTTCAATCGTGCTTCGCAGCCGGCTCAGAAACTCACGGTCTTCAGTCGATATTGCCAAGCTGTTACGGACTTCTAATCGCTCTGCAGAGATATCCCTTAGCGATGAATACAGAGCTTTGTGATCCTCCATAGATGTCTTACTCGAGCTAATAGGGGGAAGTATAGACCCAAGAGTCAGACATGAACAAGTACGACGGGACTTAGAAAATGCCTAGAGGGAAAAGCGCACAACTCGCACCCAGAAGGAACCCACCGATGATATCCGAAAGCCAATGGTGGCCAAGGTAGATGCGGGAGACAGCAACAAATACCAGGTATGCCACCAAAATTGTGGAAATTACCGCCGTCTGAATCCAGTGTTTCTTCAGCATTGTTACATTGCTACATTGTCTTATTGTTGTCAGTCCGAAAAGCACTAATGCGAGGAAGGTTATCCGTGCCGCATGACCGGATGGATAGGAAAACGGTTGAATCACGGTAAATTCCGGGAAAATAGTTGTGGGGTGTTTGACCATGAAAAACGGCGGACCCGGGTGCGGGACGAAATTTTTTCCGTAAAATTCTATGACCGTCAGCGCCACAAAGGCTACAGGTATCAGAAATCCCAGAAGCTTTTTCCGTCCGCGATACTTGAGGAGAACGTATCCGCTCGTGACGAAAACCAAAAACGATGACACGAACGGATCGGCGAAGACCGCCCCGTCAGCCATAAGCTCATCGAACCGCGGAGGGATATGGTTCTGAAGCCGTACGGTCGTGGCAAAATCAACCGCTTTCATACCACCGTGCTTGATAGAGCGGCTGAATACCACAAAGGCGCCAAATAACCCGACTGCCAGGACGAGTACGATGATCTGCCGGTGAGAAACCATAGACAATAACATGACACCAAACGCTATACCCTCAGCCGGTCACTTAGGTCTGAAAGATATACCACTCGCCGGAACCGAATGAGGAGAGTGTCGTTACCCGTTCATCCGGAAGCGATTCCCTCTGGCTGTCAAAACACTGCGGCGGAAGAACCAGGATTGCCCCGTGTCCGGCAACGGATTCCGGCGTCGATGTATGAAAATCAGGGCATTTGTCGGAAAATGTCACGGTTCCCGATACGATAGTACTTTTCAGATAGGTATGCTGTACACGGGCAGGGGGAAGCTTCGTATAGAACGCATACTGGAGAAACGTCATCGGCTGGACCGACGCGACAACGATCTTTTTCCCTTTGCGTTCCTCTTTCCGGAGAAAATCGGCAAGATCATGATCTGCCCGGGAATAGTACCGGGCGCCGTAACGCATCCATTCAAAATAGTACTGCGTCACGTATCCGCCGATGCTGTAAAGGTAGAGGATACCGATAAGGAGGAACGCGCAAATCCGAACAAAACGATTCCGTAAAAAATACCCGACGGAGATAAATCCTGCTCCGGTGCCGACTGCCATCCACGGCAGAAGAAAACTCGATCGGATAGCGTAGGTAGTCGGCTCCGGACCGAGTCCTGAAGGAAGCGGCGCTGCTGCAGAAAGAAAAAGCATGAGGAAAACTTCCCTTCTTCGTTTAAGGAAAAGGTAAAGAATGCCCAACACGAAAAGTGCCGCTTCCTGATAATAAAATTCTCCCCTGCCCCAGAGCGCAAATATACCGCTTGCCTCCTGTCCGGTAAAAAGAAACTGCGGCGAGAGTGCGTACTGGTACCGCTCGATAAATCCTTTCCAGATATAGGTAGCTTTATTGTGATACAGCCGTTTCAACCCTTCCGGAGCGGATGATGCCCGGCGCTCCAGTTCCACCTCTTTGGCAACCGCCGTCCAGTCCGAAACGAACGTGAGACTTCCCCCGTAGTTAAGCGCTCCCTGGGCTTTCCCGATCAAAAAAAGCGACCCGAACGCGAGCACCACCCCGGCGGCAATCGTAAGAAAATGAAACCGGGTAAGCTCGCGCCATTTATACCATGTGAGGATGCAGAGGATCGGCAGAAACGTCATTTTAAATCCGCTGTAACTGTAAAAACCCAGGATAAAACAGCACATTGATGCAATAAGGAACCATTTCTTTCTCTTTGTAACAAGGAGAAAAAGGAGTGTCCCCGCGGTATACAACAAAAGCGCAATCCCTCCCTCATAGGCAAACCTCGACAGCTGGAGCGCCCATGCGTTCACCGTCAGGACAGCTGCACTAAAAAGTGCAATCCACCGGTTTTTTGTGATGATCCATGCTATGGCCCATACGAAAACAACGACAAGCGTTCCTGCCAGTGCAAACGGCGCCCGCGCTGCAAGCATGGAAAGCCCCAAAATTCCGACGAACGGGGCAGTCAGGTAGATCGGCACCGGATTGAATGCATAGCCGCCGATGACAAATGCAAACGGCAAGGTTTTTCCGTTCAGATCTTTCCCGGTTTGCCACAGACTGTAGGCGCTATAGACCAATCTCGTCTCATCATCAGACATGCTCGAGGGGATCGTTCCGAGCTGCCAGAACCGGAAAAAAACGGCAAGAACAAAGACAACGAAAAGTAGCGAAAAATAGAATTTCCCGGTACGCAACAGGTTCATCGTTTTGTCTTTTGTAACCGAAACACGGACGGTCTCACAATACCTATTTTATATACACTATACAGGAGAAGTGTCACCAGCGTTTCAAGGAGAAACTTCCCCCCGGAAAAAAACTGTATGGACGATGCCTCATGAAAATACCGGACGGGCACCGGATACTCCGCGACGCGAAACCCCGCCGCAATTGCCGCGATCATAAATTCCTGATCAAAGACAAAATCATCGGAAAATTTTTCATACGGAAGCGTCTCTAGTACCTCCTTCGAGTATGCTCGGAATCCGGAAAGATGTTCGGTAAAATTGACGCCAAGAATAATGTTTTCGACCAGGGAAACGATGCGGTTGAGAACATATTTGATAGGCGGCATGCCGCCCGCAAGCGCCTCGCTTCTTGTCCGTATCCGGCTCCCGAACATAATATCAAATCGCCCGTCCCGAATCGGTTTCACCAACTCTTCCGTAAGTGAACTGTCGTACTGATAGTCAGGGTGAATCATGATGATGATATCCGCGCCCCTTTTGAGCGCTTCCCGGTAGCAGGTCTTCTGATTGCCGCCATATCCACGATTTTTACTGTGACGGATGAGCGTCAGTCCAAGGTTTGTTGCAACGACAGCAGTATCGTCCCGGGATGCATCGTCAACAACGATTACCTCATCGACAACTCCCACGGGGATATCGCGGTATGTTGCCTCTATAGTCTTTGCAGCATTATATGCCGGCATGACGGCGATGACCTTCGGTTTCATATTTTCTCTCGCTAAGTTCCGGTATCACCCGAACGGAGTTTTGTGTTTCATGACTTCATACAACACGATCCCGCAGGACACCATCACGTTCAGGCTTTTGTTTACGCCCCACATCGGCAGTTCGACGATCGTATCCGCCATAGCGAGGACCTCTTTTGACACACCGTAGGTTTCATTGCCGACAACAATTGCTACAGGCAAGTCGTATGTGACCTCATTAAATGGTTTACTTCTCTTATCCTGCTCCACTGCAACTATATTGGTCATTGGGTTTTGTGATTTGAGATTTAAAAGCGCGTCTCTTGCGCTTTTTTCGTACTGCCAATTCACCCACTGCCAGGTATTGATCGATGCCTTTTTGATCCGGGAATTCGGCGGCGTAAGCGTTTGTCCGCAGAGATAGACTTTCTCAGCAGCGACCGCGTCCGCAAGCCGGAAGATGGATCCGATGTTGTACGTATCCAAGACGTTATCGAGGATGATGGTGACCGGATTTTTTTTGACGGATCCGGCCGCCTCCGGATCCGGCGTGGTGGTCCGGAGTTCTTTGGCATTGAGTTTGATCATGGCAACGATGAGATCAGGAGACGATGTTAAGCCGCACCCCGATAAAACGCGCAAGCTGCCACGAACAGTGTCCCACCGCATAGCCGGCAAGCGCCCCGCCGAGAAGGTCGAGCGGAAAGTGTTTGCCGACGTAGAGCCGCGAGAAACTGATGGCGACGGCCAGAAGGTAAAATACCGGTCTCCACCGCGGTTCGATTTTCGAAAGGACCACGGCCATGGCAAACGCGATCGTCGCGTGGCCCGACGGGAACGAATAATCCGTACTCGGACTGCCGAGGATTATGGCACCCATGGCAAGGGACGGACGCGGTCGGGCAACAAGGTTTTTGAGGATCATCTCTGCCACGAGGTAACTTCCCGCTCCTGCCAAAACGATCGGCGCAAAAAACCAGTGATGTTTCCGTTCTTCCCGAAGAAACAGGATACCCGCAAGAACAAACCAGACAAGGCCGACCGCGCCGATACCCGATAACCCGAGAAAAAACGCATTCAGAAGCGCGGTATGCGGCAGATGGTTCACCACGAGGAAGAGCTGTTTGTCAAATGACAGAAGTGTCTCCATTATAGTTATATTAAGTTGACGGAGTAGGAGTCGTCAACGGCCGCGTACTGTTTGGCTGGGCCGAAGGGCTCGCGACGGGTGAGGCGGCCGGGGTCGGCGTCAGGAATATGACGCGGATCGTCGCAGTATCTTCCGGAACGGGAGAGACAATCTTGCCGCCGGAAAGAAGCGATCCGACCACAATGACGATGAGGATGATGAACCCGGCGATGATGGTCACCGCAGCCAGTGTACGCTGTTTTTCACGCATAGCCCAATCATACTACCAATACTACACATACCACAAATAGGCCAGTCATCAATGGGTATTATTTATCTGATATCTTCTTTCTTCCATGCCGCGAATGTGCATTTGGGGTAATTGCTGCAGCCGTAAAACGTCTTGCCGCGGCGGCTCTTTTTGATGATAATGTCCCCGCCGCACCGCGGACACTTCATGTCGATTTTTTCCACCACCTGTTTGGTAAATTTACAGGCAGGAAACGTGCTGCAGGCGATAAACCGTCCGTACTTCCCGGTCCGGATGACGAGAGGGCTTCCGCACTCCGGGCATTTCTCGCCCGTTTCCTCAACCGGCATTTTCACTTTTTCCGCAGTCTGATAGGCTCCGTCAAGCGTCTTGGCAAAGGGCCCGTAAAATGCCTGTATGACCGGCACCCATGCCGATTCCCCGTTTGCGACGGCATCCAGGGAATCTTCAAGACCCGCAGTGAACGGGAGATCGATAATGGTCGGAAAGTACTGCACGAGAAAATCCGTGACGGTATTCCCGAGATCCGTCGGAACGAGCTTCCGTTCCGTCTTCGTCACATACTGCCGGTCCTGGATCGTTGAAATGATCGGCGCGTAGGTACTCGGCCGTCCGATGCCCTTTTCCTCAAGCGTTTTCACAAGCGTCGCTTCCGTATATCGCGGCGGCGGATTCGTTTGATGTTCCGATGGCAGGGCTTCAATGAGTTCCACACGGTCTCCAACGGCAACCGCCGGTATCACCATGTCCTCAACCTCTCTCCCGGAAATTGTAAGGAATCCCTCAAATGTGATGACGGACCCCTGGACAGAAAAAACATACGCATTGCTACTCGTAATCGAGAGAGTTGTCGAATCAAACACCGCCTCGGCAGCTTGGCTCGCGACCGCCCGCTTCCAGATAAGTTCATAGAGGCGCTCATGATCTTTGTTGAGTTCACCGTCGGGTTCCCCTCTGGCATTTGTCAGTGCGACGTTCGTTGGTCTGATTGCTTCGTGCGCTTCCTGCGCCACCTTGGATTTGGTCGTGTACCGACGGGGCTTCGGCGGAACAAATGAAGTTCCATAGGTTTTCTCTATATATGTCCGCGCTTCTCCGATAAATTTTTCCGAAAGGTTGACGGAGTCGGTCCGGTGGTACGTAATGCGGCCTTCCTCATACAACTTTTGTGCAAGCTGCATGGTCTTTTTGGCGGAAAAATACAGTTTCCGGCCCGCATCCTGCTGAAGGGTCGACGTCGTATGGGGCGGGTAAGGATACCGGCGCACTTCTTTCGTATCGACTGCGGATACGGTAAAGGGGGGCCTGAGATCAGTGATGATCGCTGCCGCCTGATCTTTCGTCCGTATGGTTGATGATGTCGTCGTGTATTTGCCGTCAAAAAGGGTGAAACGTAAAATCTTTTCATACCTCATGCCATTTTTGGAACTGAGGTGTGCGCATAAGGGATCAACCCTGCCGAGGGTTGATCCCTTATGCAAAAATTTTCCCTCAACCGTCCAGTACGCTTCCGTACCGAATTTCCCGATCTCCCGCTCCCGCTCAACGATAAGTCTGACGGCAACAGATTGGACGCGACCGGCCGAGAGCCACCTCCGGGATAATTTCTGCCAGAGAAGAGGCGACAGTTTATATCCGACCAGCCGGTCAAGCACCCGCCGGGCCTGCTGCGCATCGACAAGATGGAGGTCAATGGTGCCCGGATGCGCAAGCGCATCGTTAATTGCGGTCTCCGTAATTTCATGAAAGACGATGCGAGAAGGTGAAGAGGAGATGGGAGGATAGGAAGATACTTTCTTTTTCTCTCCCGCTCTTCCTCTCTTCCTGTCGCCCGATCTCAGAATCTCCGCCACATGCCACGCAATCGCCTCCCCTTCACGGTCCGGATCGGTCGCAAGGATGACCGAATCGGCTTGTTCCGCAATCGCACGCAATTCCCCAACCCGCTTGAGCTTATCCTTCGGAATCACATATTTCGGTTCGAAGCGGTGTTCGACGTCGACCCCCAACGTGGCTTTCGGAAGATCACGGACGTGCCCCATGGTTGCTTCGATCCGCCAGTCTCCTTTTCCGTGAAGGAATCGTGTCAGCGTCCGTGCTTTGGTCGGCGACTCAACGATAATTAAGTTCATACATGTAAAATGTCAAAATCCAAATGACAAATCAAGTTCAAAATCCTAATTTAAACTTTGGATTTGATTTGACCTTTGACCCCGATTCTATCGGGGTTGAGCTTTGAACTTTTGACTTATGCCAATCGATAGACTTTCTCTCCCAGGTCTTTGACCATCCCTTTCATTTCGAGAACCGTGAGTGTAGCGGCAACGGCAGCAGCCGTCAACCCTGATGCACGGACAATCGCGTCGATATGGAGCGGCTCGTGAGACAATAGGCGCACAATGAGCCGTTCCTCCTCCGTATCGCCCGCTCTTCCGGTATCCGGCCCCTGCGAAGCGGCGGGAGAGAACCCTAACGCCGCCAGAATATCCGCAGCGGACTCGACCAGTGCCGCCCCGTTTTTGATGAGCTTTGCCGGACCCTTGGAGTAGGGACTCGTAACCGGTCCCGGTACGGCAAATACCTCCCGGCCCTGTTCGGCCGCATTTCGCGCCGTGATGAGTGCCCCGCTGTCATCGGCGCCCTCCGTCACGAGTACGCCGAGCGACAAGCCGCTGATGATCCGGTTTCTCGCCGGAAACAGACCCCTGTTCGGCCGAAGACCCAGCGGCATCTCGGATACGACCGCGCCGCGGCCTTCTTCGGCAATCCGCCGGTATAATACAGCATTGCTTGGCGGTGCGATTATGTCAATACCGCAGCCGAGTACGGCAATGGTAGAACCGCCGGCATCAAGTGCGGCCTGGTGGGCGACGGCGTCAACCCCATAGGCAAGGCCGGAAACTACCGTACATCCCGCCGCCGCAAGTTCCGATGCAAACCGGCCCGTCACCTCGGTACCGTAGCGGGTGACGTTTCTCGTGCCGACCACGGCAACCGTCCGCGAAAGGTCGATGGGCGAACTGCCGCGCTTTCCTTTGATATAGAGAAGAAACGGCGCATCGGGTATTTCCCGGAGAAGCCTGGGATACTTGGGGTCGTCAAGCCGCAGTATCCGGACATGCAGGTCGTCTAACCGCTTGAGGTATTCCGTTACCCGGAATGTTCTCCTGAAGGCTTCAAATTCATCCAAAAGTGATTGTCCTAAATGAAGATCCCGCAGGGTTCCGACTGGAGCATGCCACGCTTTCTCCGCGGATCCGAAATACTCCCGGAGGAGCCGGAACCTGACCGGTCCGATACCGGGAAACACGCTGAACCCAACCCACGCGGCAGTCTCTTCATCCATCACTCCCTAGCCTATCAAGTACCGGAATCCCCGGCAAGTCGGATGAAACCTTCACTCATTTTTGTAACCACCATACGAGAATGGAGTGAGTAAGGATAGAGATTATCTCCTAAACCAGTATTCGAAGATCTTTTTGGCAATGGGGGCTGCGACATTGCTCCCTTCTCCGCCGTCTTCTACCAGAACGGTCACGGAAATCTCAGGCGTACCCGCCATGGTCCGGGGATCGGTTGCACGTTCTTCCGACAGATACTCCGGCGGCAACGGCGCAAATGCGGTAAACCACGCATGGGTTTTATTGTCCGGATCCCCGTGCTCTGCGGTCCCGGTTTTACAGGCAACCGGCATGGGAATCAGGGTCGCAGACGCGGATGAACTGCCTGTTCCGGCTGTTTGGTCATTGGGTTTTGGCCCACCTCCTGCATCGCTTTGCGAAGCAATGCGGGCAGGAATGTGAAAATTAAAAAGCGGCCATCCCGTCCCGCCCGTCTCGCATGCCTCCTTCATCCCTTCGGTGATAAGGCGTATTGTTTCCGGTTTAATCCCCAAATCTTTACAACCTCCTGTCTCCGGTCTCCGGTCTCCCGTCTCTTTAAGAATCGTCGGACGGCAGAGTTTCCCGCCGTTTGCGATGACGTTGGTCCAGGCGTTCATCTGAAGCGGCGTCGTCAGGAGGTACCCCTGTCCGATCGAGACATGGTACGTATCCCCGAGATACCAGAGATTGTTGCGCGCGGCCCGGTCGGCCGGCGAGGTAAAGTTCAGGTTTTTCCAGACCGGATCGGGAAAGAGCCCGCCTGCTTCACCCGGAAGTTCGATCCCGAGCGGGGCCCCGATGCCGAGCTTTTTTGCCCATGTTTCGAGCCGGCTGATCCCGAGCCACTCGCCGACTTTGTAAAAAAAGATGTCATTGCTTCTGGCAATCGCGCGCACGATCGCTATCGGCCCTTCCGTCTTCCCGTACTGGGTGAAGTACCAATTGGAAAACGAAAAGGGGCCAATCGTAATCGTCCCGTTATCGTCAACGACCGTATCCGGTTTCACGGCGCCCGTTTCCAGCCCCGCAATCGCCATGACGATTTTAAACGTCGAGCCCGGCGGGTACACGCCGCTCACTGCGCGGTCAAAAAGCGGCTGGTCGGGAGTATCGACCAGACCGGCATATTCGGATGCGGTCATCCCCGCCGAAAAACTATTCGGGTCAAAGGAAGGGCTCGAATAGAGGGCCAGGATTTCACCGGTCGATGGCTTGCTGACGATAACCGCGCCCTTTTCCCCTTTCGGGAATGCGTCGGCAACCGCCTGAGCAAGTCCGCCATCAACCGAAAGGGTTATGCTGTCTCCGGGGGTTTCCGGATCCATGCCGAGCGTCCGGAGGATCTTCCCGTTCGCATCCACTTCGACGAGCTGCCGTCCGTCCGTCCCGCGCAGTTTTTCCTCATAGACTTCCTCAGCGCCGCTTCTGCCGACCCGGTCCCCGGGAAGGTACCGGCGGAGGGAGTAATAGGGATCCGAAAGTTCAGCGGCGGAGAGCTCGCCGGTATAGCCGAGGACATGCGCCAGTGCGTTGCCGAAAAGGTAGGTGCGGGCATAATCAACTTCCAGAAACGTCCCCGGCGGCAGAACCCGGCTGGATAAGCTCGTCCCTTCCGCCCCGGAGACGACCGATACGCAGGTGGTATTGGCACTCCCGGCCCCTTCGCACGGTTTATTGAGCCGGTACTGCGGGACGTTGGCGACGAGCGGCTGCCCCGTCCGGTCAAAAATGATGCCCCTGGGTGCATGCCGTATCAGTTCGCGGGTCCGGTTTTCGTCGGCAAGAAGCCGCAGTTCATGACCGCGGACGAGGGTCAGGTTGGCGAGCCGTAGTGCCAGGATAAAAAACGAGAGGAAAAAAACGGATGCAAACAGAAGCGCCCGGCCGGCACCGAACCACCAGGACGGCGCCTCTGCCCGCAGGAGCCGGGACGGACGGTTTTGTCCAACCGAAAGCGAATCCGAAAACGCTGTGCCGAGTTTCATGCTTCCGATGGTTCCGGGCATACGCGCGCACCGGACGCACCGCGTGAGACCGTATGCCGGAGACGGGTATCCAGTATGTCACGCAAAGAACATAATTACCAGTCCGGAGTAACAGCACCCGGCGATAACCTGAAAAAGCGTATGATTATGGCTTGCTACCCGCGCCCATGCAAGTAGGGGGACGGTACAAAGAAGCGGCCAATAGGCGGTTCCGTACCAGCGGAGAAGGAGCCCGACGGCAAGCGTGAGAAATGCGACGTGCCCGGAAATTTTCCAAAAAAGCGTGACGGCAAACATTCCCAGAAACCAGAGCAGAAACACGTCTGCGAAACGGAGAAGAAAGGGATTTCCCATAAACCGGATAACCAGGAGATTGCCGAGTGCGACTGCGAGTATGACCGCAAAAACCGGCAGACGTTCCGACCGGGTGCTGACATCCCAGTCAGAGACGGCCTTGGTTCCGAGCGCAGCCGAAAAGAGTACAAAAAGCGGAAGAGCGCTGATAGCAAAAAGCAAACCGAACACCATACGTATACGATCCCCGGGAATCCCGCTTTTTGCCGTTGCCAGCCACAGCGTCACGGTATAGACGGCAAACGGATCGAAGATGCGTGCAATGATGACGGAGAAGTCCGGTAAGCGCGGTTTCATGACAGCTTGCGCGCGGCAACTTTCACCTTTCTGAGAAGCACCGGATCGTCAAGGAGTTTCCCGCATCCGCGGACCACCGCGGTCTGGGGATCATCGGTCACCCATACGGGCATTTTGAGCTCGTTGGCGATAAGCCGGTCGATGCCACGGAGAAGCGCCCCCCCTCCGGCAAGGACTATCCCGTGTTCGACAATGTCCCCGACCAGTTCCGGCGGCGTTTCTTCAATCGTTTCCGATACGCCTTCAACAATCTGCTGCACGACGGGCGCAAGCGCCTCGCGGATTTCGTTTTCGTTGACCCGGATGGTTTTGGGAAGCCCCCGTTCGATATCGCGGCCCCGGACCACCGTCAACCGATCCCCGGACCATGGCGGGTAGGCAGAACCCACGCTGATTTTTATGTCTTCCGCCGTCTGCTCGCCGATAAGGAGCGAATACTTGAGCCGCATAAATGCAACAATCGCATCGTCCATCTCGTCTCCTGCGATCCGGATGCTGCGGTTGACGACGATGCCGCCGAGGGAAAGGACGGCGATCTCGCTCGTCCCGCCGCCGATGTCGCAGATGAAAGAGCCGCGGCTTTCTTCAATCGGCAGTCCCGCGCCGATTGCGGCGGCCATGGGCTCCTCGATAAGCCAGGCCTGCCGCGCACCCGCCATGATCGCAGCCTCCTGGACCGCACGCCGCTCGACTTCCGTGACGCCCGACGGGATGCCGATGACGACTTTAGGGCGGGGGATTTTGGGAAGGAGGGAGTTTCCCGGCTGGCTGTGGATGAGCCGGATGTAATGGGTCAGCATCGCAGCTGCTGCGTCAAAATCGGCAATGACGCCGTCCTTAAGAGGCCGGAGTGCTTCGATCGTCCCCGGCGTTTTCCCAAGCATTTTCTTGGCTTCCGTGCCGATCGCGACCACCTGCTTCGTCTTGCGGTGCCGCGCAACGACCGAGGGCTCGCGGATCACGATGCCTTTTTCACGGACGTAGACAAGCGTATTTGCAGTCCCGAGATCAATCCCCAAATCATGGGAAAGGAGCCCGAAAATAAAATCAAACATACAGCAATTCTAACACAACGGAACACAATCCAGAGGCGCCCGGGAAGCGCATCAGGTTCCTATTGTTTGTTTGTGTCCGGGGTCTCTCAGAAGGTATCGCTCCGGATTGTCTTACCGCAATTTTCAAGGTCTGACCCCGGTTTCTAGATCATCGACAAAGGACTGCGCCCACTGCGGCAGATCAAAAGGAAGAAGGGCCACGCTCCGATATCCTAAAACATTCATGCGGAGGCTGTCCGCAACTTCATCCTCCCACAGTAACCGGTCGACGTTCGTATTCCTCAGCCCGGCACAGACCGTGGAAAATGTTTCCCGTAACTGTTCTTTATAGGGTTCGCGGTCTTCGCTCTCCATCCGAAGATACAAGGCAATATTGTGCGCGTAGAGATCCAGGATCTGCCGATAGCGTACCAGTGCCAGAATTTGTTCATCGGTAAGCCCGGTCCGCAGCTCACGGATTTTCCGCAAGCGCTCCTCCTGTACGGATCCGGCGTGCAAAAAACTCTCTGTTTCATGGGACCGCGCTGCCCTACCTGCTTCGATCTTTGTCCGATATGCCAGTACTAACGTGGGTATATCCGCCTGCATACCGTTATTATATCAGTGCCGCCCAAGTTGACTATGCTATAGGTTTGTGATATAACGCTGGCACATCCTGCCCAAACCGGCCGTGACTGCCCCACTCCCGGCAATTTTTCCTGCCCATAAACCATGTTCCTGCCGGAAACATACTTGTATGCCGGTTGTTCACACGCTACTATTGTCGATAACAGAAATACTAACCGACTCTTTTTCAGAGCTCCGAGGGATTATTCGCACGGAATAGTGCTTTTGCCGCGCCGGAAACCATACGCGACAAAAGCCCAAGCTGAAAGGGAGTCTTTTGTGTAGTTAGAGGATATCGCTCCTTAACAATTTCGGTTTGACGGACGGGATGAAATGACGCTCTACGGGATATGCTCCGTTGTAGCTGAATCTTCTCTGCTTACCCGATATGTCAAATCGACCCTGTCATGGGAAATAGAGAGGCGCATCAGCTTCGGTTTGGTGAGGTTTTATTGGGAAGAAACTCGTATTCTCCCCGGTACTAACCTCACGAAACAAGAAGGACTGATCAATAATCCATAACTCGATTCGCAAACGGTGTTAACCGTTTGCCAAAAGGAGACTGAAATGACTACACAAGCACAGACCGGAGGCGGGTTTTACGCGATGAACGGACACCGTGACCTAAACAATCTCGGCTACTTCTTCGCATTCGCCGCCGCTATTTTGTTCCTCGCAATGTTTGTGTTGCTCGCGCTGGTCGGGTCCGGAAACCAGGCGGCAGCGACATTCATGAATGAAATGCTGGCAAACGCCACGGCGTTCTTCAACGCGGTGAAGTCAACCGGAAGCCAGCTTTACTCAGGGCGAGTAGCGCCCGGCATTCCGCTCGAGCAAATCATCATCGTCACGCTCGTCGGACTCATCGCGTTTGTCCATCCGCTGTTCAACGTGAATAGCTTTGGACTGCGCGCAACGATCGGCGCGGGCTTCATTCTTTTCGGCGCACGCTTTCCGGCGCCATGGAATGTCGTCGCTCTTATTTTGGGCCCCCTTTTTATGATCGAGATACGCGACACTGATGAGACATGGTGGCTGCAAGTCGCTTTAATCTCGCTTGTCATCGCCATTGCGTCCCTTATCGCGTACGCGCCGGTGTTCTTCTTCCCGGCGCTCAAAGAGGGGTTCTCGCGGGTTGGCACAATCATGAATCAGATCGTCACGGTCGGATTCTGGTTCATGATACTCGTCTTCGTCACGATTGCGCTCGTCCGTGGGCTCGACGGGACAAAAACGTACTGCACGCTCGCGATCTTACTCTTTGAGTGGGTCGCGCTCGGGCACAACCCATGGACGCAATGGGGCGCCCCGTCGGTAATCACTCAACCGGAGCAGCTTCTTGGTGGAGGATTCGGCGATCAGTTCTTCGCGACGGTCATGTTCGTCGCTCTGATCATCGTGTTTTTCCTCCTCCTTGGCATCGAGTTGTTTGAAGTCTCCTGGCTCGAGGTAGCCCAAATGGGCGCAGCAATCTTTATGATGGCGCTTGCTTGGGTTACTCACACACTCGTCGTTCCGGCAAATGTCGGGTGGCTCTCAGCAATTCTAGCACTCCCGACTTTCGTTCTGTACCTAGTGTATTGGGGGGTCCTGAGCACGTTCATCCCCAGACCGCAACTTGGGACGTACGAGCAGACATCCGCGGGTTTCGTGCGGTTGCGGGGGCGCTGGCAAGGGCAGATCGTGTCCTTTCCGCGCGGGACTCCGGCACTGGGTAAGATGTGGTGGTCCTACGACCTCATCTTGCCATATCTCCTGATCCCGCTCGTCTTGTCGCTTATCTGAGTGATTACCGACGGGGCGCGGCTTCTGAGTTTGATTTTCGGGTAAACGCAGACAACTTTTCCGGCTTTACACCGGAAAACATGAAATGGAGAAAATATGCAAATCAATAACGCACCAGCGTTCGCGTTACTTATTGTATGCGCCATCGTGATTGTCGTCGGTCTCGTTGTGATCCGGAGCGAGTTCGCAAAGTTCGCCGCTAAACGACGGCGCCGTCGCGTCACACCAGGCGATTGGCGGGACCAGCCCGGTCTCGTCGTTGTTCTCGGTCTGGTCGTCGCGGCGATCGAATCGCAAACCGGCAACCAGAATTACATTGTGCCGACGATCGTCGCCGGGTTTGTAATCGCCGTCGCGCTTGGCACTATGCGTCAGTTTTCCCGTTGACAGGGCACATGACATCAGAGATGCAGAAATTCTGCACCACTTTGTATCTCTGATGTCCGCCTTTTGAGTTCTCAAAAATATAGATAACGCACTTAAAGCATAGCCATTATTCTTCGAGTCTCTTGACGAGAAGTCTCGAGATAAACTTTGTG